>CAZVKN010000017.1:0-56743 GCA_964627035.1 uncultured bacterium | reverse complement strand
TGTATTATATTGCTGTTAGAGCGTAATAGCTTTGATTTCATAATGAAATCTCCTTGTTTGATGGAAAGGGACTCTTCTGTCAGGGTCCCTTTCTTTTTATTTTAAGCCTTCAGAAAAAATCCGCTTGACATTCAACTGATAATTCCACATATTGACGGTACAATGATCAAAGAGTCATTGCCCCCCAATCTGCACTTCGTGCGAATCTATATGAGAAAAGGCTGCCTTATCGTAAGGCAGCCTTTTTTTTAGACTTACTTCTAAAACCTTAACAGAGCCCCCACACCTCCGACCTTTTCCAGTCGTTCGGATTCAAGAAGCATATCAACCCGCGCTCCTTGATCCAGTGCCTTTTGAATCGCAAGGTCGAGCATGTGTGGGACATGATCCATCTCACCCTCACAGTACGGACATGACCTATCACGGTCAGGAGTTAATGCACTACAATTCTTACACACCATTCCGGGGGTGATCACGTCAGATAGAACATACAACTTCTGTACGTTTCCTTGCTGTAGGGCAGTCAATACATCCGATAACCCCAGCACCGACCCATCACGCCCACTGTCGAACAGATCATCCAATGCTTTTCGCTCGAATTGATATTCAACATCTTTCATCACCGGAATCAACTTTTCCAGAATCTCATGCTCACTGGCATTACTGTCCACTGAAAATTCATCAACGATACGATTGGTCTTGAAATGGTCAGACAGCATACCTTTGAAGTGACCTCGTCCTTTATCGGTTCCACCGATCAGAACCCGTTTGATCCCCTCTGTCAGCAGTACCTTTTCCATTGATGTGATCGCATCTTTGAACAGCAGATGCCTCGCCTTCTCCATCTTCTTGGTAGCTCGTACCTCGCCCATGTCACCTTTTCCACCGTCGCGTGTTCGATTGAAATCGAGTTTCGGTTTTTCCATCGTATCAATCTCTTCGATCTCACCCATTCGTGCGATCAGCAGCCTCGCTGTTTCACGCCCGACAACAACCACCAGATATCGCTGGAACTGATCAATCATCAGCGCCAGCGGCTTGACATAGGGATCTTTATCTATAATCAGCTCATTTCTAAACGGTATAGCAGTATGATACATTCGCCAGAAGTCTTTTGTTTGGCTGCTAATTATCGCTAACCCTCGTTTCAGTCCATCAGGTTTATCGGCAAGGAACTTCTCGATTCTGTTGATCTCATCCTGAGCAACACACGCATCACCGACCGTGAGATTGGCGACCGCTTCACGAGCCATGCTCTTGAAATGAATCTGCCACTCTTCCTTTGGGTTGTCTTTTGGGTCAACATTGAGGTACAGGCTGACAAAACATGCGTCTTCGAGAACGTATGAAGCTAATTCTTTCAGTTCTTGCTTTGTAAACATAACATTACTCCTGTAGTAAAGAGGATTGATGAGAGAAATGGACAATACTGTAATTCCGCAGTTGCGGTATCAAATTTGGCATAGCGGGTAAGATTAAGAATGATGGATTGCCTGATAACAAACTTGTTCGACAAAATAGCGGTGGATGCGGTTGTCCGGCGTCAGCTCAGGATGAAATGATGTTGCGAGGATGCTTCCCTGACGAACCATAACCGGTTCGTTTTTGAACTTAGCCAGAATCTCCACCTCCTCACCCACTTGAATAAAGCGGGGAGCACGAATAAACACACCGTTGAACACTGTCTCAAAAACAGACACTTCAATAGGTGATACGAACGAATCAACCTGACGTCCATATCCGTTACGCTCGGTCTCCACGTTGATCAGATTCCAACGTGGAGGACGACCTTCGCCATATCCGAGCATGATTGATCCGGCACAGCTACCCCATGCAGGCAATCCTTCACTAAGTGCATGTGGTAGTGTCTGCCCGAGATCATCACTCTCCAATACGATATGGAACGTGGTGGATTCCCCCCCCGGGATAATGATACCATCCAATCCGCTCAACTGATGTGAGTATCGAATTTCAACGGCATCCACTGATATTGATTCCAAT
This sequence comes from uncultured bacterium, assembly GCA_964627035.1. Lineage (GTDB taxonomy): Bacteria > Electryoneota > AABM5-125-24 > Hatepunaeales > Hatepunaeaceae > CAZVKN01. The sequence continues at coordinate 54,742 of CAZVKN010000017.1, read as the reverse complement.
GACTTCACGTGTCGAACGAAATCCCCCTGAATCGCCAGCACACCGATCTTCACTACCAGCCTCGATTGTGCAGCATTTCTTCCGGTGGTATCTGTGACATCTCCAAACCCGGCATAGCTTCACCGAGGCTGCGGGTAGCTTCCAATATTTCATCCGGATTTTGATAGTGAGTCGTTGCGCGGACAATCGCTTTGGCGCGTAGAGGTGGATCCGAAGACTTGAAAATACCGGATCCGACAAACACAGCTTCCGCACCGAGCTTCATCATCAGCGCAGCATCAGCCGGAGTAGCCAAACCGCCTGCTGCGAAGTTCGGTACCGGCAGTCTGCCTGTTTCCGCCACCTGAGCAACTATCTCGTATGGTGCGCCCATCTTCTTTGACTCAGCCATCAGCTCATCCGAACGGAGCGTTGTGAGACGATTGATCTCACTTATCACCATCCGCATGTGACGTACCGCTTCAACGACATTGCCGGTCCCTGCTTCACCTTTTGTGCGCATCATCGCAGCACCCTCACCTATACGGCGCAGCGCTTCCGCAAGATTTGTGCAGCCGCATACGAACGGCACCCGAAAATCGTGCTTATATACGTGATTGTGCTCGTCTGCAGGAGTGAGAACTTCTGACTCATCAATGAAATCCACACCGAGAGCCTGCAGCAGTTCCGCTTCGACAAAATGACCGATTCTGACCTTTGCCATCACCGGAATCGTGACTGCGCTCATTATATCTTCGATTACCTTAATCATCGCCATCCGTGCAACGCCCCCTTCCTTGCGGATGTCCGACGGTACACGCTCAAGAGCCATAACGGCTACTGCACCTGCATCTTCAGCTATTTTTGCCTGCTCAACATTCGTGACGTCCATGATAACGCCACCTTTCATCATCTCGGCAAAGCCGACCTTCAACAGAAATCCATCTTTTCCCGGTTCAGGTTTCGGCATATCTTTATGTGACATTTCTGTCCTCGAGGATTGTTGTTTTATTCGCGGTGTCCGGGTAAATGCGGACAAACCGTTTGGAATTGTGCTATTTGATCTCTGATCGTTCCAATCAAACTACTGAAATATCACCAAATCATCCACATTCTTTCAGACAGTATTTCTATCAATTTAGTGATGTAAATCTTGCCCTATAATATATGGAGAAAATACATCTTAAGTCAAGATGTGAATGCTCCCAGATTTGGGCTTAATCTGAACATTGATTGAATTCATGTTTGAAATCGGGATGAGTTCAGGCTTCAGCCTGTCCGGTGTAAAGAAGACACGCTGAAGCGTGTACTCTATGCTCCCCCATTTCCGGACGACTACCCTCTGTAATTAAGGTCGAATTACTGATTGACAAGTAATTACGATTTTGTCAGATGCGGTCAGGACAATTATGGTGTATATTGTGACATTAATTGCGCACAAACAATCCTATGGAGATATGAAAAAGCGGCTCTACGAGATTCTTGAAAGATCCTCACCACATGACATCCCGGGACGGACAGTTGATATCATTATCATTTCCCTGATATTCCTTAATATCCTCGCTGTGATTCTCGAAACCGTCCCCAGCATAGATCGGCAGTATGGAGAGCTGCTTAGGTTGTTTGAGCTAATCTCTGTAGTGGTATTCAGTGTAGAGTACCTTCTCCGTCTGTGGGCATGTACATCAGACGCACGATTTCGGCATCCGGTTTCCGGTAGGCTAAAGTTTATCTTGTCCCCGATTGCATTGATTGACCTGCTGGCTATTGCACCGTTCTACCTGCCGATGATCGTGCCGGTAGATCTCCGATTCTTCAGGGCGTTCAGACTTTTTCGACTTTTCAAGCTGGTTCGGTATTCCACATCCATGCAGACGCTCGTTAACGTCATGCGCAAATCAAAAGGAGAGCTGTTCATCACGCTGTTCGCACTGTTTGTGCTGCTGGTGATCGCATCCTCACTGATGTACTATGTTGAGCGAGAAGCTCAGCCTGAAGCATTTGCCAGCATTCCGGCAGCGATGTGGTGGGGGATCGTGACTTTGACTACAGTTGGATACGGTGACGTTTATCCGATCACAGCGGCAGGGAAGTTTTTGGCGATGATTATTGCTCTGATGGGGATCGGTCTGTTTGCGCTGCCTGCGGGAATACTCGGATCCGGATTTGTAGAGGAAATTCAGAGCAGAAAGAAGAAAAAGTCGGTTTGTCCGCATTGTGGAGAGGATATTGAATGAAAACTGTAGTCGGGTTTGAGACAAGCCCGACTACAGCTATCAGCATCTCTAAATTGAAAAGAATATTAATAATCGGTTCCGGCGGTGCCGGTAAATCAACATTGGCAATTCAACTCGGCAAGTTATTAAACCTTGAAGTGATCCATCTCGATGCCCACTTCTGGAATGCAGGATGGGTAGAAACTCCTCAACCAGAATGGGATGCTGTTGTTGCAGATTTAACAGCTAAGAACTCATGGATCATTGACGGCAACTTTGCAAGGACGTTGCCCGTTCGGATGGAACGCGCAGATACGGTTATCTTTCTTGACTCTTCACGCTATCTCTGTTTTTATCGAATATTAAAAAGGATTGCACAATCGTACGGTCGCACACGTCCTGATATGGCTGAAGGGTGTAATGAGAAGTTTGATTGGGAGTTTATTGTGTGGTTATGGCGTTTTCCGCGAGATATCCGACCTAAAATCATTGACATTTTGAATCAATTTCCCGATGTTAAGAAGATTATACTGCGATCACCACAAGATGTGGTTAAGTTCCTGAGTACATTGTCACGCTAAAACGAGTAATGGCACGGGTGTCATAAATGCCACCCCTACAGGTAATTTTAAGAACAAAATCCGAAAGGTATATAATGGCTAAACAAATATCCGACAGTGAGTGTCACCAGATGATGGCAACCAAGCTTTCCGATCAAGTATTCGGGCTGCTTTATAAAGAAGGTCGAACCGAACGCGAAAACGAGATCATGGTCCATGCTGCCCACGGGGCATGTCTGCACAACGATGAAATCGGTCGTTCACTCGATTGGGCTCGAAGTGAGTGGCTGCTGGCAAGGGTTTATGTTGCAGTTGAGCGTCCGATTCCGGCTGTTTACTACGGTCAGCGTTGCCTCGCTCTCTGCCATGAACGGAAACTCGGACCGTTCGCCACCGCTTATGGCTACGAAGCGTTGGCACGTGCCGCTGCGATGATCGGAGATAAAAAATCATACGATGAACTGATTGCAAAAGCCAAGGAGTTTGGTAATAAAATTGAGAAGAAAGAAGACCGTGAACAATTCATAAGTGACTTTAACTCTATACCAAAGATCGTGGAAGAGAAGAGTGAATGACAGACTGACCGGAATGACCGCACTGATCACCGGAGCTTCCAGCGGAATCGGTAAAGCCTGTGTTGAAGCATTTGCCAGAGAGGGAGTGAAAGTAATACTTGCAGCACGAAGAACAGAGCGACTATATGAATTGGCTGATGTTCTGGATAGAGATTACTCTGCAAAATGCTTACCACTCTGCATTGATGTACGGGACAGAGGCTCAATTAAAAGTGCCCTTACCACACTGCCGGAGCAGTTCTGCAATATTGACATACTCGTTAACAACGCTGGGCTGGCTCGGGGACTTAATCCCATACACCATGGAGACCATACCGACTGGGATGAGATGATAGACACCAATATCAAAGGGTTGCTGAACATAACTCGTGAAGTAACACCCGGCATGGTCGAACGAGGGACCGGACACATCATTAACATTGGCTCGATAGCGGGTAGATATGTTTATCCCAACGGCACGGTTTACTGCGCCACCAAGTTTGCTGTCAGAGCGTTGAATCAGGGATTGATGATGGAGCTGGTGGACACACCGTTGCGCGTCTCAACTGTTGATCCGGGTCTGGTAGAAACGGAATTTTCTCTTGTCCGACATCGGGGTGACAGTGAAAATGCAGGCGTTCCCTACGAGAATATGACTCCGCTGACTGCAATGGATGTCGCCGATGCCGTGCTGTTCTGCGCTACACGATCACCTCATGTTAATATAAGTGAAATGGTAATTATGCCGACGGATCAGGCTTCACCGTACCATGTTCACCGTGAGGAGTGAACAACAGTTTTTAACTGGATTCCCGTCTGCACGGGAATGACGATATTACTACAAATGAGCAAGACTTCAATTTAATCACACCGGCATTAATATGAAATATTTTATCTGCACAATCATCGCATTGTGTATTGTCGTGAGTTCAACCCCGTTATTTGCGGAACCTAATGAGACCACGTTCGACACCAACCTGATGCTGACCCAGAACAGCTACAGCGACAACTGGAGCGGCGGTGAGACTGGCTCAATCTCATGGGTTCTGAACAGTAACTATATACAGAAGCGTGTATTGTCACCTGTTTGGCATAACAAATCAACCGTTAAACTGTCATTCGGACAGACACATAATCAGGATCCCGAGACTAAGAACTGGGCTGAACCGATTAAATCTACAGACCTGATTGATCTGGAGACGGTGTTTCGGATGACGCTTGGTATCGTGGTGGATCCGTTCATTTCAGGTAGATTACTGACCCAATTTCTGGACGGCAGCGATCCTGCAAAAGAACGAAACTTCAACCCGATGACGTTCACAGAGTCGCTCGGTGCTGCTAAAAAGCTGGTAGAGAATGACAAACATGAGTGGTCAGCGCGAATCGGTTTCGGATTCAGACAGACGATGAACCGTGATTTGCTTGACCCTGTGACCAACAAGCGTGGCAGCGAGACTACCAACGACGGCGGTATTGAGTTTGTTTCCGATCAGACATCAAAGCTTGCGGAAAATCTGTCATATAAGAGTAAGCTGATACTGTTTCAGGCTCTGTTCAACTCCAAAGCGGACGAGCTGGAAGGTCTGCCAAATAAAAATTACTGGCAGGATGTTGACGTCAACTGGGAGCACATCTTCACAGCGAGTGTCACACAATATATTGATGTGAACCTTTATCTACAGCTTCTGTACGACAAGGAGATTGACCTGGCAGGACGATTCAAAGAGACTCTCTCATTTGGATTGACATATAAGCTCAAGTAACATGCTCGTTGCGGATAACGTAGCGATTGCTGTTGCCAAGAACGGAAGCGTTCAGGCTCTTGCCGACGGGATTAATTTTCGGGTCAATGCAGGAGATATCCTGCCTGTCACAGGCATTTCCGGAGTCGGTAAGTCAACTCTCCTCCGTACCCTTGTTCGGCTCCATTCAATGTCTGCCGGACAGATCAGTTTTAATAATATCCCTATCAACGATTGGCATCCGGCTAAGTTACGTACACAAGTGATCTATATTCCTCAGGCTCCGGCTTGGAATGATGGAACTGTGCTCGATCTGCTGTTAGAACCTTTCAAGTTCAAATCTGTAGCAGCACCAGAACCGGAATATCGTCAACTTGTTCATGAATTTGCGAAATTTTCGCTACAGTCTGAACTGTTGGATCAGCCTGCATCACTCCTATCCGGTGGTGAAGCACAGCGGGTTGCGATAATGCGGGCGATGCTGCTTGAACCACAAATTTTAATGCTTGACGAACCAACGGCAAATCTGGATTCAGATAATCAGGATGTCGTTATCAATCTGCTGAAAAATTGGGTATCCGAAAAAGCTCGAGCGATCTTGTGGGTTGTGCATGACAAGCAGATATCCGAATCATTCTCCCGAGCCCCATTAGAGATCATCTCAGCATCATGAACGAATACATCCACCTCACACCGTTCCAGATTTCGCTTTCCGCAGGTTTTGTCCTTGCTGCCGGGATCATATCGGCATTGATGCGGTTAGGACTGCTGACAACTCTGATGGTCGCATCCTTTCGGACGGTGGTTCAGTTATCTCTCGCAGGTGCTGTATTGGGATTTGTGTTCGGACTGAAGACGATATGGCTGGTGCTTCTGCTGGCGTTAATGATGGTGCTGCTGGCTTGGCGTGAAGCGATTGCGAGACAGAAATCGAAAATCAAAGGAACGGGGCTGGATGTGATGATTTCGCTATCTCTCTCCTCCTTTCTGGTGACGGTCATAGTGACCGGAGTTGTGATTTCAGCCAAGCCTTTTTGGACTCCTTATATCTTCATCCCGCTTCTCGGGATGATTCTTGGGAATACTCTAACTGGAATATCATTGGCACTGGACAGCTTTGTTTCGGACTGCAAAAGCAAGCGAAAAGAGATCGAAGATCGGCTGCTACTCGGCGCAAACCCGGTCGAAGCCACGCTACATATTGCGCGGAATGCAATTCGCACCGGGATGATGCCGATGATTAACTCCATGTCAATTGTCGGGATCGTCAGTTTCCCGGGGATGATGACCGGGCAGCTACTCGCCGGAGCAGACCCGAAGGATGCGGTGATGTATCAGATAGTAGTGATGTTTATGCTGGTCGCTTCAACAGCTTTGGGCAGTCTTTTTACTGTATGGCTGACTCGACGACGGCTGTTTAACAACGATATGGCGTTGATTTCGTCTCTATATGAAAATGGAAAATAATATGTCAACATTAGGCAAATCAGTGGGATCCCGCTCGGCAGGGTTGGTTCCTATGCTTGTTATGTGGGGGATCACGGTTGCTGTGCTGCTGCAGGTGATTTCCGGTAGATTCATTATGGAAACATACCCCCAGCTTTGGCACTCTCACCGCTGGTTCGGTATCGTCATCCTTGCAATTTTCGTGCTGCTGCGTATCCTTACCAGATCAGTGCCGTTTGGGAAATCAGCGAGAACAGTCTATAATCTGACAGGTTTTATTATGCTGATTCAAGTCTCAATCGGAGGGATGATGGCGATGAATCATGCTCTGTTGAAGAGTGTTCATCTATGGAGCAGTGTGCTACTCCTTATGTCCATATTTATCCTGCTGTACTTCTTCCGCTATGGGGTCGAAGAGTAGGCAAATAAAAAACGGGTAACGCTCCCATATAATTGGAGCCATTACCCGTTGTCGTGAACAGGCTAAAGCCTGAACTCTGAACTCAAATGTGAAACTGGGCTGTCAGGTACGGCGACCTGACAGCGGATAACAGGGACAGGCTGAAGCCTGAACTCTGAACTCTTACACAGGCTAAAGCCTGAACTCTGAACTCACTTAACCACAGCTACTTTGGCTGTTCTGAATCTGTTCTCAGATTGCAGCCTGACAAGATAGATGCCCGATGGAATGTCAACAGCGTTCCAGCTTACCTGATGGAGACCGACTTCAGGCACGCCGTAGTACAGTGTCGCCACCTGCCGTCCTGACAGATCAAAGACTGTCAGCTCGGTCTGCACAGAAACATCCACGCCAAACTGTATCCGCGTCGCCGCATTGAACGGATTGGGGTAAATTGCCGTCAGGTCAAATGTCAACGGTAGTTTCGCATCAGTGTCTCCGATGTCAGACCCGCCTGAAATCAGCAGCGTCACCGGAATGAAAGTCTCGCCACCTGCGGAGTTGTGTGAGATCTGCAGTCCGAATTGATGCTCTCCATCTTCCCAGCCGGTCACATCAAACGGCAGTTCGATAGCTGCCATCTGCTCCGGTTCAACCGAGCCGATGCGATCCTGAATGTTGCCGCCAAGGAAGGAGATGTTTGGACCAACTTCATAGGTTCTCAGAACAAATACACGACCACCACCCCAACTTTCATCAATCAAGGCAACTGATCCAACCTGATCGTCTGGATCATATTTAACCGTTAGACCGAAGTAAGCTTGTTCAGCATCAACATTGTTAACTTGAGCCCGCGCTAATTCTTCTTTCAGCACCTCCCACATACCGCTCTCAGGATCCATGTGAATCAGCCTCACACGAGCTGTATCGCCACCTTCCTGAGCATGAGACCTGTCGAGCAGATACAGATTCATGTCCTTTGCATCGTAGGGATTCCATCCTATTCCGCTCAGACCGTTCGGTCGTCCCGGGATGTTGAATTCAAGCACATTGAGCACGTTGCCCTCTATGTCCATCTCGTAGATGTTGTTCGCTTCGTCACCGGTATAGAGGCTGTTTCTTTCGGGGCTGAATGCGACAGTCGGTTGATGTTCAGCCTCAAAAGGTGTGTTGAGGGTCGCTGAAACGTTGCCATCCATGTCAAATCTGATGATTCGTCCCTGATCCATGTCATTGATTGTCGAGCCCCAGAACTGCTCTCCGTCCCAAGCCAACCCGTATATGGCTGACCTGTCACCGTCAATCTCCGGTGCAGCGAATCGGCTTACGATCTGTCCGTCACTGTTTATGGAGACCATCTCTTCTCTGTTCCACACCCAATAATTGGGCTCAACATACACCACTCCACGCACACGATTCAGATCAAGCTGAGCGGACAGACTGTAGCTGCGGAGATGGTCGTAAGTTGGGTCGGAACCGTCGTGGTTGACTATCTGAACCTCGAAATCGAGAGGACCGTTGCCGGAGTTTTGTATCTCCATGATCGCATTTAACTGATTATCCGGCTGCAAGCTTAGCGAGTCAAATGGGACATCCGTGCTAAACTCCAGAGCCAACTCCGGGTGAGTTATCGCTATCGGTTCCAGCTCGGTAACTTCATCCGCTGCGACGGCAAAGTTAACCACCGTGGTGTTGAAGCCTTCAGCAGTAATAACCATTTCATAGTCACCTGCCATGAGATTCTCAATGCTGAAATTCCCGTTTTCATCGGTCGTATCCGGCATGGCAAACAGCGGTGCGGTCAGGACAGCACCTGCTACTCCTTGTCCCACGTCTTCAAGCCTGACCACTCGACCTGTCAGTGAGCCGAATTCGTACTGTTCAGCGGTGGTGAATTTGATGGCGAATTCATTCTCAATGGGAAGAGCACGCGCGGGATATTCGTTCCAGAAGGCATACTGAACTCCACCTGAGCCGTCGAGGTTTCTCAGACCGATAGTCGGATATTGTGGCATGGGTCCGGGACGTTGTCCGGGCAGGCTTTGAAAGTCCTTGTACTGAATTACTATCTCACCGTCATCTGTCGGCGTAGAGTAGATTTCAGGATCGTACAGGATTATCTCGAAATTGAAGTCAACGTTGTCTCTGGGGTCACCTGAAGTCTGCAAGACAACATTGCTCCACTCAATGATGAAAATCCCTTCCTCTTCCACATAATGAGAATAAACACCCCGGTAGCGGTATTGAGGATTGAGCAGATCCTGCCACAGTGCACAAATCTGCGCATCCGGCGCACCGTACCCGGGAATCGAACGGTTTTCCGATGAGTAATATTCTCTGCCATCAGTTCCGAAACTGATCCAGCCGTTGTAAGATACCACCAGCGAATCAAACTCCTCACCGTAGTAAGTGAACGGGAACGGGAGTTCAATAACCTCAGTAAAATCCCAAAGATCAGTAGGCGGCAGAGTGTCGGTATCCAATTTGGTTCCGGCAAACTCAAACCCCTCTTCTATCTGAGGATTTAATTCCCGCCAGCGGTATGTAGGTGCGACATTCCAGCCTTCATCACCGCTGTCGAAGCAGATATACCCGTATTCATCCGGCTCAAACGGCAGCCCTGCATCTTCGCTGAACACATGCTTGGAGATCTCAAGAACCTGATCAAATCCGTCTTCGGATGACAGGTGCATCTCAAACATTACCTCACCGGGGAGGAAGTCTTCAGCAATGCGCACCCGATACGGTTGATTCGGTTCTGCGGATTCACCGCGGTTCAACGGACGATAGCTTCGCAGGGATTGAGTGACCTCAACCCGCTCGTCCAGACTGATCAACTCAGCCGTGATCCGCTCGACATCAACATCTCCTGCATTACGCAGTGTCGGTGTGAATATTGAAGAGTTCTCGCTACCGGGGACAAAGTTGGAATCCACCTCTATCATACCGGAGTGTGTGAACATATTCGGTCCGGAGGTAAATATCTCCAGCATACTCTCCCATGTCTGATTACCTGCCTGCAGAGTGCAGAGGATGTTGACAGGTGTGCCGCCGGGGATATTCTGACCGAGTTCTATCATCAGATTTTCAGGTGAGTTCACATCATCTCCAGCATCAATGTCGCCGATTAAGACCTCATTCAGATTGATCGTAACCGAATCGTGGTCAGGACTGAACCGCGCATACACTTCAGCTACATCATCATTCCCGAAATTTTCGACCGTAATGCGAAAACGGACTGAATCACCGATTGCCAGCATATTATCGTTGCTGATTATGAATGAGGTAACGGCGAGACTGCCGCCGTCCGGCTCTTCAATAGGAACATCCTGCATGTAGGGGATGCTATTGTGACTGTAAGCGGTTATCTGCAGCTCTCCTTCAGCCAAGCCGTCCGGCATCCCATTTTCCATATCAGACATAGAGAAGGTTGCGACTCCTTCGTCGTCAGTGAATCCGATATATTTCGGATCCGTGACTGTCCCGTTTCGCTGGATATAGCCGAGTACGACCGTCACCCCGCTGACGGGTTCATCGTCACCATCTGTGACATTGAATGTCAGATGATTTTCGCCTACGCTGTATGATTCGGGATGTTCTACCGATAGCTCTATCGGCACTCCGGTAAAGACGTCAACCGATGGATCGCCGAGAACCCGCGTGCCCGCAACATGTACCTGCATCCGTTGGAATACAGTCTCCTGATGAGCTACATCTTCGTAAACCCTGGCTTCCCAGTGTGCTGCGGTCTCCGCCTGAGAGAGCATCCACAGGTGCCCCGGGCGGTAGATATTGTTATAGGTCATCGCAGCAACTGATGTTCCCAGAACCGGTCTGATCCACTCTGAATAACCTTCACTCTGATCGTACCAACCTAAGACAGCCACCGGACCTTTCAGGTCATCTCCTGACACGTTTTTATAGAAATTATCCAGAATTCCATAGCCGTACCAGGATATAATACCGAGGCAGAACGGATTCATTCTACCTGTATCGGCATGATCTAAATCTTCTAATGTGTCCGGATTAATATATGAGCCGATCAGCCATCCGTCAGCGGATGCGATGGAAACACCTTCCTCAAGTATAGGCTGAATTGCTTCAACCAGCTCCTGTTTACTTTCGATTCCCCACACAATGTCCACATCATCATAATTCATATCAAACAGCCGATTCTCCTCCCATCGCAATAAATCCTTAGAAGCCGGAAATGGTCTGGCGGGTACTTCAATATTTCCATCTTCATCACGGACCGCATCCATGAACTCTTCAGAAGTCAGCAGTCCATGCGTAAACCAATCTGTCTCTTCCACAAAAGGCTCTTTTTCATAAGCGATAGAACGCCGGATCGCACCGACGAGTTCAGCGGAATTGGTCGCAAGAATTCTTCCCAAAGCGATATCCGGGATTCTGTCATCCGCTCCGTCAAATGTGACAAAATAGTTGTCGCTCGGGACTTTGTAACCCAGCTCGGGTTCTCCTTCAAGGTCTAAGATTTCAACCGAATCTGCGGTAAAATAAAATTCGTCATCATCTTCAACCGCAAAGTCACCGATAATGACAACGTACTCAACAGGAGGATCAGCGTTAAATGCAGCCTGAATCTCTTCTTTAATATCTTCCGGGTCATCACTTCTGTGATTAATTGTCTCAAGCTCAACATTGAAACCAAGCCGTTTCTTCCATGTAATAAAGTCATCTATTGCTTCAAGAGCACCTCTATTTTCAAGATTTTCGTGTTTCAACACCAGCATTTTGCTGAGGTACGAAGTAGGCTCATCCCGCCGCGGAAATCTTTCTCTTGGAGGGTTGAGTGTCACCGCTTCAAGGATATTGGCAAAATGCGTTGTAATCGGAATTTGGCGGGTGACGCGGTTTTGACCGTCTCCGTCACCATATTCCAAATTCACCTCAAGCTCGCTGTTCGCAAAAATCTGACCGGTTTCGGGATCAACCTGCAGAGGATAAATTGTCACTGGAACCATCCTCACCCCACGCATGATCTGCGGAGAGCCGATAACAGCAGCGTGCGGCGGTTCCAGTTCAATTTGACCGTTGAGATCTATCATCTCACTCGTAGAGGTCGGATCAATCCATCTACCTTGCTGACGGTTGACAGATGTTGTCACCCTGTCTGTCGGAGAAACGACCACCCATCGCGTAACGGACGGCAACTTCTGACCGGATGCAGTGTAATATATTCCCTCGTTTGAGTATTCAGAACCGAGGCTATTACCATCTAATGATGATGGAAGAGTGTAATTTATCTGAAGCCCCCAGCCGTTCTGCTCTACGGTGACATCGCCTCTATCATGAGCAGAGGTACTTAATAAAGACCGACTCGCAGCACCGAAAGCGGTACATGCAATTGAGAACATCAAAAGTGAGATAAAAAGTCGGCGCATATTGCCTTCTCCTAAATTGTGCACGTGTGAAAACTGTTAATTCTATTGTAATGTGAGTTCAGAGTTCAGGCTTCAGCCTGGTCAGTGCGAGGAAGACACGCTGAAGCGTGTACTCTGAACCGAAAGTTATTTGATCAGTGCGATTTTCGCACTGTTTGTACGACCTGCTGACTCTAACCTTAAAATATACACTCCGGACGAGAGCAGCGATGCGTCCCAGATCACTCTGTGATGACCGACATTGGCAACTCTATCCACCAATTTTATGACTTCTCTACCTGCAAGGTCGTAAACCCGAAGTGTTACACCTTCCACCCTGTCCATTCCATAGCTTATCGAAGTGCTGCTGTTGAACGGACTCGGATAGACTGACTCCAATCCGAATTGAACGGGAACAACGCTGCTGTTGGAAACATCGTCCGGGATATAGTTGAATGTGAACCTTTGCTCGCTGGGCACCAGATCAGGATCGGAGTTTGCGACCACCCACCATTCAAGCTCAGGCAGCAGCTCAAGCCGAAGACTTTCGATGTCAACCGAGATTGAGGTGCTGTCAACCGTACCGGCAAGCGTTGAATCCGCATCGGACTGAATCCAAAGCTGATACACCACCTGATCGCCCCAATTTGGATCAATTGATTCTTCCCAACTAAACAACACTTCCGGCTCAAGATTGCCGTTTAACATTGAACTGTCAGCAGGAGTCAGAAGCCCGAACGGCAGCGGCGGTATGTTCCCGATGACATCGAGAAAGACCCGCATCGTATCAGTGGCTTGCATGGCATTATGACTGAAGAGAAGCTGACCCTCGAACAGAACGCGCGGGAGTTCGGCAGAATTCAGAAGTAAGGAGTATTCGTGAGTCTCACCCGCCTCCATTCTGCCGGAGAACAGTTCATCACGGTCGTCCACCGGATCGTCGGCATTAAACATCTTGTACCAGTCGCGGCGAGAGTCTATCTGCCACAGGTCTATCCGGTCACCATGGTCGCTCGAATTTGAAATGGCGATGAACACCCAGCTGTAAACGTCGTATTGATTGGTTATGAATGCGCCTTCAGGTTTCCCGCCAAGTTCGTGACTAAGTTCCGCTACGAAAAGAGTATCTTCGGTATCGGGATTAATTTTGTGTACGAGAGTGCGATCCGGTACGTCCCGAACATGATAGTTGTGATGAACATACAGCGGATAACCGTCCGGGTCGTCAGGGAAATAGCTCAACCCATAAACCGTGAATGAAAAACGCGGCAATTGAGCTACTTCGCGACCTTCACGATTATACCCGGCAATGTATTGGGAAGTTTTTGCAGAGATCCATAATAGCTGTCTATCGGGGTCCCAAGCTATCGCCTGATTAGGGTTAAACGGACCCTCAAATGAGGAATTTAAATCACCTTCGGCAGTAAAGCTAAAGATAGTCTCGTCTTCGCCACCCCACAGTGATCCACCGTCCCAGGCGAGATCCCCCATGCCGTAGCGTGAATCGCCAAATTGGGGGAATTGATCAATCAGATTGCCGACTGAATTGAGGACAAATATGAAGTTGTCATCACGAGCGCTCCCACCTCCTCCGGTACAGATAAAGTTTTCACCCGTCCAGACAACTCCTTTCACCCGTGGATTATCAACCGTATCGCCAACGAAAAATGACTCCCTGTGCTCCCAGGGATCAACGTCAGCATTTCCCGGCAACCGTTTGCGCAGTCTCCAGTCAACAGGTCCGTTACCTCTGTTGGTGAGATCAAAGGACAATTCAGTTTCAAAATCGGGTTCAAGAAATGCATGCAGTCTTTCTTCCGATGTGCGGAACTCAGGATGGAGCAGGTCAAAGTTCATCACAAGAGTATCATCTTCCGCTATGTTGTTGTCAAGTTCGGTGGAGTCGTTGTAGCCGAATTTCATTGCTGTGACATAGAAAACCACATCCGCTAAGGCGTTATTGATAATGTAGTAACCTTCATTGTCCGTGCGGGCAGCCTGACCGTACTCGGTCACAACCAACACATCCTCAATCGGCTCTTCTGTCCTTTCATCGTACACCCATCCGTGAAGAACGCCGGAGCGGTACTTTGGAGATGTGGCGAACAGGATGGCGCGGTGATCTTCGAGTTCAGCCGATGTGACGGGATAGTCATTATTGTACACGTAATTTATCCCCGTAGTCCCTTCCGGACTGGATATGCCGACAGATGCACGCGGAACGGTATTCGTCCAATCACCGCTTGAGCGATCCTCGATATCCTTGTATTGGAATTGAATGGTGTGATCACCCGATTCCGTCGGCATATCGTAAATGATTACTTCAAAATTCAGATCGCTGTTCCCACCGGTGCGGGCTCTTAACTGATACCACTCAATGATAAACTTGCTGATTCCCTCTTCATTGTTGTCATAGTAGTAGTAAACATCGGCATCCCCCGATAGTCTCAGGTTATCCCAGAACGGTGCAATCATGCCGAGTCCACCGACCGCGCGGTCGAGGGGCCAGTTCTGGAAATTGGTCACATATTCCTGATCTCCGACAGAGACAAATCCGTTGGTGGCAATTGTCAACTCTTCATATATCTGACCGTAGAACTGAAATTCAAACGGCAGATTAATCACCTGAGTCTCACCGATGTTTGACGGTGAATTCCCATCGAAATCACATCTGGTGCCGTTAAAGTCGCGATCCCGAACATCACGGCTGATTTCAATCCACTCATATTCGGGAGCAATTTCCCAATCTGTGTCCGTATCATCAAAGCAGATGTAGCCGTAACCGTCGGGACCCTGCGGTTTGTTCCGTTCCGGTTCACCGACAACCAACTGGAAGAATGTAGTATCTGTAAAGTCATCGTTCGAGCTAAAAACAATCATCATTTCGGTTGTGGAACCAGGGATTGCGAGTTGATTCCCACTGACATTGAACTCATCTCCGACAATGCGCCTGTGATTGCCTGCATCAATGTCATCATAGTCCGCACGGTTGGCAAGTACAACGATGCCCAGTCCGAGCGAATACAGCTCGGCAGTAACTCCGGTCGCATCCATGCCTCCGGCATTCCTGATATCAATATCGAGTTCCACTTCATTTTCGTCTGTCGGTATCATGCTGCCGCCGACTATCGTCTCAATGATGAAGTGCGGCGCGATAGGGGTAAGCTTAACCGCAGTCTGCCACACATCTTCTCCACTGGCAAAATCAACTATTACAGTCGGTCTGGTAATCGGACGACTCGCACCGTCAGGACAGTCTTCGGACAGTCTGAATCTGATCGGGTCGGCATCGTCAGAAGTTTCCTCTGAATCTATATCACCAAATTCGAGGTCATCATGCTCCTGAATCTCAATGTATGGGGAGTCACTTCTGACACGAGCGGTGACTTCAAGAGCTTCATTTCGACGGGACAGGTTTACAGCGGTCAGATCCAGCTCAAAAAGCTCACCCGGATTCATGTCGTCGTCTTCATTACCCTCAACTTCGGTCAGAGTATATTCTGCGACTTCGATGACTATATCATTCAGGGGCGAATCTATGTCTATCTCTTCAAGGAGAGGTCGGATGTTACGCCCGGTCACGGTTAACTGTACTTGTGTGTCCGGGTCAAACTCGACTCCGTCATCAAAGACAAACAGCGCTATACCGTCGGAATCACTTGTGGTTGTCCACATCTGCATGTCATCATAGTCGGGGTAATCATCGTCATCGAAATCGGGTATGTCACCCGGAGCATACAGAGTGACAGTGGCTCCCGCTACATCTGTTTCCTCATCGGCGTCAAACACATAGACTTCGATCATGCGTGTATCAGGAGTTATCTCATCAGGAAAGTCTGCATTAACCATCTGCGGAACTCCCTGCCAGTATTGAATGCCCGGATCGCCATAGTAGTCAACATCGGTGAAGCAGGCATTGTCTTGATTCCAGCGTCCCCGAAATCTGGTTCTCCAGCCGGGAATGTACAGCTCGGGAGCTGTCAAAGACTGCACACGCGCCCACCCCAGAGGAAGATCGCGTAGCATAAAGCCGTTGACCTCCTCAACCCAGCAGATATTATATGCCAGCGTAACCTGACCTCCATGACCGGTGGTTGCAATCACAGGTCCATTCAGATTGTTGCCTGTCCCATCTCGCAGCATCCACCATGTGGTCCATTCGTGATGACCGGCGATGTTCAGATCAATTGGGAATACACCGATCTCCTGATCACGGTCAACGCCTCTACTTGTAAAACCGCTACGGAAGTAGTAGTTTTCCGCACGTCCAAGCATAACATTGACACCTTCATCGAATTGCTCGACAAGGAATGCTCCTATTTGGTTCACGTTAGCGTTCACCATGTCTTCAATGAGGCGAATGTCTTGAAATCCCTTCGCTTCAAGGACAGACTTACCCCAACGGACATTAGTGGCGAGGCTGTTGTGGTAATTCCCAGCCCATCGCTGTGCATATACAGCTCCTTTCGTAAACCACTCATCGTCATCCATATTCGGTTCAACTTCGTAGGCTTTGGTACGTCCCCACCACAAGTCGTGCATATTGCGATTTCCCGCCGCCCAGCGGCTGACACCAACATCAGCAAACAGGTCATCTCCTTCAAGCAGACCGTGGAACCAGTCGTAATGATGAGGAATTCCATTTGACCATATATTATTCCCGCGGGGTGCACCGAGGGGCGCTCCAACTCCACCACTTCCACAATTATTGTAAGTACTGCGGTCTCCAGCCAGCATCAGCAGATCGAACGGGTCTTCACCATCATCAAGATAGGAATCGTACAGGTCTTGGATCCGTTCTTTAATGTCGTCTGCATAATTGTCTCCTGCCCGGTTATTCGGTATGCTGATAACGTCCACTTTATAACCGGCGCGTCTCCGCCATTCAATGAACTCGCCGAATGAATCAAAGTTCAAATTGTTTTCATTGGTAACGATGCAGTAATGGGCGACATAAGGCGGTTCTTCGTCACGAGGATCATCGCGTCCGACCTGATCCGCGTTAATTGCCATTCCTTCAATGAACTTCAGGAAGTATTGACTGCGGTTTCTGCGGATCGGATGTGTAGCCGGATTAACCGGCTCATCATCGGTGAAGCGTATTTCGGTCTCGATGTTCTCATAGTGGAGGTATCCGTTCTCGGCATAATTGTATCTGATCGGGTATGTAGTAATGTTGACAAGACGTACACCACGAATCACAATCGGCTCACTCATCTCGGCAACAGTGTGCGGGAAGATTCCTCCCATTCGATTCCAGCGAATATCCTGCTCCTGATTCAGCTCTTCGTCGAGACATAGAGCGGGACCATTCTCGGCGGAGACAAAACGAGGCTCGTCATTGCGCACAATTAGTTCCAGCCCGGCATCATGCGGAACAACCACCATTCGTGTGACGGCAGGCAGTTGCGGTTTGCCATAAATATATGTGGCACCTTCACCCGGTATGAGCCGATAGCTTTGATCAGGCTGGTCTTCACCGGCTTCAACCTGTTCAAGTCCTTCAAGCTCAAAGCTGAGGGTGATTGCCGCGTCCGATGAAGAGACGATGGACACTCTGTCACCGGCAGAGGTCATGTCAACTTGTGCCGTGACGGTTTGCGCCGAGATGAGTAGCAGAGTAAGTAAGAATGTTGCGCCTTTTAGCATGAAAATCTCCGAAGTTGTGTTGCTATGGATACCGGAATACACTTAACCAAATCTATATAATATAACTATTTTACTCTAATTTGTCAATTATTAAAAGCTGTGGGATCATAAACTTTACGATATTGAACTGCTTATATTTGCAAATTTTGTCTCATAACTCAATCTTCTCAAGAACATGTTCAATGCTTTGTTTTCCTGACCGGTCATGGTGCATAGTGTGAATTCTGTTCGCAACATCGGGCAAAAAATGTGCATAATTGTAGTCATTCGGTTGCAAGGATGGTAGGCATCAAGCTAGCAGTTCTTTCAGATTTTTAAGATCACTCATCTGTTCGACATTGGTGACGGTCAGTTTTTTGTCAATCCCTCTCAGCAAACCCTTTAACACCTTACCGGGTCCGATCTCCACAAACAGCGGCAAGGAGGGGAGTTCATCGCGTTCTTCATCTGTAAGTTGGGACGGCAGGTTGGGAAATCCTGCTACATGAAGCAACTCTGTCACACACGACTCCCACTTGACGGGAGAGGTGATTTGTTCTATGAGAGTAGAAGCCATCAAGTTGTTACTTGCAACAACTGTGCCAGTTGCGTTAGCCACCAGCGGAACATCCATCGTAAAATTTATATTCTCAGGAGTTATCATCCGGCTGATCAGTTCTGACATCTTATGCTGTGCAGTTTTCATCAGAGGCGAGTGCCATGCTCCTGAAACATTCAGCGGTACACATTTCTTTGCGCCTGCAATCTTTGCACTCTCAACGGCTTTCTCAATTGCATCCTTCGTTCCTGATAGTATGACCTGAATCCGGCTGTTGATGTTTGCGACGGCAATCTTATCGCTGCCTATCTCCCGAATGATTTCCTCAAGTTTGTGCAGCGGCAGTCCCATTACAGCAGCCATTGCCCCCGATTGATTCGGTGGCTGTGATGCTTCGTTCATCCAGAACCCGCGCCATCTCACCAACTGCATCACCTGCTCTTCTGACAGATTACCTGCAGCTGCATGAGCAGCATACTCACCGAGGCTGTGCCCGGCACAAGCTGAAGGTGCAGCCAAATCAGCACTATCAGCAAAGGCTTCCTTTATCGCAGCCGTCGCCATAAGTGATACGGTAGTAATCGAAGGTTGCACGTTGTCGGTGCGGGTCAGCAGTTCAATCGGACAGTTAAAGCAGATGTCAGGAATATGACCCAGACCATCCATCTGTGCAATTCTGTCCATGACTGCTTTTGCAGCCGGACTGTTGTCGTATAAGTCCTTGCCCATGCCGACATATTGCGATGCCTGCCCAGGGAATATGTAGATTAGTTTTCTATTCAAAACACCTCCATAAAATTAAACCGCCAATTACCCGAATTGACGGTGCTTTAGCAAATATTCAGGTGTCAACTCGCCGTAGTTGACACCATTGTAATCGTGGTTGTCTCAACCACGATGTCGGGCTTGAGACAAGCCCGACTACACAACCTGTCAGGTGCGGCGACCTGACAGCAACTTCTATAGCAGTGTTCATTGTCAGCCACGGCGGGCTGACAACGCATGTTGATTAGTGTCCGCTGTTTCTGCCAAAGACAGCGCTAACTGTTAGTCCCGTAATAAATGCCAGCAGCACAGACAACGAGCCGTACAGCAGAGATCTCTCCGTTGCCATGTCACTCAACCAAGCTACCAGTCCGGTTTTCCTGATGTCTATAAACGTACTGCCTTGACCGATTATTAGAGTATCGGCAAATGCATGTGCTCTGATTCTATATCTGTCGGGTTTGATCGCATCGGGCAGTTTGAACGAATATGAAAACAGCCGATTGTCCCTCAGATTCAGTGAGCCTGTTTGGTACAGGCCTTGTTCCGATTTTAGCTGTAATACTCCAGCGAAGAGCACACTTTTGTCATCGTCAGTTGATTTACCTGATAGCTGTTCGTATTGCATTAACGGAGCAATCAGGTTATTTAGTGAT
Source organism: uncultured bacterium (assembly GCA_964627035.1). Taxonomy (GTDB): domain Bacteria; phylum Electryoneota; class AABM5-125-24; order Hatepunaeales; family Hatepunaeaceae; genus CAZVKN01. The sequence continues at coordinate 34,853 of CAZVKN010000017.1, read as the reverse complement.
ACATTCTCACTGTTACTATACGCAACCTGAAACAGATTCGGCAAACCGTTAACTCTGAATTTTTTACGTGCCAACCATATCGGTCCGACAGACTCCTTACGCACTACGTCAAACGGAACAGCGTGTTCCGATTCCAGGATGAGGGTGATATCATCAGCAGTGTCCGGCAGATAACCAAATACAAGCAATTCAGCTCCGGAATAAGACAGGTTAAGGTCAATAATTTCCGGATCAGCTCCGACAGGACAGAGTAAGCTGCTTGTTGAATCAATTTCACCCATTAGAAGAAACGACATAAGTATCATAGCGAGTTGCATAGTCAATGCCCTCCTATTGCCGGAACGAGAGCAATTACATTGTCCGGCACTGCCAGCAAGTCAAAAAGTATCTTGACCATCACCACGAGGATGATGATTGACAGATAGACCCGGAGCTTTTCACCACGTATATTCTTGCTGACTCGTGCACCTATCTGAGCGCCCACTACCGATCCACTGAACAGCAATACCGCAAGCATCACATCCACAGTTCGGTTTGCGACCGCCTGCTGGATTGTGACGTTTGCTGTTGTCAGGACGATCTGAAACAGATCTGTACCGATAGCCATAACGGTCGGCATCCCGATAACGTATATCATCACCGGAATCATAATCACACCACCACCGACTCCCATGATGGCAGCCAGAAATCCAACCGCTATACCGACGATAAACGGGAATAGTGCCGATGTCCGCATGTGCATTTTAGGAAAGTTGACCTGAAGGGGCCACTTGCTGAAGCGTGTCTCAGCACCGTGCGGAGGTATCTCAGGAGGCTCTGATGATCCGGGTACGGCAGCTCTTGACTTTCGCATCGTGCGGATGCTCTCGATCAGCATGAACGTCCCGACGCTTCCCAGAAGCACGACATACGCCACCCGGATCACGAAGTCAAAGTTACCCAATTCTCGCAACACTTTCACCGCCTGAACGCCAACAGTACTCCCGACCAATCCTCCAGCCAGTATAATCAGCCCCATGCGGATGTTGACGTTCCCCATCCTCCAGTGAGCAGCAGCACCCGATGCAGCGGCAGCCACGATCTGATTGGAATCACTGGCAGCGGCTACCGCCGGTGGAATGCCGATCATCATCATGAGCGGTGTCAGCAGGAACCCTCCCCCGACCCCAAACAGCCCGGAGAGGAATCCGACCACTCCACCTATTCCGATCAAAAGGAAGATGTTGACGCTGATACCTGCTATGGGGAGGAAGATGGTCATGCGGAATGAAGTTTTTTGTTAATATGTCTTATTGTAAATTTCAGATGTATCGTTCCTTGCTACTCCCGTCCACGGTACTCCCCCCAAACATTTCGCAAACTATCAGAAATCTCACCGATGGTCGCATAAGACTCGACAGCAGCAATAATCTTCTCCATCATTGGAACTGACTCGTCTTGAGCTGCTTGTGCTAACTCGTTCAGGCAGTCGGTGACCTGATTATTGTCACGTTTCTGTCTGACAGCCTGCAGCCGTGTGACCTGATCCTGCTCAATCTCCGGTGCAATCTTCAAAATCTCCGGCATAACCTCGTCACTCTCAGCAAATTTATTGACACCGATAACAGTTCGTTTCTCCTCATCAATGTCAAGCTGATAGCGGTACGCTTCACGTGCTATTGCATTTTGAAAATAATCATCCTCAACTGCAGCAACTGACCCGCCCATCGCCTCGATCTTCTCAATTTCCTCCATTGCCTGCCGTTCGAGGTCGTCGGTCAGTTTCTCGACGTAGTAGCTCCCACCGAGTGGATCAGGTTCGTCCACTACTCCCGATTCAAAGCCGATCACCTGTTGAGTCCTCAGAGCTAGTGTCGCCGTCTCTTCCGTCGGAAGCCCTAACGCTTCATCACGTGAGTTGGTATGCAGCGACTGCGTTCCGCCCAACACCGCTGCGAGTGCCTCAAGGGTTGTACGAACTACATTGACATCAGGTTGTTGAGCGGTCAGTGACGATCCGGCGGTCTGAGTGTGGAACCGCAGCATCCAACTGCGTGGATTCTTCGCTTTGAAACGGTCGCGCATGATATTACTCCACAACCTCCGAGCAGCACGGAACTTGGCAGCTTCCTCAAACAAGTTAATGTGCGAGTTAAAGAAAAACGACAGCCTCGGAGCAAACTCATCCACGTCCAGCCCGGCTTCACTCGCCGCACGGACATAAGCCATGCCGTTAGCAAGGGTAAATGCAATCTCCTGAACAGCGGTCGAGCCAGCCTCGCGGATGTGATAGCCTGAGATGGAGATTGTATTCCACTTCGGTACGTTATCACGGCAATAACGCATCAGATCAACGATTAGCCGCATTGATGGTTTTGGTGGATAGATGAACGTCTTGCGAGCAATATACTCCTTGAGAATGTCGTTCTGCACTGTACCTCGAAGCTTGTCAGGAGACACCCCCTGTTTCTTACCGACAGCAATGTATAGCGCGAGAAGTATCGCAGCGGTCGAGTTGATGGTCATAGACGTTGACACCTTATCGAGTGGAATACCATCGAACAGTGTCTCCATATCTGCCAGCGAATCAATCGCCACACCGACTTTACCGACTTCTCCTGATGCAATTGGGTGATCCGAGTCATAACCAATCTGCGTAGGCAGATCAAACGCTACAGACAGCCCGGTCTGCCCCTGCTGAAGCATTAAGCGATACCGTTCGTTCGACTCAGCAGCTGTGGCATATCCGGCATACTGCCGCATCGTCCACAGCCGTTGTTTATACATCTCGGGGTAGATACCGCGAGTGTATGGTGGGGAGCCGGGGGATTCGGGGTTATTCATTGTTTATATTTCTTGATTTCTAAACACAATTTCACTAACTTACTGACAGGTTAACTGATATTTAAGGTTCTATACGATGAAACAACGTGAACAGAATACAGATCATCCTATCGACAGTGATGCGCCGCACGACAAGTTAGACAGCATCAAGCCTCAAGCCAAAGGCAGTAATGAGAAAGGCTCTGCCGACGAGAAACGTGATCTGCTTGACGAGATCATGGAAGAACATGAAGATGCCTGGGCTGAATTAGCTAAGCTATGATCAGATATCTGTCTCGACAGGGCATCATCGAGATTAACTGGAGAATGATCGCTGAACACGGCGGTCATTATACTTCAATGGGTAACAATATAGCCAATCCCACTTCGTTTGAGTTTTTGGTTGAAGCCCCAAGTTTAATTCTATTCGGTGTTGAAAGATACCCAAATATCTATGAAAAAACAGCGTGTTATGCGTTCTACATCATTAAGGATCATGTGTTTGCTGACGGGAACAAACGAACCGGTATCGCTGCAACAATCAAATTCCTACGTCAAAATAATCTTGTGAAACAAAGTTCCTTCACCAAAGAGGTCATCATTGACCTCGCTCTATCCATCGCAAAAGGTAACTACGACATTCCCCAAATAGCAGAAATCCTCACCCAACACTTCAAACCGAAGTAGCTATCACTCCCCATTCCCCTTAATCACAATCATCAGTTCATTCTTATTAATAGCCTGTCCTGCTTCGACTTTGATCGCTTTGACCGTGCCGTCAATCGGAGCAGCGATCTCGTTTTCCATCTTCATCGCTTCGACGACAATAATACCCTGACCTTTGGTCACAACGTCACCCTCACTGACCAGCAGCTTTACCACCAGTCCCGGCATGGGAGCTTTGATGTCTCCGGCTGAATCGCGCTTGGAATTGCGCTTACCGATCAGTTTGCGGATAGACATCGCCCGTTCGTCGGCAACTCCAACCTTGACATCCACACCGTTCACATGAACGCGATAACCGTCATCCGTCCGTTCCAAATTCATCAGATACGGCACTCCACCAACCATACATGACAGAACTCCCTTGTCGCCGACATCCTTGACATCAACCGACAACGGCTCCTGATCCACTATGACCGTTCCACTGTCGTCAGTAGGCAGGTCAACCTCTAACTGTTTGCCTTTTATATCTATGAAGTATTTCACGTCCTTATTTCCTGCAGAGTACTCGCCGTCAGCCCGCCGTGGCTGGCAGCAACTTACACAATAACAATTAGATCACTGTCAGGTACGGCGACCTGACAGCGGAGCATCAATCTGCTTAATCCGTTTCATTTGTTGTGAATAGCCTTTTCTATCATCGGATGCAGTGCTCCGATATCCGTCCTGGACAGCTCCAACATCAACTTACCCGCTCGATCCAGCGAATCCAACAGTGGATAATGCTGTGTCTGCTGCTCAAACGAGATTACCTGCAGATCCACAAGCTCCCCCGACTCGGAGACTTCCACCCATAGCAGCGGAGCCAATCCATTCACACCACTAACCTTAAGACCCTTCCAGGTGCAGAAGTTACCGAGACTATAAGCGATTATCCGGTTACTGTACACTTCCATAGCGCGCGGGACATGAGGTCCGTGCCCAAACACTATGTCCGCCCCGGCATCTACAACGGAATGCGCAAACTGACGCAAATCACCCCTATCCTCACCGAGGTAAGTCTCAGCACTATCACTGAGATGGATGTTACTTGCACCTTCAGCACCTCCGTGAAATGTTACCACGATAATATCAACAACTTCATCAATAGAATCAACAAATGCAACCGCCTTATCAATCTCCAATAACGAATTATCCGCCTCATAGGGTGAGAATCCTATGACTGCAATTGTAGTCTTCCTGACTTCCAATATGGCTGCTGTACCTCTGCGTCCGGTCGGTTGGATTCCAAGTGATGCCAGTATCATTTCAGTTTCTTCAGTGCCGGAGAGTCCGAAATCACGCGAATGATTGTTCGCAGTGTTGAGCACGTCGAATCCTGCTTTTCCGAGAAGACCTGATAGATATGGGGGTGTTCGGAACGCATACACAAAACCTTCATTTACAACCTTAGCGCATTCCTGTTCCGAAGTGATCGTCCCTTCCAGATTGCCTATCGCTACGTCTGCCTCTCTCAGATATTTGCCCGCTTCCTCCAATAGATAGCTGCCGTCTTCAGGTGGTAGATTCGGCTCGGGATAATCTGTTCCGAGCATTATGTCACCGACCATTGCAAAGGTTATAGCTTCCGTATCCTGCTCTCCATGTATAAGCGGAACAGCAAGTAGTGCAATCAAAAGAATAGCTTGATATTTCACAGTCATATCTCTATATTTATTAGGGGGTGTCAGCTTATAGTGGTACCTGTAGTCGTGGTTGTCTCAACCACGACGTCGGGCTTGAGACAAGCCCGACTACAAATATTAAATCACTACAAAGTTGTCACTATGATAAGCATTGCCGGTAAAAAAGTCAAGGAGTTAGATTTCTGATGTGATTGTGGTCACAAAGCAAAATATCACTTGACAACAGGTGAAGAAAATATTATGTTTAACTACCTGTCGAGCTATCACCGATTTCGGTCGTCGAAGAGGAGAAAAATTGAGCGTCAAAATTCTAACCTGGTTATGCGATGATTAAGAAACGCTATTACCAGCTTTTGTTTACTGCCAACGGTACAACCTGGAAACGCAACCTCAAGTTTTCCAGGTTCAGAATTGCCATCCTTTCAATGTTCATACTTGTTTTGACAGGTTCCATCATATACTTATCCAGCCATTTAATCGCCACAGGAATGACACATCAGGCGATGACTGAAGTAATGACCGAAAATCGTGAACTCCATAGTAATATATCTCGTCTGAACGAACGGCTTTCCGATGTTGATGAGCAGCTTGGCAAGCTGGCGGACAGTGACGATCAGTTACGCCTGCTCGCCGATATGCCCCAGATTGATAAAGACACCCGTGAAGTAGGTATCGGTGGTGCGATCAAGCCGAATTTACCGCGCAATGATCAAACCGTGCAGAAACTTATCTTTGACATTGATAAGATAGAGCGTGAGATCAGGCTGCAAGTATCCAGTTTCATCGAGATAGAACGCCAATTTAATGAGAAAGAAGATCTTATAGCTCACACACCTTCGATACGACCGGTTGAAGGAGGATTTTGCAGTTCCAAATTTGGATACAGGCGAGATCCTTTCACGCACCGACGCACCTATCATAAGGGGATGGACTTCTGTGTCGAACGAGGCACACCTGTGCGCGCACCTGCGGATGGAATAGTAGTTTTCGCCAAGCGGACACCCGGTCTGGGTAAACTTATTGTGATAGATCACGGCTATGACATAAAAACAGCCTTCGGGCATCTTTCAAAAATCCAGGTTTCCAAAGGCAGTCGGGTCGGTCGCGGTCAGAAGATCGGTGAAGTTGGAAACACAGGAAGATCAACCGCACCCCATTTACACTATGAAGTCCGCAAAGACGGCAAACCGGTAGATCCGGTTGACTACCTGTTCCACAGCTACGCCAAACTGCCAACGAGATAATACAGCATAGCCTTTTATATAATAAGGTCTGATCGTTGATTCGGTCAGATATTACTTGTTTTTGGGGTTCACATTTTAACAAACATTCTGAGGAGGGACGACATGCTCTCGGCAAAACGAGTACTAATCGCAACCGTTTGCGGTTTTGTTTTCGGCTTGATCTGCGTGACATTAGCGAGTTCGAGTCCGGATCCAACCAACCAATTGACAGTCGGCATCAAGCTGTCCATCGTGTTCGGTCGTACGCTGATGGGATTTATGATTGGAATCAGCGCATTACAATTGTCATGGTGGCTGCACGGTCTGTTCATCGGGCTTCTGACGAGTATCCCGATGGCATTCCCGACAATGGATCAGCCGATGATCTTTGCCTGGACAATCATAATGGGGCTGATATACGGCATCTTAACCGAACTGATCACAACAGTGTTTTTCAAGGCAAAAGCTGTGGAATAGTAGCTGACTTGGCGATATCCAGACCCTATTGAGTCTGTCCGATAATGTGAAAAACGGCTCTGTCATTGCGAACGAAGTGAAGTAATCTGTTGTATTATCAATAGGTTAGAGATTGCTTCGTCACTTCGTTTCTCGCAATGACTGTGTTATCGGACATACTCTATTGTATAAGCACAATCTTCCTTATATTGTTAAAATCGTCAGCGACCATCCTAACAAAATAAACCCCAGAAACCAAATCATTACCTTCAATCACAACCAAATGCTCCCCCACAGTCCGGAATCTATTCACCAACCTCACAACTAATCTCCCCTGAACATCAAACAGACTCAACCTAACCTGTGAACCTGTCGGCAGATAGTACCTCACAGTCGTCGTCGAGTTAAACGGATTGGGCACAGCCGGATATAGTACCGGAGTGTCGGGGTGTCGTGGGTCATCGGAATAGACACTGTTCGGGGTGACATCTATCGTCCATGTCAATGAGTCGGATTCTGTTGTGTCGGAGACGTAGGCTGTTATATCATACACTCCAGTAGTATCAAAGTTAACCAGCACCCACGAGTTGTCGCTGATTGAGTCGCCGTCGAGTGTCCACAGAAAGGTCAGCGAGTCATCATTCGGATCGAACGGGAAGACCTCGAACTCAAATGTTGTATCTACCTCAACCGACAGTTCAAGTTGCTCAGGCATATAGTCAACGATCAAATCGTTGACCAAAACCTGCCATGTCACGCTGTCGGCAAGCACGCCTTGAGATGCAATCGCTGTGACACTGTGCTCCCGACCTCGCTCGAAGCGAATGGATACGCTGTCGTTTTCTGCGATCTGCTCGTCATTCAGCAGCCATTGGTATTCAACCGGGTCGTCTTCGATGGCTCGAGTTGTGACTGAGAAGTCTATTGTGCTGTTGCGGCGGGTGGACGGATTGAGAGTGTCGGGTTGGAAGCTGTCTATGTACATATCAGCTACTTCAACATGCCAATTTATTCTGCTGACATTCTCACCGTCCGAAGCCTGACATTGAACGACGTATTCACCAACATTTTCCCATATCTTCGTTACTGTGCTGTCATGTCCCAGTGTGTCCTCACCCATGATCCAGGTGTAGCCAAATTCATCACCCTGCTGATCACGGGCTCTGACTATGAACTCGGTTGTGTCGGTAGAAAAGATTGAAAACACGGTATCCTCAGGTGACCAGTAAAATATAATGGGTTCGAGCTGTTCAGGTTCCAATTTCATCACAAAGCCGTCCTGTCCTGTACTATCACCTATATTGTCAATTGATCCGGCAGCTATCAAGCCACCATCATGTCCAACAACCACCGAGTTAAACCCATTATATTGATGCCTTAATCCAAATTGATTCTGATCCCGATCAAAATAAGTTGCTCTCCATTGGACCTGACCGTTATTGTTGGTTCTTATTATTAATGGATGACGGGTTAAACTTCTGTCATCTTGATCGCGGTGGCGTCCTCTACCGACCAAGGCATATCCACCCTGTGCGTCCATATCAACCAAAGCTTCACAATACTCCCAATTGGTACCTTGTCGTTCATATTCTCTTGCCCATTGCTGTTGTCCCTGATTATTTACTTTGTGGAGAAAAAAATGATCACGAAAGTCCCCCTCCCTGTTAGTACCGATACCTGCGGTCGCAAACCCACCATTGGGTGAAGAAACCAAACCGGCGACAATTGTCATCCTCAAATGATCATTCCAGTGAAAACGCGTCCAAACCGTTTCGCCGTCCATGTCAACCTTCACAATCCAAATGTGATAATTTATTAGTCGATTTGTACGGCAATGTCCGGCTGTTACAATGCCTCCGTTGGTCTCACGCAGGCAGGTAAATCTTCCTCTTGATCCACCACAATCAATCTGGCGTTCCCAAAGCACATCTCCATCACCGTTTATCATAATTAGATAGCCCGTATCGTTTGATCCACCTGTTAATGCAAATTCACCACTTTTTAACTCAATTACTGCCCGGAACCTTCCTGTTCTGTAGTCATTCCACCAGATTTCGTCACCATCTTGATCAACCAAAAGAGCTGTAGCGCGACCATTTCTCTGTCCACCAACAAGGAAATTGCCGTCATCTGTTTCAATGATTGAATGAACTACGTCATTTGAATTGCCCTCATCATAAGTCTGTTCCCAAATTATTTCGCCTTCGTCGTTTATTCTGACAAGCCAAATGCTACCGAGACGGGGCCAAACATCCGTAGTATGCCCGCACATTATATAGCCACCTCCAGCAACAGCATAGATGTCATAGAATCCTTCATCCGCGCCACTGTCGTAAGTCTGCATCCAATTTATGCCCGGCTCGGCAGTCGAAAGAGTCGAAGTTAAAGCAATTACATTTACCAATAAGATAATGCGATACATTTCATTCCTCTCAAAAGTTAACTCAATTGAATACTGGACAGTGATAGATAATATCACTGTCCAGTAACAGATATCTGTCTAAGCTGTTTTTACTCAATCCAAATATCAGTCTCGTTCAAATTAACAAAATCTACGTTTGTCAATTGCATCCAGGGTGACGCTTGTCCCCAATTATGTTGTCCATCATCCCATGAAACTCGCCAATACGTCGCCTGTGAATTCAAGTCGAGGCATCTTCACTGTAGGTGGTTATCTGGCTGGGAAGACCAGATGATCCTGTGTGTTATGTAGGCGGGGGGATCGTATCACCTTTCGGAATGTAATGAACTGTTAGGACAAAAACAAGTGTTTGTTGCTATATTGTTGATTTTTTTTCATTTGATGATTCTCACTCGGATATGGTCGGACAACCGCGGGAATCCAGTTTCCTGCTTCGGAGAAGCGAGCTATATAGATTCCGGATCAAGTCCGTAATGATGTGGACTAATGAATAGAATGTAGTGTGGTAAATACCGACGGTGTGTTTGGAAAAGAAAAGACGTCTGGGTTCTATCCTAAACTAACTGCGCTGGACTATAAACCCCAAAACAGACAAAAGCCACTCCGTTTCATGGTGCAGCTTTTGCTTCTGTTTTTTTCGATCATATTTGCGCTTCCCGTGTGCCTGCTCACCCCGCGGGACAGGTTTTCTAAGCAACTCCCAAGCAGATTTCAGTTTTGCTCTTTTACGGAGCAGCGCGCGCGTGGATCTCCGTTTACGCTTCATTTTTGTCTCCTGTTTTAAGTTTTCTATCTAACTCCTGCGTCTTTCTGTTAAGTTATACGAAGTAAATGTCTTCACTCGTCATTCCCGTGAAGACGGGAATCCAGTCCTGCATTGGGCTTGCCGGATTCCCGCCTGCGCGGGAATGACGAATCTGATACTACTTCCACTCCAGTATAATCAACCCAAGATCCTCGTCCGTCAGGAATACCGTGTGATCCTCGGTGATGAACATGCCCGTCGGTTCAGGTGATTCATAATTGCCAAGTAAAAGAGGAGCCGCAGGATTGCTGATGTCTGCTGCAAATAGGGCGTTGTGCTCGTCTATGAAGTAAACCGTGTCCCCCACCGCTTCGACCTTGATAACCTGATCTACTTTATCGGGCATCAGACTGCCCACAATCGCGGGTGACGACGGAACGGTGATGTCAATTATCTGAATCCCACCCATATAATCTGCAACTATTGCATGAGTCTTATCACCGTTCAAGGTCACATCGTAAGCAGAACCGGGTGTGTCAACACTGCCAATCTTACCGACTGTATCAGGCTGAGAATAATCCATATCGAAGATTTCAAGACCCATCTGGCTGTGAGCGAGATATGATGTGTTGCCATCAATGAAGATACCTCGGAAAGCGCCGGTACCTCCGGCTACGAAGTTCTCTCGACTCGTCCAGCTCCAAATATCAAATTCAGCATTGTAGATGTAACCCATGCGGCGGATACCATAGCCGTCATCAATAAAATCGGTAGTTCCAATGTGCAGGCTGTCGGTTTGGACTACCTCACACGCGAAGTCTGAAATGATGCTGCTGCCGAAATTGCCCTGATATTCAGTGGTAATCGGATTAAAGAAAAACAGGCCGCTCGTACGTCCAATCACAAGCAGAAGAGCTTGACCTTCAAGATTGGTGGCCATCAGAGACAGAGCATGTTCACGTGGTAAACCACCGAGCGGGAAGCCGAGCACATGCTGTGGAGTCACAGGATCGGAGATGTCAAAATAGCTTACTCCCTGCTCTCCATCGGCAATGTATGCTGTGTCACCTTGGACCCACACATCGTTTGCCCATCCCGGTGTTTGAGTTATTGACACAAGCTCAAACGTGGAACCTACATCCACAACCTGAACAGGATCATTCCGCTTGGCGCACCCTATTGTCAGTGCGAATGTTAGCAGTGCAAGAAGTAAGGTATGCCGCATAATATTCCTCCAAAAATACGTGTAATTGTGATTCGCTTATACTTGCTGTCAGGAACCTGTTTCCTAAATTAACTTCTTTAATATAAGAAATATGAGTGGGAAATGCCACTTTAGCGAGATGTATTCAGGAAATTTTGGGTGTAGGTCAGAGGGATCTTGTGAGGCAGCGTCGTTGTCGTTTTTTACTGTTTATTAACTCATCGAGTGTGATGTCCATAATCTGCTCAAGCTGTTCTGCAGATGAGACTTTCAGCTTGACCGTCTGCCCCGGCTTGTTAGAGGTTATCTTGCGGCGTAGTGAGCTGACATCCTGGACAGCAGCATCATTGACAGCAAGGATCACATCTCCTCTCTTCACACCGAGATTTGCTGCCGGACTGCCATCTATTACCTTGGAGATGGTCACACCCGGCTTGGCGTACATGGGGTTTTGATAAGGCTTCTCCCCGCAGATACCGAGCCAACCACGTTGAATCGAACCGTCCTGCTTGAGCACTTTTTCCACTTTGCGCAGAGTGCTAACCGGAATGACCGCCCACGATCCGTCGTGACCGTTTATCTTGTTGTCACAGACACCGATCAGGCAGCCGTGAACGTCAACCACACCGGCACCCGCCTGCGTTATCATCCCACCGCCCTGAAGGACATAAAGTTGGTCGCTCCAGAAGTCATCGCCTCCGATCCATGTGTGCGACAACACACCCCAACTGACGGCAATGCCCTTTGACACTTCATTGTGCCCCAGCACAAGCCCGATAGAGCCGACTTCACTGTCTTCAGCTTCCATCATGGGCACCGGGAAACAGCCGTGCTCGTGAGTGTCGGTTATTAAAAGGGCGATGTTGGTCTCTCGGTCAACTCCGAGAATGCGCCCTTCATGCTGACAGCCATCTTTGAACAGGACATGAAACGTTTCACCACCCTCAACAACGCTGTGAGTGGTCACGATTGTTCCGTCAGAACTTATGATAACACCTGAGCCGACCCGTTCGTTCGGAACTTTGTCCTGATCATTTGAGGATAATTCCACGACAATAGTGACCACTCCGGAACCGGATTTTTTCACTGCATTGATCAGGTTTTTCTCAAAACTGACTAACGGTAAATCACTATTGCAGCCAATCACCAACAGAGTCAGGAGTGGGAGCGCTATCCACCGGAATTTATGTCGATATATCCGATTCAAAACAGTCCGATCAAACCCCCTCGTTTTGTGAGTCCGTCATCAAAGCTGATGATCCGCTGTTTGATGCCTCTCGCATTAGAGAGAGCCCGTCCCGGCTATTTTCCATGACACCGATGAAGCGTGAGTTGGTCACCAGTCTGTTCGGGAGACCGGCGGGGTCGGAAGTCATTTTCTGTTGCAGATTAACACCTCCTAACATACCAAACACAACGATTGCCATCGCTGCAGCCCATCGCACTGATCGCTCCGGTGCGATCAGCCAGTCGAGCCTGTGCCAAAACTGATTTAACCAACCTGGCTGAACAGAATCGGATGACTTCGCCGGATTCTGCCACCCTTCCCAAAAATCACCGGAAGGATCAAATTCAGCGCCAAGCGTCAGATCGTTAGCCACTTCTTTGTACAACTGCCAGCTTGCGTGGCAAGGGGGGCAGTTATTTATATGCCGAGCAAGAGCAGGGCTGTCCGGACGAATTAGTTCGTCTGGAGAAAGCGTCAGCAAATGCCGGTTTACTTGTTTGCAATTCATCGTTTTTTACCTCGCCAATATTCTGGATGGTCGGTCGCAATCGCCTTTCGGATTCGTTTTCGCGCTTCATGTAGATACCATCTTAACGTAACCTTCAGACATTCAAGGATATCAGCCACTTCATCAGCGGTGAATCCCTGAAGATCACACAATACAAATGCTGCTCTCTGCTTCGGATTCAGTTTCTCCGCCAGCTTGATAAACAGTGCACGCAACTCACGCCGTTCTACTTCATTTGCCGTTGAATCCTGGTCAGGATTCGGGATGTTCATATACTGATCGGGGCGCTCTTCGAGAGAATTTTCACGTGACCGCCTCTTCTTGGAGCGGAGAAAATCAATCGAGGCGTTCACCGTCATCCGGTAAAGCCAAGTGAAAAACTTCTTCTGAGGGTCAAACCCCCCGATCCCGCGATACAGCTTTATGAACACTTCCTGAGCGACATCGCGGGCGTCATCATAGTTGCCGAGCACCTGATAAGCAATGCTGGCAACACGTGTGCGGTATCTTTCGACCAGCACCTCAAACGCCTTTTCGTCACCCGCCTGACACTTTTCGATTACATCAGCATCAGGATTCAGCGGTTCGTCTGTTTTAATAATGTTACGTTGTGACATTAAATCCGGTTTGTTACCATCCTTCGGGAAGTTAAGCATTAATTCCGGCGAACACAATCTTTTTCTATATTATCCAAGCCTATCCTTGACAGCGACCTGTTTATCGTGATAGCTTTCAGATGACACATTATACGAGAGTTTTCCTTGGAAGTTAACACGGATCCGTCGCAATCGAGTCAGCCTGACCTGATGGACGCATTTGCCATCGTATGGCTTGTGTTCTCGGTGATCCTGCTGTCTGCGGCACTTTTCGGTGAATGGGCGGGTAAAGCTGGCTACATTCTCAGTGAGCTGTTGTTGCTGATACTCGGAATTGTTTACATCAGAATTCGGAAACTTAATTTGCAGGATGTGATGCGGTGGTATCCGGTACCGAGTAGTTTTTGGCTGCCTGGGATTTTAACCGCTGTGGGAAGCGCAATACTACTCGAAGAACTTGACAGGTTGGTCTCTCTCGTAATCAAGCTGACCCCGGAGCAGGTCGAGCATATCAGCGACAGCTACAGTGCAACCGGAACATTTGATTTTCTGTGGATTATTATCGGAGTCGGTATTGCTGCTCCATTTGTGGAGGAGTCGCTGTTTCGCGGGGTTGTCCAACGGGCATTTGAAAACAGGTGGGATATTACCCGCGCTGTTATGTTGACCGGATTTTTGTTTGCGGCGATACATCTGCGGATTTACTGGTTCATTCAACTGCTTATCATGGCGGTATGGGTCGGGTATTTTGCATGGAAGTGGAACAGCGTCATCCCTGCGGTGCTGATTCATGCGGCAAATAACCTGTGGTCAGTGGGGCTCCTGACTTGGGTGGATCATCCGCTGTATGAGCTATATGAGTGGAGGGGTCATGTCAATCCGATTGTTGTGGCACTTGCGGTTTTTGTGATCTGGAGGGGAGTTTCAATGATGAACAAAGTGTGGCTTGAGTACAGGGAAGCAATGGAGGGATCACAATGATGTTTACTATATGATCTGGATGTAATTTGCTCTGGATTTTTGCGGTTGTCTGACCATATTGAGTGAGAATCATCAAATGAAAAAAAATCAACAATATAGCTATAAACACTTGCTTTTGTCCTAACAGTTCATTACATTCCGAAAGGTGATACGATCCCCCCGCCTACCCCTATACAGGATCATCTGGTCTTCCCAGCCAGATAACCACCTATAGCGAAGATGCCTCGGCTTGAATATTGATTGACTTTAATTGGGAATCATATCTGACAAATGATCCGTGACTTGACATACACTTATTGGCGAAATGGAGACATACTCCATTCTGCAGCCTCTACAATCTGTTCCTGCCATATACTCTGTCATATCAGCAATCCACAATATATACATAAATTCACCCGAACAATCACACAGGCGAGTCGTTCGCCGCCTTTAGGCTTATCCAACATAAAAACAAATAGGGACAACTGTTTCTTGTCCCGTTACAAAATGAAGCGAGTGCGCCGACAATCACAACAAGAATCATTCGGCACACCCGCTGGAGCGGAAGGGATCGCTCTCGCGAGCATCCCTACCGCCTCCAAGTTAGTGAACTGCATCAAAAGATGCAATAATTTAAGGAGGCAAATATGTCTCGAAGAATAATGGCTGCTGGCAACGGCAGTTGGGATCGGTGTGCATGTGCTTTACAAGGATGCGCGTGCCGAAGACAAATGGTTATCAGCTGATTTGACTGATGAACTGTTTGTACAGGTCAATGATGAGGATATTATTATCCATGGGAGATGGCATACTCAGGAATGTGGCAATGGAGGAGGATTTGAGATTCCATTTATATCATTGGAGCAGGGTTATGGAGGATTTATAGATTACACTGCTTCTACAGATCATCATTGGAACGTGTGGATTGAATTAGGCGCCGAGATGGTTGATCCTGAAGGCCCGAACGCATGTGTTTTCCTACCGCAGACTCATTTAGACATGGTAGTGAATCCTGATTGAGGTTGAAGCCAAGTAGTCGGCTCAGAATTGTCTGAGCCGACTACACTCTATAAATCCAATATCCCCTACTACACTTTTAATTTTAAGTTAACGCATTAATCCTTAATTCTTCAAGGAGTTGAAAACATGAGAGAACTAGTCTATAGAATACGTTCTAACGCTCTTTTCATCTGTTTATTAACTTTAACTCTATCTCACATTGCTTTAGCACAGCCGGACAATCGCTGGGTCAGATACTATGATGGCATCAATCATCGCTCTGATGCATTTTACGATGTCTTTGCTACAACTGATAGCGGCTATGCTATGTTCGGTTATAGCAAAGTAGATGTAAATCAGCAAGCATTCTGGTTGGTGAAGTCTGATAGAGAAGGTAACAGACAATGGCAGAGAATATATACTAACGGACTTGAGGGTTATTTCCAGTGCTGGGGTACCAGCATAATCCAAACTGATGATGGAGGTTATCTTGCAGGTGGTCGGAAATTGGGAGATGGCGATGATGGCTCTTGGCATTTTACTGTTATACGCATGGATGAAGATGGGAATCAAGTGTGGTGGCGAGATTATACTGAAAATTCAAGAGGAGCATGTTTTGCAGTGATAGAGTTAAAGGAAGGAGAGTTTGTAGTTGCCGGTTATAGTATTGATGGTGGTCGCCATGCTTTTGCAGCAATGCTTGATCGCCAGGGTGATGTTATCTGGGAGGAAGAACATGATGGTCAATGGTTCATGGCGGTGCGTGAAGTAGAAGACGGTTTATTGTTTGCAGGTTATAATGGAAGAGGCTGGATACTTAAAACGAATATGGGAGGCGAGGTTGTGTGGTCGAGAGATTATGAGTGTTCAAATTTGCATGGTCTAATATCTTGTCGAGAAGGCGGTTTTGCTGTTTGTGGTTCTCAATTCAATGGAGAGACACGTGGCTGGTATCTGTTAAAAACAGATGGTGAGGGAGAACCCGAGTGGGGACGTAGATATGATATGGATGGTAATAATAGTCATAGTTATTCAATCGTGCAGATGTTAGATGGTGGATTTGTATTAGTCGGAGATCCTAATGGCAATATGAACCGTTCAGGAATACTTAGAACCGATAATGCAGGTAATGAGATGTGGCACCGTTTTGATCAGAATCGTGAATACGGGAACGTTGAAGAGTATTTATCAACCATAATTGGTCATAGAGGTAGGGTGTTGATAGCAGGGCGTGCTTCTCCAGCACGTGAAAGGAGAATAGATGGCGTTCTACTGGAAGTCGTTCCTGATATTTCCGCACCTCATATTGTTGAATATTCACCAGAAGAGCTGGTGTTGACTGCTCTTATAAATGATACAATGATTTTTTCAGTTGAGGTCGTTGACTTGCAAGGTGACTCACTCGGCTACCTCTGGACACAGAACGGCGACACCCTCCAACCAGACACAGTTGCCAACGACACTTCAGCAATCGCAATCATATTTGAAGAACTCGGCACAGACACAGTCCAATGCACGGTGTCTGACAGTACATTATCGGACTCGATCCGATGGATCGTTTATGTCGAAGAGCTGTATATAGATTCATACTCACCTCAAATCCTCACCCTTTCCACCCGTCGCAACAGCACAATAGACTTCTCAGTCACAACCCGTGCAGTCGAAGACGACCCGGTCGAGTACCAATTGTTGCTGGATGATGAGCAGATCGCAGAAAATGACAGCGTCACGATCCGCTTCGAGCGTGGTCGGGAGCACTCCGTCACGGCGATAGCATCGCAAGGTGAGCTTGCTGATAGCGTGACCTGGCAGGTGCTGGTCAATGACCTGATTGTTGACTACATGCCTGAGCAGCTCGAGCTGTCAGTTGAAGCAGATACAACATTTGAGTTTGAAGTCTTCCCGTTCGATCCGGAGGATGACTCGCTGAATTTCTTGTGGACATTGGACGGTGATTCAATCAGCGACAACTCATGGGTGTTGGTTAACTTCGACTCGGGGGGAGTGTATGATATAACCGCCTACGTTTCTGACACCACTGAATCCGACTCACTAACGTGGGAAGTCAATGTCACTCCAAACAGTGTGTATGACGATGAACCCCGACACCCTGACACTCCGACACTATACCCACCCGTTCCCAATCCGTTTAACTCGGTGACTACAGTTAGATACTATCTGCCAACAACTTCGCAGATTAATCTAAGCCTGTTTGATGTTAACGGGCGGTTTGTTGCTGAGTTGGTAGATGGACGTCGGACAGCGGGAGAGCATAATTTAACCTTAAACGCAGGTGAGTTGTCTTCAGGATTGTATTTTCTTAGGTTGCAAGTAGAAGGTCAGATAGAGACAAGAAAAGTGTTACTAATAAGATAGGGATCGCTCTCGCGAGCGTCCCTACCGCCTCCAAGTTACTTAAACGCACCGAAAGGTGCAACTAATTGAGGAGGCAATTATGTCTCGAAGAATAATGGCTGTGATCATCGCAGTCGTGCTGCTGGCGACGGCAGTTGGAATTGGTGTGCATGTGTTGCACAGGAACGCAAGAGCGGATACTGCATACACCGTTGACGTCTCAGACGATCTGGGCCCGATAGAGGATCTGCCTCGGGGAGACGTCGCAATCCTTTGGAAAGACGAAAACGGTTGGGATGTTGGTGATGAAATGATGACATTGTCACAATTGACCCACCCACAAACCCTTCTATTCATTCAAACAGTGTCACGCATTTCCTTTGGGATGTTGAGGACAATTGATAGAAGTGAAACTGTGCAAGGGAGCAGAAGCTCCCTTGCACAAACTTACTTGAGAAGAGACAATCATGAGTCGTTTATTATTATTATATCAATGTATACTTGCAATATTCTTATTCTGTCACACTGTTTACGCGCAGCCCGGTAACATGTGGGAGCGTTATTACGTGGGTGCGAGAGATAGCCTCGGTTGGCTTAAAGATGTTTATAAATTAGATGATGGCTTTGCGTTAGCTGGACGTACAGGTAGTTTCAATCAGAATGTGAGTTTCTTCTGGTTAATTATTACTAATGAACACGGCGATTTAACGAACCAGTACATTTATCGTCCACAAGAGTGGACATTTTGCGAATGTTACTCTGTTATCCAGTGTGATGATGGTGGTTTTTTATTGGGAGGTTGGAAAGATGGTGGACCTGCAGAGCGCTTTACTGTCATCAGGACTAATAGAGAGGGTGAACTGCTGTGGAGCATGATTTTGGAAAATCCATCGAGATGTTATGCTGTCATAGAATTGAAGGATGGTAATTATGTCGGTTGTGGGAGGATTACTGTAAATGGTTCATATCACTGTTATGCAGTGAAATTCAACGATGAAGGAGAATTAATCTGGGAACAAAACTTTGACGGTTGGAGATTCTGGGCTGTTAAGGAGGTTGACAACGGATATATCTTTGCCGGACATCGTGGAGGAGGTGGATCTTTGATTGTAAAAACAGACGAAAATGGTGAAGCAGTCTGGGAAAGAACTTATGATCAGGGACCATTGCGTGATCTGATTTCGTGTCGGAATGGGGGATTTGCAGCAACCGGTGGCGGCAGAGGTAACAGGCATTACCTTTTAAGAATCAATGATAATGGTGAAAGGTTGTGGGAAAGACTCTACAATGTTGGCGGTGAAGCAAACGGACTGGTAGAAATGCCCGACGGTGGTTTCATAATTGCGGGTTCAAACAGGAGAGCTGAGTTGATACGTACGGACGCGGAGGGCAATCAGGTTTGGTATCGAAACGATAATGGAGGTGGTAATGGAGCCCGTCAATATTATTCTGTAGTTGCCGGTGAGGATGGATTCGCTTATGCTGTGGGTTGGTCTCAAAGAAGAGGATATCTAATTAAAGTTGTTCCCGTACGTTCTGCTCCGGTGATTACAGACTTCATTCCTGAAAGCCTTAATTTGAGTTTACTGCTAAATGACTCTTTGCGCTTTTCGGTCAGTGCTATTGACTGGCAGGAAGATTCACTTAGATATCTGTGGACACAAAACGGCGACACCCTCCAACCAGACACAGTTGCCAACGACACATCAGCAATCGTAATCATCTTCGACGAACTCAGCGCAGACACAGTCCAATGTACGGTGTCTGACAGTGCATTATCTGACTCGATCAGGTGGATTGTGCATGTCGAAGAGCTGTACATAGACAGTTACTCACCTCAAACCCTCTCCTTTTCCATCCGCCGCAACAGCACAATTGACTTTTCAGTCACTACCCGAGCAATCGAGGACGACCCGGTCGAATACCACTGGCTGCTAAACGACGAGCAGATTGCAGAAAACGACAGCGTCTCCATCCGCTTCGAGCGAGGTCGGGAGCATTCGGTCACAGCCATTGCATCTCAAGGAGAGCTATCCGACAGCGTCACCTGGCAGGTGATGGTCAACGACCTGATCGTTGACTACATGCCTGAACAACTTGAGCTATCGGTTGAGGTAGATACAACATTAGAGTTTGAAGTCTTCCCGTTCGACCCGAATGACGATTCGCTGCAATTTCTGTGGACACTCGACGGCGACTCAATCAGCGACAACTCATGGGTGTTGGTTAACTTTGACGCGGAAGGGCTATATAATATCACAGCCTACGTCTCCGACACGACCGAGTCAGACTCACTGACGTGGACGGTAAATGTTACACCCAACAGAGTATATTTGGATGAACCACACCACTCCGACACTCCGGTACTATACCCCCCCGCGCCCAATCCGTTTAACTCGCAAACCCGTATCAGCTACCATTTACCAATCGAGACACATCTCGATCTCGAGCTGTACGACATCTCCGGTCGGCAGGTAATGAGGCTGGTTTCGGGAGTCCGTCCGGCAGGAGAGTGGAGTGCAACATTGGATGGCAGTGATTTGACGAGTGGGCTGTATTTGATCAGGATGAAGTCAGAGGAACAGAGCCTGTCGCAGAAAGTGTTGCTTGTGAAGTGAGAAGGCGAGAAAGGTTTCACAACGGATTAAACTGATTGAACAGATTATCAAGAAAGAAAGGGAGAGAGAGCGTTCTGTCATTGCGAACCCACGTGGTGCGTGTGGCAATCTATCATGATAACGGAGGAGATTACTTCGTCATTTCATTCCTCGTAATGACAATTAAAATCCCGGCTTCGGAAAAACTGAGCTACAATCTTCCACACAGCTAACTTGTTAACTTGCCAACTTTCCCACTCACCGACCGATATAGCATCGGAATCAAGATTAAAGATACCATCGTTGAAATGATTAGCCCGAAAATGACCGTGATCGCCATCGGTCTCCGCATCTCGACTCCTTCGCCGACTCCGAACGCCATCGGTAGCAGCGCAAAAATTGTCGTCACCGATGTCATCATAATCGGGCGGAAACGGTCACCTGCTGCGGAAATTACCGCCTCGCGAACCGCAATCCCCTTCCTCACAAGCTGATTTGTGTAATCAACCAATACAATCGAATCGTTTACCACAATCCCCACCAGCACGATCAACCCGAGGAACACCATCACCGACATCGGCATGTTTAGTGCCCACAATATCGGGATGATGCCTCCTGCTGTCAATGGAATCGTCAACAGTATCAAAAACGGGTGTAGCAGCGACTCAAACTGGGACGCCATAACGACATAAACCAGAAATACCGCCAGCAGCAACGCAAACTTAAGCGATCCCAATGATTCCTCCATCTCGCGTCGCTGTCCTGTGATTGCGTAATCGGAACCTTCGACCAGCCCAAGTGAGTTCAGTTGGCGCTCTACTTCAATCGTAGCCGTTTTAAGATCTGCATTGTGCAGTGCGGCAGTGATTATTGCAGCACGAGTTCCGCTAACGCGATTGATCTCGGCAGGTCCCTCGCGTAGGTTCAGGTTAGCTACTTCTGACAACGTGACCGGAATCGGTGCACCGGGATTGATGATCAGCCTTCTCAACTGCTCAAGCGATTTGCGATCATCCTCCGACAGTTGAACACGAATGTCAATCCGCTGTTCATCCTGCCGAAATCGAGTCGGTACTTTACCAAGAAGCGATGTCTTGATGCGCTCTGCAACGTCACGCGGCGCCAAGCCAAGTCTGGCGAGGCGGATTCGGTCGAAGCGAATGCTGATCTCCGGATAGCCGCGTTGAATGGTTGACTCGACATCCGTCAGTATCGGCATGTTTGTCAGACGTGCTTCAATCGCCAATCCACGCTGACGCAGCCGTTCAAGGTTGTTGTCCTTGATAACGATTTCTAACGGTTGTTTGAATGAGAACAGTGTCGGGTGAGTTGCAACCATGCCGAGTGAAGGAATGTTTTGAACCTGGTTCCGCACCTTTGACAGAATTCCGGACTCCTTGGACTCCATGTCTCCTGACGGCTTGATCAGGATGGTCAGCACGGAGTTGTGAACACCTTGAAAGTCGGCTTCGGCTGTGAGCAGATCGCCACCGGTTCGACTGGACACCTTCTCAACATCAGGTAAAGTACTGAGCAGTTCCTCAATGGATAGAGAAGATTTTGCAGTTCGTTCAAGAACTGTTCCGACCGGCAGTGACAGCTCGATGTCAACCACACCCTGACTGACTTCCGGAATCAGTTCACCTCCGAGTTGGGGGAATATCCATGAGAATGAAACGACACACAGCACCACTATTAGAAACAGAATTACTCCCGATTGTCGTAGAAGAACCTTCAGGAAGGTGAGGTAAAGTGACGTTAGAAACCCGATCAGGTTGCGGAAGTGATGTCCCCATCTGAGCCAGTTTAGTGTCGGTGCGTTCTCCCGCAACTGTCTGAAGCGGTTGTATGACCACTTGACAATTAAAACAAACCCCATGATAATCCAATACAGCAGCCACAAATACCAACCTATTAAAGCTCTCAGAATCAGATACACAGCGACGAAAAGGAATGACACTGTCTGCCAACCGACTCTTAACCGATTCCAGCGGCTGAATCCTGATTTAAGTTCTCTCCACGGCTGACCGATGGTCATGTTTAGGGAAGAATTTGTTTTATCTCCTTCGTCAGCAGTTTGAGTTATTCTTCTCGTGATTAGCATAGGGATCACAAACAGAGCTACCATCAGCGATACCGATAGCGAGATGATCACCGTCAGTGCCATATCGCCAAAGATTTGTCCGGCGACTCCCTTCACAAACACTATCGGGAAGAAGACAACTATTGTTGTCAGGGTGGATGCAGTAACCGCTCCACCGACCGTTTTCGTACCTTTGACTGCAGCCTCTACGATGGAGTCCCCCTGTTCGCGCCGTCGGTGGATAGACTCTATCACAACAATTGCGTTGTCAACCATCATGCCGATACCGAGTGCGAGTCCTCCGAGAGACATTATGTTCATAGTTACGCCGACCATGTGCATGGCGGCGAATGTGCAGAGGAGTGAAACCGGAATAACGAGTGCAACGGCAAACGTATCCTGCATTCTGCCGAGAAATAGAAGCAGAACTATCACAGCCAGCAATCCTCCGATGAGTGCCGATGATTTGACGTGCTCAATGGAACGCTTGATGAAGTCGGCTTGATTGGTAAGGATATGGATTTGTACGCGATCCGTCAACCGTTCGCTTAACGGTCTAACACCTCTTCGGTGCTTCTTCTTACTGTCTTTTCCTTTTTTGCTCTTCTTTGATTGATCCTTTTCATCACTTTCAACGGCTTTCCGTTCATCGCTGCCAAAGAACGTACGTTTCACCAGTTCCGACACAGCAATCGGATTTGCATCGGACTCTTTGAATATCTCAATTTCGACCGACTCTTTGCCGTTCACGCGTGTGATGGTGGTTCGTTCTTTCGCTGTCATCCTGACATCAGCGACATCCTTCAACCGTATCTGTCCACCTGAACCGACATCAACAACGATTTCCGAAATTTCATCAATTTGGCGGAACTCGTTCAGTGTGCGGATGATGTATTCGGAATCCCCTTCCTGCAGATGCCCTCCGGACAGGTTCACATTTTCGGATGCCAATCGCTTGAGTATCAGATCAACCGGAATGTTCATCAGATCCAGTTTCTTCGCATTCATTGCCACCGTAATCTCGGCTTCATCTCCACCTTTCACCTTAACCGCCGCTACACCCGGCAGCTTGTCCAGCTCACGCTTTATCATTTCTTTTGTCAATTGACGCAGCTCCAGCAGATTCAGCGAATCGGAAGTCAAACCGATGCGAATGATCGGATCCAGAGACGGGTCGTAACGGAGGATGAGAGGCGGCTTGGCATCTTCGGGGAGGAAAACGACATCCAGCTTCTCACGCACATCCTGAGTAGCCTTGTCCATATCGCTGTTCCAGTCAAATTCCAGCAGTACATCGCAAATCTCCGCTCGCGACGAGGATGACATCTGCGCCAGATTGCGAACCACTCCGAGCGACTGCTCAAGAGGATGTGTGATGCTGCTCTCGACCTCTTCAGGGGCTGCTCCAGGATATTCGGTGCGAACGGTGAGTGACGGATAGCTGATTTTGGGCATCAGATTAATCGGCAGCAGCCTATAGGAAAGGACACCAAACACCACAGCGGTCATAACCGCCATTGTGATGGTTACAGGTCTGCGGATTGGAAAGTGATATAGAGAACCACTTACTTCGGGAGAAACTTCCTCCTTCATTGTAGCGGCTGGATAACCTGAATATGTGTGCTGTCGCGGAGAGTTGCCTGTCCTTCTACAATGACGCTGTCTCCGACACTCAATCCTGACAGGATCTCAATGACATCTCCGGTCTCAATTCCGGTTGTGACTTTCCGTCGGTGTGAGAGCGTGTCCTGCACAAGATAGACGGTCGGTTTACCGGCTTCGTGAACGAGCGCCCGTTTGGGAATTATGATGCTGTTACGGTGGGTGTCCAACACGAGGCTAAGTTCGACGAACTGCCCGGGTCGTACATTTCCCTTACGGTTGCGCAGCTCGAATGTAGCTTTAATCTTTCCATAGACCTGATCAACGACCGGACTTAGCCGGATCAATCTTGCTGTTAATGTGTCGGGAGAGTTACCTGATGGAATAAGTGCAGCATTCTGCCCAATGGAAAGGTAAGACACATCCGCTTCGGCAATCCATGTGTCAACACGAAGCGTGTGGTGATCAACCAGTTTGAACAGTGGACGACTCAAATCCACACGATCTCCCAAATCTATAAGCCGTTCGGTGATTGTTCCGCTGAAGGGAGCGCGTATGAGCGTGTATTCAAGTGCTAACTCTGCTTCCTGCAGCCCAAGCTCAGCCTGATGCAGCGCAAGCTTTGCTATTTCGTAGTCATCATCGGAAACCATTCTCTGCTCATGGCTGTGAAGCCGCTCCAACCTTTCAAGTGCAACCTGCTCTCGTTTGACGGTCGCTGCAGCCCTTTCAACTGCGAGCTTCTGTTCGTTATCCTCCAGTTTCGTCAATGAATCGCCCTGTAGGACATTGTCACCCTCCTCCACATTTAGCTCAGTCACTCTTCCGACCGAGCGGGAAAAAATCTCAATCTCCCGGTTAGCCTGAAGCAGAGAATT
The DNA here is from genome assembly GCA_964627035.1 of uncultured bacterium. Classification (GTDB taxonomy): domain Bacteria; phylum Electryoneota; class AABM5-125-24; order Hatepunaeales; family Hatepunaeaceae; genus CAZVKN01. The sequence goes on along the minus strand of CAZVKN010000017.1, from coordinate 9,847 downwards.
TAAGCGGAGATAGGTGGAGATATCACCTTGAGACACAACATTAACGGTAACAGGAACCGCAGCGGGCGGTTCGCTCTCCTCCTTATCCTTGCCGAATTTGATCTCACAGCTAATAAAGAGTGAGATCGAGAGGACAATAATCAATATTCGGGTTGTTAAATGCACTATGTTGACTGGATTAAAGTGGTCATGAAAGTAAAGTCGAAAAATAGGGAGTACCGACATTTCTGTCGGCAAGCACGGACAAGAATGTCCGTGCTCCAAGGGAGTGTGGACATTTCTGTCACTGCTCCCGAGGATAGTGCAAACTATCCTTCTTTGAAAAACCGTTCAAAGCTCGCGGCAGTCTGTCCTGAGCCGGGGATTCTGTTTCCTTCATCGTCATAGCGGAAGAAGCCACGTCCGGTCTTGACACCGAGGTTACCTGCTCTGACCAGCATCCGCAATAGCGGACACGGTCTGTACTTCATGTCCCCGAGATCGTGGAACAGAGTCTCCAGCCAGCTCAGCACAGAATCGAGACCGATTTCATCTGCCATTTCCAAAGGACCCAGCGTAAGCTCATAGCCGAGCTTGATCGCTGTGTCAATATCTTCAGCCGATGCGACACCTTCCATCAACACCTGAATAGCCTCGTTAACCAACGGCATCATTACACGTGTAGTGACATAACCGGGAGACTCGAATACTTCGATAGCCGTGCGCTCCAATCTTTTTGCGAGGTTGGACGCTTTGTTGAACGTATCCTGTGATGTGTTCAAACCTCTGACCAGCTCAACCACCTGTGACTTCTGTACCGGATTCAGAAAGTGCATTCCGATCACCCGGTTACTGTGTGTCATCTCTGATGCGAGTTCGGTGATTGAAAAGGTTGAAGTGTTGGTGATGAAAATCGAATCTGCGTTTTTGGAGTATTGATCCAGATCTCGGAACACTTCTCTTTTCTGCTCCAGCACCTCCGGAACAGCTTCGATTATGTATCGCTCGTCGGTGATGTATGCGGTGTCAATCCCACCTGTAATGCGTGACAGGATTAGCTTTTTGTCCGATTCTGTCATTGCCCATCGCGCAATTTCGCGGTCGAGACGGTTTGAGATTTTGCTGATAGATCGTTCCATCAGATCAGGATCTTTTTCAATCAGAAGCACTTCCAACCCGCGGCGAGCGGCAGCCTGAGCAATTCCTCTACCCATTGTACCGCCGCCTATGACAGCGATTTTGTCCTTTCCGGAACCGCTGCCGCTATCCTTAGCCATCTATTTCCTCAAGTTTGATCTCACCGGTCATTTCAAGCTCAGCGGAGCCGAAGTAGAACGATGTCTCAAGTATGCCGTTTTCCGTCGAATCCGACCCGTGAACCACGTTATGTTCAATACTTTCACCATACAAACGGCGAATAGTTCCCTCATCCGCTTTGTCAGGATTGGTGTTACCGTTTAATTTACGCAGTCGGGATACGCCGTTGCTACCTTCAAGCGCAACTACTACAACCGGACCGGAAGTCATATATTCGATCAAGCTGTGAAAAAAAGGTTTTTCCCGATGGATGCCGTAAAAACGCCCGGCGGTCTTGCGATCAAGCTGAATCATCTTCATCACCTTGATCGTCAAACCGCTGCTCTCGACGCGACGCAGGATCTCACCGATGAGACGCTTGCGCACTCCGTCAGGTTTTATTATTAGTAAAGTACGTTCCATATATATTTTTTGCTTTAGTTTGTTATGTCATTCCGAACGAAAGCCAGAATCCAGTATGTTTTTGATTTTTCTGGATTCCCGCCTGCACGGGAATGACGAGAATGTACAAATTTATGAATAAATCAAAGAACTCATTCTCGTCCGTCCAGCAGCGACAGGAATGTCGCTGCTCCCGATTTTAAATTATGACATCTACTTCAGCAGCTCTTGAGCTGCATCGTAGCCTAACTTAAATGCTCGTTTGTTGTATGCTTCCGTTCCACGCGGTGCTTTTTTCAGCAGCGCCTGGAGCGCTGAATCAACCTCCACCGCATGAGTCAATCCGATCATAGCACCGAGTGAAACAGCACTGGTATAAACCATTTTTTTTAGCTTTTTCTTGGTGATTTCGATCAGCGGCAGCTCATAGACCTGATATTTCCGGTCCACATCGTGAACCAGAAACGGATCAATGAGTACTATGCAATCATCAGCGAGTCCATTCCCGAACTGATTCCAGGACCGTTGCGCCAAACAGAGCATAAAGTTAATTGAAGTCGTTCGGGGGAACTCGATCCGATTGTCCGAGATTATTACATCAACCTTGGTCGGACCGCCGCGAACCTGAGCAGTGTATGTCGGGCTGTCCAGCGCATGTTTTCCTTCAAAGCTGATAGCTGCGTCCGCGAGGACATCTCCGGCAAGGAGGATACCCTGACCGCCGACGGCGGCGAAACGTGCTTCGTAGTGCCCGTTTTTGTTTGACATGTTTCCTCCTTATCGTTTCAGTGCTGCTTGTGCGCTGTTAATGACCTTCTCATACGCATCGCAGTATTCTTCCTGGTTTTTATCGTGATGGAGCACTCCGACAGGGACTTTCCCCTGCATCTGTTCGGGGGTCATCTTCATCGCGCGTTTGATGTTGATGGTCTTGGATGCAATGTCGTTAATCAACTCAACAGGATCAGCAAGCTTATTACGCCTACCGAATTGAGTGTGGCAGTTGGACAGCATCTCGATCACAGAGAAGCCCTTGTGCTTAAGACCGTTGTGAATCAGCCGCTCCATCTGAATGCCGGAAGCGACATGTCCGCGGGCGACATACGACGCTCCGGCACCTTTGCACAGATCACCAAGATCAAATGAAGGATCAACATTTCCCCAGGGTGTCGTTGCAGCTTTTGCTCCTACAGGTGTTGTCGGTGAATACTGCCCTCCGGTCATACCGTAGATGTTGTTATTCACGATAATCATGGTGATGTCAATGTTGCGACGGCAGGCATGAACCAGATGGTTTCCACCGATAGCTGTCGAGTCACCGTCACCGGCGATCACCAGTACATGCTTGTCGGGGCGAGCCATCTTTATACCGGTGGCAAATGAGAGCGCTCTGCCGTGTGTGGTGTGTAGGGTGTTCATGTCCATGTATCCGGGGGCACGGGAAGTGCAGCCGATTCCGGAGATGATTGCGGTATCATTGATGTCCCAATCAGCTTTATCCATTGCGCGGATCAGTGATTTCAGAATGATTCCGATTCCGCATCCCGGGCACCACATGTGCGGGATGTGATCCATCCGCAGGAAATGTTCGTAACGTTGTGCCATTTTACGCCAGCTCCTCTATTTTATCCAGTATTTCACCTGGGTAGATGGGAATACCACCAACCTTCTGGACTCCGACAACAGGTCCGTCACACTTTGCGACCCGCTCGACTTCATATATCATCTGCCCCAGATTTGCTTCAGGAACGATTATTCCTTTAACCTGTGCTCCAAGTTTTCGGGCAGGCTCTTCCGGGAAGGGCCACAGAGTTATCGGACGTAACAACCCGGCTTTGATACCCTTGTTGCGTGCATCGTTCACTGCGACCGTAGCAGCACGTGCGGTTGATCCGAACGCAACTACAGCGATTTCAGCGTCGTCTGTGTATAATTCTTCGTATTTTTCAATTACATCAAGGTGATTAGTCACCTTGTTCATCATCCTGACCTCCTCCTGCTGGACCAGCGTTGGATTGGTGGAGGGGAATCCGGTATGATCGTGATTCAGTCCGGTCATGTGGAAACGGTAGCCGGAGAAATAGTCGGCTATCGGCGGCACATCACTTTTGGACGAATCGTAGGGTTGATACTCTTCCGGAGGAACATCCGGGCGCGGACGTTCTATCAGTTCATATTCTGACGGATCAGGTATTTCTACACGTTCAGAGAGATGCCCGAGAACCTCGTCAATGAACAGGAAGACAGGCATCCGTAGCAGCTCTGCAAGATTAAAGGCACGGATAGTTTCGCGGTAAACCTCGTCGAGATATGACGGGGTGAGTGTGATCACCGGACGATCACCGTGCGTGCCCCATTTTGCCTGCATGACATCAGACTGTCCCAATGCTGTCGGCAGTCCGGTTGACGGACCTCCACGCATGACATTCACGACCACGCAGGGTGCTTCGATCATACATGCGTAACCGATGTTTTCCTGCTTGAGAGAAAAGCCGGGACCGCTGGTTGCTGTCATTGATTTCAAACCTGTCAGGGAGCCGCCGATTGTCGCACCCATAGCAGCGATCTCGTCCTCCATCTGGAGGAACTTTCCGCCAACCTGAGGTAAGCGATATGACAAGATATGAGCGACCTCCGAAGAAGGCGTAATCGGATAACCGGCAAAGAAACGGCATCCAGCCGCAATCGCAGCTTCGGCAACCACATGATTACCTTGCCAGAAAACGACCTGACGCTGTTTTTCTGTTTTATTACTCACAGCGTCTTTTTCTCCTTTTTCTTTTCTTTTTTCTCGTTATATATCTCGATAGCGAAATCGGGACATTCATATTCACACAACATGCAGGCGTTGCAGTTATCCATATTGATGATCTCTACAATCGTACCTTCCCACCGATCGGATGCAGGTACCATCTCCAGCACATCTTTGGGACAGACATCTGAGCAGATATCGCAGCCTTTGCAGTAGTGCTGATGTATGGTAATAATGGTCGCACCGTCGCTGGTGGCTGTGCGAATTGTTCGTTCCGTTTTGGCTGCAGACTCTTCGCTGGGAAGAACTGCGACCGCTGATTGTCCAGCCATAGATTCACTCCCTATTATTTTCGGGAATTGATGGAACTTATTGTAATACTCTGAACCACTAAGTCACCAGGACACCAAGAAGAAAAGAAAAGGAAATGTCTTCTTGGTGTCTTTGTGTCTTGGTGGTTATTCTTCTTAATTACCCATTGCCGTGTTCATTGTTGAGCCGATCTCAGCCGGGCTTTGAGCAACGTGAACGCCGGCTTCTTTGAGGGCTGCAATCTTTTCTGCAGCGGTGCCTTTACCTCCTGCAATAATTGCACCGGCATGTCCCATTCTGCGACCCGGGGGTGCGGTCTGTCCTGCTATGAAAGCTGTGACAGGTTTTGACATATTTTCCTGAATGTACTTTGCAGCGTTCTCTTCAGCAGAACCACCGATCTCACCAATCATGACAACACCTTCCGTGTCCGGGTCAGCCTCAAACAGCTCAAGCAGATCAATAAAGCTGCTGCCGACAATAGGATCTCCGCCGATACCGATGCAGGTTGACTGTCCGAGACCGAGTTCTGTCAACTGGTGTACCGCCTCGTATGTCAGTGTACCGGAGCGTGAAATGACTCCTATTGAGCCCTGTTTATGAATGAAGCCCGGCATAATACCGACTTTCGCAACTCCGGGGGTGATCACACCCGGGCAGTTGGGACCGACAAGCCTTGTCGGGCGATTTTTCAGGTATTCGTACACCTCGACCATATCTCGGGTCGGGATACCTTCGGTGATGCAGATAACCAGCTTGCAGCCTGCTTGTGCTGCTTCAATAATTGCATCCGCTGCAAACGGTGGCGGTACAAAGATAACAGATGTATTTGCACCGGCTTCAGATACAGCATCGGCAACGCTGTTATAAACAGGGACGTCCAAATGCTTCGTCCCACCTTTACCGGGAGTTACGCCTGCGACCACTTTGGTGCCATATTCCAGCATCTGCTCGGTGTGAAACGTTCCTTCACCACCTGTGATCCCCTGTACGACTACGCGGGAATCTTTATTTAATAGGATACTCATATTTTTGACCTTAAACAACTAAATTTGATATTACACCACCGCAGCCACAGCCTTTTCCGCACCATCTTTAAGATTATCAGCAACGATAAAATCGAGCGGTGAAGCGTTCAGCTTTTCAGCCGCCAATTCAGCGTTTGTTCCGGCGAGTCTAACTACGACCGGTATGCTGACGTCCAGGTCTTTCAACGCATTGATGATACCGTCCGCCACGCGATCACATCTGACAATCCCACCGAATATATTAATCAATACAGCTTTGACGTTTGGATCACTGACAATGATCTCGAATCCCGCCTTGACCGTTTCGGCATTCGCAGTGCCACCGACATCGAGGAAGTTTGCAGGTTCACCACCTGAGAACTTGATGATATCCATCGTGGACATTGCCAACCCGGCACCGTTGACCATGCAGCCGACGTTACCGTCGAGTTTAATGTAATTCAAACCGTATTTGGAGGCTTCAATCTCAGCCGAATCTTCTTCATCAAGATCACGAAGCTCAAGAATGTTACGGTGCCGGAACATAGCATTGTCATCAAAGTTCATCTTTGCATCGAGTGCCATGACTCTCCCATCTCCGGTCACAACAAGCGGATTGATCTCCGCAAGTGATGCATCGGTCTCTTTATATGCCTGGTACAGACCTTTGAGAAATTTGATGCCTTCCTTGATTTGGTTTCCCTCCAGACCAAGTGCAAATGCCATGCGTCGAAGCTGGAACGAGCGCAGACCTACAGCGGGATCAACTACCTGCTTGAATATCTTCTCCGGTGTCTCTGCAGCTACCTTCTCGATCTCCATACCGCCTTCAGTTGAGACCATGAACACATCAGCTTTATTCTCACGGTCGAGAACAATGCCGACATACAGCTCAGTTGCGATGTCAACACCTTGCTCGATCAGCAGCCGTTTGACTTCACGACCTTCAGGTCCGGTCTGGTGGGTGACAAGCGTCATGCCCAGTATCTCTTTAGCATAGGTGCGGACTTCGTCGAGTGACTTTGCCAACTTGACGCCTCCACCTTTGCCGCGACCTCCGGCATGGATCTGAGCTTTCACCACGTAGCTGCTGCTGTTAAGATTGTGAGCAGCCGTCTCAGCTTCCTGCAGCGAAAAGGCAACACCTCCGTCCGGCACTGCAACCCCATACTTGCGCAGGATTTGCTTACCTTGGTATTCGTGTATTTTCATAATAATTTTGTGTGATATATTTTTTAAGATAACCTCCAAGGCACCAAGAAAACAAATACATGTCTTTTTCTTTTTGGTGACTTGGTGGTTACAATTTCTTAAGGTAGTATCAATGTCCCAGCATTACCTTTTAGTGCTTCTTCCATGTCCTCAAGCGCACAAATAATCGCGCGTTCACCTCCTCGTTCAACGAACTGAACCGCCGCTTCAACCTTCTCACCCATACTACCGGCTGGAAAGTGTCCTTCAGCGATATATTCCTTAGCTTCACGGATTCTCATCCGATGAATTGGGCGTTCGTTTGGCTTTCCATAGTTTATCTTAACGGTATCAACATTGGTAACAATAATGAATTCTTCTGCTTCAATATCGTGAGCCATCACCGCACCGGAACGATCTTTATCTATAACTGCATCTACACCGTTGAGAATCGTGGATGTATCACGACAAACCGGAATGCCTCCTCCACCTGAAGCAATCAATACTATGCCCCTCTGCACCAATTCACGAATGGCTCTACGATTGACAATTGATAGAGGTCTTGGTGAACCGACTACGCGACGCCACTTGTCATCTTTGTACTGTTTTACTGTCCAACCATTATCCTTTGAAAGAGTTTCAGCCTCTTCTTTAGAATAGTATTGTCCGATGAATTTGGTTGGGTCTGTAAATGCTGGATCATGCTCGTCAACCAATACTTGCGTAATAATCGTAACAACTTGCCGATTCAGTTTCTCTCTCGTCAGGAAATTCTGCAGGGATTGCTCAATCATATATCCCATTGACCCTTGAGTATCGGCTACCAACACACCCAGTGGAATATCCGGAAGCTGCTCGCGTGTCAATTCCACTCGCAACAGCTTATCACCGACTTGAGGACCGTTGCCGTGAGTAATTGCCATGTTGTAGCCTTGTTCAAGCAGACGGATAATTCCTTTAAGGCTACTGCGAGTATGGCTGAACTGTTCTATTACCGAGCTCGGTTCGCCTGTCGGTGAAATCGCATTCCCACCGAGAGCTACAACTGCACAGCGTAAATTGAATCGTGGCATAATAAGATAACCACCAAGGCTCCAAGACACCAAGAAAACTGAAAGATTTTACTTCACTCCTTAATGTCTTAGAGATATGGTGGTTCTAAATAAATTCTGCTAACGCATCTTCCAGGTTCGGACGACCGATTTCTTGCAGGTCATAAGTCACCCGAACAGACGGTTTGGTAATATTAATTATACGACGCAGGTCAATTGGTGTTGCTATAACCACAACATCCACATCTGATGCATTGATGGTTTTCTCCAAGTCACCGATCTGCTGTACCCCATATCCCATCGCAGGCAATATGCTGCCTATGTTGGGATATATATCGAATGTCTCCTGCAGTTTGCCAGTCAGAAACGGACGCGGATCTACGATCTCTTTCACTCCGAACTTGCGCGCTGCGACCACGCCTGCACCAATCTTCATCTCGCCGTGAGTCAATGTAGGACCGTCCTCAACGACAAGAACACGCTTACCAAGCAGCATTTCCGCATCTTTCACGCCGACCGGAGAAGCAGCATCAATCACCATAGCATTCGGTGCAAGTGCTTGAATGTTTGTGCGGACGATGTTTAGATCTTCCGGTGTGGCACTCTCTATTTTGTTGATCACAACCGCATCGCTGCGCCGGAGGTTGATCTCACCCGGGTAATATGCCATCTCGTGACCGGGTCTGAGCGGATCTACAACGGTGATGTGATAGTCAGGCTTATAGAAAGGCAGGTCGTTATTACCGCCATCCCACAGGATGATGTCCGCTTCCTTTTCTGCCTCTCGAACGATTGCTTCATAGTCAACACCAGCATAGACAATGATCCCGCGATTGATGTGCGGTTCATACTCTTCCATCTCCTCGATGGTACAGTCATGCTTTGCAAGGTCTTCAATTGTGGCAAAGCGTTGCACTTTTTGAGCGATTAGATCACCGTACGGCATCGGGTGACGGATAGCAGCCACCTTTTTGCCTGCAGCGGTCAAGATATCAGCAACTCTGCGAGTGGTCTGGCTTTTGCCGCAGCCTGTGCGGATAGCTGTGATAGCAACGACCGGCTTGGTTGATTTTACCATAGAAGCGTCCGGTCCGATCAGCTTGAAATCCACGCCCGAAGCCATCGCCCAGGCAGCTTTATTCATCAATTGTGTGTAGGAAATATCGCTGTATGAGAATGCGACTTCTTCCACTTTATTATCTGCAATAATCGCAGTCAGATCCTGTTCGGCGAGAATAGGAATGCCGTCAGGATATCCGTCTCCGGCGAGTTCAGCCGGATAGCGGCGATCATCTATATCGGGTATTTGTGCAGCGGTAAAAGCGACTACTTTGACATCGCTGCGACCGCGATAAACCGTATTAAAATTATGGAAATCGCGTCCCGCTGCTCCCATTATTACAATGCGTCTCGGTTCCATCGAAACTCCTCTTTGATACCTGTTCTTATTTCCAAAATAATAAATGTGAAAAGCGATAAGCTTTCCACCTCAAGCAATATACATAAATGGAAATGAAGGGTCAACCGTTTTATGTGCAAAAATTAACATGGAGAGACAACCTGAGGATATATAGCGGGTGAAGCATCTGTGTGGATCAAGGGTTGGAAGTTTGTGCTTTGGTTTTGATTAGCGGACATTATTGGGTTATATGATGGGAGAGATTTGGCATTTGGGGTGTATTTGTCGAGATGAGTACTTGGATTGGGAGAGTGGTCAGAAAAAACAGTGTTGAAATAACGAAAACTGACTAAATTCACTTGACTTTCGATGAAAATGTGCTTATTATGCTCTACAGTGATACATAACAATGACATAACAATGACATAACAATGACATAACAATGACATAACAATGA
>CAZVKN010000016.1:0-72091 GCA_964627035.1 uncultured bacterium | reverse complement strand
CAGTCCTTAACTTATTGTACAATTTTGTCCAATACGTTCTGACGTCAAACAATCAATAAAGCACCTATCCCAATAACAACTCGCTGCGATTTGTTCAAGCTCATAATAAAGCCTCCAATAGTCAATTTGCTGCTTACTTTGTTTCCACGCAAGGTAAACGCACATCAATACCAGAGGCTTATCACCAAAATCGGCAATAAGCGACTAATCGACATACATGTGCGCGACCGAGCTCGGTCACCTTACGTGGAATACCAGCAATATAATCGAAGAGCTGTTAATTTCCAAGAGTTTCAAAGAACAGAGATCAAATTAGCCCAGCACCGAAAATAGCGTTAATCAAATAACAATTATTCGTCAAATTCTTACTATTATCTCACCTGTCCCTGTTCAAAATGAAATCCATGCCAAGATTGAACCGGTTTCCCGCTAATTCCGACACATGATTATCAACTGAACGGTCGAAGAATAAAAATAACCGGTATTTCGAGTATCTAATTCATGATTTAATGATTGACATGAAATCATTCAAATCCAATGCTGGCTGGTCAGATGATAAAAGACCAGAGACAGGATGTTCTTCACAGCATATTTGACAGCAATATGGAGATCTACAAGAATATTGTGGATTACACCATTTTCGGTGAGATGTTTAGAAAATCTGATATTTAACAAGGTGATGGGAGAGGCAGATTGATGACTCAACAGATGCAACCCATTTCTTTTCATCTGTTAATCGAGTAAAACTTGCGGTTCGGGTGTATAGCCCTTCAACCTTATCTGTGCATGATAAGACTTTTTTCCGGCTTGATTGATTCTTTTTCGGATTGTCGCCATGATTTGCCTCGTTATAACATTCTACATGGAGATGCAATAGCTTACATGATGTGCAATAGAAAAACAGGAAATCACGAAAAAAAGTGTGCCAAGAGTGTGCCACAAAGGAAAAATGAAGAGAGAAAAAGGGATCACGCAACTCACGCAATCCCTTATCCATTCAGCGGAGAGTGAGGGATTCGAACCCCCGGTAAGCAGAGCCTACAACGGTTTTCGAGACCGCCCCGTTCGACCGCTCCGGCAACTCTCCGAACAACCAAATATACCTCTCCACACAGATTTTAGCAACCCAATCGAATAATTAACGTACCACACTACGGATATTAAAAGAACTCAATCAGATACGATACAATTGAGGAGGCAGAAAAATGGCAGACATGTTTCAGGGATTCCCAAAAGAGTGTATCAGCTTTTTTACCGATCTTCGTAATAACAACAATAAAGCCTGGTTCGATGCGCACAGAGATGACTTCACAAAATATGTCATAGATCCGGCGCGAAGTTTCGTTTCGGACATGGGCGCGAGGATCAAAGCTATCGCTCCAGATGTAATTGCGGATTCGAAAGTTAATCGGTCAATATTCCGCATCTATCGGGATGTCCGATTCAGTAAGGATAAGACCCCTTACAAGACGCATCTCGGCATATGGCTGTGGGAAGGTGATCGAAAAAAACTCGAAAATTCAGGATTTTACCTCCATCTGGATCCGCCAAAACTGATGTTGGGGGTAGGTGTCTATCAATTTCCAAAGCCACTACTGGAAGAGTATCGCGAATCCGTTGTGCATCCGGAGTTCGGCACTGACCTTGCCGCCAAGATAAAGGAAGTTGAAGGGAGCGGATCTTATGCGGTGGGCGGCAGGCATTACAAAAGGACACCGAGAGGTTATGACCCGAACCATGAACGCGCCGAACTGCTGCTTTACAACGGTCTGCATGTGGGAATCAACTGTGATATTCCTCCATGGTTCTTTACAAGTGATGTGATAGAGCAGAGTTACGAAATATTTAAGGATATGCTGCCACTGCATCATTGGTTGAAAGCCATGGTGAGAAGGGCAAGGTAAAAACGGATCTAATCTACAAAGACAGATTTAGCTAAAGTTTTACATTAAGATAGAGCAGATAAGCAGTTTTCTATTGCATTCGGGCTCTATTCATGCTATACTGTGGGTGAACGGCTTAAACAATTAACGGATACATACTTACAATCTTTTAGAATCAGCACTTTTCGCTGAGTTATTTTAAAGTACAAACCAAAAACATATGGATTGATCTTGACATCAATCCTTTCTTTATCTATATTTGTGGTATGATTTGGTGAGAACAACCATTTTTTAACCAGTTAATGGTAAAAAATGGTGAATCATCCGATAAAAGTCATAACAAGGTTATTGCAACCCATGGATATCCACCTCCGCGGAGATTATCATTACAATATTGACGATAAATCCAGGATAAGTGTCCCTGCTCAGGTTCGTCATGCGTTCAAAACCGATTTCTCGAAATCCGAAGAAGTGGTGGTTTTAACGCGCGGTGTGGGTACTTGTATTTACGGATTCCCGATTGAAGTTTTTGATGAGTACGTAGATACGCTTCCAGACTTGGATCTGTCTCCAGAAGCCAGACTAAGGTTTTCCCGCGGTCTTTACCGTTACAGTGCCGACTGCAGCATTGACAAACAGGGGAGAATGAAGATCCCACAACAGTTGCTTGAGTTTGCCAGGCTAACCCGGGAAGCAGTGATATATGGTCATAAAGACCACATTGAAATATGGAATCCGACGCTCCTTGACGCTTACGAAAAAGAGAAAACTCAAGAGTACGATGAAAATAAAGCAAGAATGGATCTATACGACAGTCCAAAACGGGAAAAACAGGAACAAAACCGGAAATCGGATCCGGGTGTAGATCCACCGGCAGTGTAGCATGAGTCACCACATTCCAATATTAGTTGATTATGTAACCAAACTACTCTTGGAAAACGGCGGTACAAAATACGTTGACGGGACGATTAATGGTGGAAATCATGCAGAGGCATTGCTGAAATCCGCTGATAGATCATTGAAACTGCTTGGAATTGATTGGGACCCCAAAGCCATTGAACATGCAAGAAAGAGATTTGCCGATTGGAACGGAGTCACGTTGGTTCATGGTAATTTCGCAGATTCCGACAACATTATCTCTGAGTGGGGAGTCGGTAAAATAGACGGATTTTTTTGTGACGTCGGCTTATCAAGCGATCAATTGGACGATGAGAGCAGAGGATTCAGTCATAGATTCGACAGTGTGTTGGATATGCGCTATGATCAAACTCAAGGAATCACTGCAGATGAAATTGTCAACAACATTGCAAAAAACGAATTAGCTGATATAATTAGAAAATATGGTGAAGAGCGGAACGCATCCAAAATCGCATCGGTAATTGCAAATGCCCGTCCCATCCGATCTACCGGGCACCTTGCTGAGGTGATTAGGAAGAATTCCTCCCCACAATTTATTGAAAAGAGATTGTCCCGCATTTTTATGAGCATCCGTTTGGCACTTAATGATGAACTAAGCGCTATTGAGAAGATGCTGCCTGCCGCTCTCAAATGGTTGGCACCTGGTGGTCGAATGATTTTTTTGGTGTTCGACTCATTTCAGAACCGATTGATTAAGAATTTCTTCAAAGAACATGCTCTTACATGTGTTTGTCCCCCCTCGTTCCCAGTCTGTGTCTGCACTGCCCAGCCCGATCTTAACATCCTGACACATAAAGTGATACGTCCGAGTCAGACAGAAATTGACAAAAATCCGAGAAGCCGTTCAGCATTTTTGCGCGCGGCGGAGAAGATAAGATAGGCGGTCAACAAAATTTAGCTTGTAAAAATTTCTGAAAATCTAAGACCATTGAACAATTTTGGTTGATAGAATTCTCGAGTCCACTGATACATAGATCGCACTAATGTCCAAATTTCAACCGCAAAACAGTACCGAATCAGGCAGTCGGCTTCCTGTCCCGCTCTGGAAGATCATAGCCATAGCTGTCGCAGCCGGTGTTTTGTGCATTGTATGGTTGAAGAAAGAGATTTATCACGATCAATTGGCACGTCGGGTGCTGACACTTGAGCAGAAAGAAGATTCGCTGAGAAACGAGCTAAGAATCTTGACAGTCGAGTATCAGCAACTGTCAGAACCGGCACGGATTGAGAAGGCAGCCAGGGAAAAACTCGGCATGATATTCCCGAACACTGCTTGTGATACAGTGTGGATACCGGAATCGAGCCATAGTTTGGATGAGGATGTCAAGCATAACAAAACCTCAGAACCTTCAGAATGATAATCACTCGAAACGAGCATAACAGCCTATCAAAAGGAAGACTAAAACCGTTTATGGTGTTGGTCTGCCTGTTGTCCGTTGTGATTTTAGTTCAATTGGTTCAACTGCACATTTTTGAATCGGATGATTTGCGTAAAGATGCTCAAAGACAGTACCGTCTGACGGTTGATCTCTTTCCCAAAAGGGGCACAATATTTGACCGAACAGGTGTCCCGCTGACTGAGAACATCGACGGTTTCATCTCGCCCGGCGTGAAACCTGGTAGAGTTATTGACCCGGTCTGGCTTGCAAAGGATCTGGCTTCCATCACCGGACGGCCAGCCAAATTTTACTTAAATAAACTTACCGGTGGCAAAGATTTTGTCCATCTTGAGCGAAAGTTGTCACCGCAGATAGCTGATCAAATCAAGTCGCTTGGTTGGAATTTGAGATATGATTCAGAAGTTAAGCGGATATATCCACATCAAACCTTAGCAGCTCAAATTGTTGGTTTTACAGATATTAAAGACGTAGGCAGATCAGGAATTGAGATGTTATACAACGATCTGCTCGGCGGCAAAATTGGAAAACGGGTGGTACAGCTCGATGTGTTCGGACGGCACTATCTCGATGAAGCTCTTTCATACATCCCTCCGGTTGATGGTGGTGACATCGTATTGACAATTGAACTGGCAATTCAGGCTATACTCGAGGAAGAACTTGGAGAGGCACTGAATTATTACAACGCAATTCGCACATCGGGAATTGTGCTTGATCCGATGACCGGTGAGATTATTTCCATGGTAAGTATCCCTTCGCTGAATCCAAACGAGTACCGCAAATATCCTCTGAAAAACCAACGGAATGTCTCAACTGTGGATATGTATGAATTGGGAAGCTGTATGAAGATTGTGGGGGCGAGTCTGCTGCTTGAAAAAGGTCTTGCAACCGCTGAGACCACCGTTGACACCGACCCCGGATGGATAACTATTTATGGTAAAACCTTCAAGGATGTCAGAAATCACGGTCTAATTAACCTCAGGGAAGTAATTGCTTACAGCTCGAATGTTGGCATGATTCGCATGATGCAGGACATTGATCGGGAAGATATATATGCGATGATGCTGAGATTTGGTTTCAATGAAAAAACCGGTATAGAGCTGCCCGGCGAAACAAGAGGAAGTATTCCAAAGCCTAATAAATGGTCGGGTTTGACCAAACCTTCGATTGTGATCGGACAGTCGGCTGCAGTATCGCTACTTCAATTGAGCATGGGATTTGCCGCGATTGCCAATGGAGGGGACCTGCTTCAGCCTACACTGATTCGCGGACTGCGCCAGACAAACAGACAGGCTGAACCACGAGCGGTAGTTGTAAAGAGACAGGTGATGTCGTCACATACTGCATCAGTTTTAACAAAGTGTCTGAAGGGGACGGTTGAATTTGGAACCGGTCGCAGAGCTTCAATTAAAGATATGCCTATTGCCGGAAAAACCGGAACGGCACTCAAAGTTGATTTTGAAAATCATAAATACTATGATGATAAATATATAGCAACATTTTGTGGCTATTTCCCGGCTGACCGACCACGATATTTGGTACTGATCAGTGTTGACGAGCCGGACGGTCCGAATGACGAGCATGGAGGCAGCAGTGTTGCTGTGCCGGTGTTCCGAAGTGTTGTAAAACGTATCCTTGAGCGGAAGAGTGAGCTTTATCAGCTTGTAAAAAGGGGCAGCAATAAGACTTCAGATCAACATCAGGTGTCGGTCCCGGATCTACGCTTTAAGAGAACTGATGAGATAAAGTCAACAATGTCAGAGAAAGAACTTGAATATGTGATCTCCGGTGAGGGGAGCATCGTTTACGATCAAATCCCGCCACCGGGAGCTATGATTTCCACTAAGGAAATTGTTCAACTGACCGTCGGTCCTATTGAAGGACTTGAAGCATCCAAAGTGGTTGTGCCGCTGCTGTCAGGATTGTCATTGAGAGACGCTGTTAAAAAGGTGACATCTGCAGGTTTAACCTTCAAAGTGACAGGAACCGGTCGGGTTGTCCGACAACAGCCACTTGCGGGAGAGCAGGTTTCGCTGGGTGATCCGTGCATGATATACGGCGAGGATTCGTAATGCTGACCCGCATGAAATGGCATGATCTGGAAGTGGTCAGCTCTGTAGGCGATCTGCCGGATGAGGTCACCGGATTAACGCAGAATTCTCAGGACGTGAAAGCAGGATATGCTTTTTTGGCGAGATCAGGTGAAAAAGTCAACGGATTGGATTTTGTAGAAGCGGCTGCTGACAAAGGTGCATCCGTGGTAATCACCCAAGATACTCTACCTGATAATCTACCGATCCCGGGAATTCAGGTCGAAGATATTAAAGTAGCACTCGTGAAACTGGCTCATGAGCTGAATGGCAATCCGTCACAGAAGTTAAGAATTATCGGTTTGACCGGAACTAAAGGCAAGAGCAGTTCTGCCTACATAATCCAGTCAATTCTGTCATCTGCCGGTAAGAAGTCCGGTTTGATCGGTACTATTGAATATGATACCGGTAAACAGAAGATCAGGTCAACCTTGACGACCCCTCAGATTGACACACTCTGCTCACTGTGGAATGAGATGCTTGAAGCAGGATGCGAGTACTGCGTTATGGAAGTGTCGTCACATGCACTCTCACTTGGCAGAGTGGACGGGACTCACTTTGTGGTCGGTGCATTTACAAATTTAAGCCATGAACACCTCGACTTTCACAAATCAATGGAAGACTATATAGAAGCCAAATCACTGCTTCTAAAGATGCTACCCAAGAATGGCTTGGCGGTTGTTAATGCCGGAGATATTTACGGACAGTTCATGATTGAAGAGGCTAATTCTGAATTTGTGACCACATTCGGCAACTCACAAAGCTGGGCGGATTTTACGACTCACACAGTGAAGCACAACTTTAATGGGGGAATCTTCAGGATTGACTCAAACTACGGATCATTTGAAGTAACCACTCCACTGATCGGGATATTTCACGGTGAAAACATCGCTCTATCTGCTGCGGTCACCATGGGATTAGGATTGGGAGTGGATGATGTGATTAACGGTGTAAAAGCTCTGAAGGCTGTCCCCGGTAGAATGGAACCTGTGAATCACGGGCAGCCGTTCTCAGTTTTCGTTGACTTCGCTCACGCCCCGGATCCTCTTGAAAGGGCGTTGAAATCGCTTAAAAATATATGTGACAGAGATTTAGTTGTCATTTTTGGCTGTGGAGGAGATCGAGACACAATAAAACGCCCGATAATGGGTAAAATTGCAGCCGAACTTGCTGACAGAGTAATAGTCACAAGTGACAACAGCCGAACCGAAGAGCCGAATTCAATCATACAGATGATCTGTGAAGGCATTGCACCTGAACAATTGTATAAAGTTACACGTGAAGTTGACAGAAGAAAAGCTATTGAGAAGGCAGTTGGTAACGCTAACTCTAATGATATCCTTATGATAGCCGGAAAAGGACATGAGCCTTATCAGGAGGAATATGGTGTGAAACATTCTTTTGATGACAGGTTGATTGCAGCGGAGGCATTGAACAAACTTGGTTGGATTAAGCGGGAGACTGATCAATAATGCTTCAATATCTGATTGATTTTCTCGCACAAGACCACATCATAAGTAATCTGTTTAATTACATCACATTCCGTGCTGTTGGAGCTGCGGTCACAGCACTTCTCATCAGCTACATCTTCGGTCCCTGGGCGATTGATAAGTCAAAGAAGATGGGTATTGTCAGTAAAGTTCGTGAAGGAACTCCTGCAAACCATAAGATCAAGGAAGGTACACCACTGCTCGGTGGAACGATCATCATTCCGGCGATTCTGTTGGCGACTGTACTGTTTGCGAGGGTGACTCATACTCCAATTCTTCTTTTGCTCGGTGTAACTGTTTGGATGGGAACTGTCGGATTGATTGATGACACTATGAAGATTAAAGGGTGGAAGAATGGTCTTCCGGAGAAATTTAAGAGTGTCAGTCAGGTCTTATTGGGATTGGTAGTAGGTTTGCTGCTGTATTATTCACCCACATCCTTTTTTGGGACAGCGAGATTTCAGGTAGGTGAGTTGAACGATCCTGTCGAATTTGCCCT
The DNA here is from genome assembly GCA_964627035.1 of uncultured bacterium. Classification (GTDB taxonomy): domain Bacteria; phylum Electryoneota; class AABM5-125-24; order Hatepunaeales; family Hatepunaeaceae; genus CAZVKN01. The sequence continues at coordinate 63,814 of CAZVKN010000016.1, read as the reverse complement.
TAAAATCAGGGATGACAGCGATCCGACATGCCGATTCCTGAAAGGTCAGTTCTCGGACAATACGCGTTATATGTTTGATAGAATCGGCAGTAATGGATCACCGAGCTTATATGACATCCGCACAACCCTGATAAATGAACTTAATATACTGATCAGTAGTCGGGACTTGCACAATCAACTGAATGGATGGTTAGAACTGGGATTATTGAGGAGTAAAACAGAACAGCTATTAAAAACTCAACCAACTGAAAAAGAACTTATTAAGCTTAACCGGCTGTTGTTGGAAGATATTTTCCCGGAATATATTCACAAGAATTTATATCTTGAGCATCGCACAGAAACTACAATACCGTTTGTCAAGGACATGCACCTGAACTGGGCATTTTGGGGTATAGGGTTTATGTTTGTACTGATAGTAACAGTTTGTATTTTTAGCACTTCAAATGCGCTTAATTTGACGGATGGAATGGACGGTCTGGCAATCGGTCAGGTTGCAATTATCTCGATTGGTGTAGGATTACTCGCTTATGTCAGTGGTCATTTTCAGTTCAGCAGCTACCTGAATATAATGTACATCCCCAATGCAGGAGAAATCTCAATCTACTGTGCTGCGATCATCGGTGCTTCGCTCGGATTTTTGTGGTACAACGCATATCCGGCATTGACATTCATGGGAGATGCAAGCTCGCTGGCTTTAGGTGGAGGGCTGGCAACTGCGACTCTACTCATCAAAAAGGAATTGTTCCTGATAATTCTCGCCGGTGTGCTCATAGTTGAAATCGGTTCATCATTCGTTCAGAGATACTGGTTTAAGTACACGCGAATTAGATTCGGTAAAGGCAGGCGCATACTGAAGATAGCACCTCTTCATCACCACTACGAGGTGACACTGGGTGATAAATTCAGAAAAAGGATTTCACCGAAAATAGAACATGAACTGTTGAGGATCAATCCTGATATCCTTAATAGTAATCCCGGACTGATGAGCAAAATACTCGAAATGGTAGGAGCTCAGGTACAGTCAAGAATCGTCATCAGGTTCTGGATTATAGGGATACTATTGCTTTTTATCACCTTAGGTTCTTTCAAGGTCAGATGATGGAACCTAAAACAGTACATATTCTCGGCATGAAAGAAAGTGGAATCTCTGCTGCTAAGCTAATGCTTTCTAAAGACTGGAATGTGATAGTCAGTGAGAGCGCAAACAGCAGAGAATTGCGGGGAGCGCAAAAGGAGCTTCAACAGTTAGGGGCGACCACATTCATCGGTGGACATGACGAAGCGATGAAACTGCAGTTCGACCTTGTGGTTGTAAGCCCGGGGATTTCACCACACTCGGAAGTGATTCAGAACTGTATGAAGCTATCGGTACCGATCATCGGTGAACTTGAGTTAGGGTATCGCTTCTGTCGGGGACGGCTGGCGGCGATCTCCGGGTCGAACGGCAAGAGCACTACTACTGCGCTGTTGGGCAATATATTTGAAAAGACAGGTCAGCCTTCGTTTACCTGTGGTAATATCGGTACACCGCTGACATCGGTTGTAGAATTGACATCCAACGAAACTTTGCTAGCAGTCGAAGTCTCGTCATACCAGTTAGCGACCATTGATCAGTTTCGACCGGAAATCGCACTGCTGCTAAACATAACGCCTGACCACCTTTCATGGCATCAGGGATTTGAAAATTACAAGCAGGCAAAAGCAAGGCTATGGTTGAACTTCGATGCGGATGATCCTGTCGTTTACTTTGCGGATGACGAGAATGTCGTGTCGCTGATTGATCGGGCGAATGTGTTGGAGTTGCTCTTTTCCATCAGCAGGGAACTTCCGCAAGGGGCATTTCTTGAGGGTGATGAGATGGTATTCAGGTTGCCACAGGCTGATGAATTTCGATTCCGACGCGATCTGTTGAAACTACCCGGAAGACACAACAGCGCCAATGCTCTCGCTGCTATCACTGCAGCTATATACATGGATATTGCCCCGGATGTTATTTGTGAAGGATTGGAAGATTTTAACGGCTTACCACATAGGCTCGAATTCGTGCGTGAGCTGAACGGTGTCAACTGGATAAACGATTCAAAATGCACAAACGTAGATTCTGGAAAGTGGGCTTTGGAATCTGTGGGTGATTCAATTGTGTTGATTGCCGGAGGTGAATCGAAGGGCGGCGGATTCGGTGACATCAAAGTAGATGTAGCTCAATCTGTTAAAGAGATGATTTTGATTGGGGAATCTGCTGAGGAGATTGAGGCAGATCTAGGAGATTTTACCACTATTCATCATGCATCTGATATGGAATATGCCGTTGACATCGCAAACGAACTTGCTTCATCCGGGGATAGTGTGCTGCTGGCACCGCTGTGTGCAAGTTTTGATATGTTCAACAATTTTGAACAGAGAGGTGACTTGTTTAAAAAAGCGGTAATGGAGTTGTCATGATCCAGAGAGCGACTATTCCAACATACGGTTATGCGAATCGCTCGGATGGATTCGGGCATCGGGGAGATCAGTGGCTATTGATAACTGCGATGTTCTTGACCCTGTTCGGTCTGGTAATGGTTTACAGCGCAAGCTGGCTTGTTGCGGACAAGCATGGATCAGATCTGTCAATTCTATTTAAGCAGGCGAGACATCTTGGTGTAGCTGTTATTGCTTTGATCGTCGGGATGGTGATAGACATTCGTCGTTATTATCGTTGGGCGAATATCGGGATAGCTATCATTTCTTTGATCCTCTTTGTGCAGCTATTTTTGGGTCCGACGATCAACAACACTCATAGATGGCTGGTGATCGGACCGTTTAGTGTACAGACATCTGAGATAGCGAGATGTCTAATAATAGTGCTTCTCGCTCGAACCGTGACAGAATTCCCGAACGTCATTAGGAAGCTTGACAGATACTTCTTCGTTGTTATCGGGGTGTTGGCAATTCCTGTTGTGTTGACAGCCCTTCAACCGGATCTATCAAGTGCGGCAATGATGGTGATGATCGCCGGTTTAGTGTTCTATCTTAGTGGGATCAAATACAGGTATTTGATGGGCTTGGCTGTGACAGCGGTCGGAGGTACAACCCTGCTCATTATGGCTAACAGCTATCAGCGGCAGAGATTAATTGAATTTATACAGATGTGGCTGGCTGGAGAGAGAAGCTACCATCTGAAGCAGTCACTGATAGGGTTTGGTCGCGGCGGCATTTTCGGAGTGGGCTTGGGAGACGGGAAGCAAAAAATGCTGTTCCTGCCCGAACCGCATACAGATTTCATCTATTCAGTAGTCGGAGAAGAACTTGGACTATGGGGTGTGCTGCTGCTGTTATTCGGCTTTTTGTACCTGTTTTATCGCTTATACAAGATATGTCAACTTCAGACAGACAAGTTCTCATTTCTGCTGTGCAGCGGTTTGAGCGGTTCAGTCATCCTGTATGCTTTAATACATATGAGTGTAACGATCGGGGTCGTTCCGTTGACGGGGCTGCCGCTCCCCATGATCAGTTCTGGCGGATCCTCATTGGTGGTAACAATGTGGAGTGTTGGAGTGCTGTGGAATATGTCACGTCGAAAAACGATTGACAATTTAAAGATAACTGATGACAAGGTTGAGAAAACTTATGTGCCGATGACCAAGTCACACTATCTCGCAAAATGAGTGCTAAGTGCGTGGTTGTTACCGGTGGTGGTACGGGTGGTCACGCCACACCGGCGATTGCAATCGCAGATGAGATTAAACGGCAAAACAGTGATATTGATGTTCATTACATAGGCGGCTATGACAGTCTGGAGCAAAGATTGGCAGCCGAACACGGATATGAGTTCCATCCGGTATGGATAGCATCCCTTATCCGTGGAAGGGCTCTGAAAAATATGAGACTGCTCTTTATGATTCCGGTGTCAATTATTCAGGCGATTATCTATTTGTTGAAATATCGTGTACGGATGGTGATAGGGACAGGAGGATTTGCCGCTTTCCCGGCTTGCATGGCTGCAAGAATTATCCGACGACCTGTCGTGTTGCAGGATCAGAACAGCTATCCGGGATTGGTGACGAGGCTTATGGCATCAGATGCTAAGCGGATATATCTCGGCTTCAAGGATGCGCAGAAGCATCTTAAAGCCACAGCGGATAGATTTTTAGTCACGGGAAATCCAACGAACTTCAGACCTGCTTCTGAAACGCAATCGGACAGTCAATTTGAACTTGATCCCGGAAGATTGACAATTTTCGTTACGGGTGGTAGTGGGGGAGCACTGTCAATAGACAAGGTTATTAACGAAATAAAAGACGATCTAATGGAAGAGGGTTATAACCTCATCTGGCAGACCGGTAAACATTGGGATGGATCAACGAAAGTTCCTGACCAATTAGAGAAGAGGATAATCATCGAGCGTTTTTTTAACAGTCGAGAGATGAGTTTTGCATATGGATCCGCTGATTTTGTCGTATCGAGATGCGGTGCGATGACACTGACTGAATTAGCCATGATAGGGCTGCCGGCTATTCTGATACCGTTCCCTTATTCAGCAGAAGGTCATCAGGAAGCAAATGCTCATTCGGTCGAACAAGCTGGCGGGGCAATGCTGCTGCTGAATAAAGATTTGAATGTAGAATCATTAACCGAAGCTATTGAGAAGATGTCTGACAAGAATCAACTGGAAAGTATGAGTGGGAATATGAAGAGGCTTGCAAAGGAAGATGCTGCGCAAGAAATAGTCACCGATATATTGACACTGATAAGATGATAGATATTCTCTTAGAAAGGTTTAAGCGGCTGCACATGATCGGAATCGGAGGATCCGGGATGAGCGGAATCGCTGAGTTCCTGTTGAGCATTGGATTTCAAATAACCGGCAGTGATCTGAATTCAGGTGCGATTGTCACACGTTTGAGAAAACTTGGCGCGACTATCTACATCGGACATGATGCGAATTATGTCAGTGATGCTGAGGTGGTGGTCTATTCGAGTGCCGTTTCACAAGATCATGTCGAGATAGCTGCAGCTCGCAAAAGAAATATCCCGGTCATCCGTAGAGCGGAGATGCTTGCGGAGCTGATGAGAGTCAAAGCCGGGATTGCAATATCGGGGACTCACGGAAAAACGAGCACAACCTCGCTTGTGGGTGAAGTGCTTATTGAAGGAGGTCTTGATCCCTCTGTGATTGTCGGAGGTAAGCTGAAGCACTATTCCGGAGGTGTCTATTCGGGGAAAGGTGATTTTATCGTCACAGAAGCTGATGAGTACGATCAGTCTTTTCTCAGCCTCAGCCCGGCAATGGTTGTGATTACAAATATTGATAACGACCATCTGGAATGCTACAACAACAGTTACGCAGAGCTTGAAAAGGCGTTCATCAATTTCGCAGATTCAGTTCCCTTTTATGGGAGAGTCATACTCTGTCTTGATGAGCCATCTCTCAATCCGATACTGTCACAGGTTCAGCGACCGATGGTGACCTATGGACTGCTGCCACAGGCGGAAATCAGAGCGACAGATATTGAGTATAAATCCGGCAATTCGCAGTTTACGGTGGAGGCACACGGTATTCAATTAGGTAAGATAAACCTACCTCTTCCGGGGAAACATAATGTGTTGAACGCTCTGGCAGCAGTTGCTGTTGGATATGAATTGGGAATTGACTTCAAGGCGATTCGGAATGGGCTTGAACGGTTTGAAGGTGTCCATCGTAGATTCGAGATAGTAGGAACGTTCAACGATTATCTGTTGGTGTCCGATTTCGCCCATCACCCTTCGGAAATTGCTGCTACACTGTCAGCGGCAAAATCGGGGTGGAATCGTCGTATAGTGGCACTGTTTCAGCCTCATCTGTTCAGCCGAACTCAGGTTTTGGCGAAAGAATTCGGTCGTGTACTTCTAACTGCCGATGTCGCCGTTGCACTGCCGATATTCCATGCACGTGAGAAACCGATAGAGAATGTGACAGGTCAGTTGATAAGTGATGCTGCGAGAAGCTTAGGTCATAAGCAAGCGTTTTATTTTTCCAAGAGAGGTGATGTTGTTGACCACCTGGATGAATTATTACAACCGGGGGATATGGTATTGATAATGGGTGCAGGTGAAATCAACAGCTTGGTTGAAAAGGTTAAAGCAAAATTACAATCAATGTGAGTTGTGATGACAGTTGCAGCGACATATAGAAAAAGCAAGACGATAGATCTTACAGATCATAAGAATCTGGAAGAATTAGCCCAAAAACTTCGATCAAGTGCTCAGGTGCGTTGTCTTGTAAATGAACTACTGTCAAAGCACACGTCATATAAGGTAGGAGGTCCGGCTTCGCTATATGTCTATCCAACGAATGAATCAGCATTGTCGGCAACTTTGAAGTTCTGTATTGCAAATTCGATTCAGGTATTCATCATTGGATTTGGTACTAACCTCCTCGTCAGTGATGAAGGTTTCAAAGGGTGCGTTATTGATCTTAAGAAGTGTTGCGCAACTTTGGAGGTGGACGACGATATGTTGACAGTTGGCTCTGCTGTCTGTCTGAATGATGCTGTGAAGTTCGCAGCTGAATCAGGATTGGGCGGGAATTGGGATAAACTTGCAGGTATATCTGGTGGCGTTGGGGGTGCATTGGTTATGAATGCCGGAGCATTCCGCGCGTCTATTTCGGATTATCTGATTGATATTGATGTGATGGACTATGATGGAGAGATGAGCAATTTATCAAAGAATGAAGTCGGTTTCGATTATAGAAGTGCGTCGGCATTACGCAATAAAATTGTACTGAAAGCTCGTTTTAAGCTTCCACATCGCTCACCCGACGAAGCGATCAGAGCGATGGAGGACACCATAGCAGAGCGGCATAGGAGAAATGTTATGGTGCTGCCGTCAGCCGGGAGTGTGTTCAAGAATCCGTCGGATCACTTTGCAGCAAAACTCATTGAGTCCTTGGGTGGCAAGGGAATGCGTGTCGGAAAAGTTCGGGTTTCTCCGGATCATGCTAATATCATTGTAAATGATGAAGGAGGCTCAGCGGGTGATATTGCGGCACTAATCATTAAACTGAAGCAGTTGGTGCACGAAAGACACGACATAGAACTGGAAATGGAGGTCAAAGCAGTCGGATTCCCGGAGGGATGGTATGAGCGGTAAGACCGGTACAATGATTCATCGAATTCCTCAGGACCTGAACCGGCAGGACAAACATTGGAAGCGAAGGGCAAAACATTCCTCAGCGAGGAGCTTAGCTTCGACCATAGCACAGGGAAACTACACAACCGGCTCAAATGACAATTCAAAGGCAAAGATTATTGTTCGATCTAAGATCATCATTTGGATTGTTTCATTGGTCACCGGAGCAGCTTTCACCGTTTGGCTTCTGTCTCTCTTGTGGGGAGGTTTCTTGAACTTACTTGCGGGAACAATCTGGAGCAGGTTGGATCGGATCGAGGTGATTGGGCTTGAGAGACTGAATGAGCAGGAAGTGATTAACATAGCAAGCGTTAATATCGGTGCGAATCTGATAAAGTTGAGTAAGGATAGCATCGCTGCACGTGTGAATCTGCATCCATCGGTCAGGCAGTCACGTGTTATCACCAGATTGCCGGGCAAACTGAAAATCGTGGTTGAAGAGAGACATCCGATAGCGCTTATTGTTGATGAAAAGGTAATGTTGACGGATGGGGAAGGAGTTCTGTTTCCTCTGATAGATAATGTGGAAGTAGTTGACCTGCCTCTGCTGACAGGAAACAGATTGACATCAGAGAATCAAATAGAAGATACCGATGCGCTGTCCATTCTCAACTGGCTGCATGACAATTACAGATTCATGTACAACCGGATAAGTGAGATTGAGAAAAGTTCTGATGGATACAATATTCGGATCAGACATTGCGGCGCGAAGCTGAAGGTTGACAGTGTGTATGACCAAGCGACATGGGAAAAACTGGAATGCTTTCTAACACAGCAAAGTCAATTTCTAACGGCTGATCTTAAGTATGTTGATCTCCGTTTTCCTGACATGATCATAACCGGAACGGAATTATAAATCGAATTAATACAGTTTTCAAAGCTGAGTAGGAGGATAAGGAAATGTTAAACAGAAGATTCATTGTAGGTATTGATTGCGGGAGCGATACGATAAACGTAATTATCGTTGAGGTGCTCGACTGGCAAAAGGCCAGACTGCTCGGAGTCGGACAGGCTGATTCAGAAGGAATTCGTGACGGCGTTGTCAGGAATATTGACGGAACTGCAGAAGCGTTGAGAGCCGCAATCAGTGAAGCGGAATTGATGGCGGGTGTTAAGATACAGGATGCCTACGTGAGCATATCCGGCGAGCATGTGAAATCAGTAAGAAGTAACGGCATTGTTGCCGTTTCCAGAGGAAGAGATGCGGAAATCACACCACGTATCACACCGGCAGATGTTAATCGTGTGCTTGAGAATGCCAAAAGCCGGATCATGCTATCAGATAGCAGAATTCTTCACATACTGCCACAGGAGTTTAAGGTTGATGACGAGAAAGCGATTGATCTGAATCCTGTCGGCTCATCCGGTTTGAGACTGGAATCTGAGGTTCAGATAATCACCGCCGGGGTCAATGAAATACAGAATCTGGTCAATGCGCTGCAGCTTGCCAATGTGAGCGTAAAGGAGTTGGTGTTTTCACCGTTTGCTGCCGGTTATTCGACTTTGACAGATGATGAGCGAGAGCTTGGTGTAGCTTTGATTGAGCTGGGTTCAGGGACGACAAATGTGGCTCTGTTTTATGAAGACTCACTTCGATTTACTAAGTCATTTAAGTGGGGTGCCCAGCACATTACACGTGATATGACGAGAAAACTCGGGCTGTCATCATACAATGCTGAGAAGCTGAAAAAAGATTACGGGAGTGTCACACCTCCGATAGAGCCGGATGCGATACCCGTAAAGGTCACCGGTCAGCAGAAAATGATTGACCCCGATAAGTTGAACAAGATAATATTCGCACGGATGGATGAGATTCTCAGGAAGCTGGTCTTGAAGGAAATCAGTGAGGCGGGAATGGAGAAAATGCTCTCAGGTGGGTTAGTACTCACCGGCGGTGGTTCGCAACTCGGTGATTTGGAGTCACTGGCTGAGGAAATTTTCGGATGTGATGCACGCATCGGCTACCCGCACGGTATTGAGGGGATTTCCAACGGAGTAAACAACCCGTCATGGGCTAATTGCATAGGTTTGGTTCTCTATGGTCTTGAGTCGGAGGCGGAGATGATTGCTGCTGAGAGTGATATGCAGGGTGAGAAGCCAAGCGGTGTTAAGGGTCTGTTCGGGGGTGTGAAGAAATGGGTTAAGAAAAAGATGTAGATATAGAATTGCAATTAAAATAAAACGTTCAAATACATAGTAGAAAAGGAGAGGGTAAGCAATGTCATCTATTGCAGTTAGTTTTTACCGGGAACCTGAACCGATTGTCGAGGAAAAGGCAGATGTCGGTGCGTATATGCAGGTTTTTGGTATCGGAGGTGGCGGAGGTAACACTGTCACCCGTATGATTGAATCGGGAGTTTCCGGAGTCGAGTTTGTTGTACTTAATACGGACAAACAGGCTCTCCATGTAAATCTTGCACCCATCAAGATCCAGTTGGGTGAAAGCGGTCGCGGAGCAGGTGCGGATTCGCAGGTAGGGCGAAAATCTGCGGAACAAAGTGTCAAGGAGATAGAACAACTACTTGTTGATACAGAACTTCTGTTTCTCACAATCGGTATGGGTGGCGGGACAGGAACCGGTGCCGGTCCTGTCATAGCACAGATTGCACGAAAGGTCAATAAGGATATTTTGATCGTCGCAATCGTCACAAAGCCGTTTATCTTTGAAGGTGCGAACCGCATGGCTGTGGCTGAGAGAGGTATCGAGGAGCTGTCACAGTTCGTTGACACATTGGTTGTGATACCGAACGAGAAACTCCTCAACGATGACGATGATTTGACAGTTGAGGAGACCTGGCTGTTGGCGGACAACGTAGTTGCTGAGGCGACGCGAGGCATCTCCGGTTTGATCTCTGTCCCGGGTCAGATCAACGCTGACTTGAACGATGTCCGCACGGTCATGCGTGGCGGTGGAAGAGCTGTATTGGGAATCGGTCGGGCGAGCGGAGAGAATAGAGGTGCCGTTGCCGCTCAGCGTGCGATTGATTGTCCCTTGGTCGAGCATGTGTCAATGGCAGGGGCTAAAAAGGTGTTACTCGGTGTGACCTATCCTCCGGGCGAGAAGATGAGAGAGCTGAAACGTGCCGGTGAAGTCATTCAACAGGAAGCCGGAGGTGCTGCTGATGTTATTTTCGGTACTGCAATTGACAAGAATGTCGGCGACGAGATTGTCGTGACTGTCATAGCAACCGGTCTGGGCTACAACGGTGAATCACCTGATGAAACACAGCTTGAGATTGAACTTCATGAAACTGATCTCGCGACAGAATCGCCTTCAGGAAACGGTGACGGTACTCAAGCGGAAAATCCTGAGGTTGAAACTGTAGAAGTGGTTGAACCTGAATTGGTGGTAATTGAGCCGGAGCCACAGCCGCATACTCAATTCACAGAACCGACGCTGCAAGTGGTTTCAGTGACTGATCCTGAACCGTCTGGAATTCACGGTGAGGATTCGCGTGTTGAATGGGATGACTTACAGCCTCAGCAGGGTGATTTGATTGCTATTGAGGAAGATCCTGCTGCAGCAGTGAGTGAGTCGGAAACTGCAACGGAAGCGGTGGGAGTATCAGAGCAAATTGATGCTGAACAGAGCGACGCAGCCGTCTCAAGACAGATCGAATACAGTTATCGGACACTGTTCGAATCACATCAGGAGGGTAGGTCGCAGCTAACTCAGGAAGAGTTTGACAAAATAGACCTCAGTGAACCGGCATACGACAGGTACTTTAGCGAATAACCGGGGTTGACCGGATGTCATCGTTAGAAGTCGAACCTTATCAGGCTCTATCCAAGATTTACGATCAGGTCATGTTGCACGTTGACTACCTCGAGTGGGTGAATTTTGCTTTAACGATCATGTCTGATCACGGGCTTCCGCATCCGTCCGATGCCGATTCGGTTTCGCTGCTTGAGTGTGGATGTGGAACCGGCTCGATGAGTCTCATTCTTGCTGCATGTGGATTTCGGGTGATAGGTTTTGATAAATCTCCGCAAATGATTGAGGTTGCGTGGAATAAAGCTCTGTCACTCGACAATTCTCCTGAATTCTTCGTCAGCGAGTTCACTTTACTCGATTATTCTGCTATATTCAGAGGTGCGGTCTGTCTTTATGACTCACTGAATTATCTTCTCGACTTAAAATCTGTGCAATCTTTTCTGAGGAATGTACATGCAGCTCTCGTACCGGACGGTCTGTTTCTGTTTGACATCTGCACTGAGCTGAACTCACTCAAATATTTTGACAATCACAGCGAAACCGGACAGGGGCTCGGTTACACGTATCACAGAAAAATGAACTATGATGCTGCTGAGAAGATTCAGGAGAACATATTCACGATTCAATTTAAAGAGCATTCATCAAAGGGCATCGTGGAGTGCCATCGCCAGAAAATTTACAGTGAGAGCGAGATCATAGACGCTGTTGAGAAGAGTGGTTTCAAGATCATCGAAGTAGTTGACGGACAGAGCCGCAATCCGTCTCACAGCCAATCCACGCGGATACATTTTCTTGTGAGAAAGAATTAATGGCAAAGAGTATTCAATTTGTTGTGGAGTTGTGCTTGAGACAGCAGTCTGGCTGACAATGCAATTAAATTGCTGTCAGGTCGCCGCACCTGACAGCCTTCTGATAGATATTACACAAGTTAGACTGTCAACCGCGGCGGGTTGACAGCGGAGACTCTCCCAAAACAATAAAGTATTGGCAATCGGAATAAAATGGTCAAGTTGTCAGACGTCTCCTATCGCTATCCAACCGGTAACGGTGTCAGCCAGATTTCATTTGACATCAACAGCGGTGATTTTATCCTTCTTGTCGGCAAGACAGGAGCGGGTAAGACCACTCTGTTCAGACTTTTGTCACTTGAACATTATCCTGATAGTGGGGAGATAGAACTCGAGCAGTTTTATTCTTCCACAATAAAGAGAAGACATCTGCCGAAATGGCGCAGGCGACTGGGGATCGTCTATCAGGATACGAGGCTGCTGCCCGATAGGACTCTGCTTGAAAATGTACGTCTGTCTGCCCTGTGTGACAATTCTCTCACAGCCAGTCCAAAGAAACGAGCACTTCGGGTACTCAATCAGGTAGGGCTCTCCCACAAACTTCATTCAGCACCGACTTCCCTTTCAGCAGGTGAGCAACAGCGAGCCGGAATTGCCCGCGCTATTGTCAACGAGCCGTTCGTGCTGCTTGCTGATGAACCGGTAAGTCACCTTGACAGCGAAACATCCGGTGAAATCATTGAGCTGCTTCATCATTTGAACCTGAGTGGAACTTCAATGCTTATTGCCACGCACCAGCCTGAGAGGTTTGAATCGCTGAATCCGAGAATCATCACGTTGGACGATGGACGGATGGTGTCATGATTCTATTTTCGCTGCGGGAAGGATTCAGGAACTTTCAGAATCTCGGAATCATCGGTTTTCTTACACTGATCTCACTGTCAGCGACTTTAACATTGGGCGGGTTCTCCATCCGTGGGTTCATAATGGTTCAGGACTGGACTGACGGTCTGCTGGGTAAGTTTGAGATCGAAGCCTTCCTCGATGATGGGGTGGACTCTACTGCTATTATGGGGATAATAAAACAGGTTCACAATTTACCGAATGTCGGTTCGGTCAAGTTTATTTCCAAAGAGGAAGCTGCGCGAAGATTTGCCGAGCAGTTTGGAGACGAGGTGCTTGACCTACTCGAATACAACCCGCTGCCGATGTCGGTGGTGGCAACGCTGAAGCCCGGTTCGGATCCGGGTTCCGGTTGGCAGACAACTGCGAATCACATTGAAGGACTGCCGTATGTTGACGATGTCGTGTATCAGGGGGAACTTTTAGCGCAAGTAGAGCGTTTCTACAAGCGTGGCAGTCGAATAGTAATAGCCGTAATTGCTATTGCACTGATTCTATCGCTTACATTCACAGTGCTGACGGTTTACGGTTCGATTCGCACTCGGGAGGATTTCATACATATCTTGCTGCTCTGCGGTGCAAGTCGCAGCATGGTAAAGGGTCCATTCGTAGCGGTAGGATTCTATTATGGGGTGGTCGCAGGACTGTTTGGGGCAATCATGTCGGTCGGTATGGCAAAGTTAATAATGCTCGGATGGGGCATAGATATTAATACTCCACTGGATTTTTTGCCTCTGTTTCCCATAACAGGGATAATAATAGGTGCAGCAGGAGCAGGATGGGCAGCAGGAAGAAGGATCAGGGATTTATAGCTCATTATTCCAAATCACTAACTCCGAAGTCCGATTCACCGTATTACCTTATGCCTTCAATTAGACATTAAACTGTTTGATACACGATTAGAGCTTGACAGCGTTGATTGGACAGTTTATATTATTGCGAATCTAAACGATATTGTTCCTTACTTCTTCAGGAGAACGATCACACAATTTGTTAAGGGTTTCTGGAATTTAATATAGGTTTTACACCAGATGATCCCTTACTCTGTACAGTCCGGGCGTCTGCCCGGTTTTTTTGTGATGAAAAGTTCAGCGACAAAATATATAACTGTCGTGATCGTCCTTGCCTTAACATTTCTGTTAGTCTCTAATGCACAAGGCGATGTCCGTGTTATCCGGTCGGACAGTCACGGCTTGACGGTTGAATATCAACCCGAAACAGCTCACGCTGTTGAGGTTGTTAATTCGGTGGCGCAGATCTCTCTCAAAAACGGAACTACAACGGCAAGCTCGGACGGGAAGCTGGTACCAACCCGGATGATAACCGTTGCTGTTCCTCCCGAATCGAATCCTTCAGTCTCACTAAGCTCGTACATTTCAGGCGAATCCTGGAGCGGAATCCTGCCTGAAGTAGATCCCGCTCATTCGGATGATGAGATAGCTCAGAGTAGAGTGAGCAGTCTTCAAACGAACAGCACAATCGGTCAGATAGAAACTCGCACAATTAGTGGTGTGAAGGTGATCAGGATACCGATCTATCCCGTGAAGCAAAATGAGGCACAAGCTGGAGTGGAACTTGCGGAACGCATCGTGCTTAAGGTTCACTTCAACTCATCCAATCCCGTGAGCGTTGGTCGTAGCCGTCATCTGAACAGACTGGCTGAGTCGGTGATCCTGAATGATGATCAGGCAAAGCAGTGGGGGAGAGCCGAAATTGCGGACTATTCCGATCAAACTTGGCTGCAAGGCTTCATCTACAAATTTCCCGTCGAACGAGAGGGAATTTATCGACTGACTTATGACGAAATGGCAAGAGCCGGAGTTGAAGTGTCTATCGGGATGGCTTCCGATAGAATCAAGTTGTTCGGTAACGGTGGATTTGAACTTTCACTGAATCCCAATGATGAAGTTAAGCTTGGGGTTGAAGAGTGTGCCATTTATGTTGAGGATGGAGGCGATGACGAATTTGATCCGGGTGACTGGATCTTGTTCTATGGTCGTGGAGCGGGAGGCTGGGTACAGGACAGGGAACTCGGTTACCGATACGACATCCACAACTTCAGCAGAAACAATGTATATTGGCTGAACATTGATCCTTCCGGTGGTGGTAAGCGGATGGATGGGTTTAATGAAGATATTCCCGCCGACTACGAGACGGATTACGCCCGAATCAGGTATTATCACGAGCCGGATGTTTTTATCTATCATCGTTCAGGTTTTATCGGAACAGGCGTTCAGTGGTATGGTCACATATTCGACGGTTCTTCGCAGCTTCCATATTCGGTGCCGGTTAATTCACCTCTGATTGATCAAGCAGCAGAAATCCGAACCCGTATCGTCAATTCAGATGGTCGCGGTCATATTCAGGTGTCTCTCAATCGCAATCCCGTAGGTGAATTTAACCCGCAGGGAACCGGATATTTTGGCGTTGCACAACTAAGCGATGTAAACGAGCATCTGATTGACGGGATGAACAGTGTCACTTTTGAGCAGACGGTGAGCAGTGCAAAAGTGCTGTTTGACTGGATGGAATTGTCTTACTTCGGAACTTTAGATAGATTCAGGACATTTGAATCGCGCGAATTCACCGGTAATGTCAAGTACAACATCAATCTAAACGGAGCGTGGCTCTTCGATATTTCTGATCATAACAGTGTGGGAATTGAACGGAGTCAATCATTTACAGTCAGCCAATACAGACTTAATCTGCACAGATACATGGCACTGACAGCGTCCGATTTTCAGTCAGTTTCGTCCGATATTGTCGAATACTTTCCGGAGGAGCAGGATGTTAATAACCTCTGGTCAGCCGATACACGCGCCGATATAATTTTGATTACACCTGATGGATATTGGGATGATGTGGAACCGCTGCTTGATTTCTACAGACGCCGAGAACAACCGCTTCAACCCGTCAGGGTAAGACTTTCAGAGATCTACAACCGTTTCGGCGGCGGTTTGGAAACACCTTTAGCGATCCGGAATATGTTGATGTTTGCGAGTGAAGTATGGAATGACAGCAGTCGGAGTGGCTCGGTTGATTATGTCATGTTCTGTGGTGACGGCGATTACAACTACCGTCATATCGGTCGTGCACCAAAAGAGAATTATCTCCCGCCGTATGAATACAACCTGTATTCCAGCGATGACTGGTTTACTGACTTCAGTACAATGGGGGGAATTGCTACCGTATTGCCGGAAATGATAACCGGACGTTTGACAGCAGCTTCGTCCTACGAACTCAGAATCATGGTTGACAAGATAATATCGTATGTCGAAGAGCCTCTGTTTGGTACATGGCGCAATAGAGGAACTTTGGTTGCCGATGATGAATTCGGTGAAAATTTCTCGCGTGAATATCAGCATGTTCAATTCAGCGAGCAGCTTAGTGACAACTACTTTCCATCATCTATGGATAAGGTTAAGGTGTTTCTGACCGAATATCAATCGCAGTGGGGGCGTGATAAACCTCAAGCGACAGAGGACTTGCTTGAGTCAATCAACCGGGGTACGCTGCTGGTTAATTATGTCGGTCACGGCAACCCGTCATTGTGGGCTCATGAGCATGTGCTGGTTCAATCGAGGGATATGCCTCGACTTGATAACGGACGTAAGCTCCCTCTGTTCCTTGCTTTTACCTGTGATTGGGCTTACTGGGACGAACCATCAGTGCAGAGCTTTCCGGAGCAGTTGCTGGCTGAATCGGGCAGAGGTGCAATAGGAGCGATCGCTTCTACTCGTTTGACATATTCAGGGAGCAATGCAAATCTGGCGCGCGAGTTTTACGAACGACTTTTCGGTGCAGAGAGATTAACCATCGGTGAAGCGCTGGCGAATGCCAAGTATAGTGCGGTAAATCCATACAGCCCTACTTATCATCTGCTTGGCGACCCTACAATTTATCTTGCCGCACCGAGACTGTCCGGGCGTTTCATCACACTCGAAGAACCGATGGTGCCGTTGGGAGTATCTGTTGTCGAGGGTGATGTCTTTGGATTGAACGGGCAGTTAAACCCTTCATATTCAGGCGAGGTAGAGTTTTTGGCTCTTGACACTCACGTTCCACGTAGGTATGTTATAACTTGGCTGGACAGTCAGGATAACGAGCGACACATTGTCTTGAACTATAAGCTCGCCGGACCGACGGTCTATCGCGGTCTTTTCAGCATAGTGGACGGTCAGTTCGGAGGTCAGTTCGTTGTACCGCGTGATGTCACTTTGGGCGGTCAAGCCGGGCGGGTGGTCGCTTACTTTCACAATGATGATATTGACGGTGTTTTTGCAAGGGATTCAATTGCCTATGCTGATCAGGTGGCAGCAGTGAATGACACAGAGCCCCCCGACATCAACATTTACTTCGATCATCGCGGTTTTCGACCGGATGATCCGGTGGGTTCCGATCCACTGTTGATTGTTGACCTGAGTGACTCATCCGGTATCAATCTAACCGGTGCAATGGGGCACGGCGTCCGCATGTCAATTGACGGTGGACAGCAGATTGATCTAACTCCGTTTTTCAGGAACAATCTCGATGACTATCAGTCAGGATCGCTTGAGAGACGTATAGGACCGTTAGAGACTGGGATTCACAACATTGAAATCGAGGCATGGGACAGCTTTAACAATGTTGACATAGCCTCAATTGATGTGGAAGTTGTAGCGTCGAACAGTGGACTTTCAGTGTACAACATTCTGAACTGGCCTAATCCGTTTACGGACAGAACAAATCTGACTTTTCTTGTCAACGGTGAAGGAGACTATGAGCTACTCGTTTACTCTGTCGGAGGTACACTAATCAAAGACTTCCACGGCACTGCGGTTCAGGGGTATAACGGTGTTGAGTGGGACGGAAAGGACAAGGCTGGCAGAAGCATTGCGAACGGAGTTTATCTCTATAAAGTTATAGTCCGCGATATCAGGGGGAATAAGGCGGAAGGTTTGGGACGAATTGCTTATATTAGGTGAGACAAGAATCTCACGCAAAGGGCACGAAGTACCGCAAAGTTCGCAATTTTTTGTTATGAAAGTTTAGAGTCCACGCTTCAGCGTGTTTTCTTTACACTACACAGGCTGAAGCCTGCACTCTGAACAACAAAAAGAAAGACGCACAAATGTGACTACAAGAATCACATCTGCCACGCCTTTCTCAATCGGAGACTCGCTATTTGGAGCCCTGTTATCGCAAGAGCAAGATACAATAATTATTTACCAAAGTCAAGGGATATATTTTTATGCAAAGAAAACAGTTATTAATCGTAATTGCCTTACTGTTGGCAGTGGGAGGAACTGCCTACGGAGGAGTGGGTGAAGCTACCGCAATATTCCTTCAGATTGCACCGGGCGCTCGACCCGCGGGAATGGGTGAAGCGTTCGTAGCGATTGCAGATGATGCGACCGCAACCTGGTGGAATCCGGCGGGACTGGCATTTCTTAACAAACGTGAAGCATCATTCATGCACGTGAACTGGCTGCCCAGTTTCCATCTACCGGATCTGTATGTTGATTACATCGCCTACATAAATTCTGTGGAATACTGGGGTACGTTCGGACTGAACGTCTTTTTCCTGAATCTCGGTGAGACCGAACGTCGTGATGAACTGAATCGTCTGCTCGGCACCTTCTACACCTTTGAGACAGCTATAACCGCTTCATACGGCTCATTGATAACGGATAATTTGGGATTGGGACTAAACGTCAAGTTCATCTACAGTCATCTCGCAGATCGTGGTACCGGTCAGGAACGAGGATCAGGGGTCGGGACAAACTTTGCCGTTGATCTGGGATTGCTGTACAAGACGACAGAACCGCTGCTCAATAAACCTCTTCATTTGGGATTTAACCTGTCGAATATGGGTCCCAAGATGGCGTATATTGACAGGGCGCAGGCTGATCCGATTCCGACCAATCTGAAAGCAGGTTTCGCCTGGATGCTTGTCAACGACTCTTACAACACGTTGACTTTGGCTGCTGAAATCAACAAGCTTCTCGTCAGTAAACGCTCAAACGGTAATACAGATCCGTTTTTTGTCGCACTGTACACTTCGTGGATTGACGAGGAAGACCCGTTTCTTGAAGACCTGATCTACAATATGGGGATGGAGTACTGGTACACAGACATGGTCGGTCTCCGTTTCGGTTACTGGCATGACGAAATAGGTAAGGTGACTCCGATAACATACGGAGCCTCATTTAAGGTGTCCGCTTACCGATTCGACTTCAGCTATATATCTGAAGAGAAAGGACATCCGTTAACGGGAACCACACACCTGTCGCTGACGGTTTCATTCTGATATGATTCTCGCGCAAAGTCGCAAAGTCGCAAAGAGTGGTTCTGTCATTCTGAACGAAGTGAAGAATCTCTCTCCACTTGGCCATTCTGGACTTGATCCAGAATCCAGTAATAGTGGGATTACTTCGAGTGGCACGGGTTACTTGTTACCCGTGTCTCTTTACCGTAAGGAAACACGGGCAATAAATAGCCCGTGCCACCCTATGATTACTATGGTCTCGGTGATTCTTAGTGTTTTTCTGTTTACTATCGGTACTGGAATAGCTCAAACTGTCAATGTGATTCCTCCTCGTTTACCTGAGATACTGCCGGATGTGATTGCTGCGGATCACTCAAAACGTGATCAATTAACTCGCATCCTTGCGATTCGGGTGGAGTTTGTTAGAGATACTCTTACCACAACAACCGGTAATGGCAGCTTCAATTACGGATACAGTGATACAATTCATTTTGATCCTCCGCCTCACGACTCGCTGTATTTTGCTGATAATCTGGAGTTCCTGCAGTTTTATTGGGATGAGATGTCTAACGGTGCGGTTGAACTGTCGTGGGACATATTTCCGTCTGGAATGCAAGCGGCGTATCAACTCCCTAAACAGATGTGGCAGTACAATTACAACTACAGTGATGAGCAGTTAGACCGTGGATTGGCGGAGCTGTTTCGTGATGCGGTTCAGGCGGCGGATCAGGATGATGCTATCATTTGGAATGATTATGATCTTGTGATGATATTTCATGCGGGAGCCGGTAAGGAATTTGACGTAGGTTTCACACTGACACCGCATGATCTTCCTTCGGCGTGGATGGTTAAGGAGGATTTTAGCAGTCAGCTTGGACTTGATGATGGGATATTGGTGGTTGATAATGGTGATAGTAGCTATGTGGAGGCTGGATTGATATTGCCTGAAACCGAATCTCACGATGATATTCAGATTTCTATGCTGGGAGTGTTGTGCTCACTGTTCGGGCATACGTTAGGGTTACCGGGGCTGTATGATTCTGATGACGGTCAAGCGGTAGTCGGTAAATGGAGCTTGATGGATCGCGGGTTCGGCAATTTTTACGGAGCGATTCCGGCTGAATTGGATGTGTGGTCTCGGATGTATAAAGGATGGATCACACCAACCGAATTATCTCCCAAACAATGGACAATTACTGCGAGAGGATTTGCGCATCCTGATACTACCTCTGATACTATCCGAGTAGGTAAGATAGTAATCTCACCGAGTGAGTATTTCCTGATTGAGAATCGTAACCGTGATCCTGAAGGTGATTCTATTGCGGTTGCGTATGACCGCGATGGTCGCAGGATGATCTTCAAAGAAGACTATACGGTTGAAGCGGATGACGGATTCCGGGTTCCGGTACGGATTGACAATCTTGACTTTGACTCTCCCGGATCGGGGATTCTGATCTGGCATGTTGATGAAGCGTTGTATCCGCTATTGCGTGAGAAACGGTTCAACAGCCAAAACGACCGTCGTGGATTGGATATTGAGGAAGCTGACGGTGCACAGGACATCGGTCAAGATTACGCATTTTTAACACCCGGATACGGTACGGATTATGGTGTATTTGAGGATGCTTGGTATTCGGATAACAAAGCTCATCGTAAAGCGAATAGCTATCGTGTGCGTTTCAATAATGACAGTTATCCCGACAGTAAAGCCAATTCCGGTGCGTCAACGCATATTACTATTGATGATTTTTCATTGCGTGGTACGGTGATGACGTTTAGTTGGTCGCAGTCTCCATATGTACAAGAAGGGTTTCCGGTTGAAGTTGCGTTAAACGACCTATTCTGGGATTATCAATTCATTGTTGGCAACTTTGATGATGATCCTTACGATGAGATAATGTTTTTTGGTTTCGATAGAAATGTAACGGTTATAGATGGTGATGGCACGATTATTCATGCTTTTCAAGATAGTATCCTGTTTCAATTACCGAGTGGATCATACTTTAGCTCTCCAGCTGCTGCCGATCTAAATGGAGACGGACGAGACGATGTGGTAACATTCCTGAAAGGAACAGACGATCAGTGGCGAGTGGTTGCAATCTTGTCTGATAATGATGGTTATACTTTGGAAAGTGTTTATGACATCAGCACTTATTCACATTCACTTTCCGTGAATGGGTTTATGATAATTGGTGGAACAGTGGATAATCATAAGGTATTCGTCGTCATTAATGAAAGAGATAATATGTCTTACCTCATTTATGACAATGATTTATCTTTGATTGGGGAGCATCATATAGGGCGGTGGTCAGGATATTCCTTTTTACTTGGTAGTGCATATTCCGACACTTTTTTGACTGTCAGTGCTCGCCTTGGCGAGGTTAAAATTATTCATGATGATGAGATTCTTTTGGATGATTCGTTTAACCATTATGTCTATTCACCTGTGTTAGCAGATTTTGACGGATCAGGGAAACAGGATTTTATCTGTAATGAACATTTAATAATAAAAGATATTGCCGTAAATGGATTAACCGATTCTGTCAATTATGTTTCTGATCTTATTTACGATATGATTGGTAATGAGGCATTGCCGGTCGATGTGGATAGAGACGGACAGTATGAGATATTAGGGATTGATGACGGAATTGCGAATGTAGGTAATGATGATCATTATGATCCCAGATATTTAATAGCTGGTGAGGTCAACGGCGTATTGAGCGAAGGATTTCCAATAGTTCCACCATTGTTATCAGGGATCGGATATCCACCTGAGATTTGGAATTGTAAATTAGTTGTTGATCTTGACGGTGATGGGTGGAATGAGTATTTATTAGCTATGTCTCGTACTTGGAAAATTGATTTCACAGAACCGGGTGAACCAAATGTAATACGTGCTTCGGGTGGAGATTCATGGTTAGACGGCTTTCACAACGATGGGACTCGGATAGATGATTTTCCGTTAGATTATTATCCGATTTCATTAAATCATACACTATGTCAATTGGATGATGATCCAGCTATCGAATGCGTATATATAGGGGAGAATTCGGTTGAAGTAATCGAAATCCCCGCCACCAACCCAACAATCTGGTGGGGCAGTGAATACCGCGATAAACAAAACCGTAACGCAGTATGGGAGCCTGCACAACCACATTCAGCAACATCATCCGATCCGATTATGCCGGACAACTTATGCTACAATTGGCCCAATCCGGCTCGTGAATCAACCGCTATCCGGTACTTCCTGAACTTTGACGCTACGGTCAAAGTGGACATCTTTGATATTACCGGGCAGCGGGTTACGACACTGCACGGTGACGGAACAGCAGGTCAGCATCACGAAATTCCATGGAACACGAAGTCCATTGCTCGAGGCGGATATCTCGCTGTAGTTGAAGCGAAAGGGAATGGTCGGACGGAGAGTAAGATTGTTAAGATTGCGGTGGTGAAATGAAAAGAAGTATTACGGATTACTTTAGAAGTGCTAAATGGTCTGAAACTATCATTAACAAAAGATACACCTGGCAAGATCATGCTATGATCCGTATGATTGAAAGAAATGTATTTCGAGACGAAGTAATAGAGGTGCTGTTGGGTGGTGAGTGTATTGAAGTTTATGATGATGACACACCATTCCCCAGTGGTTTGTTTTTCAAAACGGTAGAAAATAGACCATTACACGTAGTGGCATCTTATGATGAAACGAAAGCATGGATATATATCATCACAATTTATGAACCTGATACAATCAATTTTAGTACAGATTTTAGGCAGAGGAGAAACTGATGAGTGAAAACGAATATGGTTTATGCCCGGTATGTGGTGGTAATCGAAGTCCAGGTACTACCCTGTTTGCGGCTGATTTTGGGGAAGGGATTGTTGTAGTGCGAGATGTTCCAGCATCAATTTGCGATAAGTGTGGTGGGTCTCTGTTTGATAATGAGACTGCCGGTAACTTAGAACGGATAGTAGAAGATGCTAAGCGTAACAAGCGACAAATTGAAGTGATTAGCGCTTATGCATAATAGTTGAGGTAAATATGTCATTAGATTTTCATATGATATTTGAGCGTGGTGAGAAATACTACATCGGCTATTGTCCGGAAGTTCCGGGAGCTAATGGGCAAGGGTTAACATTGGAAGAGTGTCGTCAGAATCTGAAAGATGCAATTGAATTAATCTTACAAGTTCGCGCTGAAGAAGGAGTGAGATGAATACCATCGGAAACAACGTTTGCATAGACATAAAACAAATATAATATACTTACTCTACTTGGTACTGTGGTTAGTTCCTGTAATAGTGCAAGCTCAGTTCCGCCAATACAACCACCCCGAGCTTAAGTGGAAGACCATTGAGACCGAGCACTTCTCTATACACTTCCATCAAGGTTCGGAAAGAACTGCGCGAACAATCGCCGGAATATCCGAGTCGGTGTATAAGCCGATTACTGACCTGTATGGCTATGAACCGGATACCAAAGTGCACTGGATAATACGTGACCATGATGATTATGCGAACGGTGCGACATATTACTATGACAATAAGATAGTGATCTGGGCAACACCGCTGGACTTTGAGCTGCGTGGTACTCACCACTGGCTGTACGATGTGATAACCCATGAGTTCACGCACATGATTCAACTGGGTGCAGCACGGAAAGCCCCACGATGGATGCCGGGTGTTTACTTTCAATACATAGACTATGAACCTGAGAAACGCCCAGATGTGCTGTACGGCTATCCTAACCGAATCATGTCATGGCCCACCATAGGAACCGTGATGCCGATGTGGTTTGCGGAAGGAACCGCTCAATACATGGTCAAAGGACTCGGATACGATTGGTGGGATGCACACCGTGATATGATCCTGAGGTCGAGGGCTTTGGACGGAAAATTGTTAAGCTGGAATCAGATGGGAGTATTCGGGAAAAGTTCTTACGGTTCTGAGTCGGTGTACAATCACGGTTATGCGTTAGTGCGGTATATTTCGGATAAATGGGGTCAACACAAGCTCTCCGAACTCACGGATTATATGTCCAAACCGTTCAGCATTACATTCAATCAGGCATGTCGAAAAGTATTACATCTTTCAGGCAAGGAACTGTACGCCAATTGGGCAAACGAGATCACCACCGAATACCATAAGAATACTACGACAATTCGCGGCAATATCCGCAGTGGCGAAGTTATTTGTGACGAGGGATTTGCAAACCTATATCCAATGTTCTCGCCGGATGGCGGGCAGATCGCATTCATGTCCAACAAGGGCAAGGACTACATGTCGCTGTCAAAGCTGTATCTGTATGATGTTGAGAAAGACAGTCTGATAGAGAATAAAGTTCCTGCTAAGGGGTATGTGTCATGGTCACCTCCTGAGCAGAAGTGGATGTTTGACCGGAAAAAGCTTGTCCCACAGGTGATGGATAGTGGTGGACAACTTAGAATACCCAGACGGGTTGTTGATCCGTCCACCGGTGGCAAATATCTCGCTTATGCGAGCATAAACAAGCCCAACAGAGACGGCTCACACTTTGAGGATCTGTATCTTTGGGATTTTGAAAATGAGGAGGCGATCCGTCTGACTACCGATGCACGGTTGGCGATGCCATCGTATTCACCTGACGGAAAACAGCTTGTAGCAATTTACAATTCTGACGGTACACATAATCTAGCGATAGTTGATCTACCGGATAGCTTGACCAAATCAAAAGGTGACGGATTTGATCCTTTTAGTTTCCTGAAGCGGGAAAGTGAGTCACTTGATCTGAAAGCCCGGCTTCTCACAGAATTTAACAACGGACAGCAGGTTTTTCGTCCGATTTTTTCACCGGATGGAAAATACATTTACTGTTCCACAGGCAATCTCGGACCGCGCGACATATATCGTTTTGAGCTGAAGAGTGAAACCTGGGAACCGTTCATAGCCACAAAAGCAGATGAGCGCGATCCGGTCTTTTCTTCTGACGGTAAGACTTTATACTGGTCAGATGATCGTACCGGAATCTTTAACATCTACCGAAGGGACTTGACATCCGGTGAAGAAGAAGCTGTCACAAACGTCCTCGGAGGGGCATTCATGCCGAGTCTTTCGTTAGATGACAAGCTTGCGTACAGCGAATTCACCTCTGCGGGTTATAGTGTCAGAATTATGGAAGATGTTGTTCCGGTTGAAGAAGCATTAACGGAATATCTGCCCTTTGAGCAGCGTGACTATTTCGAGCTGACACCACCTCCAATGGTTGACAGCGAGGCAGTGCAGTATCCGTCACCGTTCAATAAGTTATCTGTGTTGCCGCGAGTGGCATGGGATTACGGCAAATTCAAACCGGGCGCATATTTCTACACGAACGATATGCTCGAAAAGATGAACCTGTTCGGTGCTGCATCCATGAATTTTGCCGGAGAGCGTGACCTGTATGCCATGCTTGAGTATCGAATCCTGAAACCGACTATGTATATCGAGGCGTTTAACATCGGCAGGTTCAATGATCAGACTTTTGCGGATTCGTTTGTGATCGTGGATGTGCGATATGAGCCGTCGCCTGATGGAGACTCACTTGCAGTACCGATTTACGACACCTATTCGATTGATTACCGCTTCAATCTGACCGAGTTTAATATCGGGGCGAGGATACCTGTCTCTGATGACCTTATCGGTACAGCTATATTCAGGCGATCAACGTACAAATCAGCCATGCACTTTGATGACGGTGGCAGCTTTGACTACACCTATTTCATCGGTCAGGGCTTCCTCCTCAGGCTTAACGGTGATCTCCGCACTCCATCGGTCGGATCGGATATTCAACCGAAAGGTGGCTATCGGGGATGGATCGAGTATGCTTACGAGAACAATCAGTTCATTGAAGGATTCGAGGTTGAAGCTGAAAAGGGAACCATTCAGGAAGTTTTTGAACGGTATAAATACCATCGAATTGAGACGGATATTGACTATCACCATGAGCTGTCCAAAGGATTAACTCTGAATCCGCGCTTCATCGGTGGCTGGATCTCGGACAACAGTGCCGATTCATTCTTTCACCTGTATGGAGGTGGTCTGATTGGTATGCGAGGATACAGCTTCTACAGCCTCGGAGGAACGAAGAAGGCAGTCGGGCGGCTGACACTAAGATTCCCGATCCTATCAGAAATTGATAAGAGAGTAGGTCCGTTTTATTTCGATAGGGTACACGGTGGACTGTTTGCCGAAGCGGGGGATGCATGGGTCGGTGATATTGACTTCGGCAACCTCAAGCGTGATGTCGGTGCGGAGCTGAGACTCAAGCTATTCTCATGGTACGGATTCCCGACCGACATCCAACTTACAGGAGCGTACGGACTGGACAGGTTCACTGTAACAGACGACATCACCAACACAGCGCATTCCTACGGAAAGGAGTGGCGTTGGTATGTTACGGTACTGTTTGATTTTATATAAAACAAGTTTGCAAGTTAGCAAGTTGACGAGTATGCAAGTTTAAGAAGTGGGGATGTTATGAGTCAATTGTCATTCCTGCGAAGGCAGGAATCTCCAGTTTCAGCAGGAGATTCCGGATCAAGCAGTCTGTCCGAGAATACGAATATCCGCTGTCAACCCGCCGTGGTTGACAGCGTAACTTAAGTAGTATCAATAATGTGGCTGTCAGGTGCGGCGACCTGACAGCGGGTTATCTACATTCTCGGACAGACTGTCAAGTCCGGAATGACAGATTTGAGCCATTTCAGATTCTATCATTTGTTCAAACTTGAGAACCTGAAAGCTTGTCAACTAGCAAACTCGAATACTATACAACTTTTCGGAGGATAAATGTATAAACTTATTATAATAGCAACGTTACTGGCATTGACTGTCGGATCAGCATTCGCACGAGGCACGGATGACAGCCTGACTGACATGTTGTTTCCGGCTGACAATGCAGTGATCGAGATTATGAGATCCGGATTTTCCGGAGCAGCAAATGACAAATTGGACGTTCAGGCGCAAACTGATCCCGGTGAGCTAAATCCCGGTAAAGCGCTACTGCTATCAGCCATTCTCCCCGGTGCAGGTGAGTATTATGCCGGAAGCAAATGGAGAGCGGCGCTGTTCTTCGGTATTGAGGTAGCTGCCTGGTCAGCCGTGATTTACTATTACAACGCGGGTCAGGATAAGGACAAGGAGTTCAAAGAGTATGCCGATGAACACTTTGACGCAGATATATACCGTGATGTGGAATGGGCGCGGGCAATCGGCTCTGCGGACAGCGAAGTTTATGACGGCACCCGGGAGCAGTGGGAAGCACTTGACTGGGGTGACAGAATTCAATTCCTGCCGGATCAGGGTTTTACCCACAAGCTCCCAACCAAACAGGAGAGAAATGCCAGCGCTAGCGAGGATCAGCAATACTACGAGATGATTGGAAAGTATATTAACCAATTCGGCTGGGGGTGGGATGATGTATTTGACCCCAACTTTCCTGGTAACTACCGCGGTGATGATGCTGGAACGCCATACTACGATAACCTGCATGGTGTGGCAGCGCGCTCAGCACACTACATGGACATGCGCTACGATTCCAATCAACTGCTGGACTACTCGGCGATTGCAACGCAGGTCGCACTGCTGAACCATGTGGCATCTGCACTCGATGCAAGCTTCATAGTCAGAGGGATGAAGCGCTCGGCAGAAGCTAAACTCGGTTTTCGTGCTATAAATTTTGACGGAAAGCCGATGGCGGTCGGAGGACTGAACGTCAGATGGTGAGGATAATTGCATGGGGGGTGATTCTATCGGTGTGCATCGGATTTGCACAGGATGCTACTGCCGACGGGCGTGATGAATCACGCCCCTACCAAGATCATAGTCTCGCATCCGAAATCCAATGGCAATCAGTAAAGGATGCTGCATCTGTTGAAGGTAAGACTTACACCCGGAAAGACCGCGGAGCTGCATTCCGCAGATCAATCCTACTGCCGGGTTGGGGACAGATTACCACAGGCAGAGAGACTCGCGGATATTTCTTCATGGGAGCAGAGGTTGCGCTGATTGCCGGATACATTGGGTATCGTCAGTACAGCGGTTGGTTAAAGGATGACTACACCACCTTTGCAAATCAACATGCCGGAATAACCGGAGGTCACCCGCATCAGTTCTATGTTGACATCGGTAATTGGATGAACCGTGATCTGTTTAACGAGCAGCGGATCAGAGACCGTGACTTTGAATCTGTGTACAATAATCCGGATGATGAGTGGCATTGGGACAACGATGCAAATCGGGCACATTTCAAGTCAATGCGGATTGCATCAGATAAAGCAGGTCAGATTGCGATATTTATGATCGGCGGATTAATTCTCAATCATCTTGCCTCAGCGATTGATGCGACGCATTTACCTGTTGAGGAGAATGCTTTATCAGTTTTTCCGACGCAGCGAGGTGATGGGATGATGGTTGAATTTTCTATTCGATGATGCTTAGAAACGAAGCAGTCTGTTCGCTGTCAGGTCGCCGCACCTGACAGCCATCATATTGATATTACATAAATTGAGCTACTAATCGCGGCGGGTTGACAGCGGATGTATTTATTATCAGTCTTCCTACATTGCATTAGCAGTAGTAGAAAACCACTCCAACACGAATCTATAAAACCCAAAAATATATTTCAGTGAGATTCCAAGCAGAAGCACTCCGAGCAGAGTGCGGATAAACTTTGCCGGAATGAACCGCTGGATCTTTGCTCCAAGATACATGCCAGCCAGACCGCCAGCTCCGAAAAACAGCCCCAGCAGCCAATCAGGTGATGTGGCTATCCCTGATTGAGCATATATCGGGGATACCGCCCAGTAACCGATAACACCGATTATTGATGCAATGAATGTCGCAGTGATGGTTGCGCCTGCCGTGGTGTAAATTGGTAATCCGCAGATCCCGACGAGGAAAGATGCGGTTATTGATCCGCCTCCGATTCCGTAAGTTCCACCTATAATTCCAACGAGAAAGGAAACCAGTGCTACGGTTCTGACATTGAATCCGTGAATATCACCGTTGAATCGGTATTCCAATCGCTGCATGTCAAAACGTACTACTTCCGGTTTGATGAATCTTGAGGAATCAGATTTATTATTACTTGTTTCTTCGGCTATCCATGTGCGCACAAGCAGTTGAAATCCCAAAAGCAGCAATACAATACCGACAAACAGCTTAAAATAGGTCGGATCCGGCATAAGATGGATGCGGACAAATATGCCGATGATCATCCCAGGGACGGTTCCGGCAATCAGCACCAGGACTAATTGCCACAGCATCTGGTTGTTGCGCCAATACTTGAAGACTGCACCAGGGCTGGAAAAGATATTATACAAGAGATTGGTCGCAGAAGCAGCAGGACCGGCGAAACCGAGTAAGCTGATCTGAAAAGGCATTAAAAGAAATGCGCCTGTGACTCCGGCAGTAGAGCAGACAAACGAGATGATAAAGGCTACGAGAGGAGGCAGCCAGGGTGATATTTCTACCCCGGAAATGGGAAAGTACAAGGTGATTAACCTCCCACGGCGATCATCGGTGAGCGAATCTCCATAGATTCCGGTGAATGTTTTCCGTGAAGATAGCTGTTGACATAAGAGATCACATCATTCCGATGATGATTTCTGAGAAGATCAATCAATGGGAGCGATTCGGGATCCATTAAACAGCGGCGCAGATTGCCGTGAGCGTCCAGACGCAAGCGGTTGCAACTGTCGCAGAATGGGTGTGACAGCGGTGTTATCCAGCCAACCTTGATGTCGCTGCCGTTCCAGTTAATTTTCATCAATTTCGCAGGCGACGATAGGGGAGTGGTGACCGGTGTTAATGTTGTGAACGATTCCAACCATTCAATCACTTCATCCGCTGAGACATACTCTGTTTCCACCCAGTCCAATTCTGTTCCGGTTCGCATCAGCTCGATGAACCTGACTGTTATCCCTTTCTCCGCACTCAGGTCAAGCAGTGCAGGCACATCATCATGATAACCGCTTCGCTGAAGTACAGCGTTCAGCTTAACCGGAGTCAGCCCGGAATCGAGAGCAGCGTCCAATCCGTCAAGTGTATTTTGTAACCTACCGCCGCGCGTAAGTTGCCTGAATCGTTCCGGATTCATCGAGTCGAGCGATATGTTAACACGCGACAGTCCGGAATCACGCAGTTCTTCAGTTAGTTTGGGAAGAAGAGCCCCGTTTGAGGTCATTGATATTTCTTCAAAGTGGGGTGAGAGCGAACGGATCAAAGTGGAGATTTTCGGACGTACCAGTGGTTCACCACCGGT
Source organism: uncultured bacterium (assembly GCA_964627035.1). Taxonomy (GTDB): domain Bacteria; phylum Electryoneota; class AABM5-125-24; order Hatepunaeales; family Hatepunaeaceae; genus CAZVKN01. The sequence continues at coordinate 33,729 of CAZVKN010000016.1, read as the reverse complement.
CAGCTTGACTTTGGTTACGTCATACTCGTGTTTGAGGAACAGAACGGCATCGGAAAGTTCTTCAAAAGAAGGCATCTCTGCATGGAGCAGTTTTGCGATGCCTGTTTCAGGCATGCAGTAGCGGCAGCGAAAGTTACATCTGTCTGTCAGAGACAGACGCAGAGTAACAGCGTGGGATGGTAACGTTTTAGCGTTATCGTACACAAAGTCTCCTTTCCAAACACGGGAGGCTGATCCGTTTCCGAAGCAACCCTAGGGGCAAATGCCCACCGCCCTGCTTTGCATGAACTGTTAGTTTTTAGCGCGACAAGGTCGGAGAATAATTTATTTAGGATAAGATAATCTTAATTAGACAATATTGCAACTGATAAAGCGGGATTAGTAACATTGTGGTAAAGTAGTGTCCTGTGGTCGGGCTTGGGAAAAGCCCGTCCCGATTCATCGGGATGTGACAACCACGACTACCACATAGAGCGGACTGAAAATCCGCCCTCCATGCACAGATTGAGATCCAGTCTTACTTTCTTCCCTTCTCCCTTTCTCCTTGCTCCCTACTGACAATCCGATCAATCTGTCTTGAATCACAAAATTACTCAATTACTCAATTACAAAATTACTTAATCACAGAATCACTTCTTATAATACCTCATTGCTTCAGGCATTGCCTTCTGAATCTTGTTGATTCTGGTTTGATCGGACGGGTGTGTGCTGAGAAACTCCGGTGGGGCACCTCCTCCTTTCTTGGCAGCCATTCGTTTCCAGAAATTGACTGCGTTGTGAGGATCGTACCCCGCCATAGCCATGAAGATCAGACCGAGTCTGTCGGCTTCGGATTCATGCAGTCGGCTGAACGGTAGCATCACACCGACTGTTGCTCCGACACCATAAGCAGCATTGAATATGGCACGTGTTTCGGCACTCTTCTTCTTCATAGCCTGATCCAGTGCAACCGAGCCGAATGACGCAACAAGTCCTTGGCTCATCCGTTCGTTACCGTGATTGGCGATAGCATGGGCAATCTCGTGTCCCATGACCGTGGCTAAGCCTGCCTCATCTTTGGTGAGCGGCAGAATACCTGTATAGATAACGACTTTGCCACCCGGCATACAGAATGCGTTTACCAGCTTGTCTTCTACAAGATTGAACTCCCACTTGTATCCTCTCAGATGGTGTGTCAGATCTTTCTGTTTGAAATAAACTTCTACAGCTTTTTGGATGTTCTTTCCGACATTCTTAACAAGTTGTGTCTGTTGTGCGTTCTTGCTAAGCTTATGATTTTGTAAAAAATCTGAATATTGCTGGAAGCTGAGGTTGTTCAGCTCGGTGGCTGGAATCAGATTCAACTGCCTCCGTCCGGTCAGCGGCACTGTCGCACACGATACGATCAGCGCTAACAGCAGCATCCAACTGATAGATTTCATATTAATAGATTTGAACATAGTCTTCCCGAAATGGTTATCGTTGCGATTTAATTATTTGCAATCTATGCTGCCTTAAACAGAAATCCTGTTTTGTACTCAGCTATTACAACAAAAAGGGTTAAGGATTTCATTTTGTCCGGAACGGGAAAGAATACTTTACCCGAAATTGATTGGTTCGGTTCAAGTGTGGTTTTCCGGATAGTTTCTTTATCCCACACGTTCTTAATCCCAGCCAATTTCTCCATCTTTATCTGATATTCCCTGGAAGTTCTAATCTTACGCAGCTCTTCCGTTTCCTCATCATCGTCGTCGTAGTAGTAATGGTCATGATCATCTTTGTCTTCGTCATCATAGTTGTCATCATCAAATACATTTGCGATTAAGACAAAGATTCCGACAACCAACAGGACTATGACTGTCCCGATAACTATCGCTGTTGATTTCGACCGGCTCTTGTCTTCAGAGACAGGGATCGTTTTACCTGCCAGATAATCGTCAATTTCAGATATTCTCTTCTCAGGATCAATAGAACCACACGTCTTCGTTGGTGAATCTGTTACAATTAAGAATTCATTCGGATCAACCAATACGGGCTTAGTGGATACGTTTTCAATAACAACATTAAATTCCAGGTAGTGATTTGATAATTCCTGAACCTGCTGATTGAAACAAACGTTTACAACGATGCTATCAGATTCATTCGCAAGATACGCTTTCCCATCTATCCACTTATCTGCTTCTGAAATTGGTTCAATATGATATTTATGCTCCGGTGTATAGTATTTGTCGTACCTGTAGGCAGGGGTACATGAGGTGAATACAAATGCAACTAGGAGGATAACACTGGTTACTTTCATCAGGATGTGTCTGTTCATTTTTAACTGACTCCTATTATTCAGTTACTCTGGCAGGTAAGTATATTGTAATGATTGTACCTTTTCCCCTTTTGCTATCTACTCTCATCGATCCTCCATGAACATCAGCGAGTTGCTTCACAATTGTCAACCCCAACCCGATCCCCTGCTGTTCGTGTGTTCGCCTTTCAAACTGCATGTAGGCGCCGATCTGCTTGATTTCATCCTTCAACATTCCCACCCCGCTATCCTTAACTGACAAGATGTACATATCATTCTCAATATCCACATTAACAACTATTCTCGTGCCCGGCTGTGAGAATTTCAGGCTGTTATCTATTAACTCTTCAACGATCTTTTTCAGGTAATCACAGTGAATATGCGGCTGTCCGTCGCTAACATGCAGAATAAGGTCATTGCTGCGATTAGCGTGTTCAGTCATTTCTAAAGCGATCTCGGTGACATTGTCCTTGGAGAAAGTTGTTTTTTCCTGTCTGATCGAATCAATATTGTCCTGATCCGATGAGATCAGTTCAAGTTGTGTGTACAGCAGGAAATTCTCAATTGTACGGTACAATCTCTTTCCGGCTATGAAAATAGATTGAGCCATCTTAGACAGCTCGGTCGGCTTAATCGAATCGCTTCTTCGGTTGATCACCTTCGACAGACCGATAATGCTCGTTAACGGTGTTCTCATCTCATGTGGGATGGCGAGGGAGATGTTTTCCTTTAATACCGACAATTTATGATCGGTCAACTGCATCAGGTGGTTATGTCTGCGCATCTGCGCTTCTATGGTTGACAGCAGTTCCTTTTCGGTAAACGGTTTGGTCAGATAATCGGAAGCGCCTAACTCCATCCCACGCCGGACGTTCACCCGGCTGGTTTTACCGGTGAGGAACACGAACGGTATAGAAGCTGTTGCCGGTCTCTTTTGCATCTCAGCAAGAACATAATAGCCGTCCCCCTGTTCCATCATAATATCACAGACGATGATGTCCGGGAATTGTCGTTGAGCAATCTGAACACCGTCATAACCGTTTGCTGCTTCCAACACTGTATAACCTGCACTTTCCAGCATGATCTTCACTGCATCGAGGAGCATGAGGTCATCATCAATGATAAGAACTTTTTTCATTTTATCCTCCAGCGGGTAATGGTGGTGGTTTTGTATTTTCGCTCTGTAGTCGGGCTTGTCTCAAGTCCGACGTCGTGGTTGAGACAACCACGACTACAGGGTCATTGAGTGTTAATAATACTGTAGTCGGGTTTGTCTCAAACCCGACGGAGTCGCAGTTGAGGACAACCAGACTACAAGATGGGAAACACTTACATCAATAGATTCAACAATGTCGTGAGCTTTGCCTTCAGCTCTTTACGAATCACAATCATGTCTAAAAAGCCTTTTTCGAGCAGAAATTCTGCACTCTGGAACCCTTCAGGGAGATCCTGACCGATAGTCTGTTTGATCACACGCGGTCCTGCAAATCCAATGAGTGCTCCCGGTTCGGAAATGTTAATATCGCCAAGCATGGCAAACGAGGCGGTGGTTCCACCGGTTGTCGGGTTTGTCATCACAGAAATAAACGGAATCTTAGCCTGACTCAGCTTAACGAGCGATGCCGACACCTTTGCCATCTGCATCAGCGAGAACAACCCCTCCTGCATTCTCATCCCACCGGAACAGGAAACGACGATCAGGGGTGAGCCGGTTTCAATAGCACGGTCAATGGAACGGCACAACTTCTCACCGACAACCGAGCCGACACTACCTCCCATAAAACTGAAATCGAGGATTGCAAGCTCTATAGTGCGACCGCTCATCTTTCCTGTGACGCACCTGAGAGCCTCCGACAGACCGGACTTTTTGACATATTTCTCAACTCTGTCACTGTACAATATGCTGTCTTTGAATTCCAATGGATCATCGGTTGTGAGGTTGGCATCCTGTTCAATCCAGCTACCATCATCGAGCAAAAGATTGATATAGGTGGATGAATTAATTCTGAAATGGTGACCGCATTTCGGACATACATTCAGATCCCGTTCCAACTCCTTGCGAAAAAGACTTTCGCTGCAGGATGGGCATTTGACCCAAATCCCATCAGGGATGTTCTTTCTCTTTGATGTTCTAACCGGTGGCTGTGGTCTTTGATACCACTCTGGCATGTGTTAACTCCTGAACAAATAGCAGGGCATCTTCATTTCCGTCATAATACCCCTGTTTAACGCTGAATTGATAATATCCTTCCGACTCATATAGTGCAATGGCTGATTTATTGCTGCACCGTACTTCAAGTGTAATGTAATGCTTTTTGTGGTGTGTTGCCAAGTTATGAAGTTCTCGCAGAAATTTACGTGCAAAGCCTTGTCTTCGCAGGGAAGGAACTATGACAATATTGGCGATGTGGATGCTGTCTTTATATGGTATAGCCACCAGATAACCGCCAATCATTGTCTCATCGGTCAATTTCCAAAATATGAATCCGTTCCAGATTACATCGAGAAACTGTTGGCGGCGCCAAGGGTCAGAGAAGCAGTTTTCCTCAATTCTTATAACTTCCGGCAGATCACGAACAGTAATATCGCTAATATGGAAGTCTTTTTTTTCAATAGCGTTGCGAGTCATTGAATCTCAACCCGGAACTCTGTTCCTGATTCGATCCGCCACCTTAATTGCATCGGCAACCTGAGCTACATCATGCACTCTGACCGCGTCAGCTCCCGACATAATTCCTGCAATTACTGCACCGATTGTCCCTTCGACTCTCTGACTGACCGTTTTACCGGTTATCTCACCGATAAACGATTTTCGAGAAGGTCCCAGAAGCACACCTGCAGCGATCCCCTGAAATTCGTTCAGACGAACAATAAGCTCAAGATTATGCTCAATTGTCTTTCCAAAACCGATTCCGGGATCAACCAATATGGACTCTTTCACCACACCAGCCCGGATAAATTTGTCGATTGCATCTGAAAGATATTCATATATTTCACCGATCAGATCATCATAGTGAGGATTCCTCTGCATTGTGCGGGGAGTCCCTTTGATGTGCATTAAAACCACTCCTGCACCGAATTCTGCGGCTGTATCAGCCATTGCTTCATCGTAATTTCCCCCGCTGATATCGTTGACAATATGGGCACCAGCCAGAAGTGCTAATCGAGCAACTTCTGATTTGTAACTGTCTATGGAAATTAGCGGTTTGTTGTCGCCATCCGGAAATCTCTTATTTGCAGATTGTATGAGTGGTATAGTTCTGCTGATCTCTTCATCGAGGGGAACGGGATCGCTGTTCGGGCGGGTTGATTCACCACCGATATCAATGATAGCTGCCCCATCCCTGAAATGTTGGACAGTTCGATTCAATCCGACTTCAACCGTAGCTGCTTCACCACCATCGGAGAATGAGTCGGGAGTGGTGTTGACAATCCCCATTATGACACTGTTCCGACCAAGTGGAATCGTTCTCCCGCGTGCATAGAAAAAACGGTCGGACTGTGCTGTCATTTCTCGCTGAAGTAGCTGTTGAAGTCGCGATTCTCGAAGATATAACTGAAATCGGTCTTGGGATCACCGTACATAGCGGTCAGCGAATCGAGTTCCTCACCGACATCACCGTTATCGGGATAGCGTTTGAGAATTTTCTTAAGAAGAAATATAGCGAGTTCAGGCTCTTCATCTCGCACCATGTTTGCCAGTTCATACATCGCATGTGGTCGTTCATTGTCGGATTGCAGTGCGAGATGGTAGTAGATCTTTGCCTGTTCGCGGTCTCCGATCACCTGATAGACATCACCTAAGCCCTCATATGCAGCAGGGTGATCGGGTTCGTAATCCAATGCACGCAGATAGTACTCTTCCGCAGCCTCATAGTCAATTCTATCCATGCTGACCGCTCCCATGCGGCACAGTGTTTTTACGTTCTTCGGCTCGATTTGCAGAATTTTTTGATAGTAAGATTCGGCAGCCTCCGAATCGGAAAATCGTCGGTGAAGTTTTGCAAGCTTTTCGAGAATTGAGATATTCCCCGGATCAATTTTCAGTGCGGTATCAAGCTCCTGCTCGGCATCGTTCAGGTCATAGTTTCGAGCTGCGATGCTGCTTCGATAAATATAGCCCAAAACAACCACACTCCGTTTAGGGGAGTTGATTATCTGCTCGATGATAGGTTCCAAATCGGTCGGTATGACCTCCATTCGCGAAGCAAATTCTAGAACAAGCTCCAGTTCATTCACCACCTTATTGTCATAGGGATTGATCTCGATGGATCTAAGCAGATAGCGGATTGAATTGACCGGATCTTCCTTAAAGCGATATATCACGGCAATCAGATGATAGCAGTCCTTCAGCCCTTGTCCGGATTTAATTCTGAGTTCCAAATCTCGCAGAGCCTTGTCGTATCTATGGATCTGGGTATAAGCGAGTGCACGGTTAAATCTTGTATCGTGTAGGTTCGGATCCAGGATAAGGGCTTGTGAGTAACATTCGATTGCACCTTCAAAGTCGCCCTTGTTGTAGAGGGCGTTGCCGCGGAGGTGTAATCGTTGTGTCGGAGATTCGGTCATATTAGCTTCAAGTATGAGGGAAGAGACGGGATTGACGTTTGCCAATCCCGTATTATGCTAACTTAAATAAGCTCGGAGTGCTTTGGAGCGTGATGGATGGCTCAGTTTTCGTATCGCCTTTTCCTTAATCTGACGCACCCGCTCACGCGTCAGACGGAATCTCACGCCAATCTGCTCAAGTGTCAACTGATCCCGGCTGATCCCGAAATAAAAGCGGATCACTTCAGCTTCACGAGCAGTCAGATCGTTGAGGGCACGTTCTATGTCCTGCCTGAGTGATTCATCCATCAGATGAGAATCAGGTGGAGGCTGCAGATCATTGTGAAGAATATCAAGCAGGCGGTTGTCTTCCCCTTGGCTGAACGGTGCATCCATAGAAAGGTGCCTGCCGGACATCTTCAGTGTGTCGGTGACTTCACCGATGTTCATTTCAAGTTTTTCAGCTAACTCCTCGGCAGACGGCTCACGTTCATATTTCTGCTCAAGAGAGCTGCACGCCTTACCGATTTTATTGAGGGCACCTACCCGATTGAGAGGAAGCCGCACAACACGGGACTGCTCTGCCAAAGCCTGAAGAATAGATTGCCGGATCCACCACACAGCGTAGGAGATAAATTTGAATCCACGGGTCTCATCAAATCTTTGGGCAGCCTTAATCAGTCCAAGGTTGCCTTCATTTATGAGGTCACCGAGTGAGAGACCTTGATTTTGGTACTGCTTTGCAACGGATACTACAAAGCGTAGGTTTGCCTTAACCATCTGTGCCAAAGCTCTCTCCTGCTGCAGAAGAGTAAACTCCGGCTTTTCGCCTTCCTGCACATTTGGATCTTCTTCCGGTTTATAGTTGACCCTGCGTGCAAGTTCAATCTCTTCTTTGGTGGTAAGCAGGTTTACTTCACCGATCTCCTGCAGATACCTCTCCAGAGACTGATTCGTGCGAATATTAATTTTCTTGCCGATTTTTGCCATAACCGTCCGATATTAATATCTGTGTTATAGATTGGGATGGTAATTAATGAGCGACAAAATGCGGCATCCTCATTGAGAATACCGCTTTGCAAATTTTAGTAGAACCGTCCTATAAGGGTTACGAAGATTTAACTCAATTGTTGAGCCTCTCTTTCGTAATTTCATCGCGATAAATCTTCGATGAGCCATTTACCCTGATATTAAGGACAAATATGGTGTGTCAGTCCACAATTTCAGGAACAACCAAAGCCAGACCAACGATGTCGTCTTTTAACTTCGCCATTGCTGTTGCTGGATCGTTATAATAGTCATCACGAGTCATAACATTTCCGGAAGGCTCGCGCGAACCGGTTTGATAATGGTAAAAGCTCAGCGGCTTCAGCTTGGCTTTCTTCACTGCTTCTTCTCTACTAAACTTCTTGGAATCGAGCAGCTTGTTCCACAACAGTTCAGATGCAAAATAAAGACCTTCAACCCGCTCACGAATTGTAGTACGGTCCATCTTATCTATCGGAAGCTGCTGAATAATCTTTTCCAGCAGTTTATCTGGTGTGAGCTTATTCTCCGGTGTGGCGAATTCTTCTAACATATTGCTGATGCTATCTGCCACTTCGGGGCTCATATATTTGAGTTCAAATCCTCGCATCTGTTACCTCAATATGATGCTTAATTAAATCTATTAGCATAAGATATAACAAGAGAACCAAGATGTCAACACTCTGCATCGCTATCAAAGCAGATATGTTTCTATTTTACAGCTTGACACCAGACTCTCTTGGAGTTAAATTATTAATCTGTATTCAATTCAAAATGAACTCGTATAACCTTTGTAGTTATATAAGTGTGAATTTATCATTCTGAACGTTACGTCTTTGTCATTCCAGACCTGATCCGGAATCCAGAAAATTAGCATGAAAACAACTGGATTCTGGATCGAGTTCAGAATGACAGTTGCGCTATCACTACTTAAATTAGTTCATTTTAAGATTCAATTATACTATGTTACGATGTTGTTATAGCATTGTTAGCATTAAAAGCAAGTTATTTGTAGCAATATATTTCTAACAACAGTGGAAAAGTATTCCACTGACAGATTTAACTTTGGGAGGTTAAAGCGATGGTGTTGTACAAACGTTGTTTCTCGCAATCTGCAATCTTACTGCTTGCACTGTTTGTCGTCGGTACGGCGTCACTCACGATAGCCGGGCAGACGGATGCATCAGCAATTACACCCGGATCGGTAGTCGTGCTGCCTATGGAGCCGGGACGCGATGAGTCTGATGAGGACTCAGTACTCTATGAATACGGATTTGAAGACGGTTGGAACGGCTGGGATCATGTTGACCTGACCGATCCGGGCACGATGTGGCACGTTACTGAAACGCACGCCTTTGAAGGAAACAGTTGGTGGTGTGCTGATGAAGACTTGGGTGGTTACGACGATCACTGGCTTCAGTATATGATCACCCCTGAATTCAGTCTGGCTGATTTTGAAGGTGAACCGTGTGGCTTGCAATTCAAAATCTACTGGGCTGTCGAGCCGCCGCAAGGTGCTCAGGATCCGTATGACGGTTGGGACGGCTCCAACGTGTGGATCTCGACGGACGGCGGTGATGAGTGGGAAGTGCTCATGCCGGATGAACCTGAGTACACCAGCAGCAGCTTGTACAGCTTCGGTGAAGAGTGGGGCATGGGTCCCGACATTCCGGGTTGGACAGGTTCATCTGAGGAGTGGCTCGATGCTGATTTTGATCTGAGCGATTTCGGCGGTCAGGAATCTGTTATGATCCGCTGGGCATTTTGCAGTGATCCTGCTTGGCACACGGGTAACCCAGAAGGAGATCCTGATGGGGAAGCTTATGGATTATTGGTGGATGACATCGTCATTACAGGCGGACGTTCTGTTATTCTGACCAACAATGCGGATGGTGAAGGAGATGAGGATGAGTTCGACTTCGATTCCGGCGATATTTCAGGAGATCATTGGGAAATCAGTGACGAAGACGCTCACCGTGGTGGAGACTTCAGCGCACACTGCCCGATTGAAGAAGACCTGCAAAACGCACTTGTCTCTCCTGAAATTGACCTGCCGGAGGATTGGTACATCTGGTTTGAGTTTTGGGTCAGACCGGACACACGAAGAGCTAACGCCAATCCGGGTGAAGACAACACTCTGGACGACTATTTTCAGGTTCAGATCACAACAGATGGTATTCGCTGGCAGGACGTCATCTACGATTACGGTGCCGAAGACCATCTACCGCTGGATCAATGGACTCATTACATTCCCGATTTGTGGTTCCGCGATGATATGCCTGAATGGCGTCGCAAATTGAATCTGACTCAATTCGGCGGTGAAACCATCCAGTTGCGCTGGAAGATGATCACAGATGATGTCATGGATGGAGACCAGGGCACAGGACTGTGGATTGACGATGTGGAGATACTGATGTCATCACGTCGTGAACATGATGCAGGAGTGGAGTGGATGGACATACCGTTCCCGACCGCTATTGATTTCGAAACTCGCAGCAAGATAAGCGTTCGCAATTACGGACTGGCTAATTTGGGGCAGATCAGAAAGTATTACCAGTTCGAAGAAGAACGACCTAATCCCATTGTTCCCTGGGACGGTATAGACGCCGATACTTCGCGGGTATATGGGTTCACACTTTCAAGAATTCCCTATGCCGGATTCCTGGATCTCATAACTTATACAACCGCAGCCGGTGATGACTTCACCGAAAACGACACAATGGGGATCGAGGATCTGCTCATCTATCCGCCGAACATCTGGCTGATGGGCTACGACCAGCGCACTACGCAGTTCAGGTTTGATATTGATCGAGGAAGTGGCGCTGCAGTCTGGTTCACTCCTGAAGAGGACGGCTTGATAGATGACGACGATAATCCTATTGAGTACGACATCAAGGCTCTCCATGTCCAGTGGAACGGTACTGAGGAGAATATTGACGCAGAGACCACGCTGCACATTATTGCGGATGATGGTGGTGTTCCGGGTGATGACATCTACTCAGCAGATCTGACGATTGCACAGGAGAACCTTCTCCCGTCATTACACGTCATTGATCTGACCGATGTGGATGAGCTGACCGGGTTGTCAGGTGACTTCTGGGTTTGGTTCGAGATTTCATCCGACGACGGCTCACCGCAGATTATCGGTGACAACATGCCTGTTAATCGCAATTGGGGAGCAGGTCATCACTTCATCTATGACGGTGGATCGCTTGAAGAGCAGGACAGGACCAACTACATGCTTCGCGCTGTGCTGATGCCGTCAGATGGTGAGATAGATGATGTCAACCTCATTGCCAGTCATGAGGAGCTTGAATACGGTGAGGTTGAGGTTCGTGACCGTATCTCTAAAAAGGTCGCATTTTTCAACGGTGGCACGGATGAGGTCACGATCACTGATGTTACGTCGGAGAATCGCCTATTTGTGACAAGCCTGAACTTCCAACCTCCGACAACACTCAGAGTCGGTGAAGCGGTTGACATGGCAGTTGTATTCCGTGCACCTGATGAAGGTTTCTTTGAAGGTGACATTATCATAGAGACCAGCGATCAGGAACCTCCGGTGATACACTGCACGGCTCACACTCCCGGTGCCGGGGTCAACGAGAGTGGGGTCATACCGACTGAGTATTCACTCGGTGAGGCTTACCCGAACCCGTTCAATCCGACCACAACGATTCCGTTTGCGCTGCCGAGTGCACAGGATATTTCGCTGACGGTGCACGACGTGAGCGGTCGTTTGGTAGCGACAGTCGCATCGGAAAGCTTTGAAGCGGGACATCACACGCTGCAGTTTAACGCCGCTGATCTGGCGACCGGTGTGTATATGTACAGACTGGAAGCAGGTGTGTTCAGTGCGACGAGTAAGCTGGTTTTGGTAAGGTGAGTTACTGTATAACGGCGGTCATTGCGGTGACCGCCGTTATTTTCTTCCGCAACCGCTATCACTTACCCGCTTGAACCTCTAAGGTGATCTGAAACAGGCGATGAGATAGCTTGACATCTTTTCTTAAGATTGCTATATTTAATGTATGAAATTCAAACTTTCACACATTATGGAGAACACAATGGCTACCGCAAAAGTAAAGGATAGATACCAAGTAACCATCCCTAAAGAGGTGCGACGCCAATTTGAGTGCCAGGTTGGTGACTCATTAGAGGTGGTTTGTCAAGGCGGTCGAATAGTAATGACCCCGCAGCAGGTGATAAGTAAGCCCGCCGTTGCCAAATTATCCAGACAGGAACAACAATTACTTCAAATTGTACAGGATAAACTTGAGAAGATCGGCTCAGATCACGTTAATTCTGTCGGTTTGACCAAAGATGAAATTAGAGTCGGTGTCAAAGTGGGTTTGATTGATGCTGACGAATGGTGGTGGTACACTGAAGAGTGGCAGGAAGGAGAACGGGAGGCGACGCGTGATGAAGCTGAAGGTAGAGTGTCTGAACCACTTGAAACTGCAGAGGACATTGACAACTACTTTGCGAGTCTTCATGAGTCATGATTCTACGGTTTGACAACACTTTCAGACGTGATTTGAAAAGGCTGACACCACAGGAAACGAAACAAACCAAGGCTAAGATTCAACTGTTGCGCAAAGACTTACGTCATCCATCATTACGCCTTAAGAAAATGAAGGGCGATGCCGGTCAGCGAGGTATTTACCGTATGCGTGTATCCAGATCGCTGCGGATAACTTTTCGCATCAAGGGTGATACTATATTCCTACGTCGTGTCGGTGGACATGATGAAACGATTGTGAATCCTTAACGCTATTATTTAAGCCCCGTCTATATTGGTTAGCGGGTGAATCTCTATTGACAAACAGCTTGGATAAGAGTAAATTTAGACCGAGTTGCTGTAGCTGTTCAGAACATAATGATACCTGTTTTATAAATTACCATATTTCGCTACATAATAATATGATCCTTGATTTGGGATGTTCCTATCACAAACTGCCAGGACATATCGGTGTGGACATTGAACGTGGATCCGATGTAGATGTTGTAGCCGACCTACAAGCATTACCGTTTGCGACCTCTTCAGTGGATGAGATTCATTCACGTCACACGCTTGAACATGTTCAAGATCCTCTGCAATGTATCTCCGAACTTTATCGGGTGGTTCGGTCAGGTGGTCGGATTAATATAATTGTACCACACTACTCAAACCATGCATATTGGGCAGATGTCACGCATTTACGTCCATTCAGTGTTCGTAGTTTTGAGTATTATGATTTGGAACATGCTCGAAATGCCGGATTTCCAATTTATCTGCCAAAAGTAAATTTAAAGACCGGTCGTGTTCTCTTGACATATTGGCCTAAGAGGATTTATATTGAGAAAAAAGGCTGGAAGAGATTGGTATTAAGTATTCTAAATCGTATCATCAGTGGACTTGCCAATTGGAATCAGTTCCTGTGTGAAAGACTGTGGTGTTATTGGGTAGGTGGATTTTATGAGGTTACGTTTGAGTTGGAGCCGGTAAAGGATGAGTGACAAAAATGCTGTGCGTTTAGATCTTGGATGCTCCTATCATAAATTAGATGGTTATATCGGGCTCGACATTCTACCTGCCGAAGATATTGATGTACTTGCAGATGCGCGTAACATGCCGTTCAAAGATGATTCATTTGATGAAATTTATTCCAGCTACGCTCTGGAACATATTCCGGACAATTTGAAACTGCTTCAGGAGCTTTACCGTGTTTGTAAACCTGATGCTGACATTCGTTTAATTTTACCCCATTTTTCCAATCCTGCATTTAGTGACGATCTGACTCATATATATAGATACAGTACCCGCACTTTTGAACATTACGACCATGACATGCACGATTTAACAGGTCATCCTGACTATTTGCCTGAAGTCAACTTGAAGGTGACTCGTGCTGAGTTGCGGTGGTGGCCCCCCCAAGTCATCGAGCGTAAGTCAGGTTTTAAGCGGGTATTGCTAAACGCTATGAACAGGATAATTAACCGTCTGGCAAATGCACATCCTTTTTTATGTGAGAGAATCTGGTGTGCATGGGTCGGTGGTTTTTATGAAGTAGATTTTAATATCAAGGTAGTTAAGTAACATGCAGCGGGTGTCGAATCATGTCATATCAAAAACTTTTCCTTATTACAACATTGGTTACACTCTCAGTCTGTCAATCCTTCGCACAGACTGAAGTTGAAGGTGATGTCGAGGGCGAATGGATAGTTGAAGGCTCACCATACATTGTATTGGATGATATTCGTGTACATGGTGGAGATGAACTGATAATAGAGCCGGGAGTTGAGGTGTTGTTTGACGGTACTCACACTTTCATTGTCAATGGTTTGTTAACAGCCGTTGGTGACGATGAGAATATGATCCTGTTCTCAAGCAGGGAAGAGGATGAATGGTGGCGTTCGATTCGTTTGATAGACGCCGATGACAACTGCCGGATATCCTACTGCATTATTGAGTTTAGTGAACAGGTCGGCAGATACCCCCATCCCGATTCCCGAGGGGGTGGATTGTATGGGGAAGATTGTGATGATCTGATTGTGTCACACAATATCTTCCGTCATTGTCGTGGAACCGGTGAAGGCGGAGCGGTTTGTTTCTATGATTGTTCCGGTGAATTTAGCAACAATCATGCACACCATACAAGAACTTTTACTGACATTATCTGGTTTGAGTCAACTGATATGCCTGTTCTTAATAACCTTGTGGAAAACAACGTGGGTAATTGGGGCTCAGGTATAATCGTTTCTCGGGGAAACCAACTTATCGAAGGCAATATACTTCGCTTTAACGAGACCACCGATAGACATTGGGGTTCCGTACTATACTTCCATCATGGATCTACCGCACGGGTATATAATAATCTGATCTACGGAAATAGTGGTGGTCCGGTTTATCTTGGTGTTGGCAGCAGAATTGAGGACTTTGATCGTAATGTCATTTTCGATAACAGCCGCGGTCCGGCAATTACGCTGTACGAAGACTCTCATTTAGAGATTAAGAATTCAATAATTTGGGGGAATAATGATATTCTGTGGATGCCCGGTGGAGGCTGTTCAATGGAAGCACAATATTGTCTGATTGAGGACTTCGATAATGAAGAAATTGAGGTTGGTGATGGCATGCTGGACGAAGATCCTTTATTTATTGATCCAGACGAGGGTGATTTCCACTTGACAGATGATTCTCCATGCATAGATGCGGGTGATCCAGATTCACCGGAAGATCCTGACGGCTCAAGGGCTGACATAGGTTTGGTTTTCCCCCACTATCCATTACCATTGCAGTTCATCCCCGAACGAATAGACTTCGGGCAGGTTGCACCCGGACTTGACGCAGAACTTCTTCTGTTTGTCGCTTACAATCCGGAAAACGATGATGCTCCTGAAATAGCAATACTCATTGATCCGGTTGAAGATTGGATAGGGTCAGATCCCGATGAACTGGAGATGGCACCCGGCGATACCGTTGATATGGATATATTCCTGTTCCTCCCCGATGATTATGATCAGTTCGGTGAACAATCTACCCTAATACACTTCCGCCCTGATGTGGATGATTATATGCCATTGGAAGTCCCTGTTTACTTCAATGTCGTTGAAGGATTTGGTCTGGTTCAGGGAACAGTGACAGATGCGGAAACCGACGAAGAATTAGAGGGCATAACGGTAACATTAGAAGGTCAAAACGTTCAGGCTCAGAGTAGGGATACTGATGTCAATGGAGACTATGTGTTTGATCGAATGCCGGTTGGCAATTACACGATAACTGTTGAAGATGAAGACTACTCTACCTATCATTCACAGGAGTTCAGCCTCGAACCGAATGAAGAGATCTCGCTTGACATTAGGCTGTTCTACGCCACCTGTGACATTGAGACAGAGAGGATAGATGCCGAAGTTCGACAGAATGAGTCTGAGCAGTTTGCAATCAGCATTGTTAACAGCGGCAACGCACCTCTCAACTATTCGATAGACAAGAGGTTTCCACAAGTCGGGGATCTGGAAGAATGGGATCTCCGTGAAGATATAAATGCTCAGGAACAGTGTGATGACAGGCGGTTGCAGGGTGTGGAGTTTGACGGCGAGAGTATCTATGTGACAGGTGGTAACAACGGAGAAGGACGGGGACAGGTTCACATTTTTGATGCAAACGGTGAGTATCTCGATTCATTCGATCAATTTAACGATTCCCGCTGGGGAATGCGTGATCTTGCCTGGGACGGCAGCAGACTTTACGGTGGTGACGGTTCTGATGTATATGTGTTCACACCGGGCGGAGAGTTGCTTGATCAGTTTGAAACTCCTGTTAACCTGATTTACGGAATAACCTGGGATCCTGTCAATGAATTCCTCTGGTTGTGTGGCACGGGATCGAACCTTTTCGGTATTACTGTTGAAGGTAATGTTATAGCTGAAGTCGAATCAGTGCAGGGGAATCGTATTCTCGGTCTCGGTACGTTTGTGGATGATCCGGATGATGCAATTATTTATAGTTTTTGTCGTAACGGTGAATTTGAGACGCAGATCAACAAAGTTAATCCTGAGACAGGTGAGTGGTCACTTGTAACGGATCTTGAAACTGATGAGGATTTAAGGGCAGGCGGCATGTGCATAACTAAAGATTATGATCCTATGTCTTATGTATTCATTGGATTGTTGCATGGACGAAATGAAGCACCGGATCAGGTGAATCTCTGGCAATTGTCTCCATATTCCGGGTGGTTACAAAGTGAACCTGAATTAGGACAGATTGACGATGATGATTTTGTAGAACTGACGGTAACTTTAGATGCTTCAGACGTTGATGTGGGTTTACAGTTTGAAGGGGAGCTAATCATTGAACATGATGGTCGGGGGGATGATATCATCCTTCCTGTTATAATGGAAGTTGATGAACCGGATGCAGTTGATGGTGACGTTGAATTACGACCCACAGACTTCACTCTAACAAACCCCTACCCCAACCCGTTCAACGATCAGGTTCGGATTACGTTCGGATTGCCTGAGTCCGGTGCGGTCAGAATCGCTGTGTTCGACGTCAACGGCAGAGCAGTTGCGACGCTGCATGAAGGTCAATCGCAGACCGGTTTTCACCAAGTGGCATGGCGAGCTGATGGTTTTTCCAACGGTTTGTACTTCATCAAGCTTGAAGCAGGTACCACGCAGATCGTAAAAAGAGTTGTGCTGATGAAATAGTCTTAGCATTGTTATCCATGCAAATTACCCCGCCGGAGCTGATTCGGCGGGGATTTTTTGTGTTTTTGGGAAATTATTTCTTATAGGGAGCATGGACATTCCTGCCCGTGCTTGCCGACAGGAATGTCGGCACTCCTATTTTGGAACTTTCTTTTCGAGCATCACTATAAGATTTGTAGTGACAATGTAATCTGCCTTAAAATGTTGGGAATCAAATTAATAGTGGCTATATTTAAGGTTGGCTGTAGTTGTGTGGCACGTTGACAAGTTACAGGTTGAAAAACTTTCTTACTTGCAAACTTTTAAACTTTCAAACTTTTAAATCGAAATTACCAAATGAACTTCCAAAGCATGTTTGTAATCTATATCAAGGAATTAAAAGACATCCTCCGTGACAGACGAACCATAATCTCCACTGTCCTGTTTCCGATTCTCATGTTTCCCATACTGTATATCGGTATGGGGGCATTCATGGCTAAACGGATGGGTGATCTGGAGGAAAAGCGATCCGTGGTCGCATGGGTTGCTTACGAGAATATCCCTGAACTCGTGCAGCGGATTGAAGAAGCCGATGTAGTGGATCTGATTACCAATGTTGCGGATAGCTCAGTGGCAATTCAAATGATGAGAGATAAAGCAGTGGATGTCGTGATCGTCGCACCGGAAGGATTTAACGAATCACTGAAACAGGTTCTCACGGGAACCGATGGAGAGTCACCCGGTTTGCTGTTATATCTGAACAGGACCCGACAGACATCTGAATTTGCAGCATCAAAGGTTTTCGGTGTAATTGATGAATACCGCTCTGAAATCACTGAAGCCACCTTAACGGCACAAGGAATCAATCCCGACATGGTAAAACCTTTCGTTGTGCACTATAACAATGTGGTCACAACAGAGGAAATGGGAGGATTTGTTCTTGGTATGATCATTCCGTACATAGTAATTCTGATGCTGTTGATGGGAGCGATGTATCCAGCGATAGATCTGACCGCTGGCGAGAAGGAGCGCGGAACACTTGAGACGCTGTTGGTCGCTGGCGTGTCACGAATTGATATTGTAATGGGCAAGTTCTTCACAGTGCTGACAGCTTCGATGATAACATCACTCCTCGCTATCGGGAGTATGTCATTCACTGCAATGGTGGGGGTGAAGATATTTAAGGAAGTCGGTGAAAAAATCAATATCCAAATTGATCCGCAGATCATACTTGTGCTGCTGATTGTAATCCTGCCGATGGCTGTGTTGTTCTCATCCCTGCTGATGACACTGTCACTGTATGCGAAGAGCTATAAAGAGGCTCAGAGCTACATTTCACCATTGATGATATTTGCAATTGTCCCGTCAATGGCTTCGATGGTGCCGGACCTTGAACTGACGGTGAAGATGTCATTTATCCCGGTCCTCAACGTATCCTTACTCCTGAAGCAAGGCTTTAACGATTCAATTGATCCCGCTCTGCTGCTGTTGGTGATTGCGGTGAACTTTGTATTAGCAGCAGGCGGACTATACTTAGTTACGA
Source organism: uncultured bacterium (assembly GCA_964627035.1). Classification (GTDB taxonomy): domain Bacteria; phylum Electryoneota; class AABM5-125-24; order Hatepunaeales; family Hatepunaeaceae; genus CAZVKN01. The sequence continues at coordinate 15,166 of CAZVKN010000016.1, read as the reverse complement.
GAATGTTCCAGAGAGAATCTGTTCTGTTTAGAATTTAGAGGTAATTATGGATGATCAGAGCATAACACTCTCCGATCAGTCTGCGTTCAACTTTATGATCAAACCGATCAGGTTTGACGGCAAGTATAAGGTTGGCGTAGTGGGTGCGACCGGAGCAGTCGGTAGTTCAGTTCTGCAATTGCTTTATGAACGACAGTTTTCGATCAGCGAGTTACACCTCTTTGCTTCACCGGATTCTGAAGGGCGATGGTTGGACACTCCGTTTGGGCAGGTTGCACTTCAATCCCTGAAAGAGAGGAAGATCCCACACCTTGACTTTGTGTTCATGGCTGCCGGAAGCACGGTTTCAAGAACATGGGCGCGAAGATTTTCCCGACAAGGAGCGGTAGTAATTGATAAAAGCTCCTATTTTCGGGACAAGGAATATGCTCCGTTGGTAGTGCCTCATGTCAACGAGGAGGAAATTGTCAATAACAGCGGTATCATTGCCAATCCCAATTGCACCACAATTCCTTTTGTAACGGTCATGGCACCGTTGGATAACCGTTTCAGAACTAAACGTGTGGTGATGGTCAGCTTCCAATCTGTCTCTGGACAGGGACGATATGGATTAGCAGCTCTAAAGCGTGAATTGGAAAATCCGGAAGCTAAACCGTCAGCATTTCCTCATCGCATCGCCAACAATGTGATTCCCTGGATTGGCTATAAAGGGAAACCTCGCAGCGGCGAAGAGCACAAGATGATCTACGAAGCGCGCAGAATTCTAAATCGTCCCCGACTGTCAATACGACCGACGGCGGTTCGTGTTCCTGTTTCTATAGGACACAGCATTGCTGTCCACGCCGATTTTGAGTCTCGCGTGAATATAGGTGAAGTAATGGAAGTATTGGCGGGAGCACCGGGCGTAACACTGATTGACGATCCTGCTCAGGATCTGTATCCTACTCCGCAGTTCGCTGCGGGTAAAGATAACACATTGGTCGGTAGGATACGTAGCGACTTCGGAAAGAGCGGTTTAGCTTTGTGGATAGTCGCTGACAACCTGCGAACGGGTGCTGCCACCAATGCAGTGCGCATCGCAGAAGCTGTCATTCGGAACAGAAACATGCTGCCAGCCTAATAGATGCTTATCATACCATACCGGGATGAGAATGCCACCCGAACTGTTCCGATACTGACTATCACAATCATTGCTGTCAATATCTATTTTTACTTTCTGAATAATCTCGTAGGTTCTATTCATTTGGCTGCCGATCTGTACGGTTTCGTTCCAAACAGAATACTGTTTAAACCGCATACGCTGGCTACTTCAATGTTTCTTCATGCCGGATTCTTTCATTTACTAAGTAACATGTGGTTCATGTGGCTGTTTGGTGATAACATTGAGGACTATTTCGGCAAGCTTAAGTTCATACAACTGTTCCTGTTGGCTGGAATAGTAGGAAATCTGACTCATGCTCTGTTTTCTCTTTTTATGAGCAGTACTCCAGTGATAGGTGCTTCCGGTGCGGTTGCCGGAGTGATGGGCAGCTACCTTGTCAAATACCCACATGCACGGGTCAGGTGTATATTTCTGCTCATAATCTATCCGATTTTTTTCAGAATGCACGCATTTATTCTGTTGATTGGATGGATGATTATTGAGTTTCTCAATGCGTTGCTTAATCCGTACAGTATGACCGCACACTGGGCGCATGTCGGAGGGTTTGCGTTCGGTTTCATTTGGGCTTACAAACAAAAATGAGGGAAAAATGAATTACGAAGAATCAATCCACTACCTGAACAGTTTCATAAACTTCGAGCGGTTACCTGAGCGACAGTTCACAACACGCGAAGAGGATCTTGATCGGTTAAAGCTAATTCTGGATAAGTTGGGAAATCCACAGCAAAATTACCCGATCATTCATATTGCCGGAACCAAAGGAAAGGGATCAACCGCTATAGTGTTGGGTTCAATCCTGAAATCTGCAGGTTATAAAGTCGGTGTTTATACATCACCTCATCTCCTTTCTGTGAGGGAGCGGATCAGGACAAATGGATATTCAATTGTAAAAATTGATTTTGCCAGAAGTATTAGGTATGTTAAACAAGCTATTGAGATGATTAACGGACCTTTAGCGGCTTCTTACAGGACACTCTTTGAGATTCTCACAGCGGCAATGTTTGCGCATTTTTCATTGAAAAAGATTGATGTCGCGGTAATTGAAGCGGGTCTTGGAGGCAAACTCGATGCGACCAATATAGTGGAACCGATCCTGTCAATAATAACACCTGTCGGGCTTGACCATACCGCTATACTCGGCGAAACAATTTCAGAAATCGCTGCGGATAAGGCGCACATCATTAAAGCTGGAGTTCCGGCAGTAACCGCTCAACAGGATGAGAACGCACTAACTGAGATCAAGAAACGAGCGAATGAAGTAAGTGCGAAATTGACAATAGCACCACCGTCAAATGAATTGTTTGATCGGATCGAATATGATTTCGAACAGTACTTTTGTAAACTTATTGCTGTGAGGAAAGAAAAAGTATTTGCTACCTTACAATCCGTTGGCAAATATCAAGCCGACAACTTGGCTACCGCTCTTACAGCAGTTGAGCAGCTAAGGATCAGTGGTTTTAAAATACCTTTAGAAGCGTGCATCGAAGGATTCAGAAGCAGTAGAATGAGGGGGAGAATGCAATACATAAAAAGCAATCCTCCAATTATTCTTGATGGAGCCCACAACGATATGGCAATGAAGTCAGTACGAGAGTCCATTGATGGAATCACTCCCGCACCGCTGCGTGTAGTTATTTCCTCAATGAAAAGTAAACCGCTGCACAGAATGATACGAAGTCTCGCTGACAGAACCGTTAAGTTCTATCTTGCGCCCATTTGCTTTCCAAAGAGTAAAGATGAATCTGAACTCAGGGAAGCAGCAGAAGAGGCGGATGTCAGTTTTCAGCTCTATTCCGATGTCCCAACAGCCTTTGAAGCAGCAAAACGTGAGGCGGAACGTGAGGAGTTGATACTTGCCACCGGATCGTTCTATCTCATCGGTGAAATCCTTCGTCACAGGAGCGGGAAACCAAAACCACCGGAAACCGGTGTAATAGATCATCGTATTTAGAGTGTCACAGCCTATTCAAGCATGATTATCACACGAATACAGATGATGTTCGTAGTACCTATATTCAGAATTAGATAACCTTTCAGGAGACTGTTATGTCGAACGATGATGCAATTCGTACAGAGGCAACCTTAGAAGACATATTCCGCATTGCCATAAAGCGAGAGGCACAAGCTCACCACTATTACAGAGAGGCAGCCAATCGTGTTCACACTAAGGAAGCACGTGAGTTGCTGCTCAGGTTGGCTCGCGAGGAAGTTGAACATGAAACCGCCCTGCGGAGGCAACTGATAGAGATTGAAGCGAGAAGCGAAGCCGGACGTGCAATGGGGAGTGACATGTGAAGCCCCTTGACTCATTCACAATCAGGAATGATGATCCTGATTCCTCGTTGAACAGGATCAAACCGAAGAAACGACCTGATTGGTTGAAAGTCAGACTTTCAGCAAACTCTACATTTGGTGATGTTGCTGGATTGATGAAGGAACAGAAACTGAACTCTGTCTGCCAATCTGCTCGTTGCCCAAATATCGGTGAATGTTGGGGTAGAGGCACTGCTACATTTATGATACTCGGTGACATCTGCACCCGCAAGTGTAGCTTCTGCGCAATCGGAAGCGGTAAACCTGAACCGCCTGATCCTGATGAGCCATATAGATTGGTTAAAGCTGCAAAGGAGATGGGACTCCACTGGATAGTAGTAACGTCTGTTGATCGCGATGATCTACCGGATGCAGGTGCCGGTCATTTTGCTGCAGTCATCAATGAAGTACGTCGCGAGATGCCGGATGCCGGTATAGAAACGCTCGTGCCGGATTTCCGTCGTCGTGAGCAAATTGCGGTTGATATTTTAAGCGAATCACCACCCAACATAATGAATCACAACATTGAGACTGTCCCACGCTTGTATCGCCAAATTCGTCCGGGGGCAAACTATGAAGGATCGTTGAAACTGCTGGAGATGTTCTCTGAGAGAGGGCTGGTAACCAAGGCGGGTCTGTTTGTCGGTGTCGGTGAGGAGATGGAAGAAGTCCGGGAAGTGCTGCGGGATATGCGATCATCCGGTGTGAAAAGCCTGACGGTAGGACAATATCTGCAGCCATCAAAGGACCAGATGCCCGTAACTCGATATGTCCTCCCCGACGAGTTTCAAGAGTTGTCCGATTACGCATATTCCATCGGATTTGAGCATGTCGCCAGCGGTCCGCTGGTGCGGAGTTCGTATAAGGCGGAAGAGGCGATTTCTGTTTACAATCAGAATAATAAACCAAAGGTCAAATAAATGAAAATAGAGATGATCATGCCGCAAATGGGTGAATCCATTGCAGAAGGTACAATAGTAAAATGGCGCAAAGGTGTCGGTGATTGGGTCGAACTGGATGAGGATATTCTGGAGATTTCGACCGACAAGGTTGACAGTGAGATCCCGTCTCCTGCAACCGGAAGAATTGTCGAAATCATCGTCAATGAAGGTGAAACCGTTGCGATTGAAACCGTCCTGTTGATTATCGAAACGGAAGGAGCTGAATCTAAAGGAGCAGGCAAAGACGATAAAGAGATAACACGACCTCCTGCTCAAGAGTCATCTCCACATGATGCTTCGGATGGTGGTGGGCTTTCGGTCAAGGAGTTTAAGAAGGTAACCAAAGAGAAACCGAAGCAGGAAAAAATAGCTCCAAAAGACGGTAAGAAATCTACCTTTATCTCACCACTGGTTCAGTCAATCGCTGCTGCTGATGGGATACCGTTTGAGGAGATTCACCAGATTCAGGGCAGCGGTCGTGACGGTCGAGTTACTAAGAAGGACATGCTGGCTTATGTGAAGGAGCGGAAGAATAAATCTGTGTCCGCACCGGCTGCTCCAAAAGCAGCACCGCCAACTGCGGTAAAACCAGCACCTCCTCCTGAACCGCAGCACGTCTGGCGAAGTCAGAGTGATGAAGTGGTCGAGATGGATCGCATGCGGCGCATGATCGCTGATCACATGGTAAAGTCTGTTCATACATCTCCACATGTGGTCTCATTCTCGGATGTTGACATGACTGCTGTAGTCAAACATCGCGAGGCACTGAAAGGAACATTCCGGGCTGAAGAGGGTATCAACATCACATATACATCATATTTCATATATGTGGTCGCTCGTGCTCTCAAGGAATTCCCTTATATAAACGCCTCAGTTGACGGTTACAATGTCATTCTCAGAAAACAGATAAACATTGGTTTCGCAGTAGAGCTTCCTGATGGAGGTCTTATTGTTCCAGTAATAAAGGGTGTAGATGCATTAAATCTGACCGGAATTGCAAGAGGTCTGCATGATCTCGCTGAGAAAGCTCGAAACGGCAAACTTGACCCGGAAGATGTCAGCGGTGGAACATTCACCATCACCAACGTGGGCGTATTCGGAAACATCAGCGGTGCACCGATTATCAATCAGCCTCAGGTTGCGATTCTGGGAACTGGTGCTATCCAAAAACGTCCGGTAGTGATCGAAACTGAAACCGGCGACACTATCGGAATCCGTTCGATGATGATTAAGTCGCTATCTTACGATCATAGGATTATTGACGGGGCGATGGCTGGACGTTTTATGGCACGTGTGGCTCAATTGCTGGAGAATTTTGAGGGATAGACATAAAATTATTGAATCTAAAGTAGCCCGACTTCTCCGAAGTCGGGATTCCTTTTAATGCGGGAGAATCATCCAATCATATCTATACCAACACATTTTTATCGGTCACTTTTTATCCTGATCATAACTTTGATGCTGTCGGCGTCAATGACGGGACAGGTGTCCGCTCAAAACCTGAGCAAGGACAAGCGGCAGGAGATGTATCGGATGCAAAGGAACGCTCGCGAAGCAGAGAAAAACAATCAGTTTGAGCAAGCATTCGATATCTGGAAGTATGTGATGCGTGAGAAAGGTGTGGATATTTCCTCGTATAATGGGATCCAGCGATGTCTGTCGGGACTGGAGCGGTATGATGAGGCTTTGACTTTTCTCGACACTGTCCTTATTGATGCGAAAGCGAGAAAGAACAGACTCAAACCCGTCTCAATAGCAGCGGATAGAGTTTCAATCATGTTTTTCGCTGAGAGAACAGCTGACGCAGAAGCTGCAATTGAGCAATTGCTGCAGGAGTACCGAACTGATCCGAAAGCTTATAGCGAAACTGCCAATCTCCTGTTCGGGCAGCGCAAAAACGAGGAAGCAATTGCGGTTTATCTGCGGGGACGCAGTGAGTTAAGAAATCCATACCTCTATGCTCGTGAAATAGCAAGCTATAGCGGGTTGCGGATGGATTGGGAGACGGCAATCAGTGAATACCTGCTGTATCTAAAGGATTCACCTAAACGTTTGAGCTATGTGACAGGTGTTATCGGTGACATGCCTGCCAATATGGGTGCGGACAGCATGGCTGTCAGTATTATTCAGGAGCAAAGGCTGTCTGCCGACCGCCAATTCAAACAAGTTCTCACACAGTTGCTCGCATCCCTGCATTTTCGTGCTCGAAGGTACAGTCAAGCTCTTGATGCTTTCGTGTCAATGGGTGGCAACAGAGATGAGCAGGCGATATTCCTGCTGGATTTTGCTCAGATGTTGGTTGATGAAGAGGAGTATCAGTTTGCCTGGAACAGCTACAACGAGATTCAATTACTCAAACCTGCAGTTGCTCTCGTCTCTGAAGCATATCTCGGCATTGGCATCGTTGCTGAAAAGTTGGGACAGATTGACAGTGCAAAGGCTGCGTTACATGCTTCATTAGAACCCGGTGTTTCTAAGTTGGTCGCCTTTCAGGCGTACAGCCGTCTCGGATACATCGAAATGGATTATCACGACTCTCCTGAAAGTGCAAGAGGATATTTAAATTCTGCCCTCGATTTGGTGAGAAATATAAAACAGAAGCCGGAACAACTTGAAGGATTAAAGGTTGCTGCTGCATTGACTTGGGCGTATGAGAAGAATTGGAAGGAAGCAGAGAAACAGCTTGTAAAGATCATTCGCAGCAACAGCAAAGGTAAATGGAGATCACCTTTTGCACGATCCGAGCTGGCAAGCCTCTATTTCCTGACGGGTGAGATCGCTAAATCGCGACAGATGGCGGAGTCAATACTTCTATCGGATCCGTCGTCTTCACAGGCGAATGAAGCCTTATCTGCAATCGCACTCATCAATGATCTGAAAAGTGATTCCTTGTCCATCATTGCCATTGGAGATGTTGACAGACATATATTTCTAAAAGAATTGGAATCAGCAGAAGAAATAATTGATTCTTTGGTTGAAGTGTCTTCTGTGCGGGTGAAAGAGGAAGCTTATTGGAGAAAATATAAAATCAAGGTGGAAGGTGAGCAATTCCAACCTGCGTTATCAGCTCTCCGAAGTATTATAGATATGGGCACATCAGCATACCGTGCTGATTTGGCTTTGCTGACCGCCGGTGAACTGTGCGAGAATCGGCTTCATCAGATAGAAAATGCGATTGAGTATTATGAAACCCTGTTAATTGACTATCCCGACAGCCCGCTGTGCGATCAGGCTCGCAGAAAGATGAAGTTGATTACGGTAAACTCGTAGCAATTGTCGTGGTTGAGACACCATGAGTTCTTTGATTTATTTATATCCTCGTCATTCCCGCGAAGGCGGGAATCCAGTAATCCGGAATGACATAAAGGAGTATTATAGACTATTAGACGACAAGACCGTTTGAGAGAATTTGCCTGTAGTCGGGCTTGTCTCAAGCCCGACTTTCGCCTATTCAGATGAACTTTTCAACCGTTCAATTAACTCCGCAATCTGCTTCTCTGCCTGATCCGGTTCAAGCAGACACCCTGCAGCTCCTTCCAATCCACCGCCGCCATACTCGGCAGCCAGCTTTCCAAGATGCACAGAACTGGTACGATTGAAGATACTCTTGCCCATCCGAATTCTGACTTTGTCCTTTTCCTTATGATGACGGATCCGAATCTGAACATTCCCGTCAGGATACAGTGAGAGCGCGAATGCAATAAATCGGTTCCCTGCCGGAATATCTTCCATCTTCCGAAAGTCAGTAACTATCACATTTTCATCCAACTCTGTGATCTCCTGTAGTGCTTCTTTGAAGTCATCCGCATCACGGAGGTACATTCCTATCCGTCCTTTGACATCCGACATCTCAAGAATCTGACGAATAGATGATCCATGTTTGATGGCGATAATGACCTGATTGGCATAGTTGTGAAAGTTTTCCAGTCCCATAAACGGATCCAGCGTGTAGCTGAGCAGTACCCAATCTTTGGGATTCAACACATCGTCAATAGTCAGATCTGCGCTGTCTATTCGGTCGTTTTCCTTTATCAACTCTTCGAAACGCTCAAGACGGGGGTTGCCATAGAATTCATAGACTAAGCGTGCACTACTCGGTGCCGGTCCGCGCTTACCTCTGATCTGTTGCCCGGGATTCTTTGCTCCGGCTGACGGACTGTGGTTATCAAACCAGGTGGCGGCATCTGGGTGGAACGGTAAATTTGCAATTATGTCACCACGCTTGACTTCAACTGTACCGTCTTCAATATCTTTCGGGTTGGCAAACAGAATCTGCTCGACCGAATCTGTTGAAGTGATCAAAACTGCGCAGGTCACACCGTCCAGATTTGCTCTGGTAATAAGTCTCATGGCTGTTCCTCAGTATATTAGTACATTAACAGACAGGATTGGCAAACGGCTGTTAGTCACTTGCCATGGACAAAAATGTGGACGGCTGCACCATCTCGATGCAGCCGTTAATAACACTTATTTCAAACGGTCAATGATCTGCTGGATCCTGTCATCAACGGTTCGTTTGTTCAGCATGCAAGTACCTGCACCTGCAACCCCACCACCACCGAACTCTTCCATCAGTTGACCGATGTGAGTCGTGCAGGAGCGGTTGAAAATGCTCTTGCTGACAGATGCTTTAACTCGCATGATATCAATCGTGTCCATCCGTACATGAACCGTACCCTCAGGATACTGTGCAAATACAAAGAAGCGATTTCCATGCGGGGGATCACTAAAGTCACGAAAATCGGTGACAATGATGCCGTCAACGACATTTGTGTAATGCGTCAGCTCTTCCTTGAAGCGCTCTTCATCTCTGAAATAGCGTTCAACACGTTTTTTGACAGGTCCCATCTCAAGTATCTCGTCAATCTCTACCATCCTGTTTTCGATGTCCGAAGGATTTGCAAAGTTGATCTCTTCGATTCTATCAACTGCAGAAATCATAACTGCAGAGATGATTCCGTCGAGATCGAGGCGGGTAATAAGACGCATAGTTCTCTCTTGTTTTGACTGAAGTCAGGTTCATCAAAAAACGACCCTCGAAACATCGAAGGCCGTCCTAAGTAGCCCCAGGGGGAATCGAACCCCCGTCGCGAGGTCGAAAACCTCGTGTCCTAACCACTGAACGATGGGGCCTTCAACGAAAAAGACAATATATCGAATAAAATTATGCCAGTCAAGACAAATATTGAATTGACCGCTTGAAACGTAAATTTATACGAAACGATTGAAGTTATATGGGCTGGAGTCTGCCGGAAAGTTGGTACAGATTATATTTTGCTTATATTATAGAGTTCACTCAATATACAGATTTTTTTAGAGTATTACGGATGTTGATCCTGTAGTCGTGGTTGTCTCAACCGCGACGAGGTAAAAATATCAGTTTGAAATTAATGTTCTCCATTAACCGGACTTTATGAATTCAAAGAAACGTCGTGAATTAGCGAGAATATTAAGCCGTCTTGACCGTCTGGGACCGGCTGAATCGCTGCCGACAATCAGTGACGGGCGACCGATTGGAGGTGCGTTTCGGATTGGGATCACCGGACCGCTGGGGGCGGGTAAGAGCACGATGATCAATCAAATGGTGTCACAATTCCGTAAAAGAGACTTCAGCATCGGAATAATTGCGATTGATCCGACCAGCCCATTCACGGGAGGGGCAGTGCTGGGTGACCGTGTCAGGATGACCGATTTGGTGCTCGATGACAATGTATTTATCCGCAGTCTGGCAACACGAGGCGAAACGGGTGGATTAACAGCCGGTGCGGTGGACGCCGCTGATCTGTTCGACATCTTTGGTTTTGACCTGATAATCATTGAGACGGTGGGAGTCGGTCAGACTGAAGTTGATGTGATGGAAGCTTGTGATGCGGTGATAGTGATTCTTGAACCGTCATCGGGTGACGGGGTGCAGGCGATAAAGGCAGGACTGTTGGAGATCGCTGACTTGTTCGTGGTCAACAAGAAGGATCTTAAGGGTGCTGATATCTATGTTCATGACCTGAAGGCTGCAATAGATTTGCGGGCGGTTGGCAGACGACCTGATGTTCTAACAACACTTGCCAGAACAGGTGAAGGAGTTGAGGAGGTATGTAACTGGTTGGAAGAATATAAACAAACCGGAACCAATCTGACTGAAAGACGCGCTGAGCAGCGTGCGGAAAGGGTCAAGCGTGTTACCGAAGAGGCTCTGATCAGAAAGATATGGGATCATCTGTCGGCTGAAGAAGTGGAAAAGGTTGCACAGGGAGGCTTACCGGTGCGTGAAGGCGGGAGACAGCTAATGGAACAGTTCTTAAAATCAATTTCAATATAGCCCGGTTTCTCCGAAACCGGGAAATAACCGATCAAATTCGGACTGTTCCTGCCCGTATTTTATTATGAAGTCCATTTACTGGTGGTGTCAGGCAATAGTTGATATTGCTCGTTAATTCATTAAATAAGAACAAGCTATCAAATTGTAGTCGGGTTTGTCTCAAACCCGACGGTGTCGCGGTTGAGGACAACCACGACTACAGTGTATCAACCGTTGCCTGACACCACCCATTCACTAAACTGAGTTTGAAAATGAAAAAGATTATAATAGGTGGTCTGCTCGGCGGTTTGGTTTTCTATATTTGGCAGTCATTCTCCTGGATGATGCTTCCGTGGCACATGCCAAAGAATATCCCAGATCCGGATCCGGTTTTTCACATGCTGCAGGAGCGGATCACGGAACCCGGTGTGTATCATTTCCCCGGTTGGCCCGATGAGTTAGATAATAAGAATCTGACAAAAGAGCAGAGGCAGAAGATTTGGTCAGACTTGGAGAGCAAATTCCAGCAAGGTCCCCGTATGATGCAGATGATATATGATCCGTCCGGTGGACCGTACATGAACCCCGGTCAGTTCATTTTGGGGGGAGTAATCAACATCATACTGGGATTGATCGTGGCGTATCTACTCAGCCTTGCCTCACTACAATTGCCAGGATACGGTCAACGTGTACTGTTCGTGGCGTTGGTGGGACTGTTCGCATCCATAGCCGGACCGGTGACTAACTGGAACTGGTGGCTCTATCCGGCAGGTTTTATCTTTGCGGTTGCGGTGGACATGCTGATCGGATGGGCGCTGGCTGGATTGGTCATCGCGCGGATTGTAAGACTGGATGAGGATAATTAAGGATAGTTATTCGCAACGGATTGAATGTTTAGAGTTCAACCTTCAGGTTGTTTCCCACACTAAAGTGTGAATTCTGAACGCCTAATCTGTTGTGAATCAATAATATAGGACATATAGATGAACGATAATTATAAACGTTGGCAGAAGGAATTTAACTCAGCCAAACTACGAGAGAACAAACTGTTCACAACTGTTTCATCGGCTGAAGTAAAGCCGATGGTAACGCAGCATGAGATGAAAGACTGGGATCCGGAGACAAAGCTCGGCTATCCGGGTCAGTATCCATACACACGCGGCATCCATCCGTCACATTATCGCGGACGGCTATGGACAATGCGGATGTTCAGCGGGTTTGCGACCCCTGAAGATACGAATCAGCGGTATCACTATCTCCTGAAGCATGGACAAACCGGACTGTCTGTTGCATTCGATATGCCGACTTTAATGGGTTACGATTCCGATGACATGTGGGCTGAGGGTGAGGTTGGCAAGTGTGGTGTCGCTGTCTGTTCACTGCGGGACATGGAGGTATTATTTGACGGCATTGAGATGGAGAAGGTTTCCACATCAATGACCATCAACTCACCCGCCGCAATAATGTGGGCGTTCTATATTGCTGCTGCGGAGAAGCAGGGAGCTGACAGGTCGAAGCTGCGGGGTACTCTTCAGAATGACATACTGAAAGAGTACATTGCACAAAAAGAGTATCTGTTTCCTCCTGAGCCTTCAATGCGGCTTGTTGTGGACACAATTGAATTTGGCACGACCGATGTGCCGCTATGGAATCCTGTTTCGATATCAGGTTACCATATCCGTGAAGCCGGATCCACCGCCGTGCAGGAGCTTGCATTCACGTTAGCAGACGGCTTTGCCTATGTCGAAGCGTCACTTGAGCGTGGTCTCGATATTGACAGATTTGCTCCACGTTTGTCTCACTTTTTTAATGCGCACATTGACTTTTTTGAGGAGATAGCCAAATACCGCGCTGCTCGTCGGATCTGGTCACGCCGGATGCGTGACAAGTACGGTGCTAAAAATGAGAGGAGTTTGCTCTGCCGATTCCACACACAGACCGCCGGATGCTCACTGACCGCACAGCAGCCGGAGAACAACATCGTCCGTACAGCGATAGAAGCCTTGGCGGGTGTACTCGGTGGCACTCAATCGCTTCACACAAACTCGATGGATGAAACCTTGGCACTGCCGTCCGACAAAGCTGCTAAGATTGCCCTGAGAACCCAGCAGGTGATAGCTCATGAAACCGGGGTGACAAATACTATAGATCCACTGGGTGGTTCTTACTTTATCGAGGAGCTAACTGATAGGATGGAGGCGGAGGCAGAAGAGTATTTTGACCGGATTGACGAGTATGGCGGAGTCATCCCTGCAATTGAGAGCGGTTTCTTCCAGCGCGAGTTAGCCAAAGCGGCATATCGTCATCAGCGAGAACTTGATTCAGGACAGAGGACGATTGTCGGCGTTAATGATTATGTTGAGGAGGATGAGCAGATAGATATTCCGATATTGAAGATCACTCAAGAGACCGGTGATAAACAGATTGCCAACCTGAAGGAGGTGCGGAGGAAACGAGATCAGAAGGAGGTCAACCGAATGCTCGACAGACTGGCGGATGTCGTACGATCCGATGAGAACACAATGCCGACACTGATTGAATGTGCACATGCTTATGTCACACTCGGTGAGATGATCCGGGTAATGAAGGATGCTTTTGGTGAATATCGGGAAGCATCATTCTTTTAGAATCAGTTCAGTCATTCCGTACTTGATCCGGAATCTCATGCTGAAGTTGGAGAATTCTGTTCATGCGAGAATAACTGTCAGCACCTTATAGCACAATTACTCATTTTTATTTCATCGATGGTAAAATGTGTCCGGCGTCACTGCCGGGCTCATATCTATGAATTAACTTAACTGGCGTTATGATACTAATGTCCAGTCCATACTGCTTTCCAAGTGAACTCTCCGACCGGATGGTGACAACCCTGTGGCAATGTGACGCAGATCACGCAGTTAAGTACAAGACGAAATAACATTGGTTGGTGTGATCCAAATCACATCAGTGAATCATATCTTGTGCTAAGTTAGCGTAGTTATAGAAATTTGCCATATTAACAAATATAAGGTTACCATGAGAAAATTGTCATTCCTCATTACAATTTTTGTTGTTCTATTAGCTTCAAGCATTGCAACTGCTGACATTACTGAGGTCGGTTCGTTTGATACCCCTGACAGATCCTACAGGGTGGTGGTTCAAGGTGATTATGCCTATGTTGCGGATCACTTTAGCGGATTACAAATTGTTGACGTTTCTGATCCTGAAAATCCAACTGGAGCTGGAAGTTACAACACACCTGATAGAGCAATAGACGTAAGTGTTGCCGGGAATTATGCTTATATAGCTGACAGCGAAACTGGTTTAGTTATAGTTGATGTTTCCGATCCTGAGAACCCAAATGAAGTAAGCGTATTCGATATGGGTTACGCTTACGGGCTTGATGTTGCCGGGAATTATGCTTATGTCTGCGATCACAGAGCAGGACTCCGAATCATAGACGTGTCCGATCCTGAAAATCCAGAACAGGTTGGGTTTATTGATCGTGAATGGGCTAATGACGCGGATGTCATTGGAGACTACTGCTATTTTGTCTACAATGGTGGCATGTATGTCATAGATGTGTCAGACCCAGGAAATCCTGAGATTTCAGATGACCTGGAATTTACACAGGGTCTTGAGTTAAAAGTTGTTGGTGATATTGCTTACGTTGCTGCAAGTCATGAGGGATTAGCACTAATTGATGTATCCGACCCGGAAAACATAGTTGAAATCTCAACTCTTGACACACCGGGAATATGCAGATCGGTATCGCTATTTGGTGACTATGTTTTAGTTGCAGATGATACGGGCGGTATTCTCCATCACTTGACAAACTGCTAAACATGTGCTATATTGAACTACATTGTGAACCTTTCCACTAATGCGGGGTATTATCATGCGTTTTCTAATCGTTTCACTGTTAGTCCTAACCACAAACCTTTTCGCCACAATTATCAACGTCCCAGACGACTTTGACACCATTCAAGAAGCCATTGATGGAGCTGAAGATGGGGACACTGTTCTCGTTGAGCCGGGAAGATACGTCAATCGCCGCCCCGTCAATTTCGACGGCAAGGATATCGTAGTCGGAAGCCTCTTCCTCACAACGGGAGATGAGGATTACATTGCTGAAACGATTATTGACGGCGACGAATACGACCATGTCGTTATGTTTATCAGCGAGGAGACCCGCGATGCACAACTGGTCGGATTTACGATTCAGAACGGCTTTACAAACCAGTATGGCGGGGGAATTATGTGCGATGAGTCCAGCCCTACCCTCAGGGACCTGATAATTGTGGATAATGTCGCGGTAAGGGGAGGCGGTGGAATAGACTGCTATAATCAGGCAAATCCCGAGTTAAGAAATGTCAGGATTGAGGGAAACCGAGCAACAGGTAATGGTTCCTCTGGAGGCGGAATATCATGTTGGGAAAATTCTAATCTTACGCTGACAGATGTAACAATAAACGA
>CAZVKN010000015.1:41132-73647 GCA_964627035.1 uncultured bacterium | reverse complement strand
AGTATCCCTTAGATTATTGCACAATCTGTCCCAAATGTTCTGAAGACGTACAATCACAGATAAAATAAAACAGGTACAAAAACCATGAAACATCGCATAATTTACATGCTATTCACATTACTGGTATTTGATGCAACCATCAATGCTGAGCCGCAACCAAACATTAAGCCCGGTAACATCAAAGGAGTCGTCCTTGATCTTTCCAGTCGTGCTCCGGTCGTCAACGCCAATATCATTATTATCGGAACGGAAGTAGGCGCTGCTTCCGATCTTGACGGTGAGTTCCAAATTCTAAACGTCAAACCGGGGACATACCACCTCCAAGCTAGTGCATTGGGATATATCGGAGATGTTAAGAGTGAAGTATCAATCATCCCCGGACGGACGGTCAAACTTGAGTTCCTGCTTGAAGCTACCGCAATAAAAGGTGAGGAAGTTGTTGTACGTGGTGGATTTTTCCGACCTAAACCTGATCTGATTACATCCAGTCGGGCGCTACGGTTTGAGGAGATCCGTCGCGCTCCCGGATCTGCCGAAGATGTCCAGCGTGCAATCCAAGCACTTCCCGGAGTTGCAAACAGTAATGACCAGAATAACGAGATCATCGTCAGGGGTGGATCGCCATCAGAAAATCTACTGGTTATGGATGGAATTGAGATCGATAACATCAATCATTTCCCTGATCAAAGCACATCCGGTGGTCCCATCGGTTTGGTCAATCCAGAATTTCTCAAGGAAGTAACTTTTGCCAGTGGAGGATTCTCCGCCAGATATGGTGATAAGCTGTCCAGCGTACTTGATCTTGAACTGCGCGAAGGTGATCGAGAGCAATTTCACGGTCAGATAATGACATCAATGGCAGGTATTGGCGCAAACGTGGAAGGTGGACTGTTTAACGGTAAAGGTTCATACCTTATATCGTTTCGCAAGAGCTATCTTGATCTGATTAACGATGCAATTGGATTAACATCAGTCCCTCACTACTGGGATTTGCAAATGAAGACGGTGTATGATATTTCTCCGATTGATAAGCTCTCCGTTGTTGGTCTATACGGTAATGACCGTATTGACATTGAGACCGAAGATGGGGATGCATGGTCGCGTGGAGCTGAAGCTGTTTATGTTAAAGCGCACACGATGGTTCTCGGTGGCAAGTGGCGCAAGATATGGAAAGGCGGCTATTCCAATCTAATCTTTGGGCACACGGAAGTCTATTACAATGTGGATGTCCATGAGATTGATAGAGATCCCATAACCAACGAGCTATCACAACGGTTATCTTGGGCAAATAGAAGCACAGAGATAACCGACCAATTACATTTCACTTGGACAGGTAAAGTACGTACTACAGATGAATACTCCGCTGGAATTACGTTGAAGCCGCTAACCTTTAGTCACGATATTTGGATGGAATCGGATACAATCGTGTATGACAATCCTGCTGATCCGACAAGTCCGATTGAAGTAATCTCCCCTTCCGCAAACATTAATGAGTCAACATCTTCATTGAAATATGGAGCATTTATGCAGTATCGTTGGCGACCTCAAAACAATCTGTCATTAATTGGTGGCGTCAGGTTAGACGGTTTCCAATATTCGGAAGAGTTGACAGTTGCTCCGAGAATGTCTGCAAGTTGGGAGTTTTATCCGAAACTGACATGGAATGCGGCGTATGGAATTTATTATCAGTCTCATCCGTTGATGGTATATACCAACGATCCGAACGGTGGAAACAAGATGCTCCAACATCCAAAAGCGAGTCAATATGTTACCGGATTATCGTATCTGTTTAGTGATGCGACTCTTTTCAGCATTGAAGGGTATTACAAAGATTACCGTAACCTCGCCGTATCGGAGTCATCTCTCCGAGAGGATACTGACACCCGACCTCGTTCATTTATATATCATGCTACAGGCAAGAAATGGGCGTATGGATTTGAATTTTTTGCACAACAGAAACTGTCAACCAACTGGTTTGGAACACTCAGCTACTCATACACTAAATCAATGTTTGACAATTCAATAGAGACCTATCCATCAACCTACGATTATCGCAACATCGGTACATTGGTGCTCGGATACGAATTCTGTGGATTACCGATGCGTGAGTTTCAGAAGAATTGGTACGGTATGTGGACGTATCTGTTACCAGTCAACGGTGATCTGATGACGTTATCCACTCGGTTACGGTATGTAAGTGGGCGTCCTCTAACCCCACAAGAGTGGACGACCGACGGACCTGAATACTATGAACATTGGCAGGAAACTGATGATCTGAACAGTGAACGTTATCCTGAATACAGCCGATGGGACGTTAGGCTTGACAACAAATGGTTCTTCGGTAGTAAAACAATCATCAGTTTTGTCGAAGTACAAAACGTCCTCGACCGTCAGAATATCGCTATGTATTCTTATGCTGACGGCGGTGTGCGCGATGATGTTGAACAGTTTAGGTTCTTCTTTGTGGGTGGAGTGCGGTTTGAATGGTAATTAGAGTCAATTGCCACCACGAAGATCACGAAGGGCACGAAGTTTTTATCTTTTCTTCATGATCTTCGTGGTATATCAACTGAACTTATGAGAACACAATGAATTTTAAAGCATTAATGTCTTACTGTCTTTCATTGAGAGGTGTAACGGAGACTTATCCGTTTGAGGAAGGATTGCCGGTTATGAAGGTCGTGGCAAAGATGTTTGCGATAATTTCTCCCAAGCACACTCCAATCAGGATCAGCTTGAAATGTGACCCGGATCTGGCGATTGATCTACGCAGAAAATATACATCTATAACTGCCGGTTATCATCTGAATAAACGCCATTGGAATACGGTGGTGCTGGATGGAACAGTTCCGAAAGATGTGTTGAAAGACATGATTGAACACTCGTATAAATTGGTGTTTAAGGGGTTGAAAAAATCAGAGCGTGAGGAAATTGAAAACAGTTAAGTGGATCATCTGATCCATATAGGATTTGTGTACGCATGGTGTTTTTCACCATTCTTTATCTCGCTGTGAAATTCCACTCGTAGATATTTTTTACCGGAAACTCCTACACTGATCTCTCCTTCATACGGGTCTTGAATCTTCAATTCCTGTTGATTATTGAAACTGTGCAAAACAATCCGCTTAGCCTTGCCAAACTCAGTCGTTGTTTTATAGCCAACAGTTATCTCTCCATCTTTTGACGGTTCAATCTCATCCCCACAGCGATATGAATCATCATTTTGCTGAACGGTCAATTCAACA
This sequence comes from uncultured bacterium, assembly GCA_964627035.1. GTDB lineage: Bacteria > Electryoneota > AABM5-125-24 > Hatepunaeales > Hatepunaeaceae > CAZVKN01. Next base: position 70,402 of record CAZVKN010000015.1, on the reverse strand, counting down.
GCAGGTCCATCGCTAATAATTGCACTTCCCTTCTTTAGTGAAGCGATAATTGCAGATTGCGTCAGCTCACCCTTCACCAAAGCACGCGTCGTCACCTTTCCGAACAGGTGTTGGTCCTTTTCCCACAGCTTAATCATCGGCAATCTGACCTGACGGAATCGGTTAAAATTACCGTGTGCGTCATTGCCTGCATATATGCATATCCGTTTGCCACTGTCAAGAGCTTTTACCCATTGCTTCAATCCACGTTCAAACTCACATCCCCATTCACCATTCAGCATTTGCCAGCCGTCCAGCCCTGAGTCTAACAGATCAGATTTCTTCCACTCGCCTCGGTTGACGAGCAGTCGCTCTAACAGAGGAATCTTGACAAACGGGTGTCCAGCTGCAATGAAAGCCGAGTCATTCACAATTTTGACAGCTTCCTCGACACTGTGTTCGCTCTTGGTCTGCAACCATTTCTGGGCATCATCACCCGACCCATGAAGAAATTCCGGATTGCCGATGATCAGCATGTGAATATTTCTGCCATCTGCGGAGCGACAAGACAGCTCCTCCCCCGGCAGGAGTACAACTGAGCTTCGCTTATTCAGCCTCTTCACCTCTTTGTGTAACAGATTCCATTTTGGCACACCGGGATCATCTGTTAGATAGCTGTCGAGTCTGTCGTCGAGGTTGTAACTGTGGTCTGTCAAAGCAACCCAACCGAGCCCCATTGCTTCAGCAGTTCGCTGATATGACTGAAGCGGTGCACCGAACTCAACCTGATCTGTGCCGTAGCTTGTGTGACAGTGCAGTTCACCCGCGTGCCAGTTCGGGAAGTTCGGAAGCGGATCCTTTGATTTCATGACTGTTAACGGTTTATGTGACAGACCGGGATGATTATCCTGACGGACACGGATGTGTTTGCCTTTTCGTGTGAGGAATGTGACAGAAGTATCCAATGATAGACGTCCCGGAGGTAGTCCGGATACATCCAACTCAAATATCCTATGCCAATAAGTGTCGCTGATAGTTAGATTCAGATCGAAAGTTTGATCAACATGCTCCTTGTCAAGAAACGCATGTAAATGAACCTCAGCCAGCTCAACCGGGAATTTATCAGCGTCTTTGATTAACAGCGTTACAGGAAGAGATTGATCCGGTTCAATACGCAACGGTGCATCGAAGATAATCTCCGGCTGCCTGCGGTAGTAGAGGCTGAACGGAAAGAGGCGAAATCTGTAGTGGGTTTCAGCATACAAAACACTCAGCGGAAGCCAGTCAAATATCTCTGAACCTATCATAAACCTCGCAGCTCCAATCCGCGTTCCGACAATCCTTCAATCATCTGTTCCATCGCTTCAAGCGTAGGCTTTCTTTCATGGAGTAACACAATGTCACCCGGCTTGACGTTTTTGACGGTTCGCCTCGCGATCTGTTCCGGTGTTAGATTTCTAAAGTCAGGTGGAGCATATGACCACAAGGCGATTTTCATGCGTAGCTGCCTGACCGCACTCAATGCTGATAAGCCAAATCTGCCGTATGGAGGGCGAAAATACCTGATAGGATAATCCTGAGCTACCGCATCTGAAATTACTTGATTTGCTCTCTCAAGATCAGTGTGAATAGTCCGATGTGAGGAGAACAAGAGTGAGTTGTGCAAATATCCATGAGAACAGATAGTATGACCCTCATTCGCAGCCAACTCGACAAGATCCGGATAGTGTTCTACATTTTGACCGCTGAAGAAGAAGCTGACTTTTGCATCATACTGACTCAACATTTCTATCAAATTTGATGACACATCACGAGATGGACCGTCGTCGAACGTGAGATAGACATAGCTGTCATCTCTCATGCTGATGACATCCGGAATCAATTTGGATACAACTTTTGGGAAAATATCTGCGATCAATATTCAGTTCCGCTATCCGATGATAACTATTATACGTTGCAGGCATCTGCCGGTCAAGTATTAACGATTTGGAGAGCGGACTGAAAGTCCGCCATCCAAACCAAATCACACAATCAGCAATCACTCAATAGTTAGGGTTACTATCTTACAAAAAAATCGGCTACTCCACATTGAAGTAACCGATTTAATAGTACCAGTCTTTGGTTCATCTTCTTCTTGATGCTTCCCGCACTACGTTTCTGCCGATTACCGACCTAAGAATCTGGTTGGTCCCTTCGTAAATCTGCGTGATCTTGGCATCCCGCATGAATTTCTCAATGGGATAGTCGTGCATGTAGCCATATCCACCGAACAACTGAACAGCATCGGTAGAGACTTTCATCGCCACATCACTGGCAATCAGCTTACACATTGATGATTCCTTGGCGATCTTCTCATAGCCGTTGTCAATCATTCGAGCGACAGAATATATCAGCGCACGTGCCGCTTCTATCTGAGAAGCCATGTCCGCTAACATGAACTGAATTGCCTGAAACGAAGATATTGATTTGCCAAACTGCTCGCGTTTGGTAACATACTCGGCAGCCAGATCGTAAGCACCTTGAGCGATTCCCAGTGCCTGAGATGCAACACCTGGACGGCTACGGTCGAGTGTGCGCATGGCAACCTTGAACCCCTCTCCTTCACGGCCGATGCGGTTTTCAACCGGAACCTCGCAATCTTCAAAGATCAATTCACTGGTCTTTGAGGCACGAATACCAAGTTTATCCTCAATCTTTCCATACTTAAAGCCCGGAAAGCCTTCTTCAACGATGAATGCGCTCGCACCGCGCGTACCACGCGAAGGATCGGTGGTTGCGATCACGGTGTAAATTTTTGCTACTGAACCGTTGGTGATGAAGTGCTTCAGTCCGTTCAGGATATATTTCTCACCTCTACGCTCGGCTTTTGTCTGTATACTTCCGGCATCGCTGCCCGCGTTGGGCTCGGTCAATCCAAATCCTGCGAGGGTTTTACCGGTAATTAGATCGGGTAGATAACGGGCTTTTTGATCATCGTCACCGCTGAGCAGAATTGGGAATGTACCCAATGCCGTTGCAGCCACCGCAAGGGAGATGCCCCCACAGATGCGTGAAAGCTCCTCAGTGACAATCACCAGATCCATAACCCCGCCACCAAGACCACCATACTCTTCCGGAATATAAACGCTGAAAAATCCTGCTTTTGAGAACTCCTCGACCATGTCCCAAGGAAATGTGCTGTCCTTATCATGTTTCGCAGCAACCGGTTTAACCTTTTCAACGGCAATTCGTCGTGCCATTTTTTTCAGTTCCTGCTGCTGTTCGGTTAGGAAATAATCCACCTTATCCTCTAATTTATTTCTGTGCTTTTACTATCGTCTTTGTACAATTCGGTTAGTCGCGGCATTGCATTTGCGGCAGCCTCCTGTTGCGCAGACTTTTTGCTTCTCCCCCATCCGACACCAATCACTGCTCCATCAACCACGACTTCAACATCAAATCGTTTGTTGTGATCAGGTCCTTGCTCGGCTGTCACATTGTATATCGGAGCCGGAACTCCATGTGCCTGTGCAAATTCCAACAGTTGACTTTTGTAGTTCGGGTCTTCCCTCAGACGGACAAGTTCGTCCACACGTGTTAAAATCCATCTGTTTACGAACTTCCTCGCTGATCCGATACCACTGTCAAAATAAATAGCAGCAATTAGAGCCTCCATCGCATCTTTCAGGATGGAACCCCGGCTGCGACCTCCGTTACGCTCTTCATTTTGACTCAGAAGAATAAACCGACCAATGTCAATTTTCAGCGCAACCTCCCTTAACTCCTTTCCGCTGACGAGAATTGACTTGAGTCGGCTTAATTCACCTTCTCTGTATTTCGGAAATTTCCTGACCAGAAATTCCACGACAATCAGTTCTAAAACAGCATCGCCGAGAAACTCCATAATCTCATTAGCATCGCAGTAATCCTCACCGGTCTCGGATAAAATCGAACGATGCGTAAGAGCCTGCCTTAGCAGCCCAATATCCCTGAATCGGTATCCGATAACACTCTCTAATTCATGCAGGGATTTGTACTGCTTTTTAGATCCTATGAATATTCTTCGTAAGAGACGGATCACAGACATACGTTTAGATAAAACGCTTTACCGCTATGGTCGCATTGTGCCCGCCAAACCCAAAAGTGTTGCTTAGTGCAGCATCAATCTTTGCCTTGCGAGCCATATTCGGCACATAGTCAAGATCACAGTCAGGATCAGGAACTTCATAGTTGATCGTTGGCGGAATTAGCTCATTTTCTATTGCCAAAAGGGTTACAATAAGCTCAACTGCACCGGCGGCACCCAACAGATGTCCGTGCATTGACTTCGATGAACTGACCATCAACTCGTCAGCCCGGTCACCGAACAGTTGACGAATTGCGCTAGTTTCAGACTTGTCATTCAGCGGTGTCGAAGTACCGTGCGCATTGATATAGTCAATCTGTTCAATTTCCAACTCGGCATCTTCCAGTGCAACCTTCATTGACCTGACCGCACCGTGACCGTCTTCCGGTGGTGCAGTGATATGGTGTGCATCCCCTGTAAATCCGACGCCGGCGACTTCCCCGTATATGTGGGCATTGCGCTTAAGTGCATGTTCCAACTCTTCAAGCAAGAGCATACCGGCACCCTCACCCATAATGAAGCCGTCGCGCTCCGCATCAAAGGGTCTCGAGGCTTTTTGAGGATCGTCATTGCGGGTTGATAGTGCCTTCAGAGCGCAGAACCCACTCAGTCCGGTCGGAACAATCGGGGCTTCGGTTCCACCGGTCAGAACGACATCAGCATCTCCATAGCGAATTGCTTTCATGGCACACCCGATTGAGTGTCCTGAAGTCGCACATGCTGAGATTGTTGCGTAGTTGGGACCACGAAGATTGTAACGGATAGAAAGCTGCCCGGCGGCTATATCTGAGATCAGCATCGGGATAAAGAAAGGACTGACACGACGTGGACCACGATTCATCAGTTTGCGAAGCTGCTCCTCGTAAACTCCCATTCCACCGATACCCGAACCGATAATCACACCGACACGATCCCTGTTACATTTGTCAAAATCAATCGCTGAGTCATTGACCGCCTGAATTCCAGCTCCCATTGCGTACCGGGTGAACAGATCCATGTGGCGGGCTTCCCGCTTGTTAACGAAGTCTAATGGATCAAAATCGTTAACCTCGGCGGCTATGTGCACCGGGTATTCTGAGGTATCGAAGCGTGTTATCGTATCGATACCACCCTTACCGTTTTTCAGACTGTCCCAGAACGATTCCTTAGTGCTGCCGATGGGAGTGATTGTACCAATTCCGGTGACAACCACCCGTCTCGGAGTGTAAGTACGTGTCACTGATTTAGGAAAGCTTGGTCTTCAGGTATTCATAAGATGCACCGACGGTGGTTAACTTCTCCGCTTCCTCATCGGGAATCTCAATATCAAACTCTTCTTCAAATGCCATGACCAACTCAACAGTGTCAAGTGAATCGGCACCGAGATCATCTACAAATGATGCTTCCGGTGTTACTTTCTCTGCGTCAACTCCCAGTTGCTCTATTATGATTTCACGAACTCGATCTTCGCTTGCAGACATAGTACTCCTCAAAATAAGATTAATGTTTATTATCCGACTCGCTCTGTTCAAAGAACCACTTAAATGAGCGACGGAAAGAACGTAAGTATTTTACCTGACTGAAATAGCTGGCAAATTTGTCAACGAGGAAAGATTCCAGCTTTTCGTGCAGTTTCAACGGCGCTAAATGAAAACTTTTTTTTATGGACGCAGCGATTGCGGTTGCAGTTGACGCTCCATGACAGACCATCGAAAGCCCGTTCACCCCAAGCAGCGGTTCACCGCCGTTTGACTGGTAATCGAGCTTTTTCTCAATCTTGCGGATCATATCATCTTCACAAAACTTGCGCATCAAAATCGGCAGACCTTCGAGAAATTTCAAAAGACTGTTACCGACAAACCCATTCGTAACCACAACATCCGCTACTCCGGCAAGAATATCCCTTGCTTCTACAAATCCTATGAAGTTGAACCCGCTGTCCGAGAGTAAGCTATGCGCTTCAATTGCATTTCTCTCACCGAGATTACTCTCACGAGCAACGTTCAACACACCGATGCGTGGTTCAGGCAATCTGCGTATCTGGCTCGCATATACATGCCCCATAACCGCAAACTGAACCAACTGATGCGGTGTAGCAACCAAGCTTCCACCGACATCAAGAAGAAACAGTTGTTCTTTTGCTGTCGGAAGAAAAGTTCCGATTGCCGGTCTGGTGATTCCGGGGCATTTGTCCAGCTCTTCAATCGAAGCAACCACCTGAGCACCGGTTGATCCTGCGGATATTACCGCATCAATGTCACCATCTCTGTGCATCCTCAACGCAGTACGAATCGCTGAATCGCTGACGCTTCCCGCCGAGAGAGGATCAGCTTTTATCTTCTCTGAATGATCCGGTACGTCAATGAACTCGCAGTCTGGCAGATCGTCAACCAACTGTTGAATTGCTGCTTCTCTGTTGCCAATCAGAACGATATCACCCTCAATGGACGGATCACTAAGTGCTCGGAAAACACCGTTCACAACAACCTGTGGAGCGCTATCTCCACCGAATAGATCTACCGCAACTCTCGGTCTGCCTATGACCTGTACCTCGCTTTACGCTTCGCGCGGTTTAACAACCTGCCGACCTTTGTAGAAACCGCAACTCGGACAGGCAATATGAGGCAATTTCAAGTTGTGACATTCAGGACACTCCATCACTGTCGGCGCAGTTAAATGATGATGACTACGCCTTTTGTCACGTTTAGCTCTTGAAGTTTTATTTTGTGCTACAGCCATTTATATTCCAAATTATTAGTATAGACTTTTAAGAATGCTAAACGAGCATTGCTTTGTAGTCATGGTTGTCTCAGCTACGACGTCGGGCTTGAGACAAGTCCGACTACAGATAATTGTTATCTATCTTAATGCAAGCAAGCACTATTCCTTACAGTCGCAGGACTCGTTGTTTAGATTAACTCCGCATGAAGGACAGAGACCTTTACAGTCATCATCGCAAAGCATCCTCATCGGCATCGAAATCATCACAGCATCCCGCACATCGGTTGATATGTCAAGCTCAATCTCACCTGGTAAAAATGACCGCACTTCATCACCCTGCATTTCATCAGGCAGAGGCTGCTCTCTTTGCATGAAAAGTACGGAACTGCTACCCTTAATTTTAGTGTTTAATTCTTCACCACACCTACTGCATAGAAAATCCCCAGATGCGTGAATATCAATAGAAAGCTCGACTTTCCCGCTTCTTTTCTCAGCCTTCAAATCCACCGAAAGCGGTTGATTGAATTGCATCGGGTCAAGCTCTATGTCGGCTGGATTGCACTCCGTGCTCCATTCCGTCAGACCATCCTGCATCTTTGAGATATTTATTTTCATAACATAGCAATATAGCATTGTTCAAATTCGATAGTCAAGCCATCATCACACATTTACTGTGGGTCTGTCAACTGTCAACATACAATCAGATGTTGTAAAGCATTGCAGACGCAATCGCGAGATAGATCAGGAGTCCAAGTATATCATTGGTTGTTGTAATGAACGGACCGCTCGCCACGCCGGATCCATCCCAAAACGCTTTAGAACCAACGGGACAATCCCTCCGATGGTTGCAGCGAAAACAATTACTATCGTTAATGATGAACCGGCAGCTCGTCAGATGAGAGTATCAGATTTCGTAGCGATACATAGCCTACTTCTCTGAAAGGTTTATCAGGTCATGAGTCAAATTGACAAACTGATCAAGACAAAACTGTTCCGGACGGAGTGTAAAATCATAATCGAGCTTTTTCCAATCGGGATGCAACTCAATTGCACTACCCAGTGTGTTGCGCATCATCTTTCTTCTCTGCGAAAAACATCCACGCACAATCGTTCTGAACATCTCATAATCTACATTTGGAAGCTCTTTCATATCCTTGAATCTGATTTTGATCACTCCTCCGTCAACTCGAGGTTTCGGGTAGAACTGATCTGCTGGTACTTTAAAGAGGTATTCAGGATATCCATGATATTGTGTGAGAACAGTGAGACCGGAATATGTGCGGTTGCCATGTTTTGCAGTCAATCTCAGCGCGACCTCCTGCTGAACCATAATCACAATCTGATTGACAGACGGCTTCCTTCCAGATCTTATCTGATCGAACAGCTTAAACAGAATCGGTCCGGTCAGATGATACGGTAGGTTACCCGTCACAACCAGTTGATCTTTTAAGTCGGCTTTTTCCGCAATGGCGTCCCAGTCAATCTGCATGAAATCACCGGCGATCAGTTTGAAATAACGGTGATCGCTGATATTTCTGCGCAGCTTGTTGATAATATCGAGGTCAATTTCTACTCCGATTACATGATGACCTCTCTCAAGAAGTGCTGATGTCAGCATCCCGTCACCGGGTCCAATCTCGATGACATGGCTGTTTGAAGGGATGGCTGCTGCAATATCGTGTGCTATTTGCGGATCACGCAGCAGAAATTGTCCCAAACTCTTTTTCGGTTTCGGAACTCGCCTCATCTTTGATCCGGATCCCATCTTAGACCATATTTGAAAGTATATGCATTGCCTGTTCGACAGTTTCGTCTGGAGCTGTCACAGAAATCCTCACCCATCCTGTGCCTGCTTTACCAAATCCCGATCCGGGAGTCAGCAGCACACCGCTATCCGCACATCGGTTGACAAACTCCACTTCGTCATCCCCAACCTTAAACCACACATAGAATGTAGCATCGGAACGAAACGGTGTAAATCCCATTTTCTCCAAACTGTCGAACACCTGCTCACGTCGTTTTCGATAGACATCTAACGACTCTGTGACTTCTGCCGGAGGATGCTGTTCGTCATATCTTTCCAACAACGCTTTGAGTCCAAACTGGAACGGTAGAGGAACTCCGCTGTCAATCTCCTCCTTAACACGAACCAATGCTGCGATTCGGTCAGCATCACCGACTGCAAACCCGACACGATAACCTGTTGCATTAGCCATCTTTGAAATTGAGTGAAATTCTACGACATTTGAACTGTATTCAAGCAATGATCGAATAGGTCTGCCGTAAGTGACCTCGCAATATGCCATGTCATAAGCCACGGTCATGGATGGATCAGACGCCACAAAGTCTGCCAATTTAGTCATAAACTCATCTGAAACTGTTGCCCCGGTCGGATTGTTTGGGTAGTTCAGGTACAACAGCTTAACTCCCTCAGCTTCACGCAGATCTGGCAGGAAACTGTTCTCCGGTTTGAGTTCTATCGTTCGTTTAACACCTTCAACCAGCTTACAGCCGGCACGACCATACACAGGATACCCGGGTTCAGGAACTCCCACAATGTCTCCCGGATTGACAATCCCTCGGGCAAAATTCGCCAATCCCTCTTTACCGCCGATCAACACACAGACCTGGCTTTCAGGATCAAGCTCAACCCCGAATCTGCCTTTGTACCAATCGGCTATAGCCTTTCTTACGGATGCATTCCCACGGCTCGATGGATAGAGGTGAGAGCTTTGATCGGACAGTGCCTTTTTAGTCGCTTCAGTAATGTATAACGGAGGAGACAGATCCGGATCCCCGATTGACAGATCGAACAGCGGTAATCCTCTGCTGCGTCGCTCAGATGCGATACGTTCCAGCTTCGCAAACGGATAACCCGGCAAATCTAACCTTTTAGCAGGCATAAAATTGGTCATTTCTATCAATCTTCCCTGATTTTGAAGTCATTAATTTCCAATGAACCGCTGAAGACATATCTCGCATGTCCGGTTAATTTGCCGGATTCATCAATTGTGACGGTCAATTCGCCTCCTGCCATGACAACTCTGACATCATCGCCTCGCTTCAGCTGACCTGTTTTGACTCCGCTGCTGACCACTGCTAACGCTCCTGACCCACATGCCAATGTTCTTCCGACACCACGCTCCCATACTTCCATCAGTACGGTGTTTTCATTAATTTTTCTGACTATCTCAAAATTTGTACCTTGTGGAAACATATCAAGGTTTTCTACGTGGCGACCTAATCTTATGACCTCTTCAGCTAGTAAATCACGCTCACCGCTATCTCGCCATACTACAAAGTGCGGATTAGGCACTGCTACAGCCGTCCCGATTAACTTTTCACCTGAAACTTCAATCTGTGAGTCTATCAACGGCTTATCGGAATTAAGCGGGATATTTTCCGGATCATACTCACCCGCCGACAGGTTTTCAATTGTGACAGAATCCCCCGAATCTACAGATGCAATCACCGCATGAGTTGGAAGCACCTCTATCCCAAATTGGTCGTCTCGCTTCGCAATCCCGGTTCGGACTGCGTGCAGCGCCATGCAGCGCAGACCGTTTACGCAGATCTCAGCTCGTGCACCGTCGCCGTTGAAATAGACCATCTTAACAAGGTTTTCAGGCTTATCCGGAGGTGAAAACAGCAGTACTCCGTCGCCGCCGATGCCGAGATGTCTGTCACAGACTTTACTTATAAACTCAGGATGCTGAGGAAAGTCATCCCCACTTTCGATGACATTATAGAGGACAAAGTCATTTCCTAAGCCTTCATATTTTTCAAATTTGAGTGTGGTCATATTCCTGAAATATTATAGTTTCACAATGAAATGAATAATACAATATAATGGCTCAATTTGCTCTGAACAAGATAGAAAAGAATGCAGAATAGTTCGCTTTGAAACCGAAACTTTCTTGTATCTAATCGAAAAAAAATGTATAATGTAACTATTCTTCTTAAAATATCCGAATCTTATTGAGATCCGAAGCGTATAATATTACGACATTGCATCCGATTATACTATCAGTTACCGCGCAATAGCGGTCAAACACATCACAGAGGAAACTATGGCAAACTTTCAAACTTTTATGGCAAACCACTACCGCTTTGGATTGGCACTGTTCGCGGTAATTCTGCTGCTTTCCAGCACAACCGGAATGGCATACGAACGGTGTGTGCTTGTTGAAGACTATACGAACACATACTGCGGACCGTGTGCAACCTGGACACCTCATGTTCTTCGTGCGCTCGAAGATTTCAGTTTGGGTGAAGATTATGCACTGATCGCCCCACATGTTTGGTGGCCCGGTGCAGCCGATCCCTGGTGGCAGTTCAACGAGGAATGTCGAGGTCGTCCGAACTATTACGGTTTTAACGGTGTTCCTGCATTCTTCGTGGACGGCAGCCAACTTCAACTGGGAAACGGTCTTGAAGCTGGAACCCGCAATGCGATCAACGGTCGGCTTGATGAAGAAAGCCCCCTCAATATGCGCATTTCATACCGCATTAACGAAGACGAGGAGTTGCTCAACACCACCGTTTTCGTCACATCTGACGAAGATCTCAGTGATTTAACGCTGTTTTTCGTAGTTGGTGAGCAGGTTGTGGCTTACAACGCTCCGAATGGTCAGCGTGAACATCACGGTCCTACCATTGATTGGATTGATGATGGCGGTGGTCAGAACTTTGACATCGAAGCGGATGAAACGCTTGAATTTGAATTTGAATCAGAATATTCATACACCATCGGTGGTCGCGACGTAGATTACGACGAAAACCTCTACCTATGTGCCTGGGTTGCCGATGACCGTGAAGAGTGTCTGCAGGCTAACTACAACGGCTTTGAGATCAATTCCGCTTATTTCGCTTTCGACGGCATGAGCATCCTTGACGGTGACAACGGCAACGGCGATGGACGCGCTGAAGCAGGCGAAACGGTTGACATGGTCATTTCCATCGCCAACGATCCTGACTATCTCGCAGCCGAGTCAACCGATATAATTCTCAGCGTTGAAGACGATGACATTGAGTTGATTAATGCCGTCGTTGAACTTGGCGCCATCGAAAACGGTCAGGTCGGCAACAATGAAGAAGATCCGTTCAGCTTCGCAGTTGCTGAAGATGCCGAAGTACATGAAGTCACATTGACCTTCACTATAACCTCACAGCCGGGTGACCTTGAACAGGTACTCGAACATACCATCATTATCGGTTGGCCCGATGTTCTCGTGGTGGATGCAACAGGCAACCCGGATGCTCGGGATGTAATGATGAGCATCTTTGATACTGGTGAGGAAGACTCATTCCCGTTTGCGGAAAATTGGGATCACGTTGATAACGGTTCTATTCCTGAGGGTTATGCGCCTCATTTTAGCACCATCATCTGGCAGACATTCAATGCCGAGGTTGACATACTCACAGATGAGGATCAGGCGGAACTCGTCACTTTCCTTGAAGGGGGCGGTACTTTAATTATGACCGGAGCTTATCTGGCAAGCACACTGTCGCTCGACGGTGCGCTTTTTGCCGATTATATGAAGATCGGTCTGGACGAGGAAAATGTCAGACGCGGCACCCAAATCATGGGTGTGGAGGGAGACACTATTTTTGGTGACACAGAACTGTACCTCGGTGGAGGTGTGGTAGGTTCTCCTACACGCAAATCTTCCCTGACCACTCACGATAACGGTGAATCAATCCTCCTTTACAGCAATGACGATGCCCCGATTTCAGCGGTTAAACATGAAGCCGGTGATTACCGCACACTGTTTTTCGCATTTCCGGTAGAGTGCGCCGCTGGACGTGTCGGCTCAGAAACTTTTGAAGACTTCATGTCTCGTGTTAAAATTTGGTTAGACAACCCACCGGAAGGTGGAGATCAGTCTGTCGAAGGTGATGCGGTTCAACCGTTTGAGTTCAATCTGGAACCGGCATTTCCGAATCCGTTCAACTCACTGACGACAATTCCATTCAGTCTGGACGGTGCCGACAATGTCACGTTGACACTGTTTGACATGAACGGTCGTGAGATTGCGGCTATCTTTGAGGGGTCAATGACTGCAGGTCATCACTCGACCAGCTTCGACGCTTCTTCTTTCGACCTGAGCAGCGGAGTTTACTATCTGCAGCTATCTGCAGGAGAAAAGACAACAGGACAGAAACTGCTTTACTTAAGGTAATCCGGTATTCATAGGTTTGGGGCGAACATAGTTCGCCCCATCTTTTTTGTTACTGACATCTATTACAATTTTACAACTACAATCGTGAGGAATGAATATGTCACAAGTTAAAACTTTATCCCGAGGAGTGATGCTGTTTACGCTGCTGTTCACGATCATATTATCCGGCAGCATCAGCGAATCAGCTGCATACGAGAGAAGTGTGTTGGTTGAAGATTTTACCAATACTTCATGCGGTCCTTGCTACACCTGGACACCGTATGTCCTGCGTGCATTGGAAGATTTTGAAGACGGTGTGGACTATGTACTCGTCGCATACCATACCTGGTGGCCCGGAAGAAATGATCCATGGTGGCTGCAGAATGAAGACGAAAACCGTCAGAAAGTTGAACATTACGGAGTAAACGGTGTTCCTGCCTTCTTTGTGGATGGCACGAGCGTCCAACTTGGCGGTGGTCTGGAAATACAGACTCGTAATCGAATCAATGCACATCTCGCTGAAGAGACACCGATTGACATTCGTTTGGTGCCCCGAATTCTCGAAAACGGTGACCTTCGCACCAGAGTGTACGTTTCATCCGAAGAAAATCTGGGTGACCTCGTTCTTCATGTTTTCGTCGGTGAACACATGGTGGAATATCAAGCTCCCAACCGACAGAATGAGCATCACGGCCCGATGCTCGATATGATCGGTGAAAATGGAGGTGACGGGACAGATTTCGACATTGAATCCGGTGAAACAGTCGAGTTCGAGTTTGAATCCGACTTCAGTTTTAACGTTGGGGGAAGAGAACCTGAAGAGGATAACATCATCGTCGCCGCCTGGGTGCAGGATTCTGACAACATTGTGTTACAGACCACAGCCGCACCGTTTGAAGTCACCACCCCCATGTTCGTAATTTCTGAGATTACCGTAATTGATAATGTTGATGGAAATGGCGACGGGCGTGCTGAAGCCGGCGAGACTGTAGATGTTGTAATCACCTTTGAAAATGATCCCGATTTCCTCCCTGCTGAGGACATTGAAATTGTAATGTCAACTGATCGAGAAGGTATTGAAATTCTTGATGATACATACAATCTCGGTGATCTTGAAAACGGTCAGATGGAGAACAATGAAGATTCACCGTTCAGCTTCCGGGTTGATGACGGCATGATGACTCGCTCTGCTACCTTTACTTTTACAATCTCCGCTCAGCCGGGTAACTACAGTGAAGAGCTACCGGTTAAATTGATAATTGGTTGGCCCGATATGCTTGTCGTTGACGGTTCAGGCGAAGAAGAAGCTGAGCTGCCGATGCTTGAGGTTTTTGACACTGACGAAATACCGTATGTGGAGATGTGGAATCGCTCCGAGTTGGGAGATTTGGTTGAGGAAGCCATTGATGACCATGTCACCACTATCCTGTGGCACAGCCATAACGCTGAAGAAAACATAATGACCGAAGAGGAGGAATCTGTCCTGACATCATTCCTCGATAATCACGGCATTCTGATCATCAGCGGCTCATACATGCTGCAGACCATCGGCGAACGTCCGCTGTTCAGCGATTACCTGAATGTTGAGATGAATGAACCCAGCGTCAGCCGCGCGGTGTACGTCATCGGTGAAGAAGGTGATGACCATTTCGACGGTATGAGAGGCTATCTTGGACGCGGTCCTGCCGGATCGTCGAGCCGCAAGCCTGCGCTGAACTTACTTGGCAGTGCAGAAGCGGTCACGCGATATGAGAACAATATGGAGAAGATCGGAGCTGCTAAAAATGAGACAGACGTTTACAGCACGCTGTTCTTTGCCTATTCCATGAACACTATTGCCGGTGTATTTGACACCGAGACATTCAGCGAGTTTATGACTCGCATCATTAGCTGGAAGAATGACCGTGAATTGGCAACTCCACACCGTGAAGCGTTTTCAGTCACAGAGTTTGAGTTGGAAGCGGCGTTTCCGAATCCATTCAACTCACAGACTGTCATTCCGTTCTCGCTTTCGACTGCGGGCGATGTCACACTTGACATCTTCGATCTGAACGGAAGATTGATTTCTACGCTGCATGAAGGCGCTCTGCCCGCCGGTAAGCACAGTGCACAGTTGAATGCGAATGACTATGATTTGTCAAGTGGAGTTTACTATCTGAGATTGGAATCCAACAATCTGCATGAAACGCAGAAGCTGGTGTACCTCAGGTAGTACAACGGTTTCGTGCTAAATGAACAAGGCATCTTCGCTTGAAGATGCCTTGTTCTCTTATGACACTGAGGTCGCGGTTGTCTCATCCCGACGAGTCGGGACGGGCTTGTGACAAACCCGACTACAAAATATTATCTGCACGCCAATTGAAGAGCCAACCCATGCAGCAAACCCCGCTCACTGACCTTAATTTGTTTCCACCCGAATCTGCTCATCAGCTCTACGAGTATGAGACTGCCGGTATGAATTGACTCAGCTCTCTGAGGTGAAATCCGGCAAAGTTCTCGGCGCTCACTCAGTTCGCAGCTTAGCAGTCTATCGCACCATGACGAAACAGCCTCAGCATTGAGGATCAGACCTTCAACACACCCACTGCTGTACTCAGTAATCTCATTTTCTAGTGCTGCCAGCATAAATATCGTACCTGCAATCCCGGTAAGCTCCAGTTTGTCAAATCTAATCCCGTCCCAATTTGAGAATGCAAATCTGATCGCTGTTCTCGCAGCGTTTATCTGATCGGGTTTCGGTGGATCATCATGAAAACAGTTTCTGCTGAGAGTTACTGCTCCAATCTCGACAGAATCCGTCCATTCAGGCATTTCACCTCTTCCAACCGACAGCTCACTTGACCCACCACCTATATCAAGCAATGCTCTTTGATGATCCCCTTCATCATCACCAAACACTCCTCTCCAAGCAAGCAGAGCCTCCTCTCGGTTTGAAATGATACTGACTGGGAGTGACACCTCTTGTGCCATTGAAATGAATTGATCGTTGTTGGTTGCTTTGCGGAGCGCCTGTGTACCGACAGCACCTACAACTTCGCAGTCATTTTCTTGCGCTAATCTGGTTAGATCTGACAGTATCTGACGATTCAGCTTCATCAGTCCATCGCCAATCCGTCCGTCGGCACCCATTTTCGCACCTAAGCCGTTACCGATGATATCGTTCTCTATAACGAGAAGCTCTTCATCAACTACGTCAGCCAGTAAATGAAGCGTGCTGTTGGTTCCTATGTCAACAGCGAGAACTCTCAATTTAGCAGCATCCAGTTTATTCCCCAGTACTCCTCTTTATGAATCATCTTATAATCGGGGACAAGGTAGTACTGATATGAATTCCAGTTATGCACTCCGTAAAACAAGGTGAACCGTTTGATCCTTCCCGTGAACCGGAAGTCGAGAGGATAGGCGCCTCCTATCTCCTCAATCCCAGTCATTCCGACCGCATTAAAAGCGGAATAGTACTTCCCGCTGAAGAGAATGTCAGTTTCAAAGATCCCATTCCAGAATGACTCGTGCCATCCGACTTCACATTGAAGCCTGACCGGTGGCTCGGTAATCATATATTGCTCAAGCTGCTTGAGACTGAACTCACTGTTAATTCCTATTATTGAAGCAGACACTCTGTACGGATCTGCACTCCAATTCCAGGATGCTGACCAGCCTGCAACACGCTGCCAGTCCATTCCTATCGGAGTTATCATCGAGTCCCCGTTAACTCCCCAAACAGTCTGATTGGATGTGATAGAACCGAAATATGACAAATCAATCTCACCGTACAGGAGAGCCCTCGTCATTCCGATTTGACCGCCACGAGTAAGCGAAACCGGCAGTTTTCTGCCTACAATCGGCAATCTGGGATTCGTCACCCAAGCAGGCTCAAGGTCGTTATGAGGGCGATCATCTCGATACTCGGCATATAACATTTCCGGAGAGTGAGGATCGGCAGCCTGTTTCACCCGGATAAAAACGACTCCTACAGTTGGAAAATCGTATCGAATTTCAAACGCTCCGACCGGTTTCAACCGATCAGGATAGTAACCTGTCAGACCTAATGATGTCCAAATTGAGCCGCTGCCAAAGGATTGACGATGGGCTGCTGAGCCTTCAATCTCAAATAATCCAAAATTCGTGTCCCCTACTATCCTGCCGTCAATTCTATTCACTCGGAGATAGCTGCCCCACCCACCGTATTCGGCTCTTGCCGATATTCCAAACTCTCTGCCGTAGTCGTCGGTGTCGTCCCAGCCATTTTGGGATTCTGTCCTGAAAAAGTTAACCTCATATCTCCCGATAGAGTCCGGTGCATAATTCCACAGTAAATCAAGATCGGATCGTTCAGATTTTTCCTTTATTACCGTGAACGGTATCTCAGCTCTTCTTGCAAAATCCATGTATGACAGAGTGAAACGATTGCAAGGATTCGGATAGTGGATGAACTCGGTGTAGTAGGAGCGATCATCCTGATTGGCATGGTAATACCGTCCCTGCGATGCATAATATCCTCCGCCAAATGACCCAAAAGTATTAGGTGCTAATCTCTGAGAGTGCAGGAACTCAACCGGTCTGTAGTCGTAGTAGCCGTCACGATGGTACAGTGTTGTAATCGGATCGCTGTATCTGACATCCAACGGTAGAAACTCTATCACAGCACCCGGTGCCGTAATCCCGGAAACCGCTCCCCATCTGCTCGATACAACCCCTCCAACCCTATGAAGTGGGAACAGCGCAAATTTCGGCATCCCGGTAATGACATTTCTGAATGGTCGTCCATGCCAATTTAGACGTGTTGTACGCGGCACTGCACCAAGCGAAGTCAAATTAACTGTCCTGCCCGATGTAACCAGATCGTGGTGGAAGAAGTTGTTATTACAGGATAGCAGGTCACCGCTATGCTCAAGATTTAGAGTCGCTCGCTGCAAAGTGTCAAGGGTAAAGTTGTCTCCACCGGTCAGTGGAGCTATGCGATAGTTAGGATCATAAAGCGGATATCCAAATCGGAATGGGATGTCTTCAGTCAGGTCTTCTGCAGCGACAAAGGTCAGCTGGGTTGTCGCAAAAAATAGTGTCAATAAATATAAACGTAACCTATTCATGTCAAAAGGCGGTATGGGCGGACAATTCTCATCAGAATCGGTGCAACGAGTACAAACATTAAGATATTCCCTCCAACATGTATCATACTGAATGGGATTCCACCGAGCAGAACGACGACAATTCCTTTCATGTCAAAGCCTGCTGTCAAAGGATAGGCTAAATTTGTCAAAAGGTCAAACCATAGAGTTAGCACCAAGGCTGACAGTGCCAAAAGTGACTTATCCATCAATTTCTCACCATCATGTTTTCTCAGCATATAACCGGCTATCGGTGCGACGGTTGAGCCGATAATTTGCGCAGCTAACAGTGGAGGAAACGTCCCTTGCGGGTTGAACCCGAAGTACAATATAGATGCGATAAAAGCCGCTGTTAGTCCACGTTTAAGCCCGAGAGTCCAGCCCGAAAGAAACATCATCAAAGTGATTGCTTCCACGTTGGGGACGGCAATGAGCAGATAACCGACTGCGGCAGCGATACCGGCAAACATTGCCGTTAATACATAGCCTGTCAGACGGTTTTCTTGCATCTGGATAGAGATTCAGCTTAACTGTAAAGCTGCTACTTCGTGACAAGCTTCTTCTTAGCTTCTTTAAGTCTGGCAGCCTTACCGCGCAAACCACGCAGATAATATAGCTTTGCACGTCTGACATGCGCTCTGCGTTTGATTTTTATTTCTGCGATATATGGGCTGTTGAAGGGAAAAATCCGCTCGACACCTATACCACCACTTGATATTTTGCGGACGGTAATTGTTGAGTCTGTCCCGGCACCATGTTTTCCTATTACCGTGCCGGTGAACACCTGTATTCTCTCTTTCTCCCCTTCGATCACCCGATAGTGTACATCCACCTGATCACCGGAACGGAGCTGGGGTAAGTCTTCCCTGATCTGCTCCCCCGTAATAAATTCCTGCCACGCTTCCATAATTCTGTACTGTATTTAAACTTTTATTATTGTTAAGATAGAATCGAAAAAAATGGTATACTACATTAATAATGGTTTTGTAGTCATGGTTGTCTTAACCATGACGTCGGGCTCAAGACAAGCCCGACTACGACACTACAAAGTACTTTCATACCTAATTATTCGTCAGAATCCTTTATCAGATCCGGACGATGTTTTTTTGTTAAAAACTGCGAATTAATGTTTCGCCATAGCTTAATGCGGCGGTGATGCCCCCTCAGCAGCACTTGCGGTAATGACAAACCGTCACATTGCTCGGGACGAGTGTAGTGCGGGCAATCGAGCCTGTCCGCTCGAAAGCTGTCACTCATCGCACTGTCAAGATCACCGAGAACACCCGGCAGCAATCGTACAATTGCATCAATCATTGCCGTGGCTGCTACTTCCCCTCCTGTGACCACGAAGTCTCCCATTGAATACTCACGGTCAACCCAACGGTCAATCACCCTTTGATCAATACCTTTGTAGTGACCGCAGATGAAGATTAAATGCTGCTGATCTGCCAGCTCATCGGCATCAGCCTGCTGAAACGGTTTACCTCTCGGAGTCGGGAAAATAACCACAGGTCTTGTATCAGCTTCAGCAGTTATCTTATCGAGTGCCCGAAACAGGGGCATCGGTTTCAGCAACATTCCAGGTCCACCACCGTACAGGTAGTCATCAGCCTGATGATGTTTATCTGTGGTATGCTCGCGCAAATCATACACTGTTATTTCTACAGCATCAAATGAGATTGCACGTTTCAGGATGCTTTCGCTGAATACTCCGTTAAAAAACTTGGGGAAGAGCGATATAATATCAATCTTCACCGCCTGTCCCACAGCCCATCAACCGACCTCACCACCAATCTATGCCGTTCAAGATCAATGTCAACCACAAATTCTTTTACTGCCGGTACCATGATTTCACCGTAGTCTCCGTCAACCACCCAAATGTCGTGATGTCCCTGTGACATCACTTCAAGCAGCAATCCCAAATAGTCCCCGTCATCTGATTCAACCCGGCAGCCGATCAATTCGTCAATATAATACTCACCTATCGGCAATTCAGGGCGATCCGCTTCAGATGATACTAAATCACAACCTGAAAGAATCGAACCGTCTTCAGGATTGTCAATTCCACCCAGCTTTATTCTATACCATCCGGCAGTTCTTCCAATCACTTCAACCGGGAATCTGTAAACTTGTGATCCAATAAGGATCAATACACTTTGCATTTGCAGTAATCGCTCGGGAAGAGCTGATTCCATTATCACTTTCAGCTCACCCTTTACACCGACAGGTCGTGCGATCCGACCTATCACAGTCATGTTTTCAGGTTGATCTACCGGATGTCCCGGAAAACTGTCAGTCTGCTTTTGCTTCTTCTTTGCTGTCATCCGACTTGTTTTTCACAGCTTTACCGACTTCAGTCGGTTTAGCAGCAGCATCCTCGCTCTTCTTCGCCTTCTTGGCCGGCTTCTCTTTCTTGGCTTCGTCCGCTTTTACTGAGGGTTCAGCATCCGGTTTTGTTTTGGCTTCTTTTGCTTCCTCAACAGGTGCATCTTTGGCAGCTTCCGGCTCGGTTTTTTTCACATCCTTTGCAGGAGCCTTCTTGTCACCTTTTGCGGTCGCTTTCGCTGCAGGTTTTTCCTCTGCAACCTTGCTATCTTCTGCTTTGGCTTCGACAGCTTTTTTTACAGGTTCCGGTTCGGGTTTAGTCACATCCTTTGCAGGAGCCTTCTTGTCATCTTTAGCTGATGCTTCCGCTGCAGATTTTTCCTTAGCAACTTTACTATCTTCCGATTTGGTTTCGACAGTTTTCTTCACATCCTTTACAGGAGCCTTCTTGTCGTCTTTAGCTGATGCATCCGCTGCAGGTTTTTCCGCAGCAGCTTTGCTATCTTCCACCTTGGCTTCGACGGCTTCTTTTGCAGGTTCAGGTTTAGGTTCAGCTTTTGTTGCATCTTCTACTTTTGCATCCGTCGCAGTTTTTTCCTCAGCAGCTTCACTCTCATCCGCTTTGGCTTCGACATCTTCTTTTATCGGTTCCGGCTTGGTTTCAGGTGCACTCCTGGCGTTCGCTTCAAACCATTCTTTCATCGTCTCGTTGATCTGGTCTTCGGACATACCTCGTTTTTCGAGCCTGAATCGAAGCCATACACCTTCACGCTTCAACAAGCTTAAAACAGTGTTGCTCGGTTGAGCACCCACACGCAACCACTTCAATGCCTTCTCTGCATCAACACTAATTGAAGGCGGCTCCGTCAGTGGATGATAATAACCGAGACGATCAATGAAAGCACCGTCTCTCGGTTTGCGACTGTCAATAGCGACAATTCGATAGTAAGGACGTTTTTTGCGTCCCATTCTTGTCAGTCTTAGCTTGACCAACTTATTCTCCGTAAATATTTATTAACCAACAAATTATACTGAAGGTACAATGTACCGTAATTTCAGTTAAATCACCACTCTTGTGGTGATAAGCCAGGCAACCAGGCTGCATTCAAGGAAGAATAGCAACGATAGAGCGACTATTCTGGTCATGCCTGCGATGTCTTCATCGAGTTTCAAAGTCTTTGTCAAAATCCCGGGATTATCCAATTTCCACAATCCGAATATCATCAGAATGATTCCGGTAGAGATCCCCCACAGAGGAAATCCGGTTAACATGTCAATAATAAAGCCGAAAACAGTAGCGTCAAGTATCAATATTATCCGATGTATCCAAATGTTTTTCAGCATTGATCAGTCTGTTCCGGGAATTTTTGATACGTAATGCGATTGATTTTATCTTAAGTCGCCACTAATTCCCGGTTAAATTTGGCATTCCGGGAATGTTGAACGGCATCTTGCCCCCTTTCTTCCCCATCCTTTTCATCATCTTTTGAATCTGATTGAACTGATTCAGCAACCGATTGACATCCTGTACCGACCTGCCGCTGCCGGCCGCGATACGTTTCCTGCGACTACCGTTGACCACTCTCGGTGTCTGCCGCTCCTGAATGGTCATGGAATCTATGATGGACTCTACAACTTTAATCTCACTGTCATCAACCTGCATATCCTTCATGGCGCTACCTGCACCCGGGATCATTTTAATGAGAGACTCGAGCGGACCGAGCTTCTTAATCTGGTTAAGCTGATCCTTAAAGTCTTCAAGGGTAAATTCAGCCTTGGATATCTTCTTTGCAAGCTTTTGAGCTTGCTCAATGTCTATCTCACTCTGGGCTTTCTCCACGAGAGAAACAATATCCCCCATGCCGAGAATCCGACCTGCCATGCGGTCAGGATGAAACTGTTCCAGATCAGAAACTTTCTCACCGACACCGACATATTTAATCGGGCAGCCGGTTGCATACCGGATTGATAGGGCTGCACCACCTCGCGAGTCACCGTCAAGCTTGGTCAGAATCAAGCCTGTCAATTCGATTCTTTCAATGAACGCTTTTGCTGATCGAACCGCATCCTGTCCTGTCATCCCGTCAACGACAAGTAGTGTCTCTGGTGGTTTAACCGCATCATACAGGGTCTTAATTTCGATCATAAGCTCTTCATCAATCGCCATCCGACCCGCTGAGTCAACGATCAGACAGTCCAAGCCTCTACTTCTGGCTTCTTCATGCGCATTGTTAAAAACAGTCACAGGATCTCTTCGGTCGTCACCGATAAAGACCGGTACATCTATCTGTTTTCCGAGCGTCTCAAGTTGCTCAGCAGCCGCTGGACGATGAGTGTCAGCAGCTACCATGATCGGCTTCCTGCCAAGCCTTTTAAGTTGAACTGCAAGCTTGGCGGATGTCGTCGTCTTCCCTGCTCCGTTCAATCCGACCATTAAAATAGATGACGGGGATTTTCCAAACTGTATCGGCGCAGCATTACCACCCAGAAATCCAACCAACTCATCATGCAGAATCTTAATCATCTGCTGACCGGGTGTGATGCTTGACAGCACCTCGTGACCGATAGATTTATCAAGAACAGTCTTTACAAATGACTTGGCAGCCGGAAGAGATACATCTGCCTGAAGCATGATCCGGCGAACTTCGCGCAGCGTCTCCTTTACATTAGCTTCAGACAGCTTTCCTTTGCCGCGGACGTTGCGGATGAATTTATCAAATCGTTCTGTCAGTTCTTCAAACATGAGTAAGTAATCAAGTTGTCAAGTTGCCAAGTTATCAAGTAATTGGTAGCTCTCTAATCCGTTGCATCAATTCAGTTGTTGAGCGACCCTTTACCAACTTTATCCGTTCAACACGTCCTGCAAATTCTCTTCCGATAATCTGATCAATCCGATAATCCGCACCTTTGACCAGTACATCCGGTCTAACAGAAGACAACAGCTCATACGGTGTTGACTCGTCAAACAGCACAACCGCATCCACAACAGAAAGTCCGGCTATCAAACGAGCGCGGTCATGTTCACTATTGATCGGACGTTCCGGTCCCTTGCCAAGTGAACGCACCGAACCATCGCTGTTCACCGCTACAATCAACCGATCCCCAAATTGGGATGCCTGCTCGAAAGACTTTAAGTGCCCAACATGAAGAATGTCAAACACACCATTGGTGAAAACAACTGTCTGCTTATCACTGCGCCATTCAGCAATTGCTTCCAACAACTCATTCAGCAATAAAACTTTCGGGCGCATTCCGTTCATCCTTTAATGTGTGGGCGATACTGGATTTGAACCAGTGACCTCTGATATGTGAAACCAGCGCTCTGACCAACTGAGCCAATCGCCCAATTCATGAACCTTGAATTTAACCCAAGAAGAACTAAATGTCAAGGTTTTTTGCCGATCAATCCAATAGTTGTCGTTATGGCAGCAGTATCCTAACACTGGAATTTGAGAGTATCAACTTTGTACTGATCTTGTTATTGTAGTCGGGCTTGTCTCAAGCCCGACGTCGTGGTTGAGACAACCACGACTACAGAAACAGCAGCTTGTCATAGCACTACTTTTCTGTAAGTTCCCAAACACCATCCCAACCGTCCGGCGGCGGCTCGGCAATATACATCTCGCTTCGTTTTAAGTATGTATTGGACGGACCGTCATCCTCTGTAATTTCAATTGCCCTAATGAAATACTCCTTTGCTGCTTCAAATCTTCTCTCGCGATAATGATTTAGCCCCTTTTCGTATGCATCAATGGTCTTCCGCAAATCATCCGTCACATCAGACTCTCGTTCAGCGATTAGCTCGTACACTTTCACGGGCTCTGTCTTGCCTTTTACACGCAACAGATCCAATCGCCTGGTAACGAATTCTTCATGAACATCCTTCCATGTCTCATGCCCTATCATTATGGTCGTGTCATAGCCCTTGTTCGCACCCTCAAGACGACTGGATAGATTCACAGCATCCCCCATGACAGTGTAGTCAAACACCTGTTCAGAACCCATATTACCCACGATCATGTCACCGCTGTTCACACCAACACGGCTGTATAACGGAATCTGCCCCTCCTCACGCCAACTGTCTCTCATTTGCTTCAGTTTAGCCTGCATCCTGAGTGACGCACGACAGCACTTGGCAGCATGATCTTCATACCAGATCGGGGCACCGAATTCAGCCATAATCAGGTCACCCTCATATTTGTCAACAATGCCGTCATTTTCAAGGATAATATTGGTCATCGCCGTCAGATATTCATTAAGGAGCAAGACAAGCTGTTCCGGCGTTAGCTTTTCCGATACTGTGGTGAATCCGGCTACATCGGTGAATAGCACTGACAACCTTCGCAGTTCACCACCGAGCCTTGCTTTCTCAGGATTTGCTATAAGCTCTTCAGTGACCTTTTGGGGCACATATTGGGCAAACATCCCCCGAATCATCGCCTTCTCTTTCTGCGCTAATACAAAACGATATACAAGATTTGTCGGATAGCCGAGCACCACTGTCAGCAGCAATGGAATCAGACGCAGCCAGTATTGATTGGAGAATGTTTCAACTCCTGAGATTATTACTACTTCAACTAATAAGAAAGTCACGAACAAACCAGCCCATTGCGAAACATTCTTACCTCTGCCCATGAAGACAAAAACACCTAGAATCACGGCTATCAACACGATTATCCATCCTCGTGGGCTACCGGTAAATATGGTAATACCACCTACCGTCGCTATCTCCAATATGAAGATAGAGCAGACAATGAAGCTGAACAATTTAGGTAGATCCCGTCCGTTCATGAACATCAGGAAACTAAGGATGACAATTCCGAGCAATGTCCACAGGAGTCCCAGTGGCTGAATAAAACTCCCCTCAAGCATCATCTTCAGGGCATTGGCATGTACTTCAACTCCAGGAGTCTTCAGTGGTTCAGCTTCCTTGAAGAACGGCGTGTATTTGTTATCCTGCAGATCTTCCGCAGATGCTCCGATGATTACAATTTTGTCCTTAAAAGGTGAAGAAGAAAACATCTCCTCGTACATCTCAGGATCAAACGCCTTTAATATCTCTATTTCTTCCTCAGAGAAATCAAAGTCATAATCACCTTGGACTACATGTATGAATGAGTATGTTGAAAAGGTTCCGGCAGGTCCGAAATAATTCAACAGAGTAGAGTTTTGATCAAACAGAGGTGCCTTTAATCCGGCGAATTGAAAATAACCGACCTGAACAGAATCAAGTTTTTCCCCCATCGCATCTCGTTCAAGTGCCAATACCTTCGTTCCAAGCGTCAGATAGGTTTTACCCCGTGCTGTGAAATAAAGAGGGTAACGTCGGGTAACACCATCCATATCAACCAAGTCATTAACAAGCCCGAACTGTGCTCCCGGTGGTGAAACACTTGTGGTAGGTGGCTTAATATCTCTGATCGGATCACGGATGCCCCTTGCATAACGATCAATTATCTTTCCGGCGAGCACCACATTACCGGCATTCTCAATAGCTTCATAGAACAGAGAATCCGACAGAGGATTTGCACCAACACTGGAAAAGTCAATATCAAATACAATTCTACGCGCACCCAATTTGCTCAGTTTGTTCACTACCGTTGCGTAATGTTTGCGGTCGAACGGAAAAGAGAGACTGTCCGCTGTTTCCTGATCTATGGCGACAACAACAATCTCTGTTGAGTCTGCTGTAACCTGCATCTGTCGCGGACCGCGAAACTGAAATGTTAGATCATAAAGTTTGTACTCTAAAAGCTGAAAGAAGCCAAATAGAGACATTACATAGGCTAAAAAGCCGACACTGATTATAATTCCAATTGTCGGTAAACTTAGAACAGCGTTGCTACCTTTCTTTTTCTTTTCTTCTTCCTTCATCTCTGATTCCTCGTGGAGATTTATTTACAGTGTAACAGTTCACACTTATACGAAAGTAATACAAAACAATAATTGTAGTCGTGGTTGTCTCATCCCGATGAATCGGGACGGGCTTGAGATAAGCCTGACTACAAAGTCATTACACTAAACAACAAATGGAATGAATCCTGTCCATTCCACTGTTTTTTTCACACACGCAATGACTATTCTGTTAATGCAAAGCTCGTTCAATCTTTGTAATCCGTTTCTCCGAAATATGTCTTTATTGTTCTGAGAAGCTCGGCTGCCGAGATGGCAGTAACAGATATGTCATGTATGTATAGCTCGTTATCTGCAATGACAAGAGCATGATCTATTGATTTCTGCATGCTTATCTTGTTCACCATCCGATCATAGGATTCAAAATCATCATCGAACAGTTTATTCCCAAGATATGCCCGCTTTTGTGGATGCATTAACAGCGAGAACATAAATAGACCCGATTCCGTCAGATCAGATGACGGTTCAGGTGGGTCAGGCGGAGTGACCTCACTGTTAATGTCCGGTTCAGGTGCTGCATTACCGTTACCAGCGTCATGCGAAGTGGTTAACTCCGGTGATAAAAATGGACTTCTATCTCCTGTATCAACCGATGCAGTCACGACCGATTCTTCAGATTTGTCAGGCTCTTCCATTGCCTGTGATTCTTCCGGTTCATTTATCAATGTAGAAGTTGGGGTGGGCTCAGCCACCGGTTCAGCAATCGGTTCGGGAAGCTCTTCCACATCCGGCATTTTGTGGAATTGAGTCTGTTCAGGAAGTTCCTCAAGATCTGATTCCGATGCGGACAATTCTTCAGGTGCTGCCGAATCCGATTCCTCAGAATCCTGCAGAACAGGTCCCGAAGAAACATCCGCAGGTTCTTCAATCGGAAGCTCGATCACAACCTCTTCTGCCTCTTCTACCGCTATCTCTCCAACCTTTATAGTTGGCAAGCCCTCAGCCGAAACCATTTTTCCACTAACCTTGAAATGATCCTTCAGCATGATTAGTCGTCGAATGATCTTGATAAACTCTTCAAGGGTTAACTCGGACGCTTCAAGCTGCGATTCTAATTTGACCGCAGATGCCAACAGTGTTAATCCGCTCGCATCACAAATCTGTGACAGTACATCAATGTCATGTGTCTGTGTATCACTTTCATAAACAGGAACAATAGTGGAAATACGCTCAAATATTGACTTTGCCAATACGTTTGGACTATCTGAAGCCTGTCGCATGCTGAGAGGCGCAATCTCCCATTCGTCAAGCAGTTTCTGATAAACATCGATAACCATCTCACGAATCGAACTTTCCGGAAGAATCATCCGGTCCATCAGAAACTTCGACAGAGATTCCTTCAGATCCTGTTCGGTATCAGTTCGGTGGGCGAGATCGAAATATGGGCTGCTCAGAATGCGACTAATCTCTTTGTTGAACAATAATTTGCCATGTTCCAACACATAATTCTTGAGGTGAGCCGGCATCTCAACATGCTCTAATTGATCAATTTCCAACTCACTGCTATCTTGAAGAATTTTAGCTGACCAATATGAGGTGATCTCTTCGAGCGTTAACCCTGTCATTGTTTGCTCTCTCGCTTAAGGGAAAAGATCACATCCTGTTGTTCTGATGGAGTCTGACCGCCACTCAATCCCGATCTGATTCTACGAGAAGGAATGTTTTTTGCATGTTGCTGATACCGCTCCATCACATCATCCATCTCCACGATTGTGAGCTTCTGTTTGCCGGTCTTCTGTTCATCGCGGACAAAGTCTGCCACATTCACCAAACCTCGGGATTCCAACATAGTCAGAATCAGGGAGATGCCGATTGAATCCTGAGGAATGTCCGCACCTATTCCTGCTAAGTCCAGCAGCCGCTGCATGGCAACTCGCACAGCTTTGTATGCATCCGAAACAGATTTCCTGTCGAGCAGCGCACGGATGAAATTCTCAATCTTGCGTGGGTGGATTACAGATTCCTCGTGTATCCGGATATCATTCCACAGCTCCTCATACTGATCACCAATCAACTTATTCTGAATCAGAGCTTTCATGAACGGTAGCAACTGATCTACTTCGTTCTCAGTTCTGTCGAAGAGAAACTGTGAAATTGCTCTCGCCGGATCTACGGATCTGGTCAGGTCAAAATAGTTTGCATCGTATAAAACTTGATGGTAGTAATCGCGTGTTATCATCCAGTTGTCACGCAGAACCTGATACATGTTCCGAATCTCTTTGTTCAATTCTTCACTGGTAAAATCGAAAGGCATATCATCCAGGTGGATGACATTCATAGCTACCTGTAGAAATCGGCACAGGAAATGATTGCGGATACTTTCCGGCAGCAGATCCGAAGTGATCGCATCAAATCGAATTTGCGTCTGATCAGCGGGCCAGGTTTGCATGTAGCTCTTTACAATATTGTCCAGTGATTTACTGATAGAATCCTCACTGACACACGCCTCCTCAACTTCCGAAGCAATATCAGCCTCTTCAGAGACCGTTTCCGTCGTTGGTGTATCATCACTTTCCTCAACGAGTGGTTCCTCTGACTTCTCTTCGGTGACAACTTCAGGTTCAGCTTCGACCTCCAGCTCGTCGCTCTCTTCTTCCACTATGACTTCAGAGACATCCTCTTCCTCAGGCTGCTCTTCCAATTCTTCCGTTTCCGGCAATTCTTCGGTTGCCTCCCCTTCATCTTCGGCTTCTGACACGTCTTCCTTCTCTGTCTCCACAGTATCTTCTTCCTCTGACTCAGGTTGAACTTCACCGCTCTCTTGAACAGATTCTTCCTCACTCTCATCCTGATCATCCCCGACTTCCATCTCTATTTCCACAGTATCTTCTTCCTCTGACTCAGATTGAACTTCATTGCTCTCTTGAGTAGATTCTTCCTCACTATCATCCTGATCATCCCCGACATCCAGCTCGCCTTCCATATCTGTCTCAACAGTTTCTTCGTCATCCGAATCAGGTTGAACATCATCACTATCCT
>CAZVKN010000015.1:0-41032 GCA_964627035.1 uncultured bacterium | reverse complement strand
TCTGTCTCAACAGTTTCTTCGTCATCCGAATCAGGTTGAACATCATCACTATCCTGAGTTTCTTCCTCCACACTATCATCTTCTTGATCAAACTCTTCAAACGGTGATGCTTCTGTTAGATCATCGCCGAGCACTTTTTCTGCAACTTCTGTTTCATCTTGTGACCTGAACGAGGAGATCCCCGATTCCAGTTTATCAAAAGAGTTGAACATCTCGGTGACACTATCACTCTCTTCAGAAGATTGTTCCTCTTTTTGATCGTCATCTTGTTTAGCACTTTCCCAACCAAAATCCCCGACTTTCTCAGAGTCAGTCTCATCAATAAAAGACAGATCATCCGAAGTCTCCTCTCCGCCATCTGATTCTGACTCGGTGGATTCTTCCGATGCTGTCTCCAGTTGGCTGAAATCAAAAATGTCACCTCTCGCCTCCGAATCATCCACCGAATCATCTGCTTGCACTTCAGCAGCACTGCCAGGATCTGCAGTGAGATCAACTATCTCATCCTTTGGTTCTTCTTCAGCAGAACTGTCCGCTTCGGTTTCTATCGGAATGTTTGCCTCATCATTTCTACGCGCAGCCTCCAGCAGCATTCCTTCCCATGATTCAAAGATGGTTCTTTCATGGTCGGGTGACAGCGCTGCTAAGGCAAACTCGCCCCCAACCCATCCGATTATTCTGTAAAAGGCTTCATCACCTTTCAGGTCATTGTAAACAGCATGTATCAATTCACCTTTTTCAAAGAATAATACACCACGATTTTGTCTAACCGACACGGTAAGAGCCGCTGTTCTGCCACTCATGCAAATAAGCTGAATTGCATCGGGCAACTGCACGGACTGTAGTGTTCCGCCGAATCCTTTGGATACCATTATCTATCTCCTGATTAAATATCTTACTGAACGATCAGAAAAACTTATCTTTACGTTGAGGGTCAACTGTTGCTGGTTAGTCATTCTCGTCGGGTTCTTCATCAACCATAAATTCCAGATTCACTTCTTCTTCGGGTTCAATATCGGGTTGAACTGTTTCATAAACAGCATCCTCTTCCGGTTCTGTGTCCAATATCTCTCCCAGCTTTACTGCTGCCTGCTCCGCATATAACTTGACCAGACCGAGATTTGTATCACTGCCAAAAACGACAATCAGGATATGCCTGTTACCTGCTCTTCCAATGAACAGGTGGTGATGCTCACCCTGATGCGTTAACCGCTTGAAATCTTTCTCACCGAGCAGTTTTGCTATCTCTACCGTTGCACCAAAGGAGGCACCAACCAAAGCCGCTAAAGCCACTCGATCTATCTCAATATCGCCCGCTTCTGCTACAAGAAATCCATTGTCATCTACAAGAAATACACCGTGTGTTCCTGCATCGGATACCACCTTGTCCAAAACGGATTGTGTACGGTTTAAGTTATCCAGATAGTTCTCGATGTCATTAAGGTTTAACATTAATACTTCCTCGGTTTTCTAAGTAGAGTGGAAACTTTATCCCAAAATCCCTGTTTGCTTGAAGAATTGTCCGGTTCAGGCATATTTACCGGTCTCTTGCTAATCGGTGGAGTTGGAACTGTTTTGGTTATTGGTTCTTGTTTGGTAGTTCGTATCGGATCCTGATCCGGTGGTCTGGATTCCGGTTTTTGAGTGGCTGCCACAGGTTCCGGCTCAGGTTTAGTCTGAGGAGATGCAGGTTTGCGTTTATCTGCTGATTCAAGCTTCCCTTTGACATCTCTTATAACTACTGAAGAGATACCCTTTAGGGTATTGAACACGCCTTGCCCTGTTGTGGCAATTGCTTCAAAATAGCTTAGATTATTTTTATTGATCGCGCTGTTCAACTCTTCTACCGGATATGTAGGAGCGAGATCCCGTTTGTTATATTGCAGTACAACCGGTACAGTCGCCGGATCAACGTTGTTTTCTGTCAGATTGTCCTTAAGATTCTGTAAACTTTCAATGTTCTCCTCCATCTTGCCAACCTGACTGTCAGCGACAAAGACTATGCCGTCAACGCCTTTGAGAACGATTTTCCTCGAAGCGTTATAGTACACCTGCCCCGGTACGGTATATAATTGTAGCCGAATGACGAAGTCACGTACCCTGCCAACTTCAAGCGGTAAGAGATCAAAAAACAAGGTTCTATCCTGTTTTGTGGCTACACTGGTTAGATTCCCTCGAATTTTCGAAGGTACTTTTCTATGAATAGTTTGTAAATTTGTCGTTTTTCCACATAAACCCGGACCGTAGTACACTATTTTGCATAAAATCTCTCGTTTGCTGAAATTAACTGTCGCCATCTACTGCTCTCCAAAATTCTCTGTGAATATCTTTTTGAGGTCTTCCTTAATCGCACGCGCCTGCAGACGAACCATTCCAAGGTTTGCATCGGCTTTCATTACGATTACCAGAATCCCAATATTGACATTCGCAATTCCATACACCACATCGCTTGTCTCACACTGGGTCCATTTCCATCTATTGACTGTTTCCAAGCCGATGTTCTTTATTAACTTCTGCACCAGCAGGGTTGAATGTGGTGCCATAGTGCCTGACACATCACCCGCCTGCGCAATGACAATGCCGTCATGGTCAACAAGAAGGACAGCAGTCACGCCGAATATGTCAGCTAAGCTATCAATCCATTGCAAATTCATCAGGTTAAGTCCTCTTGTAAGGTCACCGATAGCCGTTTGAGGTAAACGCTGTTTTTATCTGTTAAACTGAATGTTTCCGGAGACCAGACAATATAGAAGACAAACAGACCGTCACGCTCCAGAGTGATTACACTGTCTTCATACGTTATTGAAATACGCTCCGGTTCTTCATCATGGATTTCGCTGAGCATTCCCACAAACCTTCGAATCATGCGGGAAGCTTGAGCAGCAACCATCTCTGCTCCGAGAGGAGCGATGTATGATTGATCTCCATACTGCAAAACCGGCAGACCGCGGTGATTCAGCACCAATATAAACAGAGGTCCGCCACGGGGTAAACTCTTAGCGGCTTTTGCGAAACTCTTAAATGCCACATCAGATCTGTATGTACCTATCATTCCGACACCATGTCAATAAAGTTTGTAAAGTTGTCAACTTCATCATCTACGAGTGACTGCTCTTCAGAATCAACACCGATTAAGCCGTTGTCACGATAAACCTGAAGTCTTTTTAACGCTTTTATTGTATTTTGAAAATTTAATTTACCGTCGTTAATTGCACTCTCAACCGCTATCGCCGGTGTCCAAGACGCCAGACCTCGATTTATAAGAAACCGGTTGACATCTTCTATTAGATCAGAAAAATCAAGCTCTTCTGATTCACCGGTAGGTGAGATTAATTCTTTAATTCTATTCAGATCAAGCTCAACAAATGAAAACGGATCGGAAGCTATCTCTTTTTCCAGTGCTGATGCCAAAGTTCGGGAAAACTCGATCATGGCAATAGATTGTGTGTTCAATCCTGCAAGATATGGCTTTATCACCAGGAACACATTCGGAATCAGTTCTCCTCTCCACTCCATCAATTTCGAGAGAGATGTCAGACTTGCGGAAAGATCGCGACCTGAAAGGTTCTCGCCCGATTTTCCCTTATAGACAATGCTTGAAATCTCGTCAGCAGGATGAATCAAAACCTGAACATGCGAATTCAACGCATCTGTAATAAAATCATACAATTCAGATCTGCTGAACATCAGATCATTGTTCAAAGCCTGTTTATATTTGGGCATCAATTGAGCTGCATTCCTTTTCAAGCTGAAGTCGAAATCGAGTGATCCGATTTTGATGTGATCGTTCAGGTTTGGATTTATTTCAAAGTTAAGGTATTCGATAAACCAGTTTGGCAGCGGCTTTTTAATCAAGACAGGAAATGCTAGGGAATCCTGACCGTCAATCAGCCTGTCACAGATTTGCTCAGACAATTGGTTTACAATTTCATGAAGCATACATTCCAATCTCCATTGTACGGAACAGCATTGTACGGAACAGCTTCCTCAAATGATTCACTCTCTTTGACAGTTTCATGGACATATATCCCCGTGGTGCATTTCCGTCAAATGAAGCAACCAGAATTACTTCACCGGTCGAACCTACGAACAGTAATTCATCTTCCATTTCAATTAATACATGCGCCGGAAATGGATGCTCTAAATTGTCAAGGTATTCCTCTACAATCCCAGCGAGATCGGCAAACTGCTTGGCATCGGACTCATGCTCTTTGGTTATCTTATTGCCTGAAGCGATTGTTTCGGTCAACTTTTCACCTTTCTTGCTGATGACGTAAGCATACTGAAGATGGGGTAAGCCGGTCAGGTCTTCCAACAGAACGACAACTCGATTCTGCCAAACATCATCAATCAGCTCTAATGCGATAGGTTTTAAATAGTTAATCTTCTTTTTTGCCACGAAACCCTCCTTAGGTCTCAGTAAACCGAAGAACTTATATGACTAAGTGAATCTTTATCTGGACACAGCTTACACAATTTGTACACATAATATATTCAGACGGAACATTTAAGGCAAGCGTCAGAGGATATAAAGACCTGAATTATTGCTTAATGAAGGTATTAGTGATGCTTGAAAGTAAAGTCTCAAAAATCAGAGAGTGCCGACATTCCTGTCGGCAAGCACGGACAAGAATGTCACGCTCCTTATGAGACATTATTTCCAAGAAACACTGTAGAAGACAACTTCAGGGCAATGAACCGATGAATGTAATCAAATCATGAAAAGGATTCAATTGCATCACCGGACTAAGGTCTGAATTCAAGACTTATGGTGGTTTCGTTACCCTTTTTGATCTCAAACCATTTCAACATTACCGGTGCTGAGCCGTCTTCCTCACGTCTGCCGGTTGTCAGGCAGTAGATCCCAACAGGCAGTTTCTGAGACCATTCAATCTCTTTGTACTCTTTCTTAAAGCCGAAATCAACCGCATTAAAATAAGAAGACTCCCACTTTTGAACTGCCCAATGTTTGAAATATTCTGATGCAAGTATAGTTGAGTCCGAGTCTTCCACTGTAATTATCAACGAGCCTGTACCACTCGGTTTCTCCTTCTTATCTGTGGTAGTTATCACTGTTTCGAGCCATTCATCATCCCATCTTTCAAGCTGTCCGGTGACCGGATTGAACCTTGCAGGAATTCCCCTGACCCGGCAAAGAGCTGCGTACAACCGTGCAATATCCCTGCTGCTGCCACTTCGCAGATTCAGGATCTTGTCCGGTGACATTGAAGTACCCATTCTATCAACACTGTCCTCAAGTCTTATGTTCTTCTTCAACCATTTGACAAGCTTCGCATCCTGCTTTGAATGCTGTAATTTCGGATTTTCAATCAGAAAAGAGATTAACGGTTGCCTCCAACCGGTTGACGGCTCATAGTCAATACGAGGTGCGATGACATAATTTTGGTAATGATCTTTGTCAGCTGAATCCAATGTTGAAAAGAAAGGCTCAAAGGTGTCAGTCGCTAACTGATGATTGATTCCGGTATAGTAGAAGTGGTGCTCCAGATCATTTGGGGTAAAAGTTCTTAGCCCTTTATCGGTCAAAGATTCAAGCAGCAAATAGCGATTCTTTGGATAGTGATTCACAACAATAACACTTTTTCTATCAGAATTGGTCATACCGTCATCCGGATACAGCCCCGTCACAAAATACCACAAGTGCCCCCAGTTTCCTCTCGCATTCCGAAACAAATCAAGGACATCTTTTCTCTCTCTATTCAATTGGTCAGCAAGGTCATAACAAAGTAGAGAATCAGGTTCATCCATGTAAGGATCGGCTGCACCTGTCTCAGATGCCCATATTGACCAAACGTTGCAAGTCCGGACAGTGTCTTCAGATGCCAATCTTTTCTTAAACAGAGAATCCTGTTCAACCTTTTCAAATTCATCAGGAGGGGATGGGGGGTGATAATCGAACTGAGTGAACTCGGTGACAGTCTTTTTCTTTCTTAATTTTAATGTCACCACAGTGTCGTCCTGTGCTGAATGGTAAAGGACACTGTACCTGTCTTTACCGGCGGTCACTATCCAATCTCCCGGACCGCAGCTTATCCGGCAGATGCCATGCTCATCCGTCATGAGAGAGACGGTAGGGTTTATGAACCCGTAATTGAACAGGCTGAAAATGATGCGGTGATTGGGCAGCGGTCTGTTTTTGTGATCCAGCAGATTGAACCTTCTCTCAATGGAGCGCCCATACACGGCAGTCGAGTTAATCAATGTTGATCTGTCATACTTCTTAAGGATCGGTTCGTCGCCGCTATAGTCGCCATACGCTGTGCTGACCACCATCATCGTTCTGCCAGCAGCATGACTGAACCACGCCTGATCCAACACCGGCTGCGGTTCACATGCACCGTAGTAATGCCACTCTCCATCCGCCCAAACTTCAACCCAGGCATGATTGTTATCAATATGAGCCCAGTAAGGTGTGTAGCACTGTCTTGCGGGGATACCGACAGACCGCAGTGCACAGATTGTGAGAATCATCTCCTCCTCGCAGCGACCAAATCCGGAACGAATTGAGGTGAACGCATTCTGATCGCGTCCATCGGTCTGTTTGAAATCAACCTTCTCGTGGCACCAGTGATTGACTTCAAGGGCGGCTTCAGTCATGGAAAGTCCCTCAAGACGGGGTTTTAACTCCTCCATAAATTGACTACGCCAACCGTTCTGAAACGGTTCCTGCGAAACACGGTGAGGTAGTACGAAATGCTTGTATAGATCAGGTGTGAGCTGCTCTCCCCAATCAAAACCACTAACTGCGCTGCGAGCCAATCTTACATTTTCAATAAGATCGCTTCCGTCAACCATCGCCAGATCACTCAATGACAAGTAGGCTAACAGAAAACGGTAATCTGAGAGTTCTTCCGCCGTGAGATTACTTTCTTCAAGATTTAACGAAAAGCTGGGGGCAAATATTGATGCACGTTCAAGTTGTTTATTTATTAATGAATCGAGACCATCGCTGTTAACGGCTCCAATTAAGGCGGCGAGTAGTAGTATGTTGGATAGCATGACTGTCCAGGATTTTAATTAGGTCAGAAATTGCTCTGATTCTGAGTGGTGAAGAGTGCATCTCTTCCTGTCCGTAGCCGTAAAGTGCGCCTACAGGAATAAGCCCTGCTTGACTTGCTGCATCAATGTCGTGAATTCTGTCACCTACCATAAAGGCTCTATCCGGTCTGACAGCATCCTTAAGATCGCGGAGCATGATCCCCTTGGTCTCTTTTTTCTCTCTCGGCGTTCTCACCCAAGCGACATATCGGTCGAGTCTGAACTTATTGATAATTTTGTTCACGTATCTATGCGAACCGTTGCTGCAGATTGCCATCTTGACGTTTCGGTGCTTCAATGTGCTTAAAGTTTCGATCACATACGGATACAGCTTGCCATGCCTGTCAATCCCATTTCGCTCAAGCTTGCTGAATACAGCAAGAACCTCTTTAAGATCAGCATCTATTTTCTGTGATTTAACCCATTCAACAAATACGTGGGTCGGTTCACCGATGAGTTTATGGAGCACCTCGACAGACTCCATTGGTTTGTCATACCTTTCGAGAAATGTCCGGACTGCCGGAACGAAAGAAGAGTCAGTATCGTAGAGTGTGCCGTCCATATCGAAAACGACTAATAGAACAGATTCCATCACTTTATATAGACCACCTTGATCGGATTAATTTTGCTGTTTCCATCCGGTTTCAGATAATAGTTTCCGGATGCTATACCCATCGGTTTCCACGAAGCAAATCCTGTGGATGTCGGGATACCGAGCTTTCCTACTTCACGCCCTGTTATATCATAGATAGTAAAATATCTCGAGTTTTCCAACCATTGATATGATATTTGCAGAGTGGAATTGAAGGGATTTGGATAAACCGATATCAGTTCAATTCTGTCAGGAGCTATTTCATCCTGCTCAACAGATACCGGATCATAGAAGAATCTGAAATAATTGAAGTATAAGCGCATCAATTCAGCTTTCGTACCTCCCCAGTCCCGCAACCCTCCGAACAGGAACGGCTGCAGTATGACCCGTTCACCGCTTTCACCAACCGTCACCACACCACGCGGGTTGCTGCGGTGATCGGTGAACAAGACCTGACCCCCATCGGATGCACCGACAATATCCACATAATGATCGCAGATCCCTTCATTTCGATAGGGGAAGGTTTGGGTATTAACCGGGCTCTCAGGAGCACCTCGCACAACACGGATGTTCCCATCCTCCATCGGATTACCTTCGCTCTCATATTCTGCATTCAGATACTCCCAAAGAACAGAATCATCGCTCTGCAAACCGGTTGCTATGTCAGGACCTACCATCAGCAGGTTTCCACCTGAATCGAGATACTCTGCAAGAATTTCCTGCTCATTCTGACTCAATCCTTCACGAGCTTCTTCGCCATCCCGCCATGAGTCGAGATAAATGACCACATTGTACAGTGACAGATCTTCCGGAAGTTCATCGTTAATGTCATCAATTACTATTTCATACCTGTCAAGTATCTCGGTTATGAGATCTATCTCCTGTACAAAGACATCCTGATCGGAGATATCAGGATGAGGATATCGGTGATTATCCGGTATTTTATTAAAGATAAAAACCGTAGGGTCAGGAAACTCAACCGGTTCTAATGCAATATTGAAGCGCAGCCTGACCGAATCAACCGATTCAAAGTAATAGACGGTAATATCTGTTCCGTCAAGATCGTAGTCCCGGCTGTCAGGTTCAGTAAGTTCAGCGAATATCTGATTTCTACCTGAACCGGGAAACGGGTCAGCGGCATCACCGGAATTTCTGTTTTGTTCAAGATCATAGTTGCCGTCAGCCTGCTCCAGAGCAACGAGGTTATGCTGCCTCCCCTGTCCGGGCCACCAAGGATTTCGATTGTTGTCTCTGTTTTCGTCAATATGCCAAATCAGGATCCCACTCCCTGGAAGTGACCTGTCAAATCCGATATGCTGACGATTCTCAATCAGGAAGAATTCTTCGTCCCAATCACCATCCCTCCAGGTGATTAACTGGTCATCCTCCAGCTCCATCGGTTCCAAAATTATATTTTCTTCATTCCTTACAATGGGAGTTGGAATAGAGAACCCTATCCTTTGCTTACACCATGCATCAAAATGAACCGGACGATTGCCACCTCCACCCCAGGATCCTCCAGACATCATTGACCACATGCCAATGCCGCGGGAGTTATAGTCGGTATCGTACAGGTCGGGCAAGCCGAAAAACGAATGCCCCAGCTCATGACCAAACACGCCTATCCTGCCATCTTCCGGTTCCATAGCATAACGCCTGAAACGTCTCCCATCAAGGAAAAGATTCTGCGGTACCTGCCAAGCATGTGAGTGTATCATGTCGTCGTCACCGGTCGCTTCGGCACCTCGTCCTGCATGGACGATGAACAGTGCTTCAACCACACCGTTGTCATTGTTGTCAAATTCCCGAAAATCAACATCATCATCAGCAGCTCTCAGGGCATCTTCAGTCATCCTCTGGGCATTGCGCGGGTAGCGTCCCATTCCTCGCTGACCGTCAACATAATATGCATAATCCTGCGGCATGCGATACCAGCCGTAAACCTCACCGACTATGTGTACATCACCGTAAGAGTTCTCAAGGTAATAATCGCGCATACTGCCCGACTGATACTCACCTTCACTGAAAAGCATTGTCTGGAAGTGTTCAACTGAAAATTGGTTTTCGTTTGCTTCATTGTCATCAAAATCTACGAGGATGCAGATGGCAAGCACCTCGACTTCATCAGGGTCATCACGCCTTAATTGTGCACGATCAAACTGAAAAGATTGGTTCATCCCGCGGCTGCGGGCATCCATGTCCACATCTATCCATTGCTGAAGCCTGTTTTCCTGACGG
Source organism: uncultured bacterium (assembly GCA_964627035.1). Taxonomy (GTDB): domain Bacteria; phylum Electryoneota; class AABM5-125-24; order Hatepunaeales; family Hatepunaeaceae; genus CAZVKN01. Next base: position 31,143 of record CAZVKN010000015.1, on the reverse strand, counting down.
AGTTGTTCCACTACATCTGGAGATGGAGGCATCGCCCAAGATGATGTGACTATAATTATTGTAAGTAGTAATCCAAGTAAACCGCGCATTCGATTCTCCTTATGAGATTTCAGATCAAATTAAAGTCAATCAATAATAAGGTACGAAATTAACTGTGTCAACATTGTGACAACTGTCAAATCGTTAATAAAAACTGCTTATTAATTAAGCAAGTGATAATGTAATCTGCAATTAAATAAAATTGCAATGAAGGAAGGATTTAATTCTCAGTTATTTCAACATTTATATTACGTGCTGCCAACTCCTTGATAAATTGAACAGACGGAACCGACAGCTCCTGTCGAATTACGCCTCTATCTTTAATTCTTCCATCTGCAATCATCCTTGCCAGGATAGCAGATGAAAAACCGGTTGTACGAGCCATTGAGGTCAGATCTGTCAACGGATCATGTGTGTCAACCAGCTTATATTTGATCCGTACTTTTTGCCCGTCTTTCACACCGTCAACCCATCCATACAACAGTGTGACATCTTCCTTCACCCAACCGTTTTGCTCCAGCTGCTTTCCCATTATATAACGAGGTGTAACTACTCCACCGTTATTTACTTGGATGGGATTATTGCTAAAAAGTCCCAGATCAAGCAACAGTTTAATCTTGTGGAGATGACCCGGGTACCGGATGGTTTTGTAATCAAGCGAATTTACCTTCCCTCCAAAGCTGTCTATCATCGTCGAGCTGCCGCCGGACGTGTGAAACGCTTCCATTGTGCCATAAGGATCACCGAAGTATAGTCGCTCCCAACCGGTAAGCGGGTCAAGTTCACGCTGTTCTCCGTTTTCGATCACTCTACACGGTTCGCTGTACTCGTTGGCAAGACCGTCCGGTGAAAACAGTAAGCCATAGAATAGTGGTGGTTTTGGATGAATGGGCAAGCCTCCGACTCGAAAATGAATTGCATTTAAAGAGTCCAGTTTATTGCGAGCATATCCTGCGAGAACATTAACCATGCCAGGTGCTAAACCGCTGTCAGGGATGACAGTTACACCTGTTTCTCTGGCAGCATCATCCAGTTTGAATTGCTCGTGCACAACATCGTTATTACCACCGAGATCAACCCAAGATGTACCGGATTTAATCGCTAATTCAGTCAAGGTGCGATTGTACTTGTATCCCGCAGCTCCAATTGCCACACCGACATTCTTCATCAGTTGCGCTATCTTTGCAGTATCATCAGCATCAATCAATCTAACAGAGAGTCGTTCACTTCCGATAAAATCTGAAAGTGAATCAAGTGCATTCTGTTGATTGTCAATGGCTGTTACAAAAAAATCAGGTTTTATGTTGCAAAGATCAAAGGCAATAGCCTTTGCCATTTCACCCGCACCAATAATCAGGATTCTATTGTTCTTGTTCATTCCGTTTAAGTCTTGGAATATATCTAATTAATGTTTGGTTCCGGTCTGAACCGTATCGGGTATCGTTGCGACATTCTCGAACATACCACCGGTGAATCGTATCAGATTGACAGAATTGGCTGTACCCTCAGTCTGGACAAACGAAACCCTACCTGACAGCGTTTCAAGATCCCGAATCTGTGAGATACCGCGTGCCAAATCCTGAGGATCTCGCGAATTCTTTGCTGCCTGTGCGATTATCCGTGCTGCCCGATCACCGGCAAGATGATATTTATTCAGTCTATCACTCCCGTTTCCAAGAATTGCGCCACGAAATGAACTCGATTCTGTCCCTTCAGATTCAAGGAAAGGTTGTGCAAACACAATGCCCTCAACATAGTTACGGACACGATACAAGGCTTCGCTGTCCATCCACGATTCATTTCCAAGTATTTGCGCTTGGATATTGAATCTAGCAAATTGGGAAGCTAATGCCTCTATCTTTCCCTTCCCCTCTTCGATAATCAACAGGAATCCATCATAGATGCTTACAGGTATTTCCAGCGAATCAATCTCTATCTCACTGTCTTCTATCTCCTGTTGCAACCGTTTGTGTTCCGCAATCCAAAGTGAGTCTATAAGAGAATCAGTTAATACGCTGTCGATTGCTATTTCTTCAGTTCTTGATAAAAATAAATTTCCATCGAATTCCAATCCTCCCGAAATTTCGAGTTGAGACTTCAATGAGTCTGCAAACATCTGCCATATTCCCACCTTGCGGAAATGCTTGAGATATGAAGCAAAGTCATCGGTACCGGGATAGTAGTAATCTTCTACCAATACCTCGCTGCTGTCATCTGTCAAGACCTTCTTAAAACCTGCTGCAATCTGCTGTCCTTCCTGACTCATGGGTGCAAGAATGCCAAATCTCTGACCTGTCGAATCCGTATTGACAATGTATTCTGCCAGTGATTCACCAATTCGATTGTAATCAATCCTACCTTGGAAAGCGTAATCTCCGATTGCACCCAATCCTGTTACTCCACAGGAGGTTGACAGGAATGGAATCTTTTCCTTATCTGCGGTAGCAGCAATTGCGGCTGCGTCAAGTTGATTAATTCCACCTATAACCGCCCACACGCCATGCTTTTGTACTACGTTTTTGAAGATTAGAACAGAATTAATCGGATCGCTTTTATTATCGTAGATGAGAGGAGCTTCGTAACCGAAATTCTCCCAGGTAATTCTAAAGCCTAACAGGAAATCTTCTGCTGCTCCTTTTTGTTTTCCACCGGTCAGCGGAAGTATTAAAGCTACTGATAGACTGTCACTGGTCAGGTTATTGGCTAATTCTTCTGTTTTAGCTTCGAAATAAAGATAAGATGTCAATTCATCAAGCTGCTTTGTTGCAAGCTCTTGAATCAAAGTATCACTAGCATTATTAAGAATCCAGTTCAATTCTACCTCTGCACTATCATACTGTTCAGACATCAACCAACCTTGAGCAACGATCCAATGAGCCTGATCGGAATAAATGGATTCAGGATAGCTGAGCAGTAGCCGTTTGGATTCCATTTGAGCCCGGTTTATCTGTCTGAGGTTTAGAGACGCTTGAGCTGCAATAAATATGGCCGATGATCGTTTAATTGAAGCGGGATAATCAATTAAAAAATAATCAGTTAATTTAAGTGCTTGCTCCCAATTCCTGAAATCGTACGCCTGCTGCAGCAGAACATAATCGCGCATCTCAGAGGATGTAATTCTCGTTTTACATGCAGCTTCATCCACTGAATGCAATGCGATGATTGTCACAATTAATGTGCAGATAATTGAACGCATCAAAGTAGTAACGGAAAATCTATAATTCATTATTCCCATTCAATAGTACCTGGTGGCTTAGAGGTAATGTCATATACAACTCGATTGACACCGTGGACTTCGTTGGTAATTCTTGATGAGATTTGTGCCAGCAATTCATGCGGGATCGGAGAAAAATCTGCGGTCATAAAGTCGCGGGTATCAACCGAACGCAGAGCTATGACATGTTCATAGGTTCTACCATCCCCCATTACTCCGACAGATCTGATCGGAAGCAACACCGCTAAAGCCTGCGATACTTTGTTATACCAATCTGCTTTACGCAACTCCTCAAGGAAAATCGCATCTGCCTCACGTAAAATTGCAGTCCTTTCCGGAGTGATCTCACCCAGAATCCTGACAGCAAGACCGGGTCCGGGGAATGGATGACGCATAACCATTGAATCCGGTAAACCAAGCTCCCGTCCCACCTGCCTGACTTCATCCTTAAACAGATCCCGCAACGGTTCGATCAAACTAAGCCCCATCTTTTCAGGCAAACCACCGACATTGTGGTGCGTCTTTATGGTAGCAGCCGGACCTTTGGATGAGGCTGATTCTATTACATCCGGGTATAAGGTGCCTTGTGCGAGGAACTTCGCATCTGAAAATTTCGCTGCTTCCTTGTCAAATAACTCAATAAAAGTATGACCGATTTTGATTCGTTTTTGCTCAGGATCGGTTACTCCCGAAAGAGCATTGTAAAAATCACCTTGAGCTTCCACAACGGTCAATGCATCTATTAATCGAGAACGGAATACTGCCTCCACCTCCTCCCTTTCATTCTTTCTAAGTAAACCGTTATCAATAAATACGCAATTAAGCTGATCACCGACTGCACGATGGATTAAAGTCGCAGCAACTGCCGAATCAACACCGCCTGAAAGACCGCAGATTACTTTTTGATCCCCGATTTTGTCTTTTAGTGTTTGTGTTGTCTGCTCGACGAATGAACTCATATCCCAACCACCTCTTGCAGAACAGATTTTATAGAGGAAGTTGTTAATGATTTTATCACCGGAAAGTGTGTGACTCACCTCAGGATGAAATTGAACGCCATAGATATTGTGCTCCGGCAGCTCAATAGCAGCCGGGATATTTGAATCACTCACACCAACCCTTTGCCACCCCGACGGTAGATCCATCACCCGATCACAATGACTCATCCAGACAGGTTGCTCAGCAGTAAGCCCAGCAAACAGACGACTCGCTTGCATCCTGAACAGTGTCGCTCGACCATACTCCCGATTAGGTGAAGCTTCTACCGTTCCACCTTCTCCTTTCACCATCACATGCATACCGTAGCAGATACCGAGTATCGGAACTGAAAGCTCAACCAGATCATCCCACCGATACGGTGCATCCTCGTCATACAGGCTGCTTGGTCCACCGGACAGAATAAGACCGATTGGATCATATTCACGTATGGTTTTAATTTCTACATCAAACGGTTCAATGCGACTGAATACACCCTCTTCACGGCAACGACGTGCAATTAGCTGGGTGTATTGTGATCCGAAATCGAGAATCAGGATTGTCTCACGGGGATCACTCAAGATTCCACTCCTTAAGTTCAGTCAACATTTTTTCATCAGTAGTTTGAGTTCTTATTGGGGTTATTGCTATGTAATTATCCTCAATTGCAGACATGTCGTTATTTCTGTCAGTCCCGATCATTTTGCAACTGCCACCGATCCAATAGTATTTCAGATTGCGGGGATCAATTCGCTCCTCAATCTCTTCATCATAATAAGAATCGGCTTGGCGTGCAATCTTCACACCTTTTATTTTAGATTCAGACAGAGACGGGATGTTAACGCTTAACATTGTACCGTAAGGAAGACCATGTTTCAATGTCTTCTCACAAATTTGGCAAGCGAATCGAGCTGCAAATGTGTAATCCTGCTTAACGGCATATTTCACCGATACTGCAATAGACGGTATTCCGGCTATCGTACCCTCCATTGCTGCAGCTATAGTTCCACTGTAAAGCACATTTATCCCTTCATTAGAGCCGTTATTAATACCCGAAACGACCAGTCCCGGTTTTTCGGGCAGTATTGATCTTAACGCAATCTTCACAGCATCAGCGGGGGTTCCGGAAACCGAATAACCAAATTTATCGCCATTTATATTTACTTTTTCGACACGTAACGTTGTAAACACCGAAAAAGCGTGACTCATACCGCTCTGTTGAACCGCAGGAGCGACCACCCACAGCTCGCCGAGTCCTTCCAATGATTTTTTCAAAGCCATCAACCCGGGATCATAAATCCCGTCATCATTGGTTAATAATATTATCATCTATTACCACTGTTTCTTGTTAAACATGAAAGGTAACATGAAAATCTGATAAAAGCATCTTTGCAGTATATTGCACTCGATAAAATCAGAAAAATTGTCAAAAAAAAAGGGCTCACAATGCGAGCCCTTAATGACAATCATACAATGGCAATTACTCGCCATACATCTCGATAATCTGATCTTTCGATTTTCCGAGAACATCGTATTTCTTTCCGATTCTTTCAAAGGCTGCCAGAGCCTTATCAATATGCACTTTGTCATGTCCGGCGGAGAGCTGTACTCTAATGCGTGCCAATCCTTTCCCGACAACCGGATAGAAGAATCCAATCACATAGATGCCTTCATAGTACAGGTCACGAGCGATGTCCTGAGACAGCTTTGCGTTGTACAGCATAATCGGGACAATCGGATGGACACCCGGTGTGATGTCGAAGCCAATATCGGTCATCTTCTCACGGAAGTACATAGTGTTCCATTCCAGCTTGTCACGAAGCTCGGTAGTCTCAGAAAGCATATCAACCACCTGAATTGCTGCCTTGACAACAACCGGAGCAAGACTGTTGGAGAACAGATATGGGCGTGAACGTTGACGCAGCATCTCGATCATCTCTTTACGACCGGATGTGAAGCCACCTGATGCACCACCCATGGCTTTACCAAGTGTGCTGGTGATGATGTCAATGCGATCCATACAGCCACAATGCTCATGAGTACCACGACCTGTCTTACCGATGAATCCGGTGCAGTGCGAGTCATCGAACATGACCAGAGCATTATATTTTTCAGCCAGATCACAGATCTTGTCCAATTGAGCTACGTTTCCGTCCATTGAAAAAGCACCATCAGTACATACCATCTTGTAGCGTGCACCGTTGGCATCAGCTTCTTTCAGTTTCGCTTCGAGGGCATCCATATCATTGTTGGCATAGATGTACCTTTTGGCTTTACTCAGACGAATACCGTCAATAATTGAGGCGTGGTTTAATGCATCGGTAATGATCGCATCTTCTTTTTTCATAAATACTTCAAACAGACCACCATTGGCATCAAAGCATGATGAATAAAGAATTGTATCCTCAGTTCCAAGGAACTTTGATATTTTCATTTCCAATTCACGGTGGATGTCCTGTGTTCCGCAGATAAAGCGGACAGATGACATACCGTAACCGCGCTCTTCCAAGCCCTTGTGAGCGGCGTCAAGCACACTCTGATGACTGGAGAGACCGAGATAGTTATTTGCGCAGAAGTTTATCACTTCCTCACGGGGAGCTTCTTCCGGATATTCGACATCAATATCAGCACCCTGTGGTCCGTGGATAAAACGTTCTTCTTTGTACAGACCTGCTTCGCGAACCTCTTGCAGTTCCTTGATCAGGTCATCTTTAATTTGTCCGTACATTAAGACTCCATTTTGTTTTTATTGCTTTAGAATTTAATTCTTAAAGTAGTTATTTTATTAATGTAATTATTGAACTAATCGTTTTATTTTCAGTCTGTAAACTAATATTATAAGACCCATCCGCCAATCCACTCGCATCCCAAATTATCTCATTCTTGCCAATTGTTGTAATTCCATCCCGCAGATCAGCAATTTTCCGTCCGTTCACATCAAAAATGAAGAGCAAGTTATTCTTTAAGTCATCAATCATAACTACAATTGTAACCTTACTATTAAATGGATTCGGATATGTTGTCAAAGCAATTTTATTCGGCAGATACACCTCGTCCGACACAGTCATCGGCAGACCTCTGCCCCTCATGTAAACAGTAAGCGAATCGTTATGACGGTCGTTGGACAGGATAGTTAACTGCCCTTCATGTAATACTGTATCTTCAGGTACAAAACCTATAGCTATATCAACAGATGAATCAGGTTCTATTTCAATTGGATCACGAAATTCTGTGTAGAAAGACTCACTGTCTATAATGACATCATACAGCTCAAGGGTTACTTCACCTTCATTGCTGATAGTCAGGTTTCTTTCAAGACTTTGACCGATAATCAATTCTCCAAAATCGAGACTATCAGCCGACACCGTAATCACCGGGATTCCGTCTGTTACTTCTGAACAATCATAGATAGACAGTCCACCAGCATGGTCAGCAACGTACAAATATTCATCGGAAAAGACGAGTCCGTACGCTGCATCCTCTGTGTCATAGCCTCCTACCCTGAACGGTTCTTCAGGGTTTGACACATCCACAATATGAAAGCCGAAACTTTGATCACCTACATACGCAAAGCCATCTTCCACTACAACGTCAAATGCAACACCGACAGAATCGCAAACGGCTACCTCAACAGGTTCTTCAGGGTCTGAAACATCGAAAATGACGAGTCCCTCTTCCCTACAGGCGAGATATGCAATATCACCACTTACAAAGATGTCTGTAGCCATCTCCTCTGTATCACCTGAACTGATTAACTCCGGTTCTGCAGGTGAGGAAATATCTACTATTTTCAGCCCTGCATATCCACATGCAAGGTAAGCCAAGTCACCTAGAACAGAAATTCCAGATACAATTCCTATGGTATCTATGCTCGCTATCTCAAAGAGCGAATCCGGCTGTGTCACATCAATAATCCGCAAACCGCCGTTACCGTCAGCCACATAAGCAATCTGCTCTACCACTGAAATTCCATGCGCCATACCGGGTGTGTCCAACGATCCAGCCTCAGCAGGATCTGTCGGATCCGCAATATTGACTACTTGCAATCCAGCCTGTGCATCCACCACATACGCATATTCTCCCTCAACGACCACATCATACGCTAATCCCGGAGTGTCAATGAATCCAACCTCCTCCGGTTCTGCCGGTTCCGAAACATCAATAATCCGCAATCCTTCACGGTAATCAGCCACATAGGCATAATCACCGACAATCACCACTCCATGTGCCAAATCTGCCGTTTCAACTCTACCTATCTCACGAATTTCCTGACCATAAGCAGATGATACAAGTAACAGTGACAGTAGTGTGAACAGAAACGGCATTTTACATGATCCGTAATATCTCTACCTGTAGAGCGTTCCGGCTTCTTTTCTCAACCGCAAATTCTTGAGCATATCCTTAGTCATCGCGTCTAAATCCCATTCCGGTTTCCAACCCCACTCTTCACGCGCGGCTGAATCATCAATCGAGTTGGGCCATGAGTCGGCAATCGCCTGACGGTAATCAGGCTCATAAGTCACCTCAAAGTCAGGGATATGCTTCTTGATGGAATTCGCCAAATCTGTCACTGAGAAACTCATCGCTGCATGGTTAAAATCAGAGTGATGGATTAGCCTGTCGAAGTCGGCTTCCATTAACTGGATCGTGCCGTTAATCGCATCAGGCATGTACATCATCGGCAGCTTGGTGTCTTCCTTGACAAAGCAAGTATATTTACCCTTGTCAATAGCTTCATAATAGATGGCAACAGCATAGTCGGTTGTGCCGCCACCCGGGAGGGTTTCATACGATATGATTCCCGGATACCGCAATCCTCGAATATCGAGACCAAATCGCTGGACATAATAATCGCACAGCAACTCACCGCAAACCTTTGTCACACCGTACATGGTACTCGGTTTCAGAACAGTTTCCTGAGGTGTATTGTCGAGAGGCACACCCGCACCCCATACCGCAATCGAACTCGGAATAACTATCCTTGCCATATCGTATTTCAATCCAAGCTCAAGAATGGTAATTGTGCCGTTCATATTAACATCCCAACAGAGCTGAGGGTTCTTCTCCCCCACCGCTGACAGGATTGCTGCCATGTGAACAACAGTGTCAATATCATACTTTTTAACTATCTCTTCTACTGAAGCTGTATCATTAACATTAATGAAGTGGAATGGACCTGAATCACGGAGTTCATCTGAAGGCTCGGTCTTGCGTCCGGTGGCGATGACATTCTCAGCACCGTATCTCTTGCGTAACTCTAAGGTTAATTCCGATCCGATCTGACCGACTGCGCCGGTAACCAGAATATTTTTAATCTCTTTTTTCAATATTTCTCCTTTGCTCTTGCGTACATAACAGTTTTATGATAATGTTCTTAAATTATGAGTAAAATATAACAAGCATATTATTGAGTGTCAAGAATGTTCTGTGATAAACCTCACTGCGCACTAAGCTGAATAGTGTTATTTTAGAAAGATTATACATATAGCAGACCGAATTACAATATAACATAATATTTCTATAGTTTTCTTCTTATTTGCAGCGGTTTGGTGACACTATTCTGTGTCTCACTGCGTAATTAAGATGCAAAATGGTTGAATTCTCAATTTTCGGTAAGGTTTTTGCGTACGTTATTACAGAATTGAATCTGTTCGTTGATCCTTTAGCCACAAACACAACTTTTTGCGCAGACAAGAAGGCGATCCGTGCAGATTTTTCAAATAGTGCAAAAATTTCACTCTGAGTTACCAAGTATGAGGTTCTCAATGGTAAAGTCTTTTACGACAAAATCATTTAATCAATTTATTCCATCAACCATCTTTCTTTCGATATTCACTTCTCTATCAGTGCTGTTCCAACCGCTGTATGGAGATCAGATAAATGCAAATATAAGTTTTAGCCCTCCTTCCATTGAAAGTATAGAAGGATTCCATCATGTCACCATGTCGGGATCTCATAATTTCGAAAGAGCCGGTGCACCTTCACTGCCTTCAAAGGATATTTGGACTGTGCTGCCTCCGGGTGAAAATGCGACATCCTTCCGCTTAAGAAATATCCAATGGGAAACCGTTGCCGGTAAATATCTAATTGAACCTGCTCAGCAAGCTTACCGATTGAGCGATCCTGTGATAACTCGAACTGAACCCGATCCCAAAATCTATCTCAGCGACTCACCTTATCCTGCTGAACCGATTTCAGGGCTGACCACACATCTGAAAAGAGGCATCTCACTGGCATCCTGTCTGATCCATCCGGTAAGATGGAATCCGTCAGATGGTTCGCTTGAATACATCGCAGACGCACAATTGACAATTTCAACCGCATCAGATGAACAAAGTGAAGAAAGCTATGCGAGATTTTACCGTGGTGATGATGAGACATTTAATTGGGTAGAAAGTAGAGTTGAAAATCCTGAAGGACTTGGACAATATCCACGCCGTGATGTGCCGGAAGTTCGCCCCATGCTGATCGTCACGAGTAATGCCTTGGTTGAGAGTGCCAATGAATATGCAGATTGGCACAACACCCGAGGCACGCCGACCTATGTAGAAACAGTTGAAGGCTACTTGCAGGCACACGATGGTGTAGATTCTCAGGAGAAAATTCGTGCTGGGATTATTAATGCCTTCGATGTCCTCAGTATGGATTATCTGCTTCTGCTCGGTGACGTACAGCACGTACCTCATCGTGGTTTGTATGGTATCGCATCTTTTGAAAATGATGACAGCTTGGAGCAAGCAGAAAACATTCCTGCAGATTATTATTACTCAGCACTTGATGGAAATTGGAATCAGGATGGTGATACACTTTGGGGTGAGCCGAATGAGGCAGATCTTCTCGCAGAGATGGCTGTCGGCAGAATCCCAGCCGATAACGAGGAAGATGCACTCCGGATGCTGAGGAAGACAAAACTGTACAGTGATGAACCTATAACCGATGATGTGTTAAGAGTTTTATCTGTTGGTGAGAATCTTGGCTGGAATGTGTGGGGCGGTGATTATATGGATGAAGTGTATGGTGGCGCACAAACTTGGGGTCATTTTACTCTCGGATACCCAAACCGCTTTCACTACTTTCACCGTACACTTTATGACAGAGATGAAGTCTGGAGTCCTATTGAGGATCTCGCACCGATGATCTCTGAAGGTTATCACTTTGTCCATCACCTTGGTCATGCCAATGAAAATCATGTGATGAAGTTCAATGGTGTTAACGATGGTCTGATTACCAATGACGGCGTGACGGCAGGCTTTAACATCGCATATTCGCAGGGGTGTCACGCAGGTAATTTTGAGCTTGAGTGCATCGCCGAACAATTCACCGCAAAAATGAATAACGGCTTCGTTGCTTTCGTAGCCAACAGCCGTTACGGTTGGGGGAGCACAAACAACACAAACGGACCTTCACAGCACTATCATCGTGAGTTTGTGGATGCGTTGATGGGTGAGGGAATAACAACGATTGGACGCGCACAGGAAGATTCCAAAGAAGATCTCGCCGGTTGGTTTGGTAACAATCCGCTGATGAGATGGTGCTACTACACATCCAATCTTCTCGGCAATCCTGCACTCAGTATGTGGACTGATGTCCCGACTGAGATGAATCCGGAGTTTCACATAGTCATTCCGATAAATGACGAGACCTACGAGGTTACAGTCGCCGAAACTCCAAACGCCACTGTTTGTCTATCTCGTGACGGTGAGATTATTTCCATCGGTTTCACCGATGAGCAAGGTGTAGCTGTACTGGAGATTCCGGAACCGATCTTACCGACCGGATCGGTTACTCTGTCAGTGATCGCTCATAATAGAATTCCTTTCCAAACTGAGATATATTCGATTTCCGATTCAGAAGGATTCCCCTGGGTTGAAGAGTTGATAATTAATGATACCGGTGGAATTGAAGATGGAAAGGCAAATCCCGGTGAAACCGTTGAAGTTAATATATCAGTGCACAATCTTGGCAACGTGCCCTTGGATGGTTTAACTGTTTGGGCTGAAACCACCTATCCTGCTGTAAGAATCACCCGCGACAGAGTCGGATTTGAGCGGATAAATCCTGATGCAGAGATTCTGCCTAATGAACCGTTCATAATAGAAATTGACACAACCTGCGGCGATCTGCACGGTGTTGTGCTGCAGTTGACCTTTGAAGACAACAGCGGTTTGAGCTGGAATCAGGATGTTGTGTTCAACACTCACGCACCCGTCCTGAGCGGTCGTTACCTGACTGTATTGGATCAGGACGGAAACCACAACGGGCGACTCGATCCCGGTGAAGAGGCTGAAGTCCTGTTCAGTGTGATAAATAACGGTTCAGGCATGGCAAGCAATATCTTTGCCCGGCTTCACACAGAAAACCCATACATTGATGTGCTGGAAGATGAGTCGAGATTGGATATTGTTGAAGCAAATGATGTCGCTGACTTTAATCTGTCATTCAGGTTACAAGTTTCGGAAGAGTGTCCGGATCCATACCGAGCTGTACTCTATATCCGTCTGGTAGGTGATCGTGGGCTCACAATCACCCATCTCCTCGATATTCCAATCGGTGGCACCTTCTACAACTTTGACCGCAATCCGGATATGTGGGGACATTCACCTATTCAGCGTCAATATGTAGATCAATGGCATCTGACGAGATGGGATAATCACTCATACGGTGGGACAAACTCGCTGAAAGCAGGACATCCCGAGCCGGGGCAGCCATATGAAGATATGGTCAACTCAGCGCTATATATGCCGGAGTTTAACATCGAACAGCCGTTAGAACTGGTTTTTTGGCATAAAATTGATGCGGATGCCAGTCGCAACCATGAAGGATTTGCTTATGACGGTGGTTGGCTTGAGGTGAGGCTTGACCATCGCGGTTGGAACACTATTTATCCCGGAGGTGCTGAAGGAGAACCACATTACCCGTATGAAGTCCTTCACGGCGGACGCAGCCCGATTCCCGAAGGACAGGGGTGCTATTCCGGTCACCACGATTGGACGCAGGCATTTTTTGATCTGTCAGAATTCGTTGGGCATAATGTTGAAATCAGGTTCCGCTTCGCAACAGATGAAGGAATAGGATTTGAAGGTTGGTTCTTGGATGACATAGAGCTTCGCATGCCTTCCAGCATTCAAGCTCCCACAAACATTGTGGGTGAGTCCATTCCTGAAGGTGTGCTGCTAAGCTGGGGGACACCGTTAGCTCCCCGACGGGACGAGCAGTATCATATTCCTGACCAACTTACAGGATATCGAATCTATCGTCAGGCAGGACAGGGACAGTTTGTCATGCTGGATACACTTATCACAGATGATCTGTTCACGGATGATCTGAGCAGTGTACCGGACAATCAGTTCTCCTACTATGTGACAGCCGAGTACGTTACGGGAGAAAGTAATCCGAGCGACACGACTACAGTGAATTGGGCAAACACAGTGACCGAACCGGAAGAAATTTTACCGACCGAGTGGCAAATTGTATCAACATGGCCCAACCCGTTTAATTCTTCAACCCGAATTGCATACAGTGTGCCAGAACAGGGGAACGTCCACATTAGCATCTTTGACATCCATGGCAGACAGGTTCGTGAGTTGATGAATTCCGTCAAACAGCCGGGACGACATGAGGTAGTTTTCGATGCAATTGACTTCCCATCTGGGATGTACCTACTCAAAATGGGTACTCCTGTAGGGAACAGAACGGCAAAACTTCTGTTGATACGTTGATTAAGAACAGAAATTCGACTATACTGACATACGGCAACAAAGCCACAACTCAAGCCAATTTTACTGAAATTAATTGCCAAACAGTGGTGCTATGACTCGAATTCTGTCTGTTTTGATTACGATAGTCTTGATAGGTTTATATCTCACCGGTTGCTCCAATAAAGATGATAATCCTGTTATCCCACCGGTTAATCATCCACCTGATGCTCCGGAAAATATCTTCCCGCGCCATCATGCTACCGGGCAGCCGCTTGAAATGTATGTTGAGTGGCGATGCAGCGATCAGGACGACGACAGCCTGCAATATGATGTCTATTTCGGTGACTCAGAAACACCGGGTCTTGTAGTCAGCAAAACGCCATCTCTTCGCTACGACAGTGACACTCTCGAGTATGAGCGGACTTATTACTGGAAGGTAGTTGCATTTGACGGTCAGGACAGCACGACAAGCAGAGTTTGGAACTTTGCCACGCTACCCTTACCTAATCAACCCCCTTTCACACCATTGAATCCATCACCGGAAGATGGAGCCGTTGACCAATCCTTCATGTCGGACCTGAGCTGGGAATGCAGTGATCCGGAGAACGATCCTTTGACTTACGATGTTTACTTCGGCAGTGACAATCCTCCACCTTTGGTTAATTCAACTCAAAGAAGTAACAATTTCGATCTTGATACATTAGAGTTTAATCACACTTACTATTGGAAAATCGTCGCTACAGATGATAATGGCAATTTCACAGTAGGGCAGGTTTGGAGTTTCATAACGGTTGAAGAGACGAGAGGAACAGATCCGGGTGAGATGCGTGAATTTGATCTCGGTAACAGTGGGCTGACGATAGAAATGGTGTGGATTCCGGAAGGCTCATTCATGATGGGAGCACTGGAAAATGAGATTGATGCGATCTCCGATGAATATCCGCGTCATGAAGTCACATTTGCGTCCGGATTTTGGATGGCGAAGTATGAAGTGACCCAAGAGCAGTGGTCAACCGTAATGGGTGCCAACCCGTCTTTCTTCATGGGTGACAATCTACCGGTTGAGCGCGTGTCGTGGGATGATGCTCATCAATTCATTGATGAGCTGAACAGCTCAATTGAGTCTTCACCGTTCCGTCTCCCTTCCGAATCTGAATGGGAATACGGATGCCGTGCCGGTTTTGACAATGTTCGCTTCCCATGGGGCGACGACTCCACCTACAGCCGATTGATTCGTTACGGCTGGTACGACAACAATAGCGATGGTCAGACTCACGAAATCGGACAGAAACAGCCCAATAGTTGGGGTCTGTACGACATGCATGGAAACGTTTGGGAGTGGTGTGAAGATTGGTATCACAACAGTTACAACGGTGCTCCAGACGACGGTTCAGCCTGGATTCAGATTGATAACGGGGCAACCCGTGTGCGTCGAGGTGGTGCATGGAGCTATGGGGCGCGGGAATGCCGATCTGCTTACCGCTTCCGCGCAAGCCCTCCGAGCAGGTATAACAGCCTCGGTTTACGGTTGGTTCGTAATGCAGAGTGAGTAACCCAACCCCGCTCCACATAATAATCAACACTCCAAACGTACAAATCAGCCGCAGAACATTGACAACCACTGTATAGATGTATTATACTAAGGTGTTTCAGGCGGCGTAGCCAAGTGGCTAAGGCGGAGGTCTGCAAAACCTCTATTCATCGGTTCGAGTCCGATCGCCGCCTCTATTTATTGATTTTGATGTGATTTATATTATATTGTTGAGGGATTCGCCGGGGTGGTGGAATTGGTATACACAAGGGACTTAAAATCCCTCGGTTGTCACAACCATGCCGGTTCGAGTCCGGCCCTCGGCACAGGAAGTAATTGAGTGAATTTGTAATTTAGTGATTTTGTAATTGAAGAGATAAGAATCACTAAATCACAGAATTTCAGGGGCGATTAGCTCAGCTGGTTAGAGTGCTTGCTCGACACGCAAGAGGTCACTGGTTCGACTCCAGTATCGCCCACAAATAAATTGACATCGCAGGATAGCGAAGAGTTATGAACAAGGAGGATTACGGCGTCCAATATAAAGAACACTTCCTCGATCAGTACAGGCTGTTCGTTGAAATGGCTGATAATGTCAGCAACCGCCGATCTTCAGCGAACAACTTCTTTATCGCAGCACACACTCTCCTTATCGGAATAATCACCGTCTTCAAACCTGCAGAATCCATTCACCCGATTATCGTATTAGCATTAGGCTTATTCGGCACTATTCTCTGCTACGTGTGGTGGATAACATTGAACGCATATCGGCAGCTTAACAATGGCAAGTTCAAAGTGATTCAGGAGATGGAGGCTGAAATGCCGTTTTCCATGTTCAAGCGGGAGTGGGATATTCTTGAAAACGGTGAGAGTCGAGATAAATATAAACAGGTTTCAAAAATTGAAAAGCTCGTCCCACTATTTTTTCTGTTACCATACGTTTTGATAATAGTTTACGGTATCTCAAGCTTGGTTTCTCGTTACCTCGATATCAGCAGTCAAACTGCATACTTATAAATGACAGATAAACAGATAGAAATTGATGTCACCGATTATGACTCGGGAGCAGCGCTCAAAGATGTATTGGGTGAAGTTGCTGATAACATTGTCGGTGCTGAATTTGAAGGCAAACTTTACGGACTTGCAGATCCTGTCCATAGTGGTGGCAAATATCGGCTACTGACGATGGAGTCGGATGGCGTGATGGAGCTGTTCTGGCACTCCTCAGCTCATCTGCTGGCTCAAGCCGTCAAAAGACTCTATCCAAACGCAAAACTGGGAATAGGACCAGCAATCAGCAACGGCTTTTATTACGATTTTGATTTCGGTGAGCCAATATCATCCGGTGATTTGGAAGCAATCGAAGCTGAGATGGTTAAATGTGTTGAAGAGGATTACTCTATCCAAAGATCAACCATCAGCCCGGAAGGTGCACTAAAGTATTTTGACGAGGATGGTCAGGTATTCAAACGCGAGCTGATTGAAGAGATTGATGAACAGATTTCTACATACAACCAAGGCGAGTTTACCGATTTATGCCGCGGACCTCATGTACCTTCGACTGGGATGCTGAAGAATTTTAAGCTCTTATCACTGACAGGTGCATACTGGCGAGGGGACGAGCGTAATCCGATGCTGCAGCGGATTTACGGAACATCATATCCATCTGCCAAACAGTTGCGGACTCACCTGAAGCAGTTAGAAGAAGCAAAGAAACGTGATCATAGATTACTCGGCAAGCAGCTAAATCTGTTTAGCTTTCATCCTGAAGCGCCGGGTAAGCCGTTTTGGCATGACAAAGGCACGATTCTGTTCAGAAGCATTGAGAATTATCTACTGAATCTGTTGCGCAAACGTGGATACAGCGAAGTAAAATCTCCACTCATAATGACGAGAGACCTGTGGGAACGTTCCGGTCACTGGGATCATTATCGCAATAATATGTACTTTGTACAATTGGATGACCGTGAATTTGCCGTTAGACCCATGAATTGTCCCGGTGCTGTACTGATGTATCAGGAGCGTCAGTGGAGCTACCGTGACTTGCCGCTGCGGTGGGCTGAACTTGGTATTGTACACCGCTACGAAAAATCCGGTACGATGCACGGTTTGTTCAGGGTCAGGCACATCACTCAGGACGACGCTCACATCTTCTGTACACCTGAACAGTTGATAGATGAAGTCATCAAAATGGTCAAGCTTGTATTTGAGGTTTTCGGTCACTTCGGAATGCATGAGATCAGCGTAGAACTTTCTACGCGACCGAAAGACCGAATTGGTGAAGAAGAGATGTGGGATAAGGCTGAAACTGCATTAAGTCAGGCTTTGGAACAAGAAGGGATTGAGCACGATATAAACAAGGGTGAAGGAGCCTTTTACGGTCCTAAAATTGACTTTCATGTAGTAGATTCACTGGGCAGAAGCTGGCAATGCAGCACCATCCAGCTTGACTTTAATTTCCCTGAACGGTTTGACCTTGAGTATATCGGCAGCGACAATCAAACCCACCGACCGGTGATGCTGCACCGCACGATCCTCGGATCAATGGAGCGATTTATCGGTATCCTGATCGAGCATTATGGTGGCAAATTCCCGGTCTGGCTCGCTCCCGTTCAGGCTATTGTTCTACCAATCACCGAGAACCAAAACGATTACTCGCAACTGGTCATGGAAAATCTGATCGAAAAAGGAATCCGGTGTTCAATTGACAAACGAAGTGAGAAGATTGGCAAAAAAATCCGTGAATCGGAAATGCAGAAGATCCCTTATATGCTGATTGTCGGCGCCAAAGAGGTTGAATCGAATGAACTGTCCGTTCGGATGCACGGGAGGAAGGATCTCGGTACGATGAATCAGGAACAGTTCCTTGAACATTTCAGTTCAGAGGAAAATAATAAGCAGGCAATAAATTAATCAGGAGAATGCCATTTACACAATTGATATGAATTTTGTCGCTATTCTGCGAAGGGGGGAGTCATAGCTTTTACTCCAAGGAAGGTTGTCAGAGATCTTTCCAAGAACCCTCATGTTAATGAAGAAATAACCGCCAAGCAGGTTCGTCTGATCGGATCCGACGGTAAACAAGTCGGAGTGGTCAACATTAGCAAAGCGTTGAGTTATGCCACTGACAAAGGATTGGACTTGGTTGAGATCGCCCCAAAAGCTAAACCACCGGTCTGCAAAGCCATTGATTACGGTAAATTCCGTTACGAGCAGACAAAAAAAGAAAAAGAAGCTCGGAAAAAACAGCATACTGTCCATGTTAAGAAGATCAGGCTGACACCGAACATTGATATCCATGACTTCATGGTGAAGGCAAATAAAGCCCGAAAATTTCTTGAAGAAGGAAATCGGGTTAAGGTAACGCTGTTCATGCGGGGACGTCAGATCACGCGCAAAGATCTTGCAGAAGAAGTAGTGACCAGAATGATCACCGAGCTTGCTGACATTTCCAAGCCGGAAGGAAGAATCAAGCAGGAAGGCTATAACAATCTTTCGATTATCCTGGTGGTGAATAAATAGGATTATCAGCACAACCGTTCACCTCAAACCAATGCTCGAACGAGAGTTTCGTGCAATTGAGGATTTTTTGTTAATGGGTGGTTGACAATCCGGTCTTTCTATATTAACTTTAGGTTTCCTAAATTTAAGATCGTTTATTGTGTTGGCTTCAAGCACAGTGACACAATTACATCATAATTATTGAGAATCATATGCCAAAAATGAAATCAAACCGGGCAGCCATGAAGCGATTCAAAACGACTGCAAAAGGTAAAGTTAAACGTAAACGTGCGTACGCCGGACATATGTTTAAGAGTAAATCACCGGATCAGAAGCGACGTCTCCGCAAGGCTGCATACGTGGCTAAGGTTGATGAGAAGCGCGTCAAAAGAATGATACTGGCTTAAAAAGGTTATATAGATGTCGAGAACAAGAAATCGAGTCGCATCAAATCAGCGACGGAAAAAAATACGCAAGCTGGCTCGTGGATATTACGGTGCAAGAAGCCGTCTGCTGCGCACGATGCGCGATGCAGTGCGGAAAGCCTATCAATACAATTTCGCTCATCGGCGGAAACGTCCGGGTGATTTCCGCAGATTATGGATCACAAGGATAAACGCCGCATGTCGGATGAACGGCTTGAGCTATTCAAAGTTCATCCACCTGCTGAACGTACACAATATAGATTTAGATCGCAAGATGTTGGCGGATATGGCGGTACACGATCCAACTGCATTTAGCGCGCTGGCAGATAAAGTCAGTGCCCCGAATTGACATATCAGTCAGCAGCCACAGCACTATTAAACGGGCGGTTTCCGCCCGTTTTTTTTGTATATTGAAACAGCATTAACGATATCCAGATTGACACACCGAGTTTGAGTGGAAAAACAATGAGCTTAATAGATCAGATAGCCGAAATTCGTAGCAGATTTGAAGCTGACGCCGAAAATGTCACCGATGAAACCGACTTGGAACAGCTTCGGATAGAGTACCTGGGGCGTAAAGGTGAGATTGCCAGACATTTTGGGAAGATAAAAGACGTTCCGCCTGCGCATAAGGGAGCATTCGGTAAAGCAATGAACGAGTTGAAAGTTCACGCTCAGGCAATCTATGACAGACTTTCCGCAGAACTGAAGTCGCGAGGTGACGATTCCGATTATCTTGACATGACTCTTCCGGGCACCCGACGATTTCTTGGAGGGCTGCATCCTCTAACTCAGGTGTGGGATGAGATAATAGACATCTTCCGCGGGATGGGATTCAGTGTAGAAGACGGTCCTGAAGTGGAGTCTGTCAAGTACAATTTCGACATGCTGAATACTCCCCCCCACCATCCTGCCAGAGATCTGACGGACACATTCTATCTCGATGTTCCACACGGAGGCTATGTGCTACGGACGGAAACATCTCCGGTTCAGATTCGGGTGATGGAGAGGCAGCGTCCACCGATTCGGATCATCGCTCCCGGTCGCGTCTATCGCAAGGACAAGCCGGATGCAACACATACTCCGATTTTTATGCAGGTAGAAGGACTGTATGTGGACAAAGGAGTAACGTTTTCCGATCTAAAGGGAACAGTGTTAGCGTTTTACCGTGCTCTGTTTGGTGCTGATGTTTCAGCACGGTTCAGACCTCACTTCTTCCCGTTCACGGAGCCATCAGCGGAAGTGGATGTTACCTGTATATTCTGCAAAGGATCAGGATGTCGTGTGTGCAAGCAATCTGGTTGGTTGGAAATGGGCGGATCCGGTATGGTTGATCCTAATGTACTTGAAGGAGTTGACATTGATCCGGAAATATATACCGGATGGGCGTTCGGGCTCGGTATCGAAAGAATCGCTATGCTGAAGTATGGAATTGATGATATCCGGCTGTTCTATGAGAATGATATGAGGTTTTTGGAGCAGTTTTAGGAGGTGTTTATAGTTTAGCAACTCATGGGAAGGAAGAAAAAGAAAAAAGGATATTGCTACTACTGCGGTGAAGTAGCCACCTCATATGAGCATGTTCCACCAAAGGGATTGCGTGATAGAAAAAAACCGATTAAAAAGGTAATTACTGTTCCATCCTGCGATGAGCATAACTCAAGTTATTCGAAAGACGACGAGTATCTAAGATTTGTTCTGCTGTCAGGTGCTGGTGATGACTCTTTAGCATTTTCGGAACCATTTAAGAGAATGATGAGAGGCTTCAATAGAAAACCAGCTTTGTTACGATCTGTTCTTGGAAGAAGTAAACCGGTTAACCTCCGCACGGAAAGTGGGATTTATGTAGGGCAAGGACGGGAGTTTGAGATGGACACTAATCGTTTCAATAGAATATTTGATAAAATTACGAGAGGATTGTTCTATTATCACTTTAACCAGCGTTTATCCGGTGACTATTTTATAGATAAAAGCCTCTTCATGGACAGCAAACATCATCAATACATGGACTACGTTCCGAAAGAATTTAAGAATCGTATTGGAAGTATACCACTACATATATGTCAGAAGGACGTTTTTGAGTATCGTTACATCGTATCACCTCAAGATGAATACACGACTTATTGGTTTTTTATGTTTTACAAATACTTTTTGATCACTTCGCGAACGATAAAGAAACCGAGTTAAGCAATTGAGACAAAAATGAAACTCCCCGATTTAGACATAATCCCTATCAGATCACTGTGCCTCAAGCATCGTGTCATAGAGCTATCTCTGTTTGGATCGTCATTAAGGGATGATTTTACAGATGTTAGCGATGTAGATCTACTTGTGGAATTTGAATCGGATGCGCGGGTTGGTTTCTTGAAGCTGGCACGATTACAGAATGAACTTAGTGATCTGTTCAAACGTCCGGTTGATCTTGTACCTAAGGATGGATTGAAACGATTCATACGTGATGAGGTTCTGGCAAGTGCTAAGGTGATCTATGCGAAGTGAAGCCCTATATCTTTGTGACATTGTGGAGTCAATAGATGCTATTGCTTCTTTTATCGAGAACACAACTTGGGATCAATTCGTTAAGGATGAAGTACTCAAGAACGCTGTTCTGCTGAAATTACTCATTGTTGGCGAAGCAGCTTCACATCTTTCCAAGGATTTCAAAGCTAAGTACTCACCAATTCCATGGAAGGAGATCATCGGCTTTCGCAATTTCGCTATTCACACATATTTTGCGGTAAAATGGGATATTGTGTGGGAAACCGCTTCTGTTGAGGTTAATGAGTTGAGAGATAGAGTTGTGACGGTCATCAAGACAGAGTTTCCGGAGGTTTATCGGAAATTCCACACGGAATGATAACAATTCAATACTCACTTTTGTAAGAACAATCAAGTTAACTGAAGACAACCGAGAAAAAAGCCTGAAACGGCTACAAGAATCAAATAGTTACTCATTGAAAAATAGATGAAAGTATCATACAACTGGCTGAGAGAGTTTGTTGAGTTCAATCATACGCCCGACGAGCTGGCAGAGCTACTGACGTGGCTCGGTCTGGAGGTGGATTCGGTCACTGAAGTCGGTGCAAACTGGACAGACATTGTGGTCGGTAAAGTGATCACATGCTCGCCCGTGCCGAAAACAGACCACCTGTCGCACTGTACGGTTGATGTCGGTGAGAATGAAAACTTGTCCATCGTGTGCGGTGCTCCGAATGTTGGTCGTGATCAGATCGTTCCGGTTGCGAGGGTCGGTGCTGTCCTCCCCGATGATTTTAAGATCACAAAGCGAAAGCTTCGTGGTGTCGAATCATACGGCATGATCTGCTCTGAAAAGGAGTTAGGTCTGTCCGACGAAGCAGCGGGTATCATGATCCTGCCTCACGACTGGGACATCGGCACACCGTTGGATCAATACATGGGGCAACTCGACTATGTGTTCGACATTGAGGTCACAATGAACCGACCGGATTGCCTTTCACATATCGGAATCGCCCGCGAAATCTCGGCTGTTACAAGACTGAAGCTCAAAATACCGTCAAACGAAGTGAATGAATCGGATGAACCGGCTTCAGATTATTTGTCAGTTGAAATTGATGCGCCAAACAAATGCCCGCGTTACGCTGCCCGATTGATCAAAGGGATTAAGATAGCACCTTCACCGATGTGGATGCAGCAGCGACTGGAGATGGTCGGTGTACGCCCGATCTCCAATGTGGTTGATGTGACGAATTATGTGATGCTTGAAGTTGGACACCCTCTGCACGCATTTGACAGTAACCTCGTGCAGGATGGCAGGATAATTGTGCGAACTGCGGATGAGGACGAGAAGTTTGTCACCCTTGACTCCAAAGAACATCAGCTTGTCAAGAGCGATCTCCTGATTGCAGATGAAAATCGTGGGATCGCACTGGCAGGTGTGATGGGCGGGCTCAACACAGAGATTCAGGACGATACGACTGACGTGCTGCTGGAGTGTGCCTATTTTGAGCCGACCGGAATCAGAGTAACTTCCCGTGATAGAGCGATCAGCAGTGAGTCCTCACGAAGATTTGAGCGTGGAGCGGATCCGGAACTTGTGCCGTTTGCTATTGAACGGGCTGCACGGCTGATCAAGCAGCTTGCAGGTGGCCAGATCTGTCAAGGGATAGTTGACAATTACCCCAAACCGTGGCGTCAGAAAAAGATAAACCTGCGTCCTACCCGCGTCAACAAGCTGCTCGGTATCCGTATTCAATCGTACAAGATGAAGAACTATCTAACCGGCTTGGGCTGTAAGGTTGAGGTAGTAGATGCAAAGAACTGCACGGTTAATCCGCCGTCCTGGCGTCATGATCTGACCCGTGAGGTTGATCTGATCGAAGAGATCGCTCGAATTCACGGCTATGATCGGATAGGCAACGCTGTAACCTCCCGAGTTCCTCTTTCCGTTAATGTCAATAATGAGAACCAGCGAAAAAAGATTAACCAAATAAAAAGTTCATTAACTGAACTTGGATTGAGAGAGGCAATTAACTACTCACTAATTCCAGCTTCCGAGTTTGATAAGTTTCCGGTCAGAGTTGAACCGGCAAAAGTACTAAACCCCCTTAGTGAAGATATGGCTCTGCTGCGTCCATCACTCGCTGTTTCACTGCTGTCTGCTGCTGAACGTAATATCAGAGCAGGAGTTGATGACGTTCGTCTGTTTGAGTGGGGTAAATGTTTTTGGTCTGTCAACGGAAAAATATCCGAAGAATATAGGCTTGGAGGGGTAATTTGCGGGCAGTCACGACCTGATTCATGGCTTGAAAAGAGCCGAAATACCAAAATTCATGATATTAAGGGTGTCATAGAGCAGTTTGCACACCTTAACAAGCTTGACAACATTAGGTTTATTTGTTATGATGTAATAGAGTACCTGAAATACGGTGGCAAGATACTCACCAAACAGAAGAACGGGGATATTGAAATAGGATGGTTCGGTCAGATTCATCCCGATATTGCTGAAAGATTCAATCTGTCAATCCCTGTTTATATGTTTGAATTCATCGGAAGCAGGCTACTGGAGTTGACAGGTAAGATACCGATTCACAGACCTTTACCACGCTATCCGGCTGCAACACGAGATTTAGCGTTTGTTCTTAACAGTCGAACCGATGCACAGACATTGGACGAGATCATCTGGAAATTCGGTGGCAAGAACCTGACTGATGTCAATCTCTTTGATCTGTATAGTGGAGAGGGTATTGATAAGGATCAGAAATCGCTGGCATATCACCTGACTTTTCGTGACAATGTGCGGACACTGTCTGATTCGGAGGTTGATCAATTTATTGACCGAATCGTGAAGGAGATAGAGAATAAAGTTGGCGCATCGCTGCGTTCAATTAAATAAGAATGGAATATAGATGAATGGAACACCAATTCGATAAATTAATTCAGGCGGTTTCCCGTCTGCTTGACAAATATAACCAGTTAAAAAATCAACGGGAAGAGCTGATCGTCAGAATCGGTCGGCTTGAAGGTGAGATCGCTGAACTTCGACGTGCCAACGATGGGCTGCGAAAGGATAACAGTGATCTTAAAGCTACTGCTGACGACGCTCGCAGACACACCAAAGATCAGCAAAAAGATGAGCGATTCAAAGCAAAAGTTGATGAACTGTTAGCAAAATTAGAAGACCTGTAAGTCGCCCTTCAGGGGTGACTTTGGTAGATAAGTCAGATTATCCTGAGCGTCCATGAATAGCCCAACTGAAAACAAACCCGCAGTGAATGTACTCATCAATGATAAAGAGTACCAGATTCAAGGCGCAGGTGAAGCGGAATTCATCCAACGTGTCGCCAATTATGTTGACACACGGATGAGTGAAATCAGTATTGAAGTTCCTACAGAAGAGACAGAGGATTTAGCGATATTAACGGCATTGAACATTGCCCATGAGCTGTTCATCTGCCGAGAGAATAAAGAGAATGAGAATCCTGAAAATGAGGGACATAATAAAGAAGTTGGCAGCATAATTCAAACGATACAGGAGTTGTTGGACGACGAGGAGTAGCTTCTCGCATCCTTAGTGCCCCGCCCTTGGAGCAGGTTCCAAAAAAGAACCAACAGGAAGAACCGAGGGAGCTTGTCGCAAAGCGTCGCTTACAGACCACACTTCACCTTCGGGTGAATCCTTAACAGGACAGTAGGAGTAAAAAACGTTTTGGGCAGCACCCACTATTAACATTATCGGTTCTGTACGGAACACCAGGGACGGGGCTGTTATTTATGAGGGATATATGCTGAGCACTTTGATTTGGTTCATTGGGATTCCTCTTTGTGGCATCGCGCTCTTTATAGCAGGTTGGTTTACCAAGTCACGCATTGATCAGCTGCGTGGTCAATCAATCGAAGAACAGGCGAAACGAATTTTAGACGAGGCAAAACAAGTTGGTGAACAGCAAAAGAAAGAAAAACTGCTGGAGGTTCGGGACGACTTCCTTGAACGAAAAACCAAACTTGAAAACGACTATGAGTCAAAGCGCACTGCCATCAACCGCCTCGAAAAAAAGATTCGTGAACAAGAGAAATCAGTAATTGACAAAAAAGAAAATCTCAATAGACAACAGAAAGAACAGAAAAAATTAGAAAGGGAATTAGAAAAACAGAAAAATCAGCTATCTGAGGGACTCACTCAGTTAAAGAAAAATCAAGGGATAACTTCACAAAAACTTGCCGAACTTGCAGGGATGAGCCGTGAGGAAGCTCAATATGATCTGCGAAATGAGTTCATTGATCGCACGAAGCAGGAAGCTGCTGAAATGATCAAAGATATTCGTGATCAAGCAAGGATGCAGGCAAATCGTGAAGCGAAGGAGATCATCGTTCAGGCAATCCAGCGTTCGGCTGCTGAGCATTCTGCTGAAACTACCGTTACCGTTGTTAACATTACCGGTGAGGAAATTAAGGGACGGATCATCGGTCGCGAAGGTCGAAACATCCGCGCTTTTGAGAAGATAACCGGTGTGGAATTAATAATTGACGACACTCCTGAGGCGGTCACCCTCTCTTGCTTTGACCCGATCAGGCGGGAGATTGCACGCTTAGCCCTCAACCAATTAGTTGCAGATGGCAGAATTCATCCTGCACGCATTGAAGAGGTTGTTAAGCGAGCCGAACGTGAGATGGACGAGCGGGTGCTCCAGCTCGGGGAGGAAGCAATCATCGAAGCTTCTGTTGATTCCGTACATCCTGAAATGATGCGGCATCTCGGCAAACTCCATTTTCGTACCAGTTATGGACAGAATGTTCTCCTCCACTCTATCGAAGTGTCCAGATTGGCAGCCTTAATGGCTGTTCAGCTTGGATTGGATGCCAAGCTTGCCGCTCGGGCTGGTCTGTTGCACGACATTGGCAAAGCGATAGACCGAAACACTGAGGGAACTCACACGGAACTCGGTGTTGAGTTAGCACGGAGGTATCGTGAACCCAAAGTTGTACTGAATGCCATCGCTTCACATCACGACGATTTTGAATCAACTTCGCTCATATCTTGCCTGGTTCAAGCTTCAGATGCAATATCCGGAGCAAGACCGGGGGCACGCCGCGACAGCCTTGAGAATTATGTTAAGCGACTTAAGAAATTAGAAAAGATTGCAAACTCATTCAACGGCGTGTCAAAGACCTTTGCACTGCAAGCCGGACGTGAGATCAGAGTGATGGTGGAACACGATAAAATCGCTGACGCTGAAGCTGAACAGCTAGCACATGACATTTCAAACCGAATACAGGACGATTTAGAGTATCCCGGTCAGATTAAAGTTACAGTCATACGCGAATTTCGTGCAGTTGAATTTGCAAGGTAACCTGCTATCAGTTCAAATGACAATTGAAGACGTTTATTCATATTCAAGTTAATCGGGTTTCTTCATTTTGAACCAATCTTCCGACAAATTACTGCTTGCCAATGGTAAGATATTTAATTATCAAAGCCATGATGCAGTTTACATTGAAAACGGCAGGATAAAGGAGATTGGTGATTCGCATACCCTTTTCAGAAATCACACTAATGTTCAGGCAACAGATCTGAACGGCGCACTTTTACTGCCGGGGCTTGGCGACGCCCACATGCACATGGCAGTCGGGGGTAAGTCACTCGGTGTCATTAACCTCGTGGGTATGAATTTTGGACAGGTGATTAAGACACTTCAGGCAGCGGTGGACAATGGAAAAGAAGAATGGATTGTAGCCTTCAACTGGAACAGATCCCTCTGCGCACTTGATGTCAAAAAACTTAATGAAGTAAAAACCAACCTGCCGATCATCGTTCATGCCGTTGATCTCCATAGCTGTTGCTGCAGTCAGATAGCCCTTGACCGAGCTGGAATTGACCGTTCCACACCTGATCCGCAAAACGGCAAGATTATCCGAGACAGCAGTGGTAAACCAAACGGCAATCTGATGGAATCAGCATCGGATCCGGTAACCGCTCTTGTTCCGCCTCCAAGCAATGAACAGTGGCGTAAACACATCCTCGATGCGCAAAACCACCTGTTATCACTCGGTTTAACATCGGTCAGCGAAGTGCTTCAACCGGAGCTTGAAAAGCTTTATTGGGGGATGGACAGAGAAGACAATCTAATTCTGAATATTGACGGCTGGCGAAGAATCGAATCATGGAACGGTGAACCTCCAGTTGCCGCTGGAAACAGATTTCGTGTTCAGACCTTGAAGCTGTTTTTGGACGGTGCATTCGGGTCAAGAACTGCGGCTCTGAATGAACCGTACAATGATGATCCAACACAGAACGGTTTGCTTTTCTTTGATGATGATAAGTTGCTTGAGACTCTTATACCCGCAGTTGAAGCCGGTTGGAGACTCGCTATCCACGCTCTTGGTGATAAGGCTGTTTCGCAGGCGTGTCGAGTGTTAGCACAGTTACCTCAAACGGGCATCAACAGTAAGCACCGCATTGAACACGCTCAGTTTATCTCTGCTGATGGAGTTGATGAACTAATTCGTAGTGGTGCAATAATATCCATCCAACCAGTACATCTTCTCGATGACATCGAATGGCTGCCGGGCAGACTCGGAACCGAACGATGCAGGCGAATGTTTGTGTGGAAATCAATCCTTGAAGCAGGTGGCACCCTTGCCATAGGTAGCGATTGGCCCGTAGCAAGCCCTAATCCATTGCTCAATCTGCACGTTGCCATCAACCGCTGTGGATTTCACGAAGATAAAGAAAGCACTTTCGACAACAATGAAGCCCTCTCCCCTATTGAGGCAGTTAAAGCGATAACAGAGGGTTGGGCTTCTGCTACCGGAATGCCCAAAAATCATGGAACCATAGAAGAAGGAGCTGTTGCCGATCTGACTGTCATTTCAGGCTATGATACAAGTTTACAAGACTGGTCGGATGCTGTTGTTGAAATGACCATCTGCGAAGGGAGAGTCGTCTATTCACGCGCAAGTTAATCAAACCAAAAACGCAATCACGCAAATGAAACCAATCATCGGTATTACAGCCAATATCAGCCCGCCAAATGATCCGAATCGGACCTTTTCAAAGGGTGTGGCACTCCATTTAATTCAAAATCATTACATCCAATTTGTAGAGACAGGTGGGGGCATTCCGGTTATCCTTCCTGTAATCACTGATACAGAAAGTATTGCTATAATGGTCGAGCGAATTGACGGAATAATTTGCACCGGAGGGGTTGATCTCGATCCTTTGTTCTACAATCAGACCAACAGAGATGACCATTCGATGGGAATTGATCCGAGACGTGACAGGTGTGAGATGAATCTGATATTGGAAGCGCGCAGGCAGGATAAGGCTCTGCTCGGGATCTGCCGTGGACTGCAAGTGATGAATGTCGCAATGGGTGGGGATCTGTATCAGGACATCCCATCTCAGTTGAAGGATGCGCCTCCTCACATGTTTATGAAAGATTTTCGTGAGAGGTATCATTCAATCCGGCTAATTGGAGAGTCGTTTCTGTCGGAATTATTTGGAAATGAAGAGAAGGTTGTAAACAGCAGCCACCACCAGTCCATCAAGAACATTAGTGATGAGCTTTCACTGTCCGCAGTATCAGATGAAGGAATTGTCGAAGCCGTTGAATGCAAGGAAGACCGTTGCACTGTCGGTGTTCAGTGGCATCCGGAGAGGATGATCGGCAACTATCCTGCCGGTTGGGAGAATCAGAGGTGTGAACCACAGGCCAGGCTCGCAAAGTGGTTTGTAAAGATGGCTGAAAATTGACCTTTGCTGTATTCATAAAAGAGCTTACTGCAGGCAAGATCCGCCCTGCTTACTTGCTCAGTGGCAGTGAAGACTATCTTTCTGAAACAGCTGTAAAGAGACTTATCGACAAACTGCTTACTGCGGAGGAGCGCGACTTTAACCTGACAACTTACTACGGTAAAGAAGCGCAGAACTTGCCGGAAACATTGATGTCACTTCCGGTTTTTGCACAGATGCGGTTGACCGTTGTAAAACAGGCACAGCGGATTAGTGCACCTGTGCTTGAAAGGGTCGTGGAATACCTCCAAGATCCCCCATCAGATGGCTGTCTGCTGCTGTGGGCAAATAAGCTGGACAAACGATCCAAATTCTACAAGACAATCAGCAAAACTAAGATCCCGAGAGTTGAATGTAATCCTTTGAAAGGTCGTGATCTTTCAGGTTGGATCAACCGATTTCTGTCAGAACAAAATAAAAAACTTGACCCCGAAGCCATGGCACGGTTGACCTCAGTAAACTGGCAAAATCTGTATGATCTTTCCGGTGAGCTGGAACAATTGAGTTTGATGACAGGAGAGAATAATACAATTACCGTTAAGGATATTCAGGAACTTGGAACAGGGTCATTCCCTGATGAACGGTGGAAGCTAACCGATGCAGTCGGTGACTCCAATCTATCCGGTGCTCATGAAGCGTTGAATAATCTTCTGAAATGGAATTTTAAGCCAGTACAGGTGATCGGAGACCTTCAGCGGATGTTCATTAAGATGTGGACGATTTCATGGTATGTTCGGAAAAATAGACTTGCCAAAGGTAAAGCAAAGGTCGGACTACACCCGTTTGTGTTTGATAAGTATGCAAAATGGGTGCGGCGAATTGGAACCAAACCCCTCGAAAACGGTATAATACGTATAGCTGAGGGAGATTTCTACGTTAAAACAGGAATTCGTGCTGCAGAACTTGAAGTTCATATGTTGGTTACGGAATTAACACGTCTGACCGGGGCACGTAATTGAATAGAAACGAAAAGGTTACTGACGAGGCTTTAATCCGTAACTTTCAAGACGGTGCTGTTGAAGCCTACGATGAACTCGTTGAGCGGTATAAGGGACCGCTGCTCAACTTCATATATAGAATTATCAACGACTATAGTTTTGCACAAGACTTGTTACAAGAGACATTCTTTCGTCTCTATCTTCATAAGGACAGTTACCGTGAGATAGCAAAGTTCTCTACATGGATTTACACAATAGCTGGGAATTTGGCTAAGACAGAACTCCGCAGACGGAAGGTTAGACGATGGATCCCGATTGGGGGAAACCGGAAAGATGACCTGCCACCGATTGAATTTGCAGATGACAATGCTGACCCACATCGTGACTTTGAACGGGGCAACATCCAGGAACGCGTTGAAGAGGAGATATCCTTTTTGCCGATTGTGTTTCGTGAGGCGGTGATTCTGAGGGACATTCAGGAACTTTCTTATGATGAACCTTTCTTATTCACACCTATAGAAACAAGGAACTTTTATCTCTATACAACATAAA
>CAZVKN010000014.1:49623-82918 GCA_964627035.1 uncultured bacterium | reverse complement strand
AGTATCCCTTAGATTATTGCACAATCTGTCCCAAATGTTCTGAAGACGTACAGTTCAGAGTTCAATCTTTAGATTGATTTCCCACGCTAAAGGGTGTACTCTGAACTAATTCCGAATCGAGTACGGCAGATCGGTTCATGTGGAGAAGGAGTCCGATTAGGATTGACGTGAGAAAATATACTATCAGATACTGTCATTACTTGACATTCGAGCGAAAAAGATGTAGTTTTATGTAGAATAACAAAATAAACGATAGGGGACCTTTCATGATAAAAATTTTAAATAAAGAATTGGTGACATCAGGATAGATCTGAAAGGAAAGAACCCTATTTGAACATATACAGGTTTGTATAAGCCTCCCGGTTTTTTCCCGGGAGGCTTTCTCCATTTTGGATCATCCTGTCCGGCAATATTTGAATTAATATTTAATAGACAATTTGGAGATCTAAAGTGAATTTGAACCAATTAGGATGGGATGGGGATTTTGAGAATCAGTTTTTAGAATTAGCGATGAGTGATGAACTGATTCCTGCGCGTGTTGTCAGAGAGAACAAAGAGCGATATGAACTTATAAGCGAAACAGGGACACTTACTGCAACTGTTTCAGGTCTCTTTAGCTTCAACGCAGTTGCGAAGAGTGACTATCCAGCAGTCGGTGATTGGGTAATTATCAATGTGCTTATTGAGGAATCAAAAGCAATTATCCACAAACTGTTACCACGAAGGAGTCAACTGACCAGGAAAGTCGCAGGGACTAAAACAGATGAGCAGGTAATAGCAGCAAACATTGACACGGTGTTTGTGATCGTCGGTTTAGATACAGAATTCAATCTGAGACGCATTGAACGTTATTTGACACAAATAAGAGCCAGTGGAGCTGATCCGGTAATCTTACTTAACAAAGCTGATCTATGCGATGATCCGATGCGATATTTGATAGAAGCTTCTTCTATTTCAGAGGATGCTCCGGTGTATTATTTAAGTGCAATCAATGACAACGATTTTAGCTATATTGAAAAACATTTGACCGAAGGAAGAACTGCCTCCTTTATCGGGTCATCAGGCACAGGAAAAAGCACAATTATCAATCGTCTGCTTGGAAGTGATCAACTAAAAACAGGCGATGTAAGTGATGCTATCAGTAAGGGAAGACACACTACAACTTGGCGAGAATTGATCATCCTGCCAAACGGGGGGATAGTGATTGATACACCGGGTATGCGCGAATTGCAGCTATGGGCAGATGAGGAGACTTTGTCAGATAGCTTTCAGGATATCGAAGAATTAATATCCAATTGCCGATTCCGCGATTGCAGACACGAAACAGAACCCGGGTGTGCTATTCTACAGGCGATTGAAAGCAACGAACTGGACAGAAAGCGATTCAGTAACTATTTGAAGATGTCAGATGAAATTCATGGGCTTGATTCACGTCGTAGTAAGAGATCTCTACTGGTTAGATATGCAAAGATGAAAGAGATAGCTATTTTGTCGCGAAAGCGTAATAAAGTTAAGTTTTAGTGATTATTTACTATTACATTTATGAGAGTTTCTCCGTTATTTGAGAAACTCTCGCAATCGCTGAAGCTTCTCCGACGATCCCATATCAAACCAGTTTCCTTCCAACTCCACAATCCTGACCGTTTCGCCTTGCTCAGTCAGGTCGAGATATGTGTCTCTTATTGAAGAGCGATTCGATTTGTGCAGTTGTTCAATCAATCGGTAAGAGCAGAGGTGGATCCCAGCGAATCCCAAATTTCTGACCTGACCGATTGGTTCTGCCACCTTCCTGTTTCCATTTCTGCCTGACAGTCCGCAGATTCGGTTCTCATCATCAACCAACAGATAGCTGGTGGATTCACGCTTCTGACAGACAAGAGTAGCCATATCGTCCGGCTTATGTGCAGCGTACAACTTTTCGAGGTCGAAATCGTGCCAGACATCACCGTTGTGTACCAACACGGGAGTAGGACCATGCAGCCACCGAGCTGCTTTGGCAATTCCTCCACCCGTCCCGAGTATTTCATCCTCTTTTGAAATTATTACTCGGTAGGGGCTTGATTCATCAAAGCCGACGTCGTGGTTGAGACAACCACGACTACAGAAGTCCTGTCTCCTCCAAGACTCGATCTGATCCGCATGATGATGTGCGTTCACCACAACCTCGCTGCATTCGACTTTGGTCATTCGTTCGAGAGTCCAGTCCAGCATCGTTTTGCCACCGACTTCGATTAATGCTTTTGGAGTGTGTTCGGTCAATGATTTCAATCGAGTTCCGAGTCCAGCAGCGAGAATCATCCCTCGTCTGACCGTAAACTTCTCAGTCTTCAACTCAAGCTGCCAATGTATCACTCTGCATTCAAAGCCATCTTTCTTAAGCCTGTCTGTAAGTAGATCAGCGCAGTAAACCGAGCGGTGCCTGCCTCCTGTGCAGCCAAACATGACAGATAGATTAGTGTAACCCATCGCTTGATAGGATTGAGCCGAAGTAACCACCATCCGGTGTGCATCATTCACAAATTGAGTGACTTTCTCTGAATCGGACAGCATCTTAATTACAGGCGCATCCAGTCCGGTCAACGGTCGCAGTTTCTCGTCCCCGTGAGGATTGGGCAGCGCACGGCAATCAAACACGAATCCTCCACCGTTACCTGTCGGATCAGGGATCGGCTCACTGTTACGATAACTGAAGCTGTAGATGCGTATTAGCAGGTTATCATTAGTGCTCATACAATTCCCATCGTTTTTCGGATTGAATCTGATTGAGTATATCATGCAATGCTGCCAGTTTGGTGAGTCTATCATCACTGTT
The DNA here is from genome assembly GCA_964627035.1 of uncultured bacterium. Taxonomy (GTDB): domain Bacteria; phylum Electryoneota; class AABM5-125-24; order Hatepunaeales; family Hatepunaeaceae; genus CAZVKN01. The sequence goes on along the minus strand of CAZVKN010000014.1, from coordinate 80,106 downwards.
AATCAGGTACAATGCATTCCGCAGCCCAAATGGAATCCCCTTCACATACTCCCGCTTGCCTTGTAAGATTCCGAGGTTTCCATAAGCACCGAGAGCTTGGAGGACACGCATCAGGGCGTACGGAGTGAAGTCGGATCGCAATTCATTAATATTCAACTTACTGTTTCCAGCAATCAGATTTATATGCAGCTCCAGCAGTTCATCTCGAATTTCTTGCGGCAGATTTGCTCGTCCATCGTACAGCAGAGATGCTATATCATAAGAAACCGCACCCCGTCGTCCTGACTGGTAGTCAATGAAATGAAGTCCATTGCTGGTGACCATTATATTGCGCGACTGAAAATCGCGATAGAGAAAATAACTACGATTTGCTGACTTTAGAAGTGACCGATGCTGTGCCAGATCAATCTCGATCAAATATAGCTCAACCGAATCGGGCAGCAATGATTTGACAAAACAGGTTACAAAATAGTTGTGATCAAACCGCCACGCTTCATCGTTGAACTCAGCGTGTTGGTAGCATAGTGAATAGTCAATGTTGTCCGCACCGAGCAGTTGGAAACGGGTCAATTGTGCGACTGCTTCACGATACAGAGGTCGCAGCTCTTTATACGGGAATTTACCACCGTTCAAGTTACGCTGCTGCTCTAAATACTCAAACAGAGTTGTATCGCCCAAATCTTCTAATAGGTAAGCAAGACCGGATTCATCTACTGCATATACCCCAGGCACAGGCAGATCCAACTGCTTGAAAGTTTCACTAAACCCGAGGAACGCAGTGTTCTCAGCTTTGTCAGGTCCGTAAATCCCGATTAGACTATCATCACCAAACCTGATCCGGTAGATCGCCCTCTTCGATGCATCACCTTTCAAGCGGACGATGCTGTCGGGGGGAGAGCCGGTGCAGGAGGTGGCTAAACTGGTTAAGGTGTCAATTTGGTATGCTGTATTGTCGTTCAATTATCTTTTAATGTAGCCCCGCTTCTACGAAGCCAAGGATATCTGCTTTTTCTGCTGAAAATCACACCGTCATTCCCGCGCAGGCGGGAATCCAGTAAACCATTGAAATTACCGGTCTCTGGTTGAACTCCCTTAATTTACTCGTTGTAGTGATCGGAAGTTTATAGTTCATGCTTCAGCGTGTTCTTCTACCAACCTAAAGGTTGAACTCTAAACTAAATCTGTTTAACCCTTTCAATCTGTTATAAATCCCATCACCGCCATTTTCCTGTTCCGTCACACTTCGTCACATCTTCGTCACCTGCTCAAACACAGCACCACAAAGGGATTCAGGCAGTTTTGTGTTGAAGTGACGAAAGATATTGCATGTCCTCGTCGTGTGGCATGGGCTAAACAAAAGGGACATGCTCAGCGTGCCCCTTTATGTAAATTCTGTTAATCCTCAATAGATTTACGATAATCGTCATGAAGCTCAGGAGGCAGCATTGTCAACGGTCTGCCGTTCGCTTCCAGCATCATGCGGTAATATCTCATCGCATCGGTTTCGATAAACTTGCTACCGAACGGATTCTCAACCCCGAGCAGCTTTGGTGCGAACATGCTCATATCGAACTTCCCCTTACCCGGCATCTCTATCAACTTATATGGACGGTTCGACTTGAACTTGGCTGCGTCAAACGCCATTTGAATAGCCTTTTCCATCCCACCGAGTTCGTCAATCAGTCCGTTTTCCAGCCCGGCAGTTCCTGTCCAGACGCGCCCCTGAGCCACTTCATGCACAGCATCAAACTCCATACCGCGACCTTCAGCTACACGCTCGACGAACTGCTTATACCAAGTACGGATGTTCATCTCGATGATTGTTCTTTCTTCCAAAGTTACTTTTCGATCTGGGATAGTCGCTCCCAACAGAGGCAGAACAATACCGTGACCCAGGTCAGCATGTTTACCTTTTTGAGTGTGGTCATAGGTCAAGCCGATCTTTTCACCCAAACCGTTGTTGTAGATCCAGCCGCCAATAACACCGATTGATCCGGTGATCGTCCATGGTGATGCGACAATCTTGTCTCCATACATCGAAATCCAATATCCACCCGATGCGGCAACCCGACCTTGTGATATTATCACAGGTTTTTTCTCGGCAGTCTTCTTCAGCTCAACTGCGACTATATCTGACGGAAGAATGTCACCACCGGGGGAATCAGCTCGGAGCACCACTGCTTTGACGTGTTTATTTTCACGAGCACTTTTAATAGTCTTTTCCAAACGACGTGCGTTGATACCATCATCCATTGAACAAGGACCGAGCGCATAGATGATTGCAATCTGAGGCGGTACACCCCACTCTTTGGCATCAGCCTGCATCATCATGAACCGCTTTTTGCCAATGGTGGCTTTCTCCTTGCCTGCAATTTCGGTGATAAAATCCTTAAAAGCATCTTTGCGACCGGTAGTGTCCACGAGGTTGTAGGCAAGCAGTGAATCTGCAGACAATAACACCACTTCATTCACAATATGATCGAACTGTTCCGGTGTGATACCGCGGCTCTCGCAGATGTCAGCGCGATAGGTGTCATAAAACCCTTCGACAAGTTCGTAACGCTGCTGCTTGTCCGCTTCGGTCATTGATGTACGGGACAGAGCTTCAAATGCAGATTTGTATTCAAAGAACCGAAATTCATCAACACCGATCCCTGCCTTGTCCAGCATGCTTTTATAGAAAGTACGACCCATGTTGTAACCTTGCAGCATTACAACCGTCTCCGGTTCGACCATGATCTTGTCAGCTACTGAGGCGAGATAGTATTGCGTCATTCCACCACGCTCAAACCACACGACCACCTTTTTACCTGCAGCCTGAAACTCTTTGATCTTTTCCCGAACCTCCCACACCAGTTCAATTGAACCTGTCATCTGATCAGTGATCTTGATTGACAGTCCGGCAATCATGGGATCGTTCTTAGCTCTCTCAAGGAGGTCAAGCAGTTCCATCAGCGTATATCCGTCATTGTCAAAGAACTTGTACCGTCTGTACTTGATTCGATTGTCGAACGTCAATTCCAGATAGTTCTTGTCCTTCATGACCATTGGCATGAAGATGTTCGGCGCAGTGAGTCCCGAACGAACGCCATACGTGTTGTATGTTTGCTTGTTGTTCTTGTCGTAGTGGCTTGTGACCGAGAAGGCATCCGTTCCGAACGAGACCGAAATTCCGGTCATGTATGCGCCACCGTGCATGAACTTACCACTCACCTTGATTCCTGGTATCGGTTCAATCTCAGCCCCCGCAGCCCATTCGACGTCGCCGAAATTCTGGTCGCTCAGCATCGCCGCATCACCGAACAGGGTGATCAAGCTTGTGCCGAACGGTCGAACCCCAAGATCAAGCTGTGACCGCATCATCTCGTCATTTTTGACGGAGGCGTGACCTGCATATCCGAAAGACACATATCTGCATGGACGACCGAGTAAACCGAAAGATATAGTCTGCTCCCGCTCATATCCACTGTCCATCTTGCCGCTCGACCAGCCGTATCCGAGCCCGAAGCTGTACTCCTGATCGCCAAAACCGAGTCCGATATTGTAGTCGGTCAGCTTGTTTTCCACGGTTGGATCGAGAAGTGTCGGATAATTCCACTCCTGAGCGGAAAAGCCGATTCCTTTGCTGCCAAGTGATACAGCCCAGCTTTGTGGATCACCTTCATTGGCTTTACGGTCGTTCCAGAAGAATTGTACTTCCGGTCCATCCATCATCCCCCAAACTGCCGGGTTGAAGAAGCCACCGCCGGCATCTCCTGCAACACCCGGTGCTGTTGTCAGGAAATCGGATTGCAGATAATATGGGGCGATAAATTGCTTATGAGCCTCTCCCTGAGTTGAGAGAGCGAGCAACGCAAGTAACAGAACAGCGACTTTTTTCATAATGTTCTCCGGTTAAGCGGATTAGATTAACTGTTTAATTTTTATTTTCGTATTATTTCTGTAACTATAGTCAATCCGACAATATAATGTAGCTATACCTTCATATCAAAGGTAGATTACTACAATAGAATAGGATTTGGTGAAAAGAAATGTCAAAGCAATTTCAGACCAATGAGCAGTTTCATAGTGAGCGGGATCGGTTGAACGACCTCGTAATGAAATATAGTGGATTACCGATAAAACGATTTTTCAGCCTCGATTCTCAGGTTTACCGTGAGGGCAGCGCACTGCCCGTTAAGACCAAGGAGCTGCTCGGATTGGTCGCATCGTTTGTACTCCGCTGTGATGACTGCATCCGCTACCATATCGAGCGTTGTCACGAGGAAGGTTTGACAGACGAGGAGCTGGATGAAGCACTTGGTATCGGGTTGGTAGTCGGTGGTTCGATTACAATCCCACACCTGCGCCGTGCTATTGAAGTTTGGGATGAATTGAAGAAGGAGTCCGAAAGGAAACAGGTTTGAGCTGTGACATTCATAATCTGAGAGGTAAATTGTGACAACAAGCACACTATGGGCGGACAAGAAATTCGATTTTGATTTTCCTCCCGATGAGTACAGGGTATTCATTCAGAGGTTAAAGGAAATGCCAAATCGGATTGAACAACTAATTATTCCGCTGGAATGCGAGATATTAACAACTCGTGAAGGGTCTGCATGGTCTATTCAGGAACATGTCGGGCATCTCGCTGACGTTGAGGAGCTTTTCATTGGACGGTTAGATGACTATGAATCGGATGCAAAAGTGTTGCGACCGGCTGATATGTCAGGCACAAAAACGCATGATGCCAACCACAACGCCAAGTCAATTGCAACAGTAGTCGAAGAGTTCAAAACCGAACGAGGCAAGCTTGTGATGAGGCTTGAGTCCTATCCTGATGACATGTTTGGCAAGTCAGCTCATCACCCTCGTCTGAACAAGCCGATGAGGTTGGTTGATATGCTCTATTTTGAGGCTGAGCACGATGAATATCATTACAATAGAATAGATGAATTGATCGAAGAACTCACTGATTAAACAGATGGAGAGTTGGATTTGTAGTCGTGGTTAAGACAAGCCCGACTACAGTTATTACACTCTTATCAAACAATTGCTACAAGGTACATAATCATAATTGAGATGAACAATCTTACAAATATAGATTTCAAAGAGATCCGCTACAGCAGCGACCCTTCAATCCGCAAAGTGAAAGTCGGAGATTTAACCATCGGAGGAGGATCTCCTGTTGTAGTTCAGTCAATGTGCTCGACAGATACACGCGATGTCAAGGCTACCTTAGCTCAGATTCATCGTCTGGTTGAAGCGGGGTGTGAATTGGTGCGGGTAGCGGTTCCTGACGTAAAAGCATCAGCAGCACTGCACGACATTGTCAAAGAGGCAGAAGTCCCCATTGTCGCCGACATTCATTTCCATTACATGCGTGCTTTGGAAGCGGTTGACGCAGGTGTTGCCAAAGTGCGCATCAACCCGGGGAATATCGGCTCACAGGAGCGGGTCAAAGCGGTGGTTGATGCGGCGGGATCAGCCGGTATCCCGATCCGAATCGGTGTGAACTCAGGTTCGCTGCCAGATGACATCCTCAAACGCGACAACTTTGAGGTGACCCCGCAGGGAATGGTTGACGCTGCAATTCGTGAAGTCGAGCTGCTGGAACAGGAAGGCTTTCGAGACATCGTGATCTCAATGAAAGCAACCGAGACCAAAGTGATGGTCGAGGCGAACCGCCTGTTGCGCAAGCAGTCAGATATTCCGCTGCACCTCGGGATTACAGAAGCCGGGCTCCCCGGTTACGGCTCGATCAAATCGGCGATGGGTATCGGGTCACTACTTCTCGACAGCATCGGAGAGACGATTAGGGTGTCGCTGACGTCTGAGCCTGAGGATGAGATTGATATTGCCTGGTGGATTCTGGAAGCGTCAGGTGTCCGTCGCAGGAGTGCCGAGCTGGTCTCCTGTCCGACATGCGGACGGTTGGAGATAGATATGTTCGATCTGACTGCCGAAGTCGAGAAGCTTCTGAAGGGCATTGAACATCCGATCAAGGTGGCGGTGATGGGCTGCGTTGTTAACGGACCGGGTGAGTCACGCGATGCTGATATCGGTGTGGTCGGAGGTAAGGGTAAAGGCTTGATCCTCCGCAGAGGGGAAATTATTCATTCTATCCCTGAGTCGGAGTTGCTGCCGGCTTTCAAGCGTGAACTGAAACTTGTATGTGATGAATTTGACAGCGAAAACGTTGCTACGGATGAGTGAAATTCTTTATCTTAAGCATCTGAGTAATTTTTAACAGCATCTGCCGAAATCAGGAATAGGGAGCATCAATGACTGACAGCCTATATACCCAATCAAATCTGAAAAAACGAATTCTAATCGTAGATGATGATCCCTCAATCAGGGAAGTGCTTGGCGAATTGATGGATTCGCACAATTATGATGTGGAAACCGCCTCTGACGGATTTGAGGCGTTATCGAAGCTTGTTCTCGATATAGATCTGATACTGCTTGATGTGGAAATGCCCGGGCTTGACGGCTTTGAAGTGGCAAAGCAGATTCGTCAGGACAAATATGCGGGTGACGTTCCAATCATCTTTATCACAGGTATGGCTTCTCAGCATGACAGGCTCCGTGCGGTTGAAGCCGGGGGAAACGACTTCATCGCAAAACCGTTTGATTCGGTCGAAATCAGCATTCGGGTTGCTTCGCTTCTCAAGATTAAAAAAGCAAACGATGATCTGAAGAGATATAAAGGAGAACTGGAAACCATAGTCGAGAGACGAACGGCTGATCTGCGAAGAGCCCTCGATAATGTGGTTGAATCCCAGCGAAGGATCAGAAGCACGCAATTGGAAACCATTCAATGCCTTGTAGCCGCGGCGGAGTTTAAGGACCTTGACACTGCAAATCACATCAAGCGGATGAGTCTGTTCAGCGCTTTGCTTGCCAAAAAGCTGAATCTGCCCCCCGGTGAAGTGGAGTTAGTTCAGTTTGCCAGTCCGATGCACGACATCGGAAAAATCGGCACACCGGAGGATATTCTGCTGAAAAAGGGAAAACTGACTGAAGAAGAGTTTGGTATCATCAAGCAACACACTCAATACGGCTCACGGATTCTGACGCATTCTCAATCAGAGCTGATTCAGACAGGTCAAACCATTGCATTGACTCATCATGAGAAATGGGACGGAAGCGGTTATCCTCACAATTTGGTCGGTGATGAAATTCCGTTGTTTGGAAGGATTTGTGCAATTTCCGATGTGTTTGACGCGCTGACAAGTGTACGCTCATATAAAGATGCGTTTACCAACGACAATGCAGTAATGATCCTTGAGGAAGGAAAGGGTTCTCATTTTGATCCGGAACTTGTGGATATTTTTGTAAACAGCATGGATGAAGTCAAAGAGATTCAACTGGCAAACACCAGCGAGTAAGTGAGCTATATCCATCTAACCAAGAAATAATTATTTCAAATACATGCCCGAAAAAAACGTTTCAACAAAGATTCTTAAACAGGCAGGTCACCTCAGGTGGACGGTCATCATTCTTGTCGGGATGATGATTATCATGGCGTATGCGACATACATTGAGGCTCAGGAGGGTCATGATGCCGCTATGGAAAGGGGGTTCCACGGCTGGTACATGGACTTGCTGATCGTTGCACTTGCGTTGAATCTGACAGCGTGTACTCTGCTGCGAGCGCCGTACAGGATTCATCAAATCCCATGGTTGATCACTCATGTCGGGATATTGCTTACTATGGCAGGTGCAATAGTGTCGCATAGGACGACTCTTGAGGGACAGATACTCCTGCGATCCGATAAACCTGAGGAAGCGGTCAGGCTGTTTCTTGACACACCTGTTGCTATGGAAGCACCACTCGGTTTTCAACTCGAACTGGACAGCTTCTCGGTAAAATACTACCCAGGATCCGGCAAGGCATCCGATTTTGTCAGCTACATCAGGATGCTCGATCAGGAAACCGGAGAACGTGACACTTTAGCAATCCGAGTAAATCATCCGCTGGTGAAAAACGGATGGAATATTTCTCAAGCATCCTTCATTCCGGGTGACGACCGGGCGACCATACTTGGGGCTAACAAAGATCCCGGCACACCGATCAGTTATGCAGGATTCCTGACGGTAGGCATCGGATTAATAGCGATGTTCTTCCTGAGAAAATGGCTGACGGAAAAGTTTCCGCCTTCACCGAAGTCGAAACAATAATGGCAAGCTGTCGAGGTTGAGACAACCACGACTACAGATACTTTACGATTACAGAGACACTACGACTACACTTATACACTTAATACTGAAAAAAACAAATGCGAAATTTTAATATATATTTTCTTTTGGTGTTCGTTGGCTTGGCTGCACTGTTCCCTTTGCAAGCTGCGAAACTACCGAAAAATCTTGATAATCTGCCGGTACAGTATCAGGGTCGCATGACCCCGTTTTCGAGTTTCGCGCGGGAAATAATACTTGGCGTTACCGGAAAGCAGTCGCTCAAGGGTGAGACCTCAACTGAAACAGTCATGCGCTGGATGGCTGATCCTCAAGCTGCTTATGGTGAAAAGCTGTTCAAGCTGAATTATGAACCGCTGCGCGACGAGCTTGGGATGAAAGACAAACCGATTGAGTACAGCCTCGACGAAATTTTGTCTATGGGAAAACTGATGCATCTGGCTCAGGAGTCAGCCCGGATAAAATCTCAGGACGGGAAGACCACTCTCGCACAGTCCGGCGCGGAAAAAGTGCTGAACAAAGCAGGTCATCTGTACAGCCTTCTGTCCAATCAGGTTCCGGGCTATATCCCGGATGCGAACGACCCGAACGGGACATGGATGTCGCTGCTCGATTCCGTAGCTGCTGAAGATACGGTTGCGGTCGGTATTCAGGCAGGTGTGCTCAGCATGGTTCACGCACTGCATGCCGGACATTACGGTCAATTGGTTGAGTTAAGTGCTCAACTGAACAGATTGATTCGCGCACGCTGGAACCCCGGTGAGAAACGTCTGAAGCGGTTTGACGCTGAGATCATGTACAACAGCTACCGACCGATACAGTTTGGCAGAAATCTGTATCTAATTGCTTTCATATTGCTGCTCGGTTCGCTGATCGGTTGGTCGTCACGTCTGATTTTCGTATCAGGCTGGATCATCGCAGCCGGTTTTGCTGTTAATGTAATCGGTTTACTCCTCAGAACCTATATAGGCGATCGCGCACCGTGGTCAAACTTTTACGAGAGCTTGATCACATTGGTCGCTTTGTTGGTGCTGTTTGGTCTGACATTCTCCAAAGGCAGATTGCGCGGCTTGGTGCTCGGAGCGATTTCATTCAGCGGATTCGCAGCACTGTTAATCGCTGACCGTGCCGGACTATCCCCCGGAATAGACACCCTTGCGCCTGCTCTCCAGTCATATTGGCTGACAATTCACGTAATAATCATCATGGCAGGCTATGCCACCGCTGCATTGGCAATGGTGCTGGGGCATGTGGCGCTCGGTGTTGAAGCGTTCAAGCCGAACGACCGACAACTGTTCAATGCCACTGTGGATGCTGTTTACAGAGCGGTTCAATTCTCTATGCTGTTAATCTTTGCCGGTACCGTGCTCGGTGGTGTGTGGGCTCACGAAGCCTGGGGACGCTACTGGGGATGGGATCCGAAGGAGACCTGGGCGTTAATATCGTGGTTTGCTTATCTCGGTGTGGCACATGCCCGGTTTGCCGGGTGGCTCAAACCGCGCGGTCTGGCACTCGCGGCAATCGGTGTGTTTCCGATTATTCTGATGACATACTACGGTGTCAATTATCTCCTTTCAGGGCTGCATTCGTATGCCGGGGGTGAATCAGCACAGGTTCCACCTCTGCTGATTGCATTTTTGATATTTGAAGCGATTGTGGTTTATGTCGGCATAAAAGGGTGGCACGCGAAAGTTCCTCACACAAAACCGAAGCCGGCTTAACGGTTATGCAGATTATACTCGCACAGCCGCGAGGTTTCTGTGCCGGAGTTGACCGGGCGATTGAGATTGTCGAAAGGGCTCTCGATATGTACGGTTCACCGGTTTATGTCCGTCACGAAATCGTTCATAACAGATATGTCGTGGATGACCTGAGGCAAAAGGGCGCGATCTTTGTCAAGGAAATAGACGAAATCCCGGCTGGGTCTATAACTATTTTCAGCGCTCACGGTGTTTCTCAAGAGGTCGAGGATTCTGCTAAACTGCGTGATCTCCCTTTAATTGATGCGACTTGTCCTCTGGTGACACGCGTGCACAATGAGGCTCGCCGCGGAGAACGTGACGGGAATCAGGTAATCCTGATCGGACATGAGGGGCATCCCGAAGTCATCGGTACGTCAGGAAGAGTGGAGCAGGGAGTTCTGTTGATTACAACACCGGAGGATGTCGAGCAGTTGGAAGTTGATGATCCGGAAAAACTGACGTATGTGACTCAGACGACGCTAAGCGTCAACGATACTCGTGACGTTCTGAAAGCGTTGAGCGCGCGCTTTCCAAGCATCAAGGGACCGGATCTCAGTGACATCTGCTATGCAACGCAAAACCGACAGGATGCGATTGCACAACTTGCCGGGATGGTTGACCTGCTTTTGGTTGTCGGTGCGCAGAACAGTTCCAATTCAAGCCGTTTGCGGGACTTCGGTGACAAAATTGGAACCGTATCTTACCTAATCGGCAGCGCTGATGCGATTGAAGATGAGTGGCTGATCGGCGTCGAAAAAGTCGGTATCACTGCAGGAGCTTCCGCACCGGAGGTTCTGGTCGAGGAGGTTGTGGAGTACCTCAAAGACTTTGATAAAACCGCCGTCGTGGAAGTGATGAGTGGAATTGAGGAAAAAGTAAAATTTAAGCTCCCGTCAGAGGTACTGACCAAAGTTTTATAGGTTAAGTGTCGGGGAGTATTAATTTCCCGTTGTCAACCCGCCGTGGCTGACAATTTAATTAGCACAATATCATGTAGAAAACTGTCAGGTGCGGCGATCTGGCAGCAGAAATCATAGTCTTCGCTTTGAACATAGATTTAGTTAAAAACAGCCTTGATAAGCTGCTGCCGACCGAGATTATTGATGCAGCTCAAAAGAGAGGACATGAGCTGTATGCGGTCGGTGGGTGCGTGCGTGATTCGTTGTTGGGAAGGGAAGTAGGTGACATTGACCTCGCTGTTGTGGGTGATGCCCCAAAATTGGCGACTGACGCTGCCCGTTCTCTGAACGCCGGTAAGGTGGCGATCTACTCACGGTTCGGAACCGCACTTGTTACAACAGACAATTGCAGCTTTGAGTTTGCCACAGCACGAGCGGAGAGCTATCTGCCCGACTCCCGTAAACCGTCCGAAGTGACTCCGGCTCCCATCGAGCAGGATTTGAAACGGCGCGATTTCACGATAAATGCACTGGCATACGGCATAACAGGACCTCGTTCAGGTGAGCTGATTGATCTTTTTGACGGCATTGATGACCTGTCAAAGAAATCTATACGGACACCTCAGAATCCCGGCGATACATTCTCCGACGATCCACTGCGGATGATGCGGGCGATTCGGTTCGCTGCTGAACTCGGATTTAAGATTGAAAGGCGCACTTATCAGGGTATTGTTACCAATGTCAAGCGTCTTTCGATTGTAGCCAAAGAGCGGATAGGCGATGAATTTATGAAGATGCTCGCCGGTTCCGATCCGGTAAGGGCAATGAAGCTGCTGATAGACTGTGGTATCATGGATTTGATCTTACCTGACGTGACTGCGATGGCTGGAGTGGATCAGGTCGGCAGGCATCACCACAAGGATGTTCTGAACCACTCTCTAAAAGTCATGCAGAATGTGGCTGACAGAAGTGACGACCCGATTCTGCGACTTTCGGGTCTCCTGCATGATATAGGAAAGCCAACTACGAAGAAGTTTGACAAGATAAACGGCTGGACTTTTCACGGGCATGAGGTGGTCGGTGCCAGGATGACCGGTAAAATCGCCGGAAGACTTCGCATCGGAAAGAAGCAGGCTCAACGGCTCACAAGTCTGGTTCAGCTTCACATGCGACCGGTTAACCTGACCAGCGAGGGCGTGACCGACAGCGCAATCCGCAGATTGATGGTCGAAGCCGGAGATTACCTTGACGATCAACTGGTCCTGTGCCGGGCGGACATAACCACCGCAAATCCCAAGCGGGTCGTCCGTTATCTAAAGAATTTCGGTGAGATGGAGACTCACATGGCGGACGTTAAAGCGAGAGACAAGATGCGGAAGTTTCAGTCTCCGATTCGCGGCGATGAGATTATGAAATTATGCAATATCGAGCCCGGTCCGGCAATCGGTGTGCTGAAAGGAAGAATAGAAGATGCAATTCTGGACGGCGAGATTGGTAATGATGCTGAATCCGCACGAGAATATCTGCTGAAAATAAAGGATGAAGTTCTGGCAATTGATCCTGCTCAGTTAAACAGAGAACAGAGGACGAGATCACACAACAGAAACAGAATCACGAACAGTTTTGAGTTTCCGAGTCAATGACCACACCACAAAATAACGGGAACATTACGGTAGAAGATCCTGACAATTCGTCATCTTCTGAAATCCAGCCCGGTTTCCTGAGCGTTCAGTTTGCCCGGATTGTGGGAGTGCTGGTAGCACCGCGCCGGATTCTGCCGAGGGTGACGTACAATGCCGAAGCTTGGGTGCCTGTCGTTTTGGTTGCATTGGCGTTAGCTTTGGTAAGGCTTACGATGGTGTCTGACATGCGAGAGGAATATAGGTCGGAGGAATTCAGGCAGTGGTATGCCGATCAAAGGGGAGTCTCAGTTACAGAAGCGAAAGAAGATTTGCAGTCACTCAGCCGTTCGGCACCGTACATGGCATTTGTTGAAGCTCCGATTGTTGTGACGGCAAGTGTGGCTGCCACAACTTTGGTGCTGTTTCTGATCGGAAAGTTCGGGTTTGGGGGAGGTGTAGGGTTCCGCATCATGTTTGGGATGGTTGCGTGGGCGGGAATCGTCAGCGTGATACCGCTGCTGCTGAACTTGCCGTTGAAGCTGATCAACAGTGAGTGGATGATCCCGACTTCACCTGCCTGGTTCCTGCCGGATTCAATGCACAGCAGCTACTTCTACGGCTTTCTGTCATTAATTGATCTGTTTGTGATATGGGAGGCGTGGCTGCTCGCTATCGGGATGTCATTTTTATACAGTGTATCCTTTCAACGTGCGATCACTGTGGTCGGTACGATGGTTATCTGTTTTGCTGCGCTGAACGGTATTGCGGTTGCGATAAGCAATTTGTAGAAGGTGAACACAACCCTGACTACAGGTTTATGAATAACTCAATTTATGTGAAATAGCAATATGGATGAATGGCGAAAGATTTACGAAGATAATTACAGGCTGATATTTTGGTTGATAGTTGCGGTTTTGCTGTTCTACACGTTGCGTCGTCACTACCTGATGGATGACGCATTTATCTCCTTTCGCTACGCCAAAAATCTAATAGACGGTCACGGTCTCGTATGGAACATCGGCGAGCGGGTTGAGGGGTACTCAAACTTCTCCTGGACGATGCTCATAGTTGGTTTTATGTGGATGGGGGTGTCGCCGGAGACCTCAACCTACCTCATGGGGCTCGTCCTTCATATAACTTGCCTCCTGTTGACTTATCAGCTTGCGTTAAAGGTACTGAAGAACCGCAATTGGTCTCTGTTGGTAATGATCCTAACAGGGACGAGTTACAGTGTATCGGGTTTGGCAACGAGTGGGCTTGAGACCCCGCTGCAATTGCTGCTCTTTCTGTTGACTGGATATGTTTACGCATCCGGTCTGAAGGACGGTTGGACTAACAGACGAATTCTCTTTCTATCGCTAATTCTGAATTTTGCATTGCTGACCCGCCCGGATTCAATTGTGCTTGTGGTAGCTGCTGCGGTTGGTCTGCTCCTTTCCCAAAAAGTGTGGAATCTCCGCAGTTTAGGCCGGTTTGTGGTTCCGTTTCTGCTGGTTTCATTGACCTTTCTGCTGTGGAAGCAGAGCTATTACGGTTCAATCCTGCCGAATTCCTATTACGCAAAAGTGCGGGGTGCGAGCGGTCTGTGGTACGGGCTGTTTTATGTGTATCTGTTTAGCGTTACTTACCTGTATATGCCGTTCATACTGATGTCCGTATGGAAGGTAAAGTCACTGTGGAAGGATAACCCGATAGCAGGGCATCTCGCTCTGTTCTGTGGATTATGGCTTTCGTACATTGTGTATGTCGGTGGTGACTTTATGGACTTTCGATTTCTGGTTGCCATCTGGTCCTTCCTGATGATCGTGTTTATAGAGGTGATCCGACGGTATGTCACAGACCCCAAGCTGAGAGTAGCATTGGTGGTTCTGCTGCTGCTCGGAACTCCCAACTACTTCTTTGGATTCAAGAGAGTAATCGCCGGTTTTGGTGTTGAGAAAGTGAATGAACTTGCCGATCATGTGAACCGACCGCCGCTTCATTGGGATAAAATTGGCAAGCGGATGAAGGAGATGTTCGGAGGAACCGACGTTGTGCTTGGAGTCGGTCCAGCCGGGGCAATACCGTACTATTCAGAGTTGGCCTGCATAGATCTTATCGGTTTAACGGATCCGGAAATCCCAAAGATTGCTGAGGAGTTCAGTGTAGTTCCCGGTCATCGGATAATTACTCCTATGGAATACCTGTACCGCCGCAACGTAAATCTAGTGGTTCAACCGGTTACTCAGATGATCGAAAACAGGCATTTTGCAGCGTGGGCAAGAAATGCGAGCTGGGCAGATATCTATCGTTTTTACCTCGATGTTGACAACGCAGGTGAAGGACGGTTCATAAACGAGGCTACGCTATTAGGGATACCGATCAATGATGATTACATTATGGTGGCATGGTATCTCAATCCGCATGAAGAGGTTGACCGGGCAATCGGTCGGTATGATATGAAACGAATCCGGATTTCCAGACGATGAACATAAAGCGTTACATGTGGTGGGGAGTTAATTTAATCTGGATTGGATTGGTTGTAGTTCTCGTGTCGGGTGCATTTCAATCCAGACGAGGTGGACTGCGTGCACCTATTGAGCTGCTGAACAAAGTCACGCTTCCGCAAGAATCCAACTGGATGGGAATCTATCTCCACAACAAGAAGATCGGCTACCTGAATACAGAATTAATCCCTCAGGATGACGGAGGTTATCTCATACGAGAATTTTCTCGCATGAAGGCGTCAATGATGGGTGTCGGTCAGGATATGAAGCTGCGCATGGATGTCAAGACGGACAGTACATTAGCGATGTTGTCGTTTAACGGTTTTCTCGAAGTTGACCCATATATTACGGAGTTTGAAGGTGAGATCAAGGACAGAGTTCTGTCGGTAAAAATCACCGCAGGAGGGCAGACCAATGAAAAATTCATCCCTGCGCCGGATCCGCTTTACACTGCTCAATCCATCAAGCCGTTGCTCAGTTCCGGAAGATTAAATGAAGGAGACTCTCTAATCCTGTCCGGTTTTGATCCGATCTCGCTGGAGATGAAAGACCTGGTAGTAATCGGGAAAGGAACGATAGAGTTTCCCACACCGTCCAAACCGGGCGGAGTCACCAGAATGCACAAGCTAACTACCCAGATGGCTGGATTTGAGAGCACATTGCTGCTTGATGAACAGTTTAACATTGTCAGCGAACGAGGACCGATGGGTATGACGATGCGGCGAAGACCGATGGACAAGGCACTGAAATTTGAAAACGGCGGAGGCTCAGTGGATTTCCTTTCCATCTATGCCATCCATCCGTTCGGTGAAGAAATTAAAGAGCCTCGTAAAGTAACTCGCGGACGTTACAAACTGATTGAAGTAAATGATGAAGGTGTTATTAATGAAGTTGTAAATTGCAGCGATCATCAGACTATGATAGATTCTGAGAAGAGAATTGTAGAAGTTTCAAATAATGTGTCCATTGGTGGAGTCGAAACAGATATTGACAAATATGTCAGGGATGCACCTTTTATCGAAAGCCGCAATCAAAAGATTAAAGATGCCGCACAGGAAGCGGTTAGCGGTCAAACGAACCTTGCAGACAGTCTGAATGCTCTTGCTGAATGGGTGTTTCGGGAGGTTAGAAAGCATCCGTCTGCCGGAATTCCATCAGCTCTGGCTGTGCTGAACAATCTTAAAGGTGACTGCAACGAGCACAGTGTTCTGTTTACAGCGATGGCACGGTCAATTGGAATTCCGACGCGCATCCAGCTCGGTGTGGTGTATCAGAACGGACAGTTCTTCTATCACGCATGGCCCGCATCTTTCGTTGACGGCAAATGGATAGAGTTTGATCCGACATTGGGGTTGGGACGAGCCGATGCAGCTCGAATCGCATTGACATCGGGTGATATGACCGATGCGATCAAGTTGGTGGGTTTGATAGGTGAATTGAAGATTAAAATTATTGAGGCTGAATAGCCATAAAGGGAATATTTTGGATAACAGTAGCGGTCTTATATTAAAAGGAAGAATCCGTCTTGTTCCGGTGGCGGATGTGGATACTGATATGATTTTTCATAATAGGTATCTGCATATCACCGATCTTGATGAGATGGGACAGTACATTTTTGACAACCTTGATGGATGGGAGCGGTATCCCGCTGAGAGCCGACCTGGTGACATCCTGATTGTCGGTCACAACTTCGGCTGTGGCTCCTCACGTCAGCAGGCTGTGGACGGCTTCATCGGTCTCGGAGTTGTCGCAATTGTCGGTGAATCGTTCGGAGCAATTTACAAACGTAACTGCATCAATGCCGGATTGCCGTTGATTGAATCACCTGGGATAACCACGTCCGGTGTCATTGACAAAGAGGAGGTTGTATTGAATCTGAAAGACGGTTCGATTTCCCGTCCTGACGGGATATTGATCGCTGAGGGTAAACCTCTCTCGCAAGTTCAGAAGGACATATATTTTGCAGGTGGTTTGTTTGAACTCGCAGCGGGATGAGGGACAGATAATATATGTGGCACGGGTTACTTGTTACCCGTGTTCCCTTACAGTAAAGAGACACGGGCAACAAGTAGCCCGTGCCACACGAGCAAGGGATGACAATTCTATGGCGTCGTGGTTGCGACAACTACGACTACAAAATCACCACAAATTTAAACCACGTGCATTTTTAGATAGAAAGTTTAATCCGACCGGATTTATTTGATAAAAGGGGTTGATTTGACATTCGATTTGTTATTACTTTCACTTGGTGAATGAATTGAGGTGTGAACACTGGCAAGATGGCTTGATGTAATCGTCGTCCCCGATGGCGAAGGACAGTCCCGACGTTTGCGGCTGCCAATGATTTGGTTGCGAATCGGGATTGTTTTGCTTGTGGCAACATTGGTTGCGGTTGTGATCGGTGCTGTAAGCTGGTCGGATTTGGCACGACGAGCTTTGGATTACAGTTCTCTGGAGTCCGAGAACGCAAGGTTGCAGCTTGAGAATCGCCGGATAATCCGCGTGGCGCGTGAGGTTGATCAGAGCCGTCAGATACTGGCTCAGATCGTCCGCACACTCGGCGGTCATCTGGAACTCGGCAGGTCAATTGATGCAGATACATCACTGTCCCTTGGCAGTGCTTATGCGGAGAGTCAACTGTCCGAGTCCGCTGAGGGTCTTCTTGAAGATGATTTCTTTCGAGCCGGAATAACATCGTATGAGATGCCGACACTGATGCCGGTTGACGGGTTTATATCCCAGGCGTTTTTTGAAGATTTTCTGTTTCCGGAGCGCAGCCATCGAGGGATAGATATCGCAGCTAAAAACGGCGTGCCGATCAAAGCGGCTGCGAGCGGAAGAGTTGTATTTTCAGATTGGACACCGAGCATGGGCAACTGTCTTTTGATCTCTCACAGAAACGGTTATGTAACTCTGTATGGTCACAACAGTGTCAATCTGAAAAAAGAGAGTCAGGAAGTTCGGCGCGGTGAGGTTGTCGCTCTGCTCGGTACTTCGGGACATTCGAGTGCACCCCATCTTCATTTTGCAATCTGGAAGGATGGCGTAGCGGTAGATCCACTTGAGTTCGTTCAATCCGGAAATTCTGAAAACAAGAATCTCTAAGCGACAAGCTTAGCATTAACAGGCGTTAGATTTGGCAAAAAGTAATATCAACCTAAGAAGCGGTGAACTTTCAACATTAATCGGATCGGATGCCGATCTCACGGGAGACCTGAAAATCAAGAACTCCGCTCGGATTGACGGAAAGGTGACCGGAAAGATCACCTCTGCCGACACTGTTACCGTAGGTTCAGGTGGAATTATTGACGGTGATATTACAGCCAATCATATTATCCTGGGCGGAAAGGTAACCGGAAACCTGAGCGCATCCGGTCGGACGATACTTGAGAAGAGCGCAACGCTGAACGGCAATCTGAAGACTATGATACTGGTGGTGCAGGAGGGTGCTCAGTTCAATGGACAGAGTGAAATGGGCAGTCAGGGTGGTGTTGCCCAGACAGGTAGATTGCGTCGTCCGGGCAAGATTACGTTGACGGAAGATTAGTCTTAGGACTTATCTGTAAATAGCTTAGTTATTATTGACCACCACGAAGGTCACGAAGAGCACGAAGTTTCCATTTTTTCTTCGTGATTTTCATGTACTTCGTGGTAGGATATCACAAGATCATCCTGTAGTTGGGCTTGTCTCAAGCCCGACGTCGCGGTTGCGACAACCACGACTACATAGTTATTTTTTTTGACAGAACAAACTCTTTTTTTCACAAAAGAGCGTAAAAAAAATATGCCACCACGCGAACATTGGACAGGAGCAACCGCTTATACCCACTTGGGATTGACATTGGCGATTGTAATGTTGGGAGGTTTTTTCGGTGGCTATTGGTTGGATGAAAAAATTAGTACTACTCCGATATTTGCGATAATAGGGACATTTCTGGGAGGCGCAACAGGATTTTTTCATCTAATTAGAACCCTGAATGAACTACAGCGGAAGCGCAAAGAAAGAGCAGATGAAAACGATGACTAAAGCTTATATGTACATTGCGTTTTCAATATTGATTGCGATTGCGATTTCGGCAATGACAGGAAGTGTCGTCATAAATCAAACCAAGATTCTTGGGATGGCGTCGTCATTTGCTGTGATGCTGATTCCGTTCATAATTTTGTATAGAGCGTTCTATTCCGGATCCGTGAACTTCTTCATGGGTTCATTTGTCGGTGGTTTTCTGTTTAAGCTTGTTGCTCTGCTTTTAATTGTCTGGTGGGCAGTTGCCAAAGCCGGATATGATAAGATAGATTTCAGTATCAGTTGTCTGTCGTTTCTGTTTGCATTGCAGATTTCGGAATCGATATACTTCTGGGGAAGAGGAAAGGTAAAGGGGAATAAAACCGAGATGAAGCAGTATGACTGATCAAGCGGTCACGCACGGCGCACATGCCGTAAAGGATACCCTGCACGGAGTCACCGCTCACGTTAGCGAGGCGGTTGCTCACGGTGCGGGTCACGGAGCAGGTCATGGTGGCGGACATGGCGAGAGCATGGGCGACATCCTGCTGCATCACCTGACGGACATATCTTCATGGGAGATATTCTTTCAGACCATCTCATTCAAATCGCTGCATTACGAGCTGTTTGGGATTGATATGTCAATTAACAAGGCGGTCATATTTCTGTGGCTTGCCGGATTGACGTTGCTACTGGCTTTCAGCCTTGCATTCCGTGGTGGTAAGCTGTTGCGCAACAAGTTTGCACATCTGCTGGAAGTTTATGTCCTGTTCATTCGTGACGAAGTGGTCTATCCGATCATCGGTGAAAAGGATGCTCGACCACTGATGCCGTTTTTCCTTACGGTTTTCTTCTTCATACTTGGAATGAACCTGCTCGGATTACTGCCGTGGGGGTACACAGCAACCGCCAACGTCAATGTGACAGCAGGACTGGCGATTATTGCATTCCTTATGATTCAGGGAATGGGGATCGCAAAGAACGGCTTTATCGGTCATTTCAAAGCATTGCTGCCGGGTGGTTTACCTGGATTTGTGGTTCCGATTATGATCCCTGTAGAAATAGTCGGTATGTTGGCAAAGCCATTTGCACTGTGTATTCGTCTCTTTGCTAATATGGTCGCCGGACATGCTGTGATATTGGTGCTGCTTCTTCTGATTATTCAGTCAGGCAGCTACTTCATCGCACCGCTGCCAATTTTCGGGATTTTGTTTATTATGTGCCTGGAGCTGTTTGTAGCTCACTTACAGGCGTTCATTTTTACAATTTTAACCACACTGTTTATGTCTATGACCATGCACCCGAGTCATTAAGGAGGATTGTTTATGCAGTATCATTTTCCTGTAGTTATCGAGCATTGTGAAGAGGGAGGTTACTATGGTGAGTGTCCTTCCCTAACTGGATGCCACGTACAGGGTGAGTCTTATGAAGAAACCATGTTTGAGTTGGAAGCAGCGATTTCAGGGATGATTGATGATTATTTGTTGACAGGGGATCCATTACCTGTGAGTTTTCCAAGCTTATCAGTCATATCGGTTGAGCATTGAGCGAAAGATTTCCAGCTGTTAATGCACGGCAGGTAATTAGAGTTATCAAAAAACTTGGTTTCTACATAGTAAGGGAAACAGGCAGTAGTCACGCTATCTTCAGACGTGATTCCGACAATCGTAGAACGGTTGTACCGAGACACGGTAAAACTATTCTTAAACGGCGAACATTGAAATCTATCTTAAACGATGTTGATCTAACGGTAGAGGAGTTTAGAAAACTCATTTAAAAATTAATTGAAACATTGATTTTGTCTATGACCACGCATCCGAGTCATTAATAATTAAAGAATTATAAAATATAATGTTAGCTGAGTGCCATAAGGCATCTCAGCTATAGAAATTAACCATTTACTTCAACTTATAACAGTAACATTCGGAGGAATCCAATGCTTGCATTCTTAGGGGAAATGACCAACACCGCTTATGCGTATCTTTCAGCCGGTATAGGTGCCGGACTGGTAACGATTGGTGCCGGTATGGGTATCGGACGTATCGCAGCCAGTGCCATGGACGGAATCGCCCGTCAACCTGAAGCCGCTGACAAGATTCAGACCGCAATGATCATTGCAGCAGCACTGATCGAAGGTATCGCACTGCTGAGCGCGGTGATTTGTCTCCTACTGAATTTAAAATAAAGTGTAGTTAGATTGTCAGCAGTCCGGAATGTAGGGGGGAACCTTGTGTTCGCCCGATCACGTTACCATTTGCACCTGCAGGGCGAACACAAGGTTCGCCCCTACGGGGAAAATTATTCGCTGCTGACTGCATAACAGTGGAGAGATGTCATTATGATGGATCTCAACCCAGGGCTTATGCTCTGGACAATCATATCATTTGTAATACTGCTGTTCATCCTGAACAAGGTTGCCTGGCAGCCTATCCTGAAAGCCCTCGACGCCCGCGAAAAGGGGATCAAGGACGATCAGGAAGCCGCCAGGAAAGCCAGTGAAGAGGCTCAGGCTACTCTGGATGATTATCAGCAAAAACTGAAAGAAGCACACGCTGAAGCTCAAACCGTCGTTGCCAAAGCTCGTGAAGCGGCTGAAAAAGTCGGTGAAGAGCTTGAACAGCAGGCGCGTGACAAGGCGAAGTCTATCGTCGAAAAAGCTGAACAGGAGATTGATCTGCACCGCCAGGCTGCTATCAACGAAATCCGCGGTGAGATTGCCGTGTTGGCAATTGCATCCGCAGAGAAAGTGATCTCCAAGTCGCTCAATGACGAGGACCATCACCGCTTGGTCATGGAGAGCCTTGAGGAGCAGGGATCGTGAGCAGAAGATTAGCCCGTCGTTACGTTCAACCGCTGTATGATGTCGGAAGCGAGAAGGATCTGCTGGATCAGATCGCCAATGACCTTGAACTGGTTGATAAGACTTTGCAGGAGTCGGACGACTTGCGCGGCTTTCTGTACGATCCATCCATCGAGCGTCAAGCAAAGAAGGATGTGCTTGAAAAGCTGTTCGCCGATATTTCGCCGTATAGCCTGAACTTTTTGCGAGTAATCGTGGACAAGAACCGCTCCCTGGTGTTTGATCAGGCATATCCTCTCTTCAGAGAGATGCTGAACGAACATCGCGGGATCACCACAGGAGCTATCGAAACTGCCACACCGCTTGACGATGCTTCATACCGAAAGGTAATTGAGAATCTCGAGAAGAGGTTTGACAAGAAGCTTGAACTTGAGCAGATTGTCACACCTGATCTGATCGGTGGCATCAAAGTTCGCATCGGTAATGTGGTGCTCGACGGCTCTGTCCGAGGACAACTCGCAAAGCTGAAAAAAGTGATGGCTGGTGAGTGAACAGCAAATTTTTAAACCACCAAGACACAAAACACCAAGTTTTTTGTGTCTTTGCTATGAGTGTGTAGCAATCTAAGCTTAACGGTGGATTAATGGTTGCTGCGCTTTGCATAAATAACTACCACTTTGACAGAAAGCCTTTAAACATCTTCTTGGTGTCTTGGCGTCTTGGTGGTTAAAAATAACCGAACCCTGTTTCGGAGAATGTTATGAACATAAGACCCGAAGAAATAACTCGAATTATCAAACAACAGATCGAGGGATACCAAGCTCGTTCTGAGATGGAAGAGGTTGGTGAGGTGATCATGGTGGGTGACGGGATCGCCCGCATCTACGGCTTGGAGAACTGCCTCGCCGGTGAGCTGATCGAATTCCCTCACCAGATATTCGGAATGGCGATGAACCTCGAGGAGGATAACGTCGGTGTCACACTGTTTGGTGAAGATACCCTGATCCGAGAAGGTGATCAGGTAAAACGCACCGGACGTGTGGTACAAGTTCCTGTCGGAGACGCTCTACTCGGACGCGTGATTGATCCGCTCGGTTTCCCGCTTGACGGCAAAGGACCGATCACCACTGATACCTACAATCTTGTAGAGAAGAAAGCCCCCGGTGTAATCTTCCGTCAACCGGTTAAGGAACCGCTGATGACCGGGATCAAAGCGATTGACTCAATGATTCCAATCGGACGCGGGCAACGCGAGCTAATCCTCGGTGACCGTCAGACCGGGAAGACCGCAATTGCTGTTGATACAATTATCAACCAGAAAGGACAGGATGTTGCCTGCATCTATGTTGCCATCGGTCAGAAGGGATCAACGATTGCTAAAGTCGTTAAAACCCTTAAAGATGCCGGGGCAATGGATCACACAATCGTCATCTCATCAACAGCGGAACAATCTGCACCGATTCAGTTCCTCGCACCATACACCGGTGCGGCAATCGGTGAGTATTTCCGCGATAACAGCAGACATGCGCTTTGCGTGTATGATGACCTGACGAAACATGCATGGGCATATCGCCAGTTGTCACTATTGCTGCGTCGTCCTCCGGGACGCGAAGCTTATCCGGGTGACGTATTCAACCTGCACTCGCGGTTGCTGGAACGTGCCGCTAAAATGTCTGAGGATGAAGGAGGGGGTTCGCTGACAGCTTTGCCGATCATTGAGACCCAGGAGGGTGATGTGTCAGCTTATATCCCAACTAACGTCATTTCCATTACTGACGGACAGATTTACCTTGAGCCTGAACTGTTCTATGCCGGTGTACGTCCCGCTATCAACGTTGGTATCTCGGTATCGCGCGTGGGTGGTAATGCACAGTTCAAAGCGATGCGTCAGGTTGCCGGTTCGCTGAGGTTGGACTTATCACAGTTCCGCGAATTGCAGGCATTTGCCCAGTTCGGGTCTGATCTGGATAAAGCAACCTTGCAACAGTTAACACGTGGCGAACGGTTGACAGAAGTCCTCAAGCAGGGACAATATACTCCGTATCCGTTCGAGGAGCAGATCGCAGTACTGTTCCTGGCTTCACACGGTTTCATAGATCCGGTTGATCTCGGTGACATTAAACGCTGCGAAGCCGAATTTCTCAATCGTATGCGTGACGTTCACAGTGATATTCTGAAAGACCTTTTGGATCGCAAGAAAATTGATGACGATCTGGAAAGCCGACTAAGTAAAGCCTGTGAGCAGTTTATGCAGGGATTTCAGGGAACGATAGCGGCTTAGTTTTGTCTCACGCAAAGGTGTGAAGTTAGACAAAAATTGTATGTAGTCGTGGTTGTCTCAACTGCGACGTCGGGCTTGAGACAAACCCGACTACATCACCATACCGTACGGGCTTTGCGTGAAAACGAACATAGAATCAGGAAGATAGATGCCTTCGTTAAAACAGATTAAACGCCGGATTGCCGGTGTGACCAGCACTCGTCAGATAACAAGGGCGATGAAGATGGTTGCGGCGGCTAAGTTGAGGCGTGCCCAGCAAAATATGGAGTCGGCGCGACCGTATGCTTGGAAGCTGCGGGATGTGATCGCTTCGCTCGCTGCTCACACGGACACAGAGCAGCATTCACTGCTATCCGTTCGTGACTCCGAGCATGTCGGGGTTGTCTCGGTCACATCCGACAGAGGTATGTGTGGCAGCTTCAACATAAACATTGCGAGACGAACACAGCAGGTTCTTAATGATTTCACTGACAGGGAAGTGCAACTTCTGACGATTGGTCGTCGCGGTCATGACTTTTTCCGCAAGCGAGAAGTGTCCATCTATAAGTATTTTGCTGGAGTGTTCAACGAGCTTGAGTTTTCACAAGCTTCTGCTATTGGTGGAACGATTGTTGATCTCTATAAGCAGGAGAACTTCGACCGTATTTATCTCGTTTACAACGAGTTTAAAAACGTGGTGCAGCAGGAGATCATCTGCGAGCAGTTACTGCCGATCACACCATCCGATGAGATGACAACGTGGAAACCGGTTGACTACATCTACGAACCGGATCGCGACGGAGTGCTCGATATGCTGCTGCCGATGCATGTCAATATGCAGGTGTGGCGGGTGTTGCTCGAATCGTTTGCCGCTGAACAGGCTGCGCGAATGACCGCCATGGAAAACGCCACCAAGAACGCTA
Source organism: uncultured bacterium (assembly GCA_964627035.1). GTDB lineage: Bacteria > Electryoneota > AABM5-125-24 > Hatepunaeales > Hatepunaeaceae > CAZVKN01. The sequence goes on along the minus strand of CAZVKN010000014.1, from coordinate 55,187 downwards.
AAGAGCTGATTGATTCGATGACACTGCAGTATAACAAGGCACGGCAAGCGATGATTACGAAGGAGATACTGGAGATTGTCAGTGGAGCCGAAGGGCTGAAGTAAACAGATCATAACAGATCGGGAGGTCAACAATGAAAAAAGCAGGAATTCTGTTACTATCAACGATATTGGTTATCGGGTGCGGGCAGTGGGGTGATTACATCCACAAGAGCAGTAATTTCGATTTTCAGATGCCGTTCCCTCCGGGTTGGTCAATTCTCGATGATTCTGATGTGACCGATGGAGGACGGGGAGGGTTGGACCTGTTGATTGGCGAGTCTGACGATGTTCCCAACGGCAAGATAGTTGTTACCGCTGAACAGGCTGCGGCGGATCTGTCACCGGGTGAGGTTTATCACGATCTGACGAGAGACGTGTCAATGATGATTGAGTACAAGCGGTTGGATGGCGGTGCGATAGCCTGCAGGACCACTGAAGGTCGTTATGTTGAGATGCAATACCTTGAGGAAGAGGTTGCGACCATGCGGGGATTGCGGGCGATTTTTGTCGGAAGCAAACCTGGGAAAAGAGTTGTGGTAAAGGTCAAGGTTGACATGCCGAGAGATGAGTATGTGGTCCATAGAGATGACATCATGCGTATGCTTGAAGAGATGTCTATACTCAAGTAGTAATAGACCTTTACCAGATAAATTAGAAAAGTAATCAGCCTTAACACAGGCAAAACCTAAATAAAACATTGAGCTTATGGCTAACGAAGGATTTGTAAAACAAATTATCGGTGTTGTGATTGACGTTGAGTTTCCGGACGGAAACCTACCGGCGTTATACAATGCACTTCACATTGACCGCGGTGAGCAGGGTACGCTGACGCTCGAAGTCCAGCAGCACCTCGGTGACCGTATGGTCAGAACCATCGCAATGGACACCACAGACGGTCTCAAGCGTGGCGAGAAAGTAACCGACACAGAAGATTCAATCTCTATTCCGGTCGGCAAAGCTACACTCGGTCGCCTGATCAACGTGATCGGTGAACCGATTGACGGTCTAGGTGATATTGTCTCTGAAGAACGCTATCCGATCCACCGTAAACCACCTGCATTGACAGACCTCGATACCAGTTCCGAATTGCTCGAAACCGGAATCAAGGTTCTCGATTTAATCCAGCCGATTCCAAAGGGCGGTAAGGTCGGTATGTTCGGTGGCGCCGGTGTGGGCAAGACCGTCATCGTGATGGAGCTTATCAACAATATCGCTAAGCAGCATGGCGGTATTTCGGTCTTCTCCGGTGTTGGTGAGCGTACTCGTGAAGGTCACGATCTGCTGCGAGAGATGATCGAATCAAAGGTTGTCAACTATGGCGACGAATTTGACATGGAGTCATTCGATTTGTCGAAGGTTGACAAGTCAATGCTGCCTGAGTCGCGCGTCGCAATGTCATTCGGTCAGATGAACGAACCCCCCGGCTGTCGTGCACGTATAGCGCTGACCGGTGTGTCGTTGGCTGAGTATTTCCGCGATGAGCAGGGCATGGATGTGCTGCTGTTCATTGACAATATGTTCCGCTTCACGCAGGCAGGTAGTGAGGTGTCCGCACTTCTCGGACGTATGCCGTCTGCGGTCGGTTACCAACCTACATTGGCAACTGAGATGGGTGAGCTGCAGGAACGGATAACGTCAACCAAGCATGGATCAATCACTTCCGTTCAAGCAGTGTACGTACCTGCTGACGACTTGACAGACCCGGCTCCTGCGACGACATTTGCACACCTTGATGCAACAACTGTGCTATCGCGTCAAATCGTCGAAATGGGTATCTATCCGGCTGTTGATCCGCTCGATTCCGCTTCTCGCATTATGGATCCGCAGGTGATCGGCAACGACCACTACGAAGTTGCCAAACGGTGTCAGGAAGTTCTTCAGCGGTACAAAAACCTTCAGGATATCATTGCCATCCTCGGAATGGATGAACTGTCAGATGAGGACAAGCAGGTTGTTGAGCGTGCGCGCCGCATCCAAAAGTTCCTGTCCCAGCCGTTCTTTGTGGCTGAGGTATTTACCGGAAAGGCGGGTAAATATGTACCTCTGAAGGAATCCATCCGCGGTTTCAAAATGATTGTTGACGGTGAGCTTGACCACATTCCGGAACAGTCGTTCTATATGGCAGGAACTATTGACGAAGTACTCGAACGCGCAGAGGAGCAAAAGAAGGTTGGCTGATACAGAAAACAGCTTCACCGTGACAGTTGTCACCCCTTTCGGGACGCAGGAGGAGTATAACGTAACTCATATGCGTGCTCCCGGAACTGAAGGGTCATTCGGCGTTCTCCCCGATCATCTGCCATTCATGACAGCACTTCAGGTTGGCAGCATTACGATGGATACTACCGAAGGTCAGGTGGAATGGGCGACGTCAGGTGGATACGCAGAAGTTCTCGGTGACAGAGTTACCATCCTTGCCCAAACGGCGGAACGTGCTGACAAGATTGATCTTGAACGTGCAAAGGAAGCAGAGAAAAGGGCGTTGGGACGATTGTCCGAGCCGACTACGGATACGGATATTGAACGTGCTCGCATCGCTTTGGCACGGGCTCTTAATCGAGTCAGGATCGGCTCACATTCCAGAAGTAACTAACCGATCAACCGTAGTATTTTAATTCACGAAGAGCATGAAGATTGAGACGAACCTTTCGATTCTTAATGCTCTTCGTGAAGAGTGTCATATCAAGATAATCTCCGATAAATCTCTCTCCTCTTCACTCATTTACTGCGTCACTACTGTAATAAAAACTTTTTGTCACCATCTATACTTGACAACCGACTGAAAATAGGTTATACTAAAAGTTGATCCAGTGCCTGATTTTGTCATTTTCTCCGGAGATGCGAAAAATCCCTGCAGGGATGGCAAAAACCTCAGTTCTACACCGTTTGCATCGCTCAGCAGGTATGGTGGAATACTCTGTAACTCATTCGACAGTAATTATTTTCGAGTAAATAGGAAACGTGAAATGAAATTCACGAGCCGATTAAGCTCAATATCCAACCATCGGTTGTTGATCAGTTTTTTTATCTTTGTCTCCACAATTTCTCTCCTTTTCTCGTCACAGCTCGGTTTTTCAGCAGAGACGAGGAAAAGTATCAATCCCGCCGAGCAGCTTTTTAGCAGCCAGCGGGCATACTATTTATACCAGCGAAGCATCGAGTTCAGCGACAGGATGATCGTACGCGAAGCTTTCCTGAAATGGCTTTACGACGGTATAAACAGTGAGGTGATAAAAAGACGCAAGGAAGACCTTTCATCCACGCTCCGAACCTTGTCCCCGCCAGAGCTTTCCAATCTGAAAGAGAAATCGTACAGTCTCCCGCAAAATTGGCAGAAGATGTCACCCGGAGAGAAATACGTCTTTTGGGAAGAGTCGGTACTAAGCGAGTACAACCGCAAGTATCTTGAGGCGAGGTTGATCAAGGATGCCCTGATTCGTAATGCAAAGCCTGACCAGATGAAAAGGATGTTTAAGCGTGATCTGACAGAAGCGTTCTACGTTTATCGGGACGAAGATTTTCAGTTAGCCTCAATTTATTTGGATGAACTGATCCATAACTACAGCTACAGCAATATGTCTGACCTCATCTTTTACAGAGGTGAGTCATATTTTGCTCTGAAGCTGTATGACCGCGCATTCAGGGATTACGAAGTTACCGTTGAGCGATCCGATGACCGTGCGCTGAGGCTCAAGGCTCTCGCCAAGATGCTGATCATTTCCGGTGATATAGGCAGGCTTCAGCAGGCAATCGAGTTGTGGGAAGACTATCAGCGTGATTCACGTGATAAAGATGAGGATTACTGGCGCATTGCTGATATGACCGCCCGTTATCTCTATTCCGGTGGAGAATTGGCGGCGGCAAAGGAAGTCTTTGATCAGATTCCGGAATCAATGCCTTTCTATGGATTGTCCCTACTCCGTGCCGCCGACTGTGCACTGCGGCAGTTTCAACTTGATGAGGCTGAAAAGCGTTATCTGCCTCTGATCAAAGGTCGCAGTGGAGGTAAAAACGTCAGCAATGAAATTCAGGATGAAGCGAGGCTGAAGCTTGGGTATGTGGACTTCCTTCGAGGTGATTACGATCTGGCATTCGTCAATTTTAACTCCCTCAGAGAGGAAGAGGGTAAGCTGTATGAAAAGGCGATGATTGCGAGCTGCTGGTCGCTTTATAAGCTGGATGCGTATAAACAAGCCGTGAAGCTTAGCGATCAATTCCTGCGCGATTATCCTGTCAGTGATCACAAGTACGAGGCACTTTGTATCATTGGATACTGTAAGGAAAAACTCGATCAATTCGATCCTGCTGTCGAAACTTATACCAAGGTAATGTCAGCGGTTGACGAGCGAAAGGAGTTCCGTGACCTCACTTACGAGAAAACAGATATACAACTGCTGCTTGATGAAATCAAGAGGCTTGAACCGATCATCTTCATGCAGGGACGTGCTGACCTGTTCGATGATTACCGCGACCTTCGCTATAAAGCGACAGTTATGCTTGATCGCGCCCGTCTTGCCGAAGGTATAAAAGCATCCCCTATGCTGCTGAACCTGATGGAAGAGCAGCGCGAGATTTATCGCATTATGACCGAGCAGACCTCGCTGAAGAAGAAGATACTCAAGGAAAATGAGATAGACTTTTATTACGAATACGAGGATATCATTTTCAGCCTGATGGACATGTCAACCGATGTTGATCTTGCTATCCAGCATCATCTTGACCACGAAAAGGAAGTGATCCAGGTTGAAGAGCAACGTGTCTCAAACGCTATGCAACGCGATTCACTGCTGTTAGATCTGCGCTACGAATGGAAAGCGACCGACAAAGCGTTGGCTGATGCACGGAGCTACTTGATAAATCCGAGAGGAATTGATTCTGAAACATTGGCCGAACTTGCGGGTCTCGAGAGAGAACTGGTGGATATTCAGGATCAGATGGTTTACGCTCGTAAGGAGTTGGGCGACGAGGATATTGAGGCTCGTATTGCCAAATCAGACCTCGATGCATGGAGCGATTTTGCGTATCAGCGCTACACTTACGGCGGTCTGAAGTTTGAAAACCTTGCGGAGCAACAGAAGCGGTTGGGTCAGATAGACGAATACATCCAGCAGATCAATCAACTGTTGGCTGACAAACGGTATGAAGAGGTTGACACCTCGACTTTCCTCGCTGAGATGATGCCGACCAGCCCGGAGGGTGTGGATGCCTACTATGCACCGCCCATTCCCCTTTGGGATGCCGAGACCTCGACTTTCTCCGATTACGCCAAGAAAAAGGCTATGGAACGTGCCGCAGAGGAAATTGAAGATGCTCCCTCAGATCCTGAGGAGCCTTCTGAAATGGATGAGTCACCACCGACGGATGCTTCACCATCGGCAGAAGAGATGACCCCTCCCGATGAAGGTGTTTCGCAACCACAACCGGAAGAGGGTGGAGTTGAGGAACCGGAAGCTGAGATGAGTGAACCTACTGAAGAAGAAATGCCGACACAGGATGAACCTTCAGGTGAAGCTGATGTCCCAA
>CAZVKN010000014.1:0-49523 GCA_964627035.1 uncultured bacterium | reverse complement strand
CAGATGAAGAGGCAGTGTCGGAACCGGAAGATGATGCAGAAACTGTTCCGGTGGAGGAAGTGACAGACGAGCCTGCTGCAGAGCCTTCTTCTGAAGAAGGTGAAGCTGATGTCCCAACAGATGAAGAGGCAGTGTCGGAACCGGAAGATGATGCAGAAACTGTTCCGGTGGAAGAAGTGACAGATGAACCGTCCGGTGATCTACCTCCGGAAGAAGCGGGTGAAGAAGTTCCCGATACGCTTAAGAAGAAAAACGATGATCCGCAGCCAGCCGGATCGGATGACAATTAGACGCAAAACAGGAAAACATGGTCAATAACATGAAAATTATCCTTAACCTGATGCTGCTTTCCCTATTAATGTGGACTGCATCGTTTGCCCAGGATATTCCCGTCAATCCACAGCCGGAAGTGCCGGATACAACTAAATCCGATACACTCACCATGTCACCTGACACTTTGGGAGACGAAGCTGCGTCTGATATCATCAGTGAGGAAACTCCGACCGAAAGTGAACCGGAAACCGTTTTGGATGCCGAACCTGAACAGCTGACGCAGGAAACAGAGCCTGCCACAAGACCTGATCAGACCGAAGAACCACCCGGAGAAGTACAGGCACAAGAAGCGGTTACAGAAAAGCCCAAAGAAGAGCCTGAACCGGTTGAAGAGGAAAAGGTAGAAATTCCTGAGAAAGTTGTGTACGAAGCGGTCAGGATTGACACGACCAACTACTTCATCGGCTTGCGTTATGTTCCGTTTGAGCTGAGTAAAATTTGGCAGTCAATTCTGAACGATGCGAACCTGTCGTCAAAATATCCTGAATACATCAGCGAAGGGGCTTATGCAATCAGTCAGCTCGGCGACATGGTCATGTCGCTCAACGGTATGCCGCCGGAACCCGGGCAGGATCACTGGAATGCATACGAAAAACTGCGCATCCGGCTCATGGACATCGTTGACATGGTTCAGTTGGCGATTATTCTCGATACGCCGGAATTTGACTCGTCTTACACAGTGCAGGAACTTGAAGCTGCTCTCGAAAAATATCAGACAGCCAAACAGGAGGTTGCATCCAATCTGCGCAGTGAACAGCAGAATCTGACCGTCGAGGCGACCAAACTGCTGCGTGAGCAGAAGCGTGATCCGTATTACCTGCAATACCCACATCGTCGCAATGTAATTGCTCATCTCTATTTCCGTCAGACAGAGCTGGTGTTAAAGGAGACCGAAGAGGCATTTGCTGAGGAGTATGAAGCTTACTTTGAGAAGTTGGCGACACTGCTCGAGAGTAATCCCGATGCCGCTTCACGTTTAAGACCTCCTGAGCCGAATTACGCTAAAGTAAAATCAATGTACCGCCGCATAACGGAAGAATTCCCGACATCACTGTATGCTGACGATGCGCTGTACAATCTCGCCTATCTCACGTCGCGAAGCGGACAGACGGATGCCGCTAACAGGCTTTTCAGGACATTCCTGAGATTGTATCCCAACAGCGAATACACATTGAATGTGCTGCGTCGTGTCGGTGGATACTATTTCGATCCTCCGGTCAACGACCCCGAAACCGCAATTGAATACTATAACCGAATCATAAAGGAATTTTCAGATTCAACCAAGTATTATATAGAGGGTCATTACTTCCTCGGATGGTGCCACTACCGTATCAGTGAAATGCCTCAGGCAGTCGAGCATTTCGCATTGACACTGGACAACGCTTACGCCACGAGAGGAGCATTGCGCGAGGATGCACTGCGTTATGAGGATGATGCGATCCAGTATATAGGTATATGCTTTTCGGTGGATACAATTGACTGGAAAGGCGCCGGGGTTGACAACCTGGTTATATGGTTAGAAAACAATCCGGAACGGATGGACGAGTACGGACGTGAGATAGTAATCCGTCTCGGCAACATCTACAACGATCAGATGGGTCTGTATGCCAAAGCGATTGACGCTTACGACCGGTTCGTCGAGTTTTTCGGGAATGATCCGCGCGGTCCCGAGGTTCAGCAGAAGGTTGTGGAGATCTTCCGTGAAGGGAGGGTTTACAACCCCGACCGTGCACATGACCAGAAAATCGTTTTCTTCAACGACTACAATCCGGACACAGAATGGTGGCAGGTTAATACGGACAGTAAAGTAAGAGAAGAGGTAGCACCTGTTTTGGAGCAGTACCTCAACGAATATATTGACGAAACCCGCGTAACCGCATACTTCGATGAGGCGACTCGCCGTAAAGTACCGAAGATTGATGACATTGCCATATCTCAGCAGTATGGTCGGCAATACATCCGATTCTGGCCCCAAGGTCCCAATGTGTATAAGATTCATGCGGATCTTGCAGTAGATCTTGAGCAACTGGATAAGAATGTAGAGGCTATCCGAGAGTATTGGCAGGTCGCCCGCTCTTACGAGGACACCACCAAGAAAGAGCTGGCGTGTATGCGCGTGGTTGCAATTGCACAGGAATTCGTTGAAAAGGAGAGGGCGGATGAGGTATATGTCAACGAGAACGGCGAGTTGCTGTCACCTGACCAGAAACCACAGATTACAGAGCCTGAACCCGAGCCTGAGCTTGAACTTGTATCCGAACCTGTCAGCGATACTCTCGCAACTGAGACGACTGCAACCGACACAACTGCAGCCGACACGACCGCCGAGAAAAAGAAGACAATAGCCGACGACATTCCGCAGCATGTTCCGTTGATACACTCTGAGGAGATGCTGCTCGCCGGTTTTGACATGTATATTGACTTCTTCCCCTCAACGCGGAATACTCCGGTTATGCTCTATCGCGCCGGTGAGCTGCTGGACAAACACAACTACTATTCAGGATCCCGCCCTTACCTTGAGAAGTTGATCGCTGAGTATCCCGATCATAGATTTATCGAGAGTGCATGGAGTCTGATGCTTGAAGGGCACTTCAAAAGCAAGGAATATGCACAGGTCGAAGATGTGGCACGACGGATTTCAGAATCCAATGTGTCTGAAAAGCTGAAAGAACAAGCATACAAGCGCAAAGCTGCTTCAATCCTGGGCTATGCTCAAAGGCTTCAGGAGGATGAAGACTATCTGACTTCCGCAGCCGAGTTTGTGCGTGTAGCGATAGAGGCTCCTGACATTGAGTACGCCCATCAGATGCTGTATCAGGGCGGCTTGACTTATGTTAAAGGTAAGGATTACGAAAAGGCGAATGAGGCTTTTTCGATGCTGGTTAAGCGTTATCCAAGATCAGATTTTGCCAACAAAGCGTTGTACTATGTCGGCTTGAATCAGCAGAACTTCCTCGATAAACCGATTGATGCCGCCAGAACATTTGAACAACTCGTAAAGAAATACCCTGATTCAGAGTTCATTCAGGGCGCTCTTCGTGATGCAAGCTATAACTTTGGTTTGGCGAGTAAGGACACGTCTCTCGAAAACAACGAGCAGTATCACAACGATGTGATTCGCGTTAATGAGAAGTATATTTCACTCTATCCCGAAGCTGAAGATGCGAGCGCATTTCTGTTTGAGAATGCGTCACATTACCTCGCTTTGGACCGCTTTCGGGAAGCAAACGATATTTACCAGCGATATGCTGACCGCTATCCGGACGATCCGATAACAGTACGTGCATTCTTTGAACGCGGTAAGTACTACTACGAGCACGACAATCAATTCCAGGCTGCAACCGAGTTCAGAGCGACCGTTGAAGCCCATGATCGCCTGACAGAACTGGGGAAGACTGTATGGTCAGGTTATGCAGCCCGGTCTTTGAGTCTGCTGCTCGAGTGGGAGCACGAAGAGTATGACCAACTACGATTCAGCCTTCCTGAGGCGAACCTGCGTAACGCCAAAACCAGGAAAAAAGATTGGCGAAACGCTCTGATTGACAAATATAAAAAACTGGTTGGATTCGGGAGTAAAGAGGGTTACAGAGCATATTACGCTATCGGTCGCCTCGATGAAGAACTGGCATTGGCGACTTTTAATCAGGATCTTCCCGCGTTTGACAGCCTGAACCAGAAATTGACGGTCTTGATTGACTCGGTGGTTCTGCCTGCAACCGACTACAATGAACTTGCTGTTGCCGACTATCGTTCAGGGATGAAGAGTCTTAACGAGTTGGCTATTGCGGTCACGGAACAGAAAATTAAGATCGAAGCACAGGTCAAGCAGTTCTCTGTTGTAGTTATGGAGCTTGACGCTCAGGACACGACAATTTCGATCTCGGATTCCACCGAGAAGCTGACGAACCTGAAGAAAACGGTAACCTACCTCGACTCAGCCTACACAGAAGCCAAGATGTGGGCTGATGAGTGTAAGAAGAAGATTCCTGAAGTGGCATTCCGCGGGGGTGAATTCTTCGACAGATTCTGGCGGGAAAATTTTGAAGTTGCCGTTGTTCCGGATCGTGCTGTGCAGGATTTGGTTAATGCGGGACTCCCGCGAGTGGAAGCTCAGATGCTGCTGCGCGAGGGTCTGTTAAATAGTATCGCACCGATAACGCCGGAAGCTTGCGGTGTTCATCTGCAGACACTTCAGACTCTACAGTCAACCGAAAATGGCAGTCAATGGACAGAACCGATTGAGACAGCTTTGGTAAACAAGATTGACTCACTGTTGACACTGTTCCGTGACCAGGTTTCGCTGGCAGGTGGTCGGGTTGATTACTACATAGACCAATACAAAGTATTGCTGACAGATCCGGACGGAGAGGATGCCGAATCACCCGATGGATTCTACCCGGATGAATTCGAGGGGCTCATTCTGGATCGTGTGGAGTATTTCAACACCTTCACACTCGATTATATCACCGCTCTTGCGGCGATCATGGATACCGTCGGTTCCTATGACGATCAGCCAATCGGATTTGCTGAAGAGGAGATCAACGATGCATTTCAGTTCATCCTCGACCAATACCTGAAATTCAAGTATCATCAGGATGACGGTGTCGCCATGAAGGTTGACTACACCGCCAAATTTGACGAAGATGGAGAATTCCAGTTCGACGATGCAGCAGCAGCGTTTGAGGAACTCGAGTTAACAAGCATTGATTACGGTTTGGTCATTCTGGAAGAGGGGCTCACCATCCGCGATAAGCACAATGTCCCGGGTGAAGCAGGCATTTTCATTCTGAAAGAACTGGTCAGTATTGACCCCGAAAAGTATGCCGAACGCGTCGGGCTTCAGGCTGAAAGCTATGTCGAATTTACCAATGAAGAGTGGAAGGTTTATTGGGATAGTGATTTTGACTTTGAAACCGCCGGATATGACGACAGCGAGTGGATCGCTGTTTCATCATCGGAGTTCCCTGACACGGTTCGAGTTGGAATACCCGAGCCTGAAGAAGAGCTTGAGGACGAATTCGGTGATGATGAATTTGCAGAAGAAGACGAGTTTGCAGAAGAAGATGAGTTTACCGAAGAGGGAGAGGATCTGTTTGAAGAGAGTGACACGCTTGCCGCTGATACGACGCTCGCCGATACTATCCTGACCGACCTCGCAGGTGAGACAGAGCCAGGTGCGATTGAGATGCCGGAAGGTGTGGTCATTGATGTTGAATTCGGCATTCTCGACAGCCTGTTCGCAGCCTCGAAAATGAACAGTGAGCTGGAACCGTATCAGAGAATGACACCTATCTGGCACACCCGGCTGAAGGCGGATGAGATCGAAATGCCTGAGTTCCCCGACACCGTTAATATTGATACCGCATCACTGGACATCTTTGTTGACGAAGACCTTCTCTATTCGATGTCTCTCGAAGAGCTGATCGAATCAGGCTATCCACCGGAAGACTATACTCCTGACATGGATGGTGACCAGGCTGAGGAATCAATCGAACCGGAAGACATCAGCGGACTCCTTGATGATGTACTGGGTGAAGACACAACCGCTGTAGAAGGTGAAGAGGTTGACACCCTTTTAGTCGACACCCTCTTAATAGAAGGCTTGGAAGTCGCTGATGAGGACAGCGTGGAAATTGCTGAGGAACCTGAAGAGCAAGTAGATCTGGGTTCTGCGGAAGATGTGGAAGCAGCACTTGAAGCCCAGCGTCAGGCAGCCCGCGACAGCATTGAATCCGCTGCTTTGGATGCGGCATGGGCAGAGTTAAAGGAAAAGGCTTACACTGCCATTGCCGAGCGAGATTCGCTGATGGCAATTCAGGCGGAGAGCGATTCACTCTGGAGTCTTTGGAACGAACCTGATGAAGAAGGAGTCAGGACTTATTGGTTCCGCTATAGTTTTGAAGCAGATGAACCACTCGCAAACGCATTTGTCTGGATGGACGGTGGTGACGAGTACACTCTCCACGTCAACGGCAATGCGGTAGATCCTAGTGATGTTAATCCTGACGCTGAGGTGCTGGCACAAGCTGCGATAGTGCCTGAAGAAGAAGTTCCGGCAGAGGAACTTCCTGTGGATGAGCCTGTTGAAGAGACGCCCGAGGAAGGTGATGAAGAGACGGGTGAAGAAGAACCGATAGACGAATCAACTGAGGAACCTCCTGTAGATGAAGATAGTGGTGAAGCAGGAGAAGAAGAGCCGACAGAAGAATCACCGGATGCGGATACAGTTGAAGGAGAAACCGGTGAAACCGAGGGTGAAGATACTGAAACCGTTGAAGGTGAGGAAGAGTTGCAGGAAGAGCCTGCGACCGAATCTGCTGAGCCGATTGCTCACGACATCTCTCAGTATTTGCAGGCTGGAACAAATACAATCGCAGTTTCCGTTTCATCCTCAAACTTCAGCCGTAACGGTCTGCTGTTTGGTTTGGTTTACCACTCGACTGAACGCGTGGAAGTGGTCAGCTCCGAAGACTGGCTTGTTAGTGGAATTGATGAAGAAGGATATGAGAGCAGTGAATTTGACGATTCCGAATGGAAGCTGGTTATGGTCAGTGATGATTTCTTCCCGAAGATGGATGCGAGTACTGACGTTTTAATTGACGAACTTGATGCGCCGGCTATCTGGTACAGCAGTACTGAACCTGATGAGTTGGTGCTGCCGATGATCCCTGATACAACCTATCTCGACACATTTGAAGTGCTGATCATGGTTGACACTGAGGGAGTTGACACTCTGGGTCAGGCAGCGGCAGATGCGCGTCTGTCGGAGATTGATGATGCGAACCGCGAGAAGCTGATTATGGCGCGTAAGGTAGCCATTTTCAGGGAGACAGTTACAGCTACAGCAAAAGCAGTTGAAGACGAGAAAGTCCGTCTGAGGGATGAGTATGTTCTTATAGCAGAGGAGCGTACAATGCTGGAAGAGCAGCTCGGTCAGGCAGACCAATTGTGGGAGCAGTGGATGGATCCGGACGAAAACGGCAGCCGGTCATATTGGTTCAGGCGTATTTTCAATATCGAATCACGTCCATCTGCCGGTCATATCTGGCTGACGGCTGATGACGACTTTAACCTTTACATTAACGGTGAGTACATTCTTGCCGATGAGCAGGATTCGGTTGACTGGATGGGTGTCAAGGAGTACGAGGTCGGCGCTTACCTGCAGCAAGGCGACAACCTGATTGCATTGGAAGTCATTGACACGGACAACACGCGATACGGTTTGTTTGCCGGTTTGATCTACAAGACTATTCCTGACATGGAAGCGGCTCTGGAGCAGATGGTAGCCGATCAGAAAGCTCGCGAAGAGGAAATCCGTGCCAATGAGCTGGCTGCCGCTGAAGAGCGGGAACGGCTGTTGAATGTTGAGTTTACCCCCGAGCAGCTGCGAGATCTGCGCATAATTGAGAAGAATAAACTTAGATAGAAATGTTATTGTAGTCGGGGTTGTCCTCAACCCCGACAGTCGGACTTGAGACAAGTCTGGCTACAGTAATTAATTCAATACTTTCAAAAAGACAACCATCTAAATTTGGATGGAATTGAAATATGATCAGAAAAATTCCAATTCAGGGTATGGTTTTAATCGTACTATTATTGCTAACTGTGCCGATAATGGCTCAAGATCCCGCAAGTGAGGATGACCTGTTTGATGACGGTGTCATCGAGCTGGAGGAGATCAGAATCGAGGTTGAAGCTGAACTTCCGACGGTTGTGATAACACTCGTACGGCAGGAACCTACAATCCCGGAGGAAAAACTACAGCCTCCGGTGAAGAGCATGATCAACGGTGTCGTTACACCGGTAAAGCCGAAAATTTCCGATGTGGAGATAACCCCGATTGAAAAACCGGGAAAAATCCTGGCAAAAGATAGGTAACAGCCAAAATGCATTCGTAAAGCTTGCATTTGCTGTCTGAATTTGCTTTACTTTTAACTTAGCTATCCGAAAATCTCTACCAACGAGCTTTCAACTTAGTCAATCGGTAGCAATACTTGCGATGGGTCAATAAAGTCATTATATTGGCAATCGAGTGCGGAAACCCGCAAACCTTTTGAAATAAGTCTCTATATTAATACCACTCGAATAACGAATTAAGAGGAAACGTTATGGACCTGGTAATCTCCAACTTCTTCCACCAATTTAATCCGGCAACTGATGGATTTCAGTTCTTTTGGGTCATTTTGCTATTCTTCATAGCTATGGTGGCAATCACTATCGAGCGTTACGTTTATGTTTTCGTTCGTTCCAATGTAAATGCAAACCGCTTTATGGCTGAAATCCGTAAATTGGTCGCTGCCGGTGATTTCAAAAAGGCTATCGCCCTGTGCAAATCTGCCGGTCATAAAGCTCTGCCGCAAGTTGTTCTGGCTGCTCTGGAAGAAGCGGAACGTAAAGAATTTGTTGATTTCCGCGCAGTTCAGAATGCTGTGGATGAATCAACTTTGGAGATCATTCCCCGTCTTAACCGTCGCACAGGATGGTTGACAGTCTTGGGTAACGTCGCAACGCTGACAGGACTGTTGGGAACAATTGTCGGTCTGATGATTTCATTTGCCGCCGCAGACGCAGGTGGTGGTGAAGGTTTGGCGCAAGGTATTTCCGTCGCCATGCAGACCACTATGTGGGGATTGATCGTAGCAATTCCGTCGAACCTGTTCTACACATTCCTGAACACAAAGACCAGTGCTATCCTGGACGACATTGATGAACATTCCGTCAAACTGATTCACCTGCTGACCGGAGGAAAATAAGTGAAGGCGTACAGACCTTCCGAAAAGCTGAAGCAGGATGATGATACTGACGTAGATGTTACCCCTATCATGAATTTGGTAGTTGTATTGATTCCGTTGCTGTTGCAGATGGCTGCATTCACCAAGATTTCCTTGCTGGAGTACCTCCCGCCTTTGGAAGCCCCTGAAACTGCGGCTAACGCCGAAGGGGGTAGCGGTGACGGTGCTGGAGCAAAGGAAGCTAAGCTTGGGCTGATTGTCAACTTGACGAGAAGCAGCGAGGATGCGACTGCAAACGGACTACAGGTCAGTATGTACGGCAAGACTGAAGAAGGACCGCATTTTTACATTATCCCTCTTCAGCCGGACGGTAGCTTTAATATGGGTGCTCTGACCGACAGCTTGTGGAGTATCAAGCAGAATGAGGTCGGCGAACCCACCGGAAAAGACTCCTCTCAAGGACCTAACGACAAATGGGCAGTCTTTGATAAATACAAGATGACTGACGCTCGTGAAGTTTCGCTCACGGCTGATGGAACCATCATATTCCAGGATATTGTGAGTACGATGGATGCTTGTAGATATATTGATATTAATGGACCCAATGGGACTCAGGAGAGGAAGGAACTGTTTCCCAACACATTGTTGAAGCAGTTCCAATAATGGATATAAAACCGAGATATTTAGAGGGAAAGTATGGCATTTGCACCTTCTAAAGGCAAAAAATACGCTGACTCCCGTAAAGGAGCCGGAAAAATGCAGCTTAGCTCAATGATGGACATGATGACCATTATTCTGCTGTTCCTGATCAAGAGTTATTCGGCGACAGGAGCGTTGGTTCAGCCTTCTCAGCATCTGGAGTTGCCGTCGGCAAAGAGGGACATGGAACCTAAAAAGGTGGTTGCGATTCTGGTCTCCACAAATTACGGTGTGTTGGAAGATATCGAAGAGGAGATACGATCGCTCTCCCCCCCCGATGAGATAAACTCGGAGAGTAACGCTATCCTGCCTGGATTGTCCGCTTATCTCGCTGAGAAACGCGATTTCAGAATAAGCAATAATCTAGACTTCAAGGGTGAAGTTACCGTACAGTGTGGCATGGATGTGCCGTACAACTGGCTACTGAAGGTGATTAACACCTGCGGGCAAAACGAGTTCACGGTAATAGATTTTGTTGTTAAAAAGATTGAATCCTAAGAGGGTATTATGGCTCAGGCCATGGCAATGAGATTCCCAAAGGAACTGGAGAAGCATTGGTTCAGAGATTTGGACAAGGGCTTTCTGGTAATTTGGCTGCTGTCTTTCGTAATTCTTAATACAACCGCATTTTTCCTTTCGCAAAGAGAGCTGAGGGTAATGACCCAGGAAGAGCTTCAGGCTTATACTGAAGTTGTGCATCGGGTTAAGGTTGACACTACTCCTGTTGTGAAACAGGAAGAAGCAACAACCGGTTCCGGTGAAGCTATTGAAGAAGAAGAGGAAGAAGCCGTTGTAGAAGAGGAAAAACCGAAGACCGAAATGTCTGCTCAAGCTAAGCAGGAGGTTCGGGATGCGAAGAAAGAAGCTCGGCGGCAGAAACAGGCTGCTCGAAAGGCTCAGATAGCAAGTAAGATCAAGGTCTTGGCTGCACCGACCGCTCGCGGTGGACGCAGCAGACGAGGACGTAGCGGCGGTGGTCGTCGTGAACGCGCGGCGGCGTTAGGACTGTCAGGAGGTGGATTAGGTTCTGCCGGAGGTATGAAGGGATCAATCGGAATCGTCTCTGATGCAGGAACTGCATCGGCAGTTCAAAAACTTCGTGGTGGAGGTGCAATCGGTGACGAAGACATTGATCTTAGTGGACTTGATATCGGTGAAGCACTCGGAGCGCTCTCTTCCGATGAGATGGGATTGATGCTCAACGAGGCTCCTGTAGAACTGAACAAGAAAGCGATTACCGCCAAAGGTAAAGCCGCTAAGTCTGCTCAGCGCAGCCAAAAGGCAATTTCCGAAGTCGTCATGCAGAACAAGAATCAGGTACAGTACTGCTACTGGCGGCTGAAACGTCGGGATTCAAGCCTTAAAGGTAAAGTACAGGTAAGATTTACCATCGAGGCATCCGGCGAGGTCAGTCGTGTCAAGTTCAGGAGCAAATGGAGTGGTAATAATCCGCTTGGTGGTGAAGCTGAAACTTGCATTGAGAACGTGATCAAGAGCTGGCGTTTCCCACCGATTGCTGAGAGTGAAGGCAAGGTAACTGCAGGTGCTACTTATATCTTTGAGTAGTTAAACGATCACATTAAGTGATCTGCTAATCGCTGATAATTTTCAAACAGCGGGGCTCACGACAGCCCCGCTGTTTTAGTATATAACAACAAAACTGGTTTGAAATTAAATTGAAGTATAGAACACATACATGCGGTGAACTGACCGGAAAAGATATTGACAAAGAGGTTGTGCTATCCGGTTGGGTGGCTCGCGTACGGGATCTTGGAGGGTTGCTGTTCTTCGATATGAGGGATAGATATGGCAAGACGCAAGTCGTTACAGATCAAGACTCGCCACTGGCAAAGAAAGTCTTGGACCTGCATATGGAAGATGTCATCAGGGTCACGGGCAAAGTACGCAGCAGACCGGATGGAATGCGTAATGAATCTATGATAACCGGGGAGATAGAGATAGACCTTGCTTCAATTAAGTGGTTGAGTAAATCTGCATCACTGCCTATCCTCGTTGAAGATGAGGAAGAGCCGGGAGAGGAGCTTCGCCTGCGCTACCGCTATCTCGACCTCCGTCGCAAGCGGATGCAGCATAACATTATGCTCCGGCATAAAGCACTTCAATCAGTAAGAAATTACCATGATGAGATAGGATTCTACGAGATTGAAACACCAACATTAATCCGAAGCACTCCTGAAGGTGCGCGTGACTTTGTCGTCCCGAGTCGCATTCATCAAGGTAAGTGCTATGCTCTACCGCAGTCGCCACAGCTCTACAAGCAAACTCTGATGATCGGCGGTTTTGACCGCTACTACCAGATCGTACGCTGCTTCCGGGATGAAGACCTCCGCAGTGACCGTCAGCCCGAGTTTACTCAAATTGACCTTGAAATGTCTTTTGTGACAGAAGAAGATATATTCAGACACACAGAAGGGATGATGACTCGATTGGTTAAAGACGTCCTTGATCGTGAAGTTTTGCATGGATTCCCGCAAATTACTTATGAAAATGCCATTCAGCAGTATGGCAGCGATGCACCGGATCTGCGTTATGATCTGAGAATAAAACAGGTAAATGAGCTGTTCAATGACTCCGGATTCAAAGCTTTTGATTCAGTTGTGACGAAAGGCGGTTCGGTACTTGGCATTCGAGCAGAGGGTAAGGGATCGCTGTCACGCAAGCAGAGGGATGAGCTGGAGAAACTGGGTAGAGCCGAAGGACTGGCAGGCCTGCTCCAACTGCCTGTTACAGAAGCAAACTTCACCGGAATAATCGGAAAGCTGTTCTCAGACGAGCGTCAGACCAAGCTCAAGGAGACCTTTGATGCAGAGCCGGGGGACTTGATAATGATGGCAGCAGGAGATACTGACGAAACTCTGGATATACTTGGCAGGTTAAGGCGGTTGTTGGCGAAGAGGTGGGATCTCGTGGATCCGGACGAACTTCGCTTCTGCTGGGTGATAAATCCTCCAATGTTTGAGAAACTGCCTGACAGCGATGTGCTGACTGCGGTACATCATCCGTTTACGTCACCGTTTCCTGAGGACGAAGAGTTGCTTCAAACGAATCCGCTCAAAGTCAGGAGCAGGGCTTATGACCTTGTATTGAACGGTGTTGAACTCGGCAGTGGCAGCATCCGCATTCACGATCCGAAACTGCAGGAGAGGGTGTTTGATGCTATCGGTATTGACAAAGAAGAGGCTCACCGACGATTCGGGTTTCTGCTTGAGGCGTTGAAGTACGGTACACCTCCTCATGGTGGCATCGCCTTAGGCTTTGACCGCATCATAATGTTGCTGGCAGGTGGCAACTCCATCAAGGACATGATTGCGTTTCCAAAGACGAATACAGCAGCATCACTCATGGACGGCGCTCCGACAGAAATTGACGATCTTCAGTGGTCTGAATTGGGGCTCAGCGTTAAAACTAAAAAGTAGCAGGATGAGGAAAATGTTTTTTGAAGTGTTTAAGCAGTTCTGTTTGTTCATTGTTGTTGTATTTGTAGTCACCGGCTGCAATCGGCAGAATGATGGCAATAAGCTGCCCGATATAGAGACATCAGTAAAAGGTCTGACTTCGGAAATGATCGGAGAAAAACCGATTACTTATAGCAGGTCACAGAACTCAGATAAAGACGGCAGCGTGAATGAAGCTCCCAAAATTGAAAGTCGTTCACCTGAAGCCATTTCGGCAGTGACCAAGTCATACAATGCAGAGATCCAAAACTGCTACAAAACCGCCAAACTTATTGATGCAACGCTGCAAGGAAAGGTGAAACTGTTGTTTGTTATCAGCCCATCAGGTGATGTGTTGGCAGTTAAGTTCGTCAAGAATGACTGGACAGATGTGAAGCTTGGTGGTGACGTTGAGGTTTGCATCACCAAAGAAGTCAAATCATGGAAATTTTCCGCAATTGACGAAAACAGTGGGAATGTCACAGCGGCTCAGTCATATTCATTTGAATGAAATAGTGATGCTTGAAAGTAAGTGATTGGGTATGGAGGGCAGACTTTCAGTCCGCTCTGTGACGAAGCAAACTCTTCAGCATGTCTATAACTGGGGACAGGCTGAAGCCTGAACTCAGAACTTCTCTTAATTTTATTTAGGTTTGTGCCCGACCATATTTTCCGGTGCAAGCAGTTCGTCCAACTCTTCCTTCGTCAGCAATCCCTTTTCGAGTACGAGGTCAGACACACCTCGATTATCTTCCAAAGCTTCCCGAGCTAATTCACTACACACTTCATAGCCGAGAATCGGATTCAGAGCGGTAACCAGACCGATACTATAGCTTACGATACCCTTGCAACGTTCAGCATTAGCAGTAATCTCTCTTATGCAGCGATGTGTCAATGTTGACATCCCGTTCTTCAGCATCTCAATAGACTCGAACAGACTCTGAACAATCACCGGCTCCATGACGTTCAACTCAAGTTGCCCAGCTTCTGCAGCGAGTGTTACAGTCAAATCATTGCCGATAACCTTGAAAGCGATCTGGTTGACAACCTCTGGAATGACCGGGTTAACCTTCCCCGGCATTATTGTAGATCCCGGCTGCATAGTTGGAAGATTAATCTCATTGAAACCGGCACGTGGTCCCGATGAAAGTAGCCTCAAATCGTTACATATCTTTGATAACTTAATGGCTAACCGTTTGATTGCTGATGAATACATCACGAATGCTCCGGTATCTTGCGTCGCTTCAACGAGGTTGGGAGCAAGCTGGACATCATACCCCGTTATCTCTTTAAGATAGTGGATTACTTTATCGCTGTATCGTGGATCGGCATTGATTCCCGTGCCTATTGCCGTTCCACCCATATTTACTTCGAGAAACAGTTCCGCATTCTGTTCCAACCGAACAATCTCTTCAAAAAGTGTTGCTGAAAATGCTTCAAATGTCTGCCCCAATGTCATCGGAACCGCATCCTGAAGCTGAGTCCGTCCCATCTTTATGATGGAGGCAAACTGTTCACTTTTTTGCTCAAAGGCTTCAGCGAGTTCCCGCAATACTTCTATCAGAGTGAGATTACTGGTGATGAGTGCAATTTTTAGAGCCGTTGGGTAGGCATCATTAGTAGATTGTGACAAGTTGACATGATTATTCGGGTGGCAATGATCATATTCCCCTTTTTCATGTCCGAGAATCTCAAGGGCGCGGTTGGCGATCACTTCGTTAGCATTCATATTGGTGGAAGTACCGGCTCCGCCCTGGATCATATCCACCACGAAATGAGTGTGGAATTTGCCGTTCAGTATCTCTTCACACGCTTGAACGATTGCATCAGTAATAGGATCGGAAAGATTTCCAAGATCATGGTTGGCTTTGGCAGCAGCCAGTTTGACCATCGTCAAGGCTTCGATCAGAACCGGAAAATGTGCTAACGATATTCCACTGATGGCGAAATTCTCCAACGCCCGCAAGGTCTGTACCCCGTAGTAATACTCGTAAGGAACTTCGCGATATCCGAGCAGATCATGTTCACGGCGCGTCCTACCAGAAATATATTGTTCACCGATACTGGTTACACGAGCACTTGATTGGCGTATCCGACGAGAGATAACACGGGCAACACTTGACAGAATCTTGTAAGCGAGTTCAGGTATTTCATGGAACAGTTTATCGAAATGATCCCGCGAGATTGTAAACAGTGTAGCAGCAGTCACAGCTCGCGCGGATGCCGAATGAGGATAGTCATCCATCAGTGCACCTTCTCCGATAAAATCGGATTGATTGAAAAATGCTAACCGCTTCTCTTTACCGAGAGGTGTTTTCTTAAACAGCTCAATTTCACCTTTGAAGACAACGTACAACTGCTTTCGAGGACTATTCTCCGCAAATATCAGCTCATTGGGTTCATACTCCCGGACGGTAATTCCGTTAGCAACATGCTCAATATCGCTCGCATCCATTTCCTGAAACAGTTCGACATTAACGAGAAACTTGTGAATGAGTTCTTTATCCATGATTTCTCCTGATTGAATTTTTTCACGCATTGTGCGTAAACGGACTGTTCTGAATTTGTATTCAGGTTCGCGAAAACCACTGACAAAACACCGAGAAGTTCTCAGCTTTTAATTCAGGCTATAAAAAGGAAGTTATATCAGACAACAGATAGATGCAACCATTGCACTTCATCCTGCTCATCATATCTTTTCCCGTCATAATTGATATAACGTGAGTCACTGCTTGGTAAACACTCTCAAAAATGCCTATTATTCATGTGAAGCTGTGGACGTTTCCAGCAATTGACAAAAGCAACGGAAACGTGACAAAGTTTTATTTTGTAAAATTGAGTGAAGTTACTTGTGGGTTCTATCGTGTCTAATGTTTATGATAAAAAATATAAGCAGACAACTTGCTACTGGGGAACAAAACCGTCAGATATATGTTTTGAAGTTGTGAAGCTGATGTCGCCTTCTCGCCCCGTCAAACTGTTAGACATCGGTTGTGGTGAAGGGCGCAATTCGCTCTTCTTTGCACGGAACGGATATCTGGTATCAGCGTTTGATCTGTCGCAGGCTGGTGTTTACAAGACAATTGAGCTTGGCGCGAAGAGTGGATTGGCAATTGATGCGTTTTATGCAGACATAAATGAATACCGCTTGAGTTCTGAATTCGATATTGTGTTCGGAACGGGTGTTCTGCAATATATTCCTGAAACGTTAAGATCTGAAATTATAGGAAACTACAAGGAATTCACACGAATCGGTGGACTGAACGTCTTCTCGGTATTGATTCCTAAACCTTTTATACCAAAAGCACCCGACAGCGAACCAATTGCACACGAATGGAAGTCGGGCGAGATATTCATGCACTATCACGATTGGAAGATTTTACACTGTACAGAGGATATTTTTGATTGTCTGTCAGGCGGAGAACCACATCAACATGCCGTTAACCGGATAATTGCTCAGAAACCACATACCGGTTGAATATTTGTTTGCATCACATATATTATTGGCAGGTTACCCGAATCGCTTGACAATCATGACTTAATGTGTTACTTTACATTAGGAATTAACTGGAACTCTATAAAATAATCGGGAGAATACGAGTGAAGTTACCTGAGAAGGGGGGAATGCCCGTCCGTTTGGTGGTCATTACACTCTGCTTTATGATGGTTGTCGGCTGCACCAAGTATGCCAGCACGGATGATCTTCAGGAACTGGAAAGGGCAAAAAGTGCAGCAACTTCCGCTGAAAAGCAGCTCAAGCAGCTAAGGTTCGACGAGAGCGACTTGAAACAGACCCTTATGGAGCGTCAGGATTCCCTTGAATTTGTCAAGGACGAGCTTGAGACGGTCAAGAGTTGTGCAGCTCAATCTCGCAAAGGAATGGAGGATTAGATGCTGAATTATAACAGGCTCATTCCACTGTCCATTATACTGTTGCTCTGTCTCTCGCTGTCAAATGTGACGCTTGCTGCAGATCGCATGACCTATGAGCAGTATATGATGGAACTCCAAAATGCTCTCGGTCGAGAAACGAACGCTAACGCACAGATGGACAAGATCAAAGCCAATATGTCCCAAATGAATGAGGACATTACACGGTTGGATGGCGAGATAACATCAGTGTGGGATGAAGCGTATGCCGCTGCCGGTACTACACGCGGGAAAGTGAATGTCTTTAATGGGAAGGTTGACAATCTGGAAGCTGAAACAGACAATTTTTCTCGTTTGTCGCCTTCACAACTCTTCGAGCAGATGAACGATCTGGATCAGTTGATTCTGGAAGTCAATGTTGCGCAAGATGCTCCCGAAGCCTGCATGATTCCACCGCGTGAACGGTTGAACAGGCTGGCATTGCGGCTCGACAGGCTGAAAGCTAAAGCAGCACCACCCGCCACACCTAAGGACGACTACTACAATGTTGCACGAGGTGATCATCTGTGGAAGATTGCCGGAAAGGGCGACATCTTTGGTAACTCGCTGCAGTGGCCCCGGCTTTGGAGTGCAAACCGGACAGAAATCAACAATCCCGATTTGATCTATCCTGACCAGCAGCTCCGTGTTCCGCGCCATATCGGGCGTGACAAGCATCTCGTGGTGCTGGGGGATTTTCTGTCAAAGATCGCCGGGCTTCCTGAGGTTTATGGAGATCCGTTCCAGTGGCGGAAGATCTATCAGGCAAACAAATCCGGTAGTAATTACATGCACGATCCCAATCTAATTTATCCGGAACAAATTCTCGATATACCACGGAATTGACAAGAAACTCACAAGACGAGTTGACCCTACATCTTACCCTTACCTGCATAACGCGTATATGTGGGTAAGGGTTTTTACATTTAATCGGTGGTAACAGCAGGAATTTAATAGAAAATGAGCGAGACAAACGCTCACATAGTAATAGATGATGAAATCTTTCCACGCCTGGTCGGAGTGAAAGATGAAAACATTCGCTACATTGAAAAGTACTTCCAATCAAACCTGACCGTCCGCGGTGGAAGAATAACCATCAGAGGACCGGTTGATGAGCGTGATTCGATAAAGCGTGTTTTCACAGACCTTGAAGCGATGTACAAAGATCGTCAATTGGTTTCACGTGACGACATGGCGACCATTCTCAGATTAGCCGGTTTTAACGGGAACGGCAGCAGAAAGGAAGCGGAGTCGGGCAAATCAGCAATCATTGACACGCCACGCGGTGTGATCCGTCCGCGTGGGGCTAACCAGGCGCAGTATGCGAAAAAGATGGAGAGACAATCCATAGTTTTCGCTACCGGACCTGCCGGAACCGGAAAGACTTATCTCGCGGTTGCAATGGCTGTGGATCGGCTGCAGCGTCGCTTTGTTGACAAGATCATTCTGACCCGTCCGGTTGTGGAATCGGGTGAAAGCCTTGGTTACTTGCCGGGCGACATTCAGGAGAAGGTTGATCCCTATTTCCGTCCGCTCTACGATGCTCTTGATGACATGCTTGCCCGAGACCGTGTAAGGCGATTTCTTGACCGCGGTGTGATCGAGATTGCTCCATTGGCTTATATGCGGGGAAGAACCTTGAATAATGCGTTTGTCATTCTGGATGAGGCACAAAACACGACCTCCGGTCAGATGAAGATGTTTCTCACAAGACTCGGTGCTATGTCGAGATCGGTACTTACCGGTGATTTGACTCAGATTGACCTTCAGAATAAATCATCATCAGGTCTGGCCGAAGCGTGTGAGTTGCTACAGGGAATAGAAGGAATCGGGTTCGTGAAGTTCACCGAGAAAGATGTTGTCAGGCATAAGCTTGTTGCGGACATTTTGAAAGCCTATAACGGGGAATCGCGCAAATGACCGACCTCGGAGGAAATACAGATCCAGGATTGAAAGCAGAGATAGTAAAGAAATGCAGGTGGTGGCACTGTTTAACCGCTGTATCTCTGGTACTCCTGATTGTGGTTCTCATCCCTCGCGGTAAATCACCTGAATTTGCTTACTTACAGGAAGGAAGTGTAGCACAATCGAAGATCATCGCACCGTTTGATTTTGAAGTTCTGAAGACAGATGACGAACTGAACTCAGAGCGTAATGAGGCTGCGCTGACTGTCTTGCCGGTATTGTCACATGCTGACTCGGTACGCATGAATAATACGCGGGAACTTATGAGATTCGCAGGTGAATCTCATAGGATTCTGTCAAAACTTTCGGACGACGAGTTAACACTTGCTCTCGACACCGCAGCGATTCTAACCGATGAGTTCAAGATAAAACTTTCTGCGGGGCAGGATGAGCTGTTCAAGATGTTCCTGTTTCGGCTGGGTGATGACACCTGGCAGTCACTGCTGAGATTGGCGGAACTGGATCGAAATGAGTTGCCCGGCATCTACTTCCGGTTTTTTGAGCGATCATTGGTAGGGATGATCGTTGATATTTACGCTCACGGTTTAGTTGAAGGGACCAAAGAGAGACTATACCACTCATCCGGTCAGGTAGTGTTACAGATGAAAGGTGAGGAGATGGTTGTCAGCATTGACAGACTTTACACTCTCGGTGAAGCTCTCAGCCGGATAGTGACACTTTTGTCTGAGCGATTTAATCAGGACGACACCTATCCATCCGGTTCGGTGAGTGCAGCGTATGACATCCTGCAGCCGTTTGTTACGCCCGACACACATTTCGATGAGGAAGAGACCGACCGCAGACGGCAGCTTGCCATCGCTAAAGTGCCGTTGGCTAAAGGCTTGGTAAAGAAAGATGAGCTAATCATTGACAGCAATATTCGCGTTCTTGAGGAGCACATAGACAAACTGAACTCGCTCGCGATTAAAAGAGCAGAACTTCAGCTCGACAGCGGCGGCTTCAAGGCATATCTGCCAATTGTAGGCAATATACTTTTAGTGAGCATGATAGTGGCAATGCTGGGGCTGTTCATTGCACTGATGCGCGAGGATATTTGGCGTGACTGGAAGTATATTGTTGTCATAGTAATAATTATTGCTCTGATGCACCTGTTTCAGGCATTTGTTCCGGTCAAATATGATTTGTCGCGCTACATGTTTCCTATTGCGGTTGGTGCCATGCTTTTGGCATTACTGATAGATCAAGGAGTGGCTTTGGCAGGAATCGGTGTTATTGCACTTCTTGCAGGGTTGATTCGGGGTCACGATTATCCTACGATGATGGCAACCGTTGCAATAGGCAGTGCTGCAATCCTTGCGGTCAGAAACGTCCGCACCAGAGCTGATGTCATGCGAGCCGGAATATATCTCGCCGCTGCTTATGTGCCGCTGGTTTTAGCTTTTCACTTTGTGCGCTTTACATCTACCGGACCGCTCCTGAATGATCTTGTCGTTTCTGCCGGGAATGTTATTCTCGCACCCATGCTGGTGATCGGCTTGGTCTGGATCTTCGAGAATCTTTTCAAAATCACTACAAGCTTGTCACTGCTTGAGCTGATAGACTTGAACAGACCGCTCCTGAGGGAACTTGCTATAAAAGCTCCCGGCACATACCATCACAGCATCATGGTCGGCAGCCTTGCAGAAGCCGCAGCCAATGAAATCGGTGCAAATGCCCTGCTGGTTCGTGCCGGAGCATATTACCACGACATCGGTAAAATGGCAAACAAAGAATTTTATATAGAGAACCAGGAGACCGGAAGCGAAAATATCCACGATAAACTACCACCCAGTCGGTCAGCTAAAGTTATTGTGGATCATGTCGCACGTGGGTTGGAGCTTGCCGATCAGTATGGTTTGCCCGAGAAGATTAAAGCGTTTATAAGCGAACATCACGGCAGGACAAAGCTGGCGTTTTTCTATAGCAAAGCCTGTGAGGAACAGGATGCTCAGGTGAATGAAGAGAAGTACAGATACCCCGGACCCGATCCTCAGACGGTCGAAACAGGGATATTAATGCTGGCAGATGTTGTAGAGGCTGCCATTCGATCATTAGACCATCCGACTTCCAAAGACTTGCGCGAGATGGTGGATAAGCTGGTGCAAAAGCGGGTCACGGAGGGCGTTCTTGACAACTGTCCTTTGACGTTTCATCAACTAAATCTGATCCGTCAGGCGTTCCTGAAGGTCTTGACCGGTATCTATCACCAGAGAATCGAGTACCCGGATCAGAAAAAAGATGATGAGAAATCTGAAGAGGATCCGGTTGTAACAGCCGATATACACAAGTGATATGAATGATGACCGGTTGATAGTAGTTTTTGAAACTGAACCGTATGATGAACAGTTGTATGAAAACATTAAAAAGATGATTTTCATTGCCGCTGAGGGTGAATTGAGACACTGTTGTGGTTTGTCGGTCATTCTTGCTGATGATATGTTGCTAAAGCGGTTAAAGCGAGACTATCTTAACTTGGATGAGACGACCGATGTTCTGGCATTTGACGTCAGCGACGATCAGAGCGATTTGATTGAAGGCGACATATATATAAGCATGGACAGGGTTCGGGAACAGGCACAGGGAGATGAACAAGATGAACTCTGTAAATTGATCGTACACGGTTTCCTGCATCTTTGCGGTCACGATCATCACGACGATGTATCGCTTGAACGGATGATCCGGCTCGGCGATAAGTATATTCAGATGTTTAACAGCGAGACTTAGTTGGACGCTGATGACGTATGGTTACAGTTGGCGGCAATCATCGGATTGCTGGCACTGTCGGCGTTTTTTTCAAGCGTGGAAAGCGCCTTTTTCTCACTTAGCAGATCCACACTGGATCGGTTAAAAGAGGCTTCAGATCCCCGGGCACGCCGGGTGGCAAAGCTGCTTGAAGACCCTAGACGACTGCTCGCATCAATTCTCAGCGGCAACACAATCGTAAACACGGTTATGGCTGCCATTGCGGTCTTGATGGCATCGGATCTTGCCGTTCACTATGGGCTCAATCCAAGCCTGGTGGTGACCGGTGAGATCATCATAATCACGCTCCTGATCCTTTTCGTAGCGGAATTGACCCCGAAACTGTTAGCTCTAAGCAACCCCGAAAAGTGGGCGATCAACAGCTCAGGGGCGTTGTACGGCATGTGTTTGCTGCTGAGCCCTGTGGCAATTCCTCTCTCTGGCTTGGCGATGTTGTTGTCCCGCCTGCTTGGCATAGAAAGACACAATGTACTGGGTATGACTGAAGAGGAGATCCGAGCGCTTGTTCAGGTCGGTCATGAGCGCGGAATCCTCGAAGCTGAGGAACGCCAAATGATCCACTCGATATTCGAGTTTGGTGATACTATTGCTCGTGAGGTGATGGTTCCCCGCACTGATATGGCTGCTGTTGATGCTTCGGTCAGCCTTGATGAGTTAAAGATGATAATTGCAGAAAAGGGTCATTCGCGAATTCCGGTCTATGAAGAGGATATAGATCACATCACCGGTATGCTTCACGCCAAGGATCTGCTTTCTGAGAACGGGGATGAAGCTGATTTCAATCTAAGCAAAAAGCTGCGTTCGGTGCATTTTGTGCCGGAAGAGAAGAAGCTTGGTGAACTGTTGCGGGAACTGCAGCGGGAAAAGAAGCACCTTGCAATCATTATTGATGAGTACGGCGGCACATCGGGTCTGGTGACGCTGGAAGACATCATCGAAGAGATCGTCGGAGAAATCCAGGACGAATACGATAAGGAAAAACCTCTTTTTAGTAAAAAGGACGAATGGACAACCATCGTCAGCGGAACGATTCCGATTGATGATTTCAACGAAGCCATGGGAATCGAACTGCTTTCGGAAGATGAAGCGTACGATACACTTGCCGGATTCATGTTAAGCCAATTTGGCGAGGTTCCGACGGTCGGTCAGTCATTCGAGTTCAACGGATTCACTTTTATTGTGGAAGAAGTCGGGTCTAGAAGGATTTTGTCGGTGAAAGTAGTGCGGGATAAGGGAGTTTTTGAGAGTGATTAAAAGCTTGCTGTCTTCTATACAACAGGGTATCCTCACTACTCTGCTCAAGTTAAAAACATGGCGCGCAAGGTTTGATCTCCTGTCAATAAGGGACAGTTGGCAAAACGTCCGGAGTTGTTTGATCTGTTGGTCTCAATCGGGATTGACTTATGATGAAGCGCTGCCGGTGCTTGAACGGCTGCAAAAGCGATTTCCACAGGCGAAAGTAACGGTTCTGACTTTGCCGGGCAGTTTAACACCAATCCTTCCGGACAGATTTAATATGCTGGAAATTAAGGAACAGGATGTCAATTTGTTTGGTCTGCCAAGTAGGCAGGTTAAGGAGAGAATTCAGAGGTTGGATGCAGATATTGCTGTAGATCTGGCTCAGACGTTTGTGCCGATGTCTGCATACTGCTGTTTTCTTTCCGGTTCAAGGATTAAAATGGGGTTTGCAAATCCGGAGAGTGATCTGGTTTTTAATTACCAGATTGCTCCGGGATCGCGACGGTCAAATCCGGGTCGCTATCACGTGTTGGCGCACTATATTGGGTAAAATTGGTAACGTTATAGATAGTTCCGATATCCTCTTTGACAAAGTACATTCTCCGACCGGGAGCACGGTTGCTGTTGAGCGTCCGGGACGATACGTCGGTGGAGAGTGGAATTCGATCCGCAGAAGCAGTGAGATAGATTGCCGTGTTTGTCTCGCCTTTCCCGATCTGTACGACATAGGTGTGTCATATTACGGCTTCCAGATTCTCTACCACATATTGAATGGGATAGAAGGGGTCAGTTGCGAGCGCGCATTCCTGCCGTGGCATGACATGCAGTCGCTAATTCGACAGCGAAATGTTTCGCTGAGTAGTATAGAGAGCAGGCTCCCGCTGTCTCAGTTTGGCCTGCTGGGTTTTACCCTTCAGACGGAAATGCACTATCCGGGCGTAGTTAAGGTTTTGGATCTCGCAGGAATTCCGCGATATGCTGAGGATCGGAGTGACGAATTTCCGCTGATCATCGGAGGAGGACCGTCGGCTTTTCACCCTGAACCAGTTTCACCATTCTTCGATGCGTTTTTACTCGGTGATGGTGAAGAAGCTTTTCCGGAGCTGATCCAGCTAATCAGGCAGGATACGTTCAGAAAGGCATCACAGCGTGACAAGTGGTGGCGGATTGCGGAGCTTGGCGGGTTCTACGTGCCCGGTCTGTACAGATCGGATCCGGCTTCACCGCGTCGGGTCATTCCTGTGGATGGCGCGCCGAGACGCGTGAAGGCGCGTGCTGTACTTGCTCTAAAGCCCGAACACTATCCCACCGATCCGATTGTCCCGTCGGTTCGAGGTGAGCATGATCGTCTGACAGTGGAAATCATGCGCGGATGTACACAGGGATGCAGGTTTTGTCAGGCTGGGATGATCCACAGACCTCTTCGTGAGCGTTCTGTGGATGACATAATTGAGCAGGTCTTGATGGGTTTGGAGAGAACGGGTTGGGATGAGATTGGACTGCTTTCTCTGTCAACGTCCGATTACAGCCAACTGCAGCCTCTTTTGATTCAATTGTCAGAAAGACTGGAAGGAAAGAAGGCGACTGTCGGGTTTCCGTCGCTTAGACCTGCGACATTCACAGAAGATATCGCCACAATTGACAGTGGCGGACGGAGGTCGAGCCTGACGTTTGCCGTTGAGTCCGGCAGCAGCCGGATGCGGGATGTTATCAATAAGAATGTGACGGATGAGGATCTGTTCACAGCGGTTGCGAGAGCTTACCGGCATGGCTGGAGTTCGGTCAAGCTCTATTTTATGGTCGGATTGCCGACCGAAACACCTGAAGATATTGAAGAAGCGGGACGGCTGCTACGAGAGCTGGAACGGATGGTTCCACGGGGGAAGACCATCCATTTCTCGGCAGCACCGTTCATACCCAAGCCACATAGCGTTTTCGAGGGGGAGCAGTTTTTTGATGTCAACGAACTGCAGAGCAGGATGCGTGGTATGTATCGTCAGGTTGGAAGAAGATGGGTGAAAAAATCGAATCACGATCCGCAGCGTAGCGAGATTGAAGCGTTGTTGTCACGGGGGAACAGACAGCTTGCACCGGTCATTGAGGCTATTGCAGACAGCGGTGACGGATTTGAAGGATGGGGAGGACACTTCTCCGCGGAGAGATGGCACAGAGTTCTAAAGGAACTATTGCCTGACTGGCGGGATCAGCTTAATAAAATCGAAGACGCTGAACCGCGACCGTGGAGTCACCTTTCCAAGGGGATTACCCCTAAATTTATGCGCAATGATCTAAAGGCGGCATATAACGCCGAAAAGATTGTTGATTGCCGTACGGACGAATGCTACCAATGCGGTTTGAGAAAAACTTGCGATAGTGTCGAATCACCGAAGATTCCGATATTTTCAAAAACCACAGATGAGTTAATCCGTGCGACAGAAGAGACAAATTCCGAGCGACATCGCTATCGTCTGACTTTCAGCAAGCTGTTGAAGGCTCGATTTCTCGGTCACCATGACCTGATGAGCGTGATCGAACGCGGGCTAAGAAGGGCTGGAGTGCCGCTTAAATACAAGCGTGGATACTCACCCAAACCGAAAGTCAGTTACGGTCCTGCATTGCCATTAGGGTACGGGGCTGTTAATCTTTGGCTTGAGTTTGAGACGAGCGAAGAATTGGATCTGAGTGGTTGTCTTTCAAAACTCGGTCCAAATTTGCCAATCGGGATACGTCCATGGTCTGTTCAACCTATCCAGCGGGGCGAAAAGACAGAACAGTCGGCAGTTAGAAACTACAGACTCCGATTCAGAGGAGATCTGAAGCTGAACACAACCGACAGCAAAAATGATCCGCCACCGGATATCATATCGTGGCGGGTGGATAGGCATAGAAGGACGCTCACTATAGACTTGCTGCCACCGAAACATGGGGGAGCGCGCCCGGAAGAGGCGTGGAGGCAGCTATGTCAGAACGATCAGGAGAATGTTAAGTTATTGAGCGTGACTCGCATGGACTAACATCCATTCTAGAGTATCACGAGGTGACATAAACAGTGCCGATGACAGGGGGACATCTGCATGATATGCACTGAATAACACGTGGGGGAGGGGCGTCCGACTAAATTATTTAGGCCCCTGAATGAAGCAAGATATTATTATTAACGCAACCATCGGCGAGACCCGGATTGCTCTGCTTGAAGACAAAAAGCTCGTTGAGCTGTTCGTAGAGCGTCCCGAGACCGAGCGGATGGTAGGCTCTTTGTACAAAGGTGTTGTCCGCAAGGTTTTGCCCGGCATGTCAGCAGCATTTGTTGACATCGGATGGACGCGTGATGCGTTTCTCCATTTTTCGGATGTCGGCGGCGGCAATGAACTGGTTGATATTCTTAGAAAAGGAAAAATAACCGGATTACCCGCCGCATCTCACGGTCGTCAGCGTAGGGTTGACCCCTCTTCAATGAAGGTTGGGCAGGAAATTGTCGCTCAGGTTACGAAAGAGCCGATAGGTCACAAAGGACCGAGAATCAGCTCGCAGGTGACACTCGCAGGCAGGTTTCTCGTGTTGGTTCCGAACGAAACGTACATAGGTGTGTCGCGCAAAATCGGGTTAAGTCAAGAGCGAAAGCGACTTCGCCAGACGATTGACAAATTGCGACCACCCGGATTCGGAGCAATTGTCCGTACCGTTGCGGAGAAGAAGACAGAGGGTGTTCTGATGGCAGATGTTGACAGAGCACTCAAAACCTGGCGAAAAACCGAAAATGCTATCCGTCAGTTGAGAGGTCCCGGCTTGGTTTACAGAGATATGACCATGGCATCTTCTATAATTCGGGATCTGTTCAACTCCAACGTTGACAGCCTGATTCTGGACTCGAAGATCGTTCATCGGGAACTCGTCAATTACATCAAGGATGTCTCTCCAAACCTGGTCAGCAAGATCCAACTGCATCGCGAGCGGATGCCGATATTCGATCACTACGGAATCGAGAAAGAGATTGAGCGAAGCCTGTCGAGAAAGGTGTGGATGAACGGTGGCGGATATATCTTTTTTGATCCGACGGAAGCACTGTACTCAATTGATGTCAACAGTGGACGATTTGCCGGCAAGAAGAACCACGAGGAGAATGCATTTAAGGTCAATCTGCAAGCTGTGAGGGAAATAAGTCGGCAACTTCGGCTCCGCGATCTGGGCGGCATTATTGTAATTGATTTCATTGATATGGAGCTGGAGCAGAACCGAAAGCGGGTATTCACCGAGATGGCTGGAGCTATGCGTGCAGACAGGTCAAAATGGGACATCGCACCGATCAGTCCGTTTGGATTGATGGAGATGACACGGCAGAGGGTCAGACCGTCACTACTGTCCACCTTTCGTGAGCAATGCCCACACTGTGAGGGGACTGGAATGATCGCATCAATGGAAACGGTCGTGACCAATCTTGAGAGGTGGATCCGGCGGTTTGTCGCAATATCACGCGAAAGGAGGTTGACGCTGACTGTTCACCCGGAGGTAAAGACCTACCTGACCGGAGGGTTGAAGAGCAGGATCGCACGAATCATGTGGTCAAATCGTCTGTTCATTGCCCTTGAAACGGATGAGAATCTCCGGCTGGATGAGTTCGTCGGTTTTTCTTATAAGAGGAAGAAGGACGTAACCGAAGAATACCTGACCGATCGCTTTAATAACGGCGGACGAAAGAAACGGTAAGCACTTGACGATCACTTGAAAAGTTCTTATATTTACCAGCTATCGTCGCTGTATATTGCAGTGGTGTGGCGAATAACAATAGAGGTTTTGACATACAAAATCTCGTTTTGAGAAAGTTTAGGAAGAACAAATGTACGCATTAGTTAAAATAGCCGGACGGCAGTATAAGGTGTCGCCGGAAGACACATTGAAGGTGGATAGGCTGAAGACTCAGCCGGGTGATGAGACATCTGTTACGGATGTAATGATGGTTTCCGACGGTGATTCTGTTGAGATCGGCACACCTCTTCTGCCGTATCAGGTCATGTTGGAGACATTAGAGCACGATCGTCATCCCAAAGTGATGACATATCGTTTCAAGCGGCGTGGAGGGATGAGGAAAATGCACGGTCACCGTCAACAGTACACGCTGGTTAAAGTGAAATCAATTCAGAAGGACAAGGAATAATGGCACATAAAAAAGGTGGTGGGTCATCACGAAACGGTCGCGATTCAAATCCGAGCTTTCTCGGTGTCAAGCGATTTGGTGGTCAAGCGGTTCGTACCGGCACAATCATCATTCGTCAGCGCGGCACTAAATTCCACCCGGGGTGGAATGTTGGGATCGGCAGGGACGACACGCTCTTTGCCCTAGCGGACGGCAAGGTGAAATTCGAGCGGTTCAGAGGTCGTAAAGCGGTGAGCGTGTATTAGATTTTCATGCAGAAGCTCGCTAAGTACCGCGAAGCCTGCAATTATTGAGTTTCAAAGATTTGACTAATGGGAAAGAGAAATGGCTTTCCAACCGGCTGGGATGAGGATCGTGTTCGGCATGTATTGGATCATTACTAGAATCAGGCTGATGAAGAAGCCGCTTTAGAAGATTTCAGTGATAGAATAATGGACGTCAGCTAAAAGAGATAGTCAGCAAGATAGTAGATCATTTGGATCCGGTACGGATCTATCTGTTCGGATCGAGAGCACGTGGGGATCATCGCTCTGATAGTGATTATGATCTCGCAGTTATTTATGATGGTGAGAAATCGAAACGGGATGTTTATTGAGAAGTAGACGGTCTGTTCAATCGGTTGTTTTTCTCCATGGATCTATTTGTATTGACTTCAATGAACTCGAAGGTGCTAAGCACATTGCTAACACAATTTCACGGGAAGTTGTTGAGAACGGAGTTGTGGTTTATGAGTGAAGGTTTAGATATAGAAATACGAAGATGATAATCAAGGCAGAACATGATTATCGTTCTGCAATTAACGACCTTAAAGATGAACCACCTATTACCGATACTGCTTGTTTTCATGCTCTGCAATGCATTGAAAAGAGCCTGAAGGCATTCCTGATTTTCAATGATTATCATATTGAGAAAACCCACGATATAATCCATTTGTTTGATGTGTGCATTTCCTATGATAGTGACTTTGAACCATTTAGAGTAAGTTTAAGAGGAATTACTTACTACGCCGTCGTAACCCGCTATCCCGACGATTGGCGGAGATCCCTGTGGATGAAGCAACTAAGGCTGTTGAGAATGCAGAGGAAGTGATGATATTTGTTAAGAAGAAATTAAATATCACCGGAGAGAATGATGACTGATAGAGTAAGCAACATATTGGGAATAGTTAGTGATTTTGACGAGAGTGAAAAGTTTGAATTGATTCGTCAACTGTTAGGCGATGAGTCAATGCTGGAGGATATACTCGATTTGATGGCGATTATCTCCCAACAGGATGAAACTGCTGAAGATTATGATACGTTCATAATGCAGTTGCGCAAAGAAGGCAGACCGGTTTGACGTGGAAACTGGAGATTATGCCTCGTGCTCAGCGTGAGATGCGCAAACTAAGTGATAGCATCCTAAAACGGGTTAACCAAAAAATAAATGTACTAAGGAATAGCCCTTTCCCTGAAGGTACTGTTAAACTTAAGTCTATGGACGGCTTTCGTTTCCGTGTCGGTGATTGGCGGGTTATCTACACTGTAGACAAAGCAGAACATACAGTCACTGTATATACCGTATGTCATAGAAGTAAAGTATATAAATAACGGCATAACTATTGAGTATTACTTTCCCTAGAAAAATAACCGACATATTGGCGAAGATTATCCCGACATCCATCGCCGATTTTTTCATAAAGATAGTTCGGGAATGAATTACAGTGAGTGCCACTTAAGTAGTAATTCACTGTAGTCTGGTTTGTCTCAAGCCAGACTACAGTGGTTGGGACAACCACGACTACAAAATCACTATTGAGTAGTGCTCCCAAATTACAATTATATATTACCGTATTGAAAAGGAATTACACAATGGCACGTAAAAAAATAGTACTGATTGGTGGTGGACAGATCGGTCAGATATTGGCTCTCACCGCCGCTCAAAAGCAGCTCGGTGACATCGTCACAATTGATATTCCGGATGTTGAGAACCCGGTTAAGGGCAAAATGCTTGACATAGCGGAATCACGCGGAGTATGGGGTTTTGACGCAAACTTGACAGGAACTTCCGATTACGCTGACATTGAAGGTGCGGATGTGGTGATCGTCACCGCAGGTCTGCCCCGCAAACCCGGCATGACCCGCGATGATCTGCTCGACATCAATGTCAAGATCATCAGCAACGTCGCAAAAGAAGTGAAGAACCGCTGTCCGAATGCATTCTGTATCATCGTAACTAATCCACTCGATTCGATGGTGTACGGCTTCCGCAAGGTCACCGGATTCACCAAGAACATGGTGTGTGGCATGGCTGGCGTGCTGGATGCATCCCGCTTCCGCTCGTTCGTAGCGATGGAGCTGAACGTTTCAGTCGAGGATGTAGCAGCTACAGTGCTCGGTGGTCATGGACCGACAATGGTTCCGTTGCCACGTCTCTGCACGGTCGGTGGTGTGCCGTTGTCCGAGCTGATGGATCAGGAAACCATTGACGCAATCGTTAAGCGTACTGCAGGAGCAGGTACAGAGATCGTGAAGCTGCTCGGTAACGGATCCGCATTCTTCTCACCGGCAGCCTCAGCTATTGCAATGGCTGAATCGTATCTGCTGGACAAAAAACGTGTGCTTCCGATAGCAGCCTATTTGGAAGGTGAGTACGGCATTGACGGATACTACCTCGGTGTCCCGGCAATCATCGGAGCAGATGGTGTTGAGAAAGTTCTCGAAGTTAAACTGACTGAAGATGAGAATACCAAGTTGCAGAATTCACTCGAAGCGGTGAAGGGTGCGGTTGCTGAGGTTGACTCAAGAGTCTGAGCTTTTGTTTATAGGGGAGTGCTGACATTCCTGTCAGCACGGACAAGAATGTCCGGCTCCCTTATGCGAAACTAAAAACGCCCCCGATTTGGGGGCGTTTTTTTATGCTTTTAATTTGCCATCACCTGTCCTGAATGTCGTGAATGCTGACGCCATGTTTTGAGCTGTGACCTGTTGCCGGAACTGCATCTCCGGTTGCATCCAACCACATTCCTGGTGAACCTTGACCGTCACCTTCCACCACGTAGATCCGGATTAACCAGTTCACGTTAGTAATGTATTGTCTGGTATTACCCTGTACATTACGCCATGTAGCTCTGAGAGAAACCTGACTATTGTTATCTACACCAATCTCTGGGCTACCTGAGAAAAACATACCAACCATAAACTGTTCGCTCTCAAATGTTCTGTTCACTTCATAGTTGAACCAGCCAGTTTCTTGAGTAACATTTTCTAACATTGCGGTAGGTGCCGCTTGAGGTGGAATATATTGAGTGTTACCATCATCATCGGTAACTGCCTCTGCATCATCTACACCGGATATGTCAAATTCCTGATCTCCGCCGGTCTCTAAAAAGATTCTAACAGCTCGCACACCGGTTGCATTCCAACCGTCCGGTTTCGTAAATCTAACCATATACCAAAATAGAGAATTTTGAGAATGCCCGAACTCCGCAGTGCCGTCATCATACAACAAGGTTATACCTTCAGGTATAAACATATAGACTATCAAGTTCTCTGTGACACCTTCACCATTGTCAATGGTAATAAAATCGAGATATTCACCGGGTTCAGTGTTTTCTCGATCAACGGTCGCTGTCACCATATCTGCTTCACCGGAAGAACTGCCGGACTCAATGTCAAGAGACAGCCAATCTATGTCTTCAGAAATTGACCAGTTCATCGTTCCCGTACCTGCATTTCTAACGGAAAACTGCATATTAGATCGGGTTGAGTCAAAGCTGAGGGTGTCTCTGCTTAATCCAATTACAGGTCCGACATTCAGAGTTAAGTGAACTACATCGTCACCACCATTTGAAACGATCAATGCTTCACTGTTGTAAGATCCGTTTTCCAAATCGGTTCGATCCGCTACAAGTTGGATCTCTTGTGAATCCCCAGGTGAGGTTCTTCCCGTATCAGGGCTGAGCGTTAACCAATCTTCTCCTTCCAACACCTCCCAAACGAGGATGCCAACGCCGTCATTTGTGATAGTGAATGTTTGCGTATTCAAATTACCAAAATCAAGGAAAAGTGGGTCAACAGTTAACAAAGGTTCGGCTGACATGTGGACGTTAACAGAAACATTCCCTCCATTTGAGGTAATGTTAATCGGTCTGTTAAAATCTCCTCCGATGATCCCATCTCTATCAACCGCAACCACAACCTGAGCCGGATTGTCCACAACTGTGCCGCTTTCGGGGGAAATCCGCATCCACTCTTCATTCTCGGCTGCCTGCCATATCAGGCTTCCTTCTCCGGTATTGGTGATGTTGAAGCTAAGTGTGTTTTCTTCATCGCCGAAATCGAGCGATGCAGGACTGACTTCAATCTCTGCCATAGACATGGTCACACGAACGCTGTCATCTCCGGCATTGGAAGAAATTCTGACCCATCCCAAATAGTTGCCGCCGGAAAGTCCGGTGCGATCAACAGTCAAAGTGATCTCCTCGCTTTCGCCGCCGATAGTTGAGCCGGACGCTTCTCCGAGAAGATTCAGCCATTCTCCTCCGTCATCAGTCGAGGTCGTCAACGTCCAATCAAGCTGCCCGGTGCGGGAGTTGCTGATGTTGAAGCTGAGGGTGTCAACAGTGGTGCCGAAGCGAAGATACTCCTCGCTGACAAGCAGAACCGGATTAGCCACAACCGTGATTGTATCACTGTCGCTGACGCTGTTCTCACCGTCGCTGACGGTGATAGTAATAGCAAAGCTGCCTGATTCATTTGGAGCCTGCCACATAACGCTGTTGGCGGTGTCAGCAGATGTGAATTGACCGCCTGTTGTCGTCCATGAATAGGTCAGATCCCATCCTTCGGGATCTTCAGCGGTAACCCACAGACGGGAAGTGCCTCCCCATTCGACTGTGCGGTTTTGAACTCTCAGTTCTTCAATGACAGGTGGATTATTTGGTGGACGAACGGGATCATCATTGTTATTGCATCCTGACACAATAACAAGAGCGATTAGAATAGTAATAAAAACAGTGATTCCAATTTTCATAGCAAGCCTCTCAAATAACGTTTTTTAGCTGAGCTGTCTCTACATTAATTTACAGTTAAATGAAAAATAGATAAAAAGTAAGGTTCAGTCAAGAGAAAGATATAACAAATTCATTCCCGCTCAGTAAATTCTGTAGTCGGACTTGTCTCAAGCCCGACGTCGTGGTTTTGACAGCCGAGACGGCAACACACGATTTTGCCACTGTTCACAAATATTCTATCTGAAATGGTGACAACTCAATACCAACCTTGACTAATTGTAAGGTAAATGGGTATAATTATAGGTTATTACAAGGAGCTATTATGAGTGACTGTCTATTTTGCAAAATTGCCTGCGGAGATGTTCCTTCCGAGCAGGTTTACAGCGATGATCGGATTGTTGCGTTCAGGGATATTAACCCGCAAGCACCGCACCACATCCAGATCATTCCGCGAGAACATATCAGCACTATTCAGGAACTTACAGAAGAGAACAGTGTTCTAATTGGTCAGATGGTGTTAATTGCCAACCGACTCGCCCGAGAATTGAAAATCGCTGATGACGGCTACCGTTTAGTGTGGAACTGTAACCGCGATGGTGGTCAGGAGGTGTATCATATTCATCTGCATCTGCTTGGGGGGCGAGTTATGAACTGGCCTCCGGGGTAGCTGTTTAGCTTGTATCTTCCCGCAAAATACTGAATACTCTGCTGTCAGGTCGCCGTACCTGACAGCCCCTTTACTGTGGATATTACTTAAACTGTCAGCCACGGCGGGCTGACAGCGGAAACTTTAATAAAGATGAAAAAGAGAAGTAAATTAATCGTACTGTTAGCTGCGTTAGTAATAGTAATCATTGCCGTGATTATGGGCGGCGGCGACAGCTCCGTCAAAGAGGAGACACCGGCGTTGACTGCAGACACATCCGGACTGGAAAAAGTTATCCCGGTCAAGGGTCAAATTATTATAGAGCAGCCGTTTGAGGAGATTGTGACCGCCTCCGGCGTAATCGAAGCGTGGCACAGGGCATATATAGGCTCTGAAACAGGAGGACGGGTAATGCAGTGGCATGCTGAGGTCGGCGACCGACTGAGAAAGGATGCCACAGTAGTTCAACTCGACGACCAGATCGCAGCATTGTCACTGCAGCAGGCGGAAGCGGCACTGAGCGTTGCCCGAGTCGCAGAGACCAAGCTCAAGCATGATCTGTCACGACTTCGGAACCTCCACAAGCAGGGTGATCTGTCGGACAATCAGATCGAAGAGGCGGAGCTAAACTATGAGAGCAGTAACTCCAATCTGGAGAGTGCTGAAGCCGCTGCAGGATTGGCACAACGCGCTTACGATGAGACCGCTGTTAAAATGCCGTTTCCCGGACACGTAGCCTCAAGGATGGTTGAAGTGGGACAGATTCTCGCTCCGGGCATCCCTGTTGCTGAAGTAGTTCAAGCGGATCCGATTCGGCTGTCCATCAGTTTTTCCGAGCAGGATATTGTTCGGGTCATGAGAGGACAGAAGGCTGTCGTGAAGGTTGTAGGTCACGGATCACGTGAATTCAGCGGGAAAGTTCATGCCGTCGGAGTTGCAGCGGATGCGATAACCCGCCTGTTCCCTGTTGAGCTGCGAATCCCGAACCGGGACATGGAACTGAAACCGGGTATGGCTGCTACTGTTGAGATTGCTGTGACTGAGCATGATCGGGCGTTGGTTGTTCCGCTCGAATCTATCACCAATGACGGAGAGACGATTACCTGTTTCGTAGTTGAGAATGGAAGAGCGGTGCATCGAACGCTTGAGTCAGCCGGAATTCGCAGTAATCGGATGATGGTCAAGTCAGGAATTGTCGGAGGTGACAGTCTGGTTATTGTCGGACAGGAGCGTCTTAAATCGGGACAAAGAGT
The DNA here is from genome assembly GCA_964627035.1 of uncultured bacterium. GTDB lineage: Bacteria > Electryoneota > AABM5-125-24 > Hatepunaeales > Hatepunaeaceae > CAZVKN01. The sequence goes on along the minus strand of CAZVKN010000014.1, from coordinate 14,384 downwards.
TAAAATGGCTGTGGAGTAACGACATGTCCATAATAAAATACTCCGTAAATAATCCGCTCATTGTGAACCTTTTGATGGTCGCAATCCTCATTATGGGAACTATCGCATTGATTGAGATGCCGCGCGAACTTCAGCCTAAGGTATCATTCAACTGGGCGTTTGTCATTGTGCCGTTTCCGGGTGCCGGTTCTGAAGAAATAGAGAAACTGGTAACCGTCCCGATTGAGGATGAGATTGCCGATATTGACGACATCCGTACCATCAGCACAGAATCTAATGAAGGTAGTATGTTCGCAATGGTTCAGTTCAGAGACATCTCGGATGCTACGTTCACCGATAGAATGCGAGAAATTGAGTCCAAAATCAATCGTCTCAGTCTGCCGGAAGGTACATTGGATCCGGTGTTTGACGAGTTTGATTCGGATGATTTCATTCCGGTGATCTCGGTGTCAATAGTCGGTGATATGCCTGAACGTGAGTTGCAGGAATTGGCTGAAGAGTTGCGTGATGATATGCTTGACCTCAAAGGTGTCGGTCAGGTTGCACTTAGCGGTACACGCGAACGTGAGATTTGGATTGAAGTCAATCAACAAAAGCTGTTCCAACATAATTTATCACTTACTCAAGTAGCGCAAGCTGTCGGTGCACGTAACCTCAATCTCCCCGCCGGAGACTTCGAAATCGGGCATGAGCAGTACTTAATCCGTACTATCGGTGAGATAGAATCACCTGATAAATTCAGTAAGATAGTTGTAAGATGGTCTCCGACAGGCAACCACCTCTATCTCGGAGAAATCGCTACTGTAACCGACCGCTGGAAAAATGAGACCTCACGCTCACGATTTGACGGTCAACCGTCAGCAACACTGTCCGCATCCAAACGAGGTAACGCTAACTCCATTGAAGTGATAGACCAAATCAAACAGATTGCGAATAAATATCAAGATAGGCTTCCTCTCGGTTCAAAGATGGTGTTTACCAATGATAACTCTATGTGGATTAAGGATATACTCGGTAAGCTCCAATCTAACGCTCAATTGGGATTGATATTGGTGATGGTGATTCTGTTTCTATTTATGGGTGGTCGGAATGCGTTTATTACGGCGATTGGAATACCGATAGCATTCTTTGCGACTTTCACTATGATGACCTGGATGGAACAAACATTCAACGGTAGTTCATTGTTTGGATTGATATTGGTGCTCGGTGTGGTTGTGGATGATGCGATTATTGTGGTGGAGAACTGTTTCCGATATTATCAGCGTGGATTATCGCGCAAAGATGCCGCTATTGCCGGCGCAACCGAAGTATTGGCACCAGTAGTATCTGCTACATTGACAACGGTTGCAGCATTTATGCCGTTGATCCTGATGAGCGGCATTATGGGTAAGTTTATGCGAGTTGTACCGATTGTCGTTAGCTTGACTTTGGTAGCCTCGTTGGTTGAGGTGTTTTTCATAGCTCCGTCCCATTTTGCCGAATGGGGAGAACGTGAGATATTCGGTGGTCAGGGGATGTTCCACCGGATCAGGAAAATATATACCAGAATGCTGATATGGGTACTACGTCGGCGTTATGCGGTTGTGCCGATTGTTTTGGTTCTTGCGATATTGATGGGTTCATTGATTCCTTTGATAGGTGTAGAACTGTATCGTGGTGACGAATGGTCTCAGTTTTTCGTTTGGGTAACGTTGCCTATCGGGACACGACTGGAAGAGACCGATCAGGTAATCCGCCGTATTGAGAAAATCGCCGATGAATTGCCTGACGAAGAGATCCATACGATAATCGGCAATACCGGAATTATGCAGATGGAGGCTGATTGGATATTCGGAGATCATGTGGGGCAAGTGATTGTTGACTTGGTGGAGAAGGAGTTCCGACAGCGTAGTATGACCGAAATTATGGCTGAGATACGCAAGAAAGTCGGTGATATTGAAGGTATCCTGACATTCGAAGTGAAGGAGGTATCTGGTGGACCTCCGGTAGGTAAGCCTGTTGCAGTCAAAGTCAAAGGTAAATATCTTGATGAACTGCTTGAGGTTGCAGATCTTGTGAAGGCAGAACTGGCAACGTTTCCGGGAGTATTTGACATATCCGATGACCATTTCGTCGGTAAACAAGAGATTCAGATTATCGTTGATGAAGCTCGAGCATCTCAATATGGGTTAAGTGTTGCGATGATTGCCGGTGAGATCCGTACCGCTGTCAACGGCATTGAAGCGACTGTATTTCGTGACGGTGATGAGGAGGTTGATGTGAGGGTTCGGTTAGCGGGAGTCAAAGAAGGTGGAATGGAGGCGTTGCGCAGTTTTACGGTAGCGACTCCGACCGGATCGCTGATACGATTGGATAACATCTGTCGTTTTGAGACTAAGCCGACCATATTTCGCATCAAACGGTTTGAACGAGAACGAGCCATCACTGTATCTGCTAATGTGGATAAGGAAGTTACTACCGCTATCAATGTTAATCAGGAATTAGCAAAACGCTTTGAGGATATTTCAACTCGTTATCCGGGTTACAAGCTGGATTTTCGTGGAGAGATGGAAGAGTTCAGAGAAGCGTTCTCAGAGTTGGGTAAATTGTTTTTCTTTGGTGTTTTAATAATATTTGTCATATTAGGTGCACAATTCAAGTCGTTGCGTCAGGCTTTGATCATACTGCTTACGATTCCATTTGCGTTTATCGGCTCTATGATAGGGTTGCTCGTGATCCAGACACCGTTTTCACTTATGACGATGTATGGCATGGTGGCGCTTGCCGGAATTGCCGTAAACGATGCGATTGTGATGGTCACCTTTATTAACAACGCCAGAAAGAAAGGTGAGGGAAACTGGCGGTCTATCATTGAAGCAGGCAGACTGCGACTTAGGCCGATCATTCTGACCTCTGTGACGACAATTCTCGGCTTGATGCCGATGGCAGTCGGTCTCGGCGGGAAATCGGAGACGTGGGGTCCATTGGCTAACACTATAGTATGGGGTCTTGCTGCAGCGACGTTGCTGACCCTGTTAGTGGTCCCAACCGTCTATTCCATTGTTGTTGACGAGTGGTTCGGCTGGATGATTATAAAAAGATGGCATTCCAGAAGATTGAAGTGATTTGCATCATACCGTTGCCTCATTATAAACCTTAACTTGTTTGATAGCTTGGGGTACATTTGGTTTGTTATTCATTTGAAGGTGCGATTTTAGTAGTTATGTCATTCTGAACGAAGTGAAGAATCTCTCTTAACAGTCATTCCTGCGAAAGCAGGAATCTCCAGCTATCATAGGAGATTCCGGATCAAGTTAGGAATGACAGAGCCATACCATTCAAAATGACCTGCACCTCTGTCAAAATTTATCCATTTACATTTGAAATTTAAGTATTATCACATTCACACCGATGGAGATACGACATGATTCTTAGAAGGATTCTCTATTTAATCCTGTTGACAGCATTCCTGTCCACATACTCTTTTACAATGCCTCTGTCACCGGAATCGGTGGAGCATTTGCGCGCGACAGGTCAGTTGGAAACCGTGCTGGATCAGATGGCTGAAGCACGTGAGCGGGGCGTAAATGCCCCAGGAGAAAACATACTCCGCTCGATGAGGGAATTGCGAAGGGATGACCCCAATGAGGTCACCTTGCGAGTGCCGGTGATTCTCGTTGATTTTGAGGACAATCAGGCTGATGAAGATGAATATCCTGTCGAACATTTTGAGGATATGCTCTTCAGTCTCGATGATTTCGACGGTGGAAGTATGAGAGAATGGTATCGCGAAAACTCTTATGATGAAGTGGATGTGATCGGTGAAGTGGTAGGCTGGGTGCGACTCGAAGAGGAGTACGCCTACTATGTCGGTGAGAGACACGGTATGGGAGAATGGCCCAACAACAGTCAGCGGATGACATGGGAAGCGGTACAGGCTGTGAATGATGACGTAGATTTTTCAGAGTTTGACAACAATGACGACGGTCATCTGGATGCTTTGTACGTTGTTCATGCCGGTCCGGGCGCTGAAGCCAACAATGGCGATGAAGACATGATATGGTCGCACGCATGGGCGTTAAACAATCGTCGGATTCGACTCGACGGTGTAATTATTAACAGATACAATACAGTCCCCGAGGATGGCAAAATTGGTGTTTTCGGACATGAACTAGGACATAACCTGTTTGGATTGCCGGACACTTACGACCGCGACTACAGCTCAAGCGGATTGGGTAGCTGGTGCATGATGGCAGCCGGTAGCTGGAACGGTGAAGAGCCTGGAACCAGCCCGGCACATTTCAGCCTTCCCCTGAAGGCATTTCTCGAATTCGTCGAACCTAATCTCGTTGAGGAAAACATATTCGACCTTGAGATTGATCCCATCGTAGATGAAGGTGAGACCTATATGTTTCTGACCGAACGGGAGGATGAGCTGTTCATGGCGGAGAACCGTCAGCGCATCGGGTTCGATGAGGCTTTGCCGGGCAGCGGTCTGTTGATCTATCACGTTGATCAAAACGTGGAAACCCAGAATGACAACGAGTGGTATCCCGACATTGATGAGGAGGATGGTCACTATCTGCTCGCACTTGAACAGGCTGACGGCAATTGGGATCTGGAGACCAACGAGAACCGGGGTGACGAAGGGGATCCGTACCCGTTTGAAAGAAACAATTCGTTTAACGGTGAAACGACTCCCAACAGCGACCGATACTCCGGTGATGAAACGGAAATTGCCATAAACAATATAGCTGTTGAGAGAGGCGTGGTCACATGCGATCTGCTGATTGAAGAGGATAATCGAGCACCTGAAATTAACGTCGCTCCACTGGTAATCGAAACGAGTGAATCCGGTGATTATGCTGTTGAGATCAGTAATGTTGGTGATTTGCAGTTAGTTTGGCGAGCGGGAGTCGAGGAGCAACAGGAAATTCCTGAGTGGATATCCTGGGAACCTGACGAGGGTGTCTTAGAACCGGATGAGATGGAAGAGTTGACAATCACCCTCGATGCAGAAGGACTGGATCCCGATGAATACGGATTTGGTCTTCACATCCGCTCGAATGACCGTGAGAACAACGATATTGGAATTGCAATCCTGTTAGTCGTTGAGGAGGTTGTCGAACACCATTTTCAAGGCTGGGTCGAAACTGAATCGAATCACAGCATTATCATCCGTGAATTGACGCTTGATGAGGAGATTGTACCGTCCGGTTGGGACATCGGTGTATTCACTCCCGATGGTGCACTTGCAGGCGGTGAACTGTGGGATGCGGAAGAAGGAACCGGCATTGCTGCATGGGAATCAGATGAAGACGTTGATCAATTTGATGATGGGGAAGTGATGTCTTTTCGTGTGTGGGATCCGGAGTCAGAAACCGAATCACGAGCGGATGTCACAGAAATTGTTATGGGCAATTTGGAATGGGAAGCCAACGGCTTGACAGTATTGGAATTGGCTGTGTTTGTGGTCAGATCCCCTTGGGATGCTGACGACTATGTCGAGACTGATACCAACCACAGCGTTCTAATTATGGAATTGACGTTTGATGACGAGGTTTGCCCATCCGGTTGGGACATTGCTGTGTTTGCACCGCATCCCGATGGTGAACTTACGCTTTCCGGGTCAGAGCTTTGGAATGCAGATGATGGCTCCGGTCTCGCTGCCTGGGGTGCTGCAGATGAAGCCCCGAATCAATTTGAGGACGGTGATGAGATGACATTCATGGTGTGGGACTTTGAAGCTGACATGGTTTTCGATGCTCGTCCGGATATCTTCAACGGTGGCATAGAGTGGGAAGCGGACGGGTTAACTGTAATGGCTCTTGCAGCGTCTTCAGCGCCTCCTGATCATGAAATAGTAATCAGTTTCAGACAGGGCTGGAATATTATGTCAATCAATGTGCTGCTCGGTGAGGATTTCTATGAGGAAGAAGAGGATGAGGGACCGAGTGTCGTGCTGATGATGGAGCAACTTCGCATTGACGAGGACAACCATCATGTCATATTGATGAAGAATCAGCGTGGTAATTTCTACGTGCCGAACATCCCGTTCAACAATATCCCGTTCTACGAAGTTGCACAGGGGTATCAGATCAAACTCGATGAGGATGTTGAAACATCATGGACAGCACCTCCCGTTGATGCCGATGCCGATATTCCGCTACGGCGAGGGTGGAATATCATCGCATATTTCCCGCAGTATGATCTTGATATGAGTTCACCCGATTTTTATGGGATCTCCCCGATTGTGGATCAGGTTGAATTAATGAAAAACTCACGCGGTCAGTTCGCAGTACCGAGCATTCCATTCTCAAACATGGATGATTTGACGGAAGGGCAAGGTTACCAGATCAGAGTGTCAGAAGATGTCGTTCTGAACTATCCGGTGGAGCAGGAAGAAGTTGCAGTCGCAATCCACCATGCCGACACGCATTGGGCTGAACCTTCTGCTACCGACAGGAATATGTCTGTGCTGATCAATTCAGTGATAGGATTAGAGAGCGTGGATTATCAGATCGCCGCATTCAGCACTGATGGTTATGTTGTCGGTGTAGGAACAAGCAACCGGAACGGCGTGTGCGGTTTGGCTGTTTGGGGTGCCGATGAATCTACCGAACAGATGGAAGGTCTGATGGATGGTGAAGCGTTTGAACTGCGTCTGTGGGATGCTAACGAAGAGATTGAGCGGAATGTAGCTGTAACAGTAAAAGAAGGGTCAACTCGGTTTGAAGCAGATGCCTTTACCGTTCTCGATTTGACGGTTGCTTCTGAAATTCCCAATGAATACTATCTGACACAGGCATACCCGAATCCGTTCAATGCTACTACGAAGCTGTCTTACGGCTTGCCGGAAGCGGCTCATATCACGATTCAAGTTTATGACCTGACCGGTCGTATCGTAGCGACACCGGTGAATGGTGAACAGACTGCAGGTTATCACAACATTACCTGGCATAGTGGCAATGTCTCCTCAGGCATGTACATTATCCGCATGGAATCGGCAGATTTCAAGGCGGCAAGTAAGGTGATGCTGGTTCGGTAAATTGTAGGTTGTTCTCATTCACGTCAGGTTTGAGACAAAACTGACTACGGAGGACTTGTTGGACTGAAAACCGCCCGTTGTTTGATGGGCGGTTTTTTATGCGGTTGAGATTAAAAGCGTTACATTCAGGATAAGATATTGTAGTCGTGGTTGTCTCAACCACAACTGCACAAACATTCATAACCAAAACATGACCTTCAACCAAACCGAGTTCGACATCCGTTGCGAATGGGGTGAGAACGGAATTATCCAGCTTGTACCTGACAGTGATGCTGTAATCATCGTTGATGTAATGTCCTTCTCTACAGCAACAGCGGTCGCTGTATCGCGAGGCGCAACTGTTTATCCTTACCGCTTCAAAGATGATTCAGCGGTTGAGTATGCAAATTCTATTGATGCTGTGCTTGCCGGATCACGTGGTAAGAGTGAACATTCGTTGTCACCAAATTCACTACTGAACATCCCATCAGGTAATCGGTTAGTGTTGCCGTCCCCAAATGGATCAACATTGACTCTGATGACGGGGGATGTTCCAACAATCGCCGGATGTTTGAGGAACGCTCAGGCAGTTGCTGGAATAGCTTCTCGTTATGGACGAAGGATTTCTGTTGTACCTGCAGGAGAACGGTGGAAGCATGACGGTAGTATTAGATTTGCTTTTGAAGACTTACTGGGAGCTGGTGCGATAATTCATCATTTGAATGGGGCACTCTCACCCGAAGCGGAAGCCGCTGTGGCAGTTTTCAATAAATCAAGGGATAACATCATTCAACTTTTAAAGCAGTGTAGTTCTGGCAAAGAGCTCATCGGCATGGGGTTTGAAAATGATATTGATACTATTGCGGAATTGGATTGTGATGATTGTGCGCCGATGTTGAAAAATGGTGCGTATGTGAAGGTGGAGTAATTACATCAGGAATGAAATCAAACAAAAAAGAGAAAACAATGCGATATAAACTACTCGGAAAAAGTGGTCTGCGAGTTTCAGAGCTTAGCTTGGGAACTATGACCTTCGGTGAAGAGTGGGGATGGGGATCATCCAAAGATGAGAGCCGTAGAGTCTTTGACCACTACGTTAAAGCAGGCGGAAATTTCATTGATACCGCTAACCTATACACTCTCGGTACAAGCGAGAAGTTCGTCGGTGAATTCATCGGATCGGAACGTGAGAAGTTCGTAGTGGCAACCAAGTACACACTAAACACGCGCCGTGATGATCCCAATGGAGGCGGTAACCATCGTAAAAATATGGTTCAAGCAGTCGAAGCCAGCCTTAAACGGTTGAACACGGATTACATTGATCTGTACTGGGTGCACGCTTGGGATTACATGACTCCGGTTGCGGAGGTTATGCGAGCGTTGGATGATCTGGTACGTGCCGGGAAGATTCTGTATGTCGGAGTCTCGGATACACCGGCGTGGGTCGTGTCGCGCGCCAATACTATGGCAGATTTGATGGGTTGGTCACGGTTCGTTGGACTCCAGATCCGCTACAGCCTGATTGACCGAACCGTTGAACGAGAGTTGTTACCGATGGCTCGCGAGATGGACATTGCCGTTACACCGTGGTCAGCATTGGGATCGGGTGTGTTGACGGGAAAGTTCACCCGCAGTGATACAACCGAGCAATCATTACGACATCAAGATGCTGAAAACAGAACAGGTGCGTTAGCTGAGAAGAATCTGATCATCGCTCGCGAAGTGGATAAAATTGCGGATGAGATTGGGAAAACCTCATCGCAAGTCGCTCTTAGCTGGATCCGGCAACAACCGGGCAACATCATCCCGATAATCGGAGCCCGAACCGAATCGCAACTTAAGGATAACTTAGGTTGTTTGGAGTTTGAGCTTACACAAGAGCATTTAGATCATCTGTCAGAGATCAGTAAAATTGAGATGGGCTTCCCTCACGATTTCCTCGGTGAGGATTTCATCAACGACATCATCCACGGTGGAACGCAAGACAAAATTGACAACCACAGAAACAGATAGTGTTCTTGGATAATTGTTATTCGCTGCTGGAGGGGCGTGAGTTATCAGGTTTGTTGTACCGTTAAACCAAGTGCGGGTTTGATAAATCAAACCTCTAACGGAACAGATTAATCGCTTTTTATTTATAGCTTTAGACAAGCCTCCGTCGCCAACCAAAACAGTTTTTCACGTGTTGATGCTTGCGAGTGCCAGTTGCGCGTGTCCCACTCCTGACCGCTGACATCATCACCTCCGTACAGCAATTGTCCGAATGTCACTTTGCGGAATTGAGCAACTGCAAAGAATGCGGCGGTCTCCATCTCGACGGTTATGCAGCCCTCCTCCTTACGTTGTTTGACTTTGGATCTTGTCTCGCGATAGACTCCGTCAGTTGTCCACGTCTTGCCGATTCGATAGTCAATACTATGCTGATCCAATGTCTCTTTGATGGCATTCAGAGCTACCTGATTACACTCGACCTCTCGAGATGGAGGAAGGTAGTGATATGATGTTCCTTCATCACGGATTGCTGCCGACGGAATCACCACATGACCGATCGGAATTTCACCGTCAAGCACTCCTGCACTACCACAGGCTATGAACTTCCTACACCCAAGCGCAACTGTTTCCTCAAAGAATCCTGCAGCCAACGGTGCTCCTACACCGGGATGGAAGAGAGCCAACCGTTTCCCTTCGACTTCAATCTCATAAACAGGATTCTTTCCCGCTTCACTGTAGAGTGTGAACAGCTTCTTGGCATTACCGGACAACTCTTTGATTACTTCACGGAAGAAGCAGATGATACAATGCTCAGGCACATCAATTTGTTTTATGGTTTTCGACGGCTCAATGACAGCTTCCCGGGTTGGATCAAATTCCAGTATGGGGTAAAGTGGTTTGTTCATTTCAGTTCGTTTTCGTTTATCGAGTAGTTCCACAGTTCTGCTCCGGCAGCATCTCGAACACTGCAAGATAGTTTCCTGTCATTTCGGGATCCTGAAACAGTCATCAGCGCAAAGTTGTTTATAGTTGTAAGTGTCCCGTCAACCCGCAGCGGATTTAATTCGACTTTCTCTATATTGGTCGGTTTCGCTGTAAGCGGTGAAATTGTGAATTCGTACAGCGGATAGCTGTTTTCCCGTTCTAACTTAGACAGTTCAGTGAAATGCCTGTCTCCGGTTAAGAACAGAACAGACTTGATATCCTCCTGCTCGATCAAATGCAAAATCCGACTCCTCTCTTCAGGATAATTGGCATGGTTCTCGCCTACGGTTGCCGGATTCAGGAACTGCCCACCTATTACAACTATTTTAAAAGATGCCTCGCTGAACACCAGCCCGTCAATCAGCCACTCGATCTGTTCTTCCCCCAGTATTTCTTTCTTTCCGGTTCGACGGTTGTTCGGACTTCGGTAATATCTATTGTCCAGCAAGAAAAAATCAACATCAGCCCAGCTAAACTTACTTGTCGTTCCCGGATTACCATTAACTCCAAAGTTGTTTGACGGGAAGAACAGCTTGAACGTTTCCAACGACTTACCCTTGTGCTGGAAACTTCGGTCACTGTTGTCCGGTCCGTAATCATGATCGTCCCAGATAGCGTAATGGTGAACCGATCCTAACAGTGGCTGCAGTTCCTGAGTCGAGCGAGTATGCGTATATCTCTGAAATATCCCGGTCCGACTGTCCCAGTCCGATTCTCGCAAGTACACGTTATCTCCCATCCACATCATAAAATCGGGCTGCATGTGATTTATCGTAGTAAATATCGAACTGTTCTGACCGTAAGGATCATTGAATGTCAACTCGTCAGCATAGTACTCACCCGGTCGGTCGAATGCCCGCTCATTAATATATGTGCTGCTCCCCATCGCAAAGTTGAAATCCGGCGGATCACTTCTCCACTGCCAAAGCTGCTGCGATTGAAACTGGAGTGGGTACTGTATGTCCACTTTGTTACTGTTTATCAACAATTCGTAGCTGTATCGGTTCCCCGGTTTGACCTTGTCTGCGATGAGTGTAGCCGTGCAGGAGTGTTCCTTACGTGTGACTTTTACAGCGGTTTCCAATCTCTTCTCCGGTTCAGCATCCGACCAATAGTAGAACTGTACTTTAGCGGGTTTGGTTGTCTGAACCCACAGGGCAACTTCACGCATCTCTGACCAACAGACCATCGGACCTGATTGTAGCAGATGAGATGCACTTAACGGAGAAGCAATAAGTATAAGGAAAAGGAGAATTAGGGTGATCGTTCTCATGGCTGATGATATATAGTCGTGTGAATTCTTGTAACACCTGAACGGTAACGATTTGATTTATCAAACCGATACATTAGAAAAAAAAAAGAGGTGGTTGAACTGAAGTTCAAACCACCTCTCCAATCGAGCCCCAGCGCCCGATTTATAGCCGCAGTTCGTTTACTTCACCAAAACAACCTTGCGTGTATCGCTCATGTCACCGGCTTTGAGTCTCAAGACATAAACTCCGGCTGAAAGATCGTCAGCCTGCAGTGCAACGCTGTGTCTGCCTGCCGTGAATGATCCGGATGCAAGTCGTGTGATCTCGCGACCGCTCAGATCGTACAAGCTGACTGTTGCATATCCGCTGGCTTCAAGCGAGAATTCGACGATGGTACTGCTGTTGAACGGATTAGGATAAGGTTCGCCGAGACCGAATTGAACCGGTGTCAGTTGATCCTCATCAACCGATTGCGTGCCTTCACCACGTAACAGAACCTCAGGAGGAGTCTGATCGTCAGACTCGATTATCAAATCAGCGAAGTGCTGTCCACCGAATTCCGGATCGAAGACGATCTCAAAAGTGACCGCTTCACCCGGTGCGAGTGTCACTTCATCACCCCAGCCGACTTCAAACATCCCTTCGGTAGCTTCAACGTTACTGATCGTTACCGGGTCCAAGCCTCCTGACCACAGAGTGAATGGTAGGATTTGAATATCGCCTTCTTCCACCTCGCCAAAGTTAAGCGCTTCAGAGAGTGCAATCAGGTTAGGTTCGACATCAGCGGTCGGTACCAGAAGTGCCTGCATCATATAGTCGTTACCGGAAGGTGCCATCTGGTTTCCGTTCCAGACGTAATAGTGAGTGTCATCCTCATCAAACTCGGTGTCACTGATGATCTCGGGCCACGCATCATCACGCTCCACTTCCACCCACAGCCAGAAGTCGCTGTCTCCCAGTCCGCGCAGTGCTTCCTGATCAAACAGAGGCACGGTCATCGTGTTTGGAAGACATGAGTCACGCGGTACGGTAACGTCCAGACTCAGCAGCTCATCACCCCAGCCAGTCTCGTCCTCACCGGCTCCGTAAACATGCAGAGTGAAGTCCGCATCCTCGTTTTGCTCACCGTTGAACATGAATTTAGCTGCCGCAATTGAATAATTTTCCAGAACGTCTCCCGGTGAGAAGCGAGTGGCTGCACCGCTGCCGACCGCATACTCATGCGTAAACTGGAACGATCTGTTATCGTACCCGAATTCATAGAGTCCGGTGGGCCAGGCTACCACATTCTCGACAGCAATGCTGTCATTGCGGTCGTCTGCATCTTCCTCAACATTCAGATAGGCATAGACCGTATAGTTGTCAGCGATAACCGGTGTCCAACCGGGTACCCGACGATCACGGTAGTCACTCAATTCGACTACCTCAAATGTATCCGAAACAACATCGGGACGCGGGATGATCGGGTATTGTCTTGATTCGTTATCACCGACCACACCCCAGTATGCGGTGATGTCATTCAGATCACGCAGTCCATTATTATGAGCTTCCACTGTCAATCCGGGTAAACGGTAGCCTGCTGTTAACGGATACGGAACATGCAGCCGTTCCATTGAAGCTTCAAACGGCTGAAGGTTACTTCCTTCAACAAGGATATCGTCGAAGAACAGCCCGTCGCCGTTGCCGCCGTCATGGTTGTTGTTCGTTCTAAAGAACCACTGTATCTGAATCGTTTCACCGGCGTAATCGGACAGATCTACGGTTCCGTCATTAAACGGCAGATCAGGTGTGTATCGAACCCAATCTTCAGCACCTGCTTCATCACGAGCGTAGTCATGGTACAGATAATCCCAGGTTTCACCTTCATCGTTGGTAACATAGCACTGATAGAAGTCTTCAAGGGCGTTGTTGTCTCCCTGCCAGTCAGGCAGATTACAGTAAACCCATAATTCCAGCCATGCCGTGAATCCTTCTTCTATTGCAATCGGAGGTGATATCAAGCCGTTATTCATAAAGAAATGATCGTCATCGTTCCACATTGACCAATCGCCGGAATGGGCGTCTTCGTCAGTTCGCGCCCAGTGATCGCCACCGTATCGGTTATCAATGCGGGGTATCAATTCATCCGGCACCGGATCGTCATCTGCGTTGTTGGACAGGAATACCTGATCGTCTTCATCCGTGATGAGAATGTCATCAATCCATATACCGCTGCGATCTTCGAGATACACGTTTCCAAAAGGGGCAGCTACAGCGTTATCACTGGTCAGAACGAAACGGATCACGACATTTTCTTCCTGTGCGTAATCAGACATGTCAAACTCGACGTCCACCCATTGAACATCGGGTCTCTCAGCGCCGGTGGTATCTCCCCATTCACCTGAGTGGAACACCCATCCCGCCTGCTCTTCAAAGTCCCACAGTCTTTCAGCAGCGGAAATCCTTTCGGCAGTGTATTCTCCTTCACCTTCCTCGGGCACCAATGTTTCAAACTCGTCACCGCCGTCGGTTGAAATCAGAACAAACCAACCGTCCCAGCCGTCATAAGGGTCATTGGGAGGTATGAGGCGAGGGTCTTCGACAAGCCAGTAACCGGTGAAGGTGAATGTCAGCGCATCACCTGCATCTGCGAAATTGAGGACAGGTGTGTCTAAGTATTGCAGCCAGCGGTTGTCATAGCCGACGGGATCACCGTCATACTGTGTGAGCGTATCGCCGCACCACCAAGCCAGATCGTCCTCTTCACCGAGGAGATCGGTTTTGTGCCAGGCAATCGAGCTGTAATCAACGGATGTCCACTCTTCGGCAACCCGGTCTTCATCCTCGAAATCTTCCTCATAGAAAACCACATCCCGTTGGGGATACGGTGTAATCGGCTTTGTGATTTCAGTTAGCTGATTTTCGGTTGATAGGGGTTGGCTGCTGTTTGCTGCGAATGATGCAGCGGCAAGGATCATTACAAAAAAAACAAAAAATCGTTTCATCGCTACTCCTAATATGCTTAATATTAATGAATCTGCAAACAATCCGCAATGTAGCGGCTCATGCCTGACTAAAGAATATACCCTCTAATGAGCAATTTGTCAAGGTGTGAGGTAGTGGGCTAATTTGATCTCGAAGAAAATGGATCCGGTGATTCTGCCGGATCC
>CAZVKN010000013.1:42425-84078 GCA_964627035.1 uncultured bacterium | reverse complement strand
AATCTTGGTCAATTATCTAACTAACTTTGTGCAAAACCTTAACTAATTACCAAAATATTTACATTGTGTTAAATGTAAAGTAATTCACAATATTGTAAACGGCAATGTTTCTCTGGAATCTAACCCCTTTGTAGTAAATTTTTATTTTTAGCAAGCAACACTACCCCAAAGCAAGTTAACCTTTGGGCAGCATTAACGGTATTTAGCAAATTGTTCGGGTAGTACTGGGCTCTTGGAAAGTTGCGGAACAAATAGTGACCTGTTATAGTAATAATACTTGGACGTTTACGCTCACTTCTATCAAGCGAAGCAACCATATTTTAAGCGGCTTTAACTAAATGAAAGCAAAATACTCCCGCTTCTATCCTTGTGAACGGTAAGTAGCGAACGTATATTATGCAGCGTACTGATTAGCGGTTTATTTACAGTCGAGACACTCTCGATTCCAACTGCGAGGTCAATACTCTTTGTTATCCCGCTTATTACCCAATTACGGAGGAATTATCTGACAGTTCGATACCCGGTTTATGGTTAGCATGGCATTCAGTTTGTAATGAAAATATTTCTTCGTCATGGACGAGCATTTTTCGTATGGTCGTTCATCGTGTTTTTGGTATCGTTCGGTTCAGGTGAAGCCGGTATCGGGTTCAGGAGGATAACTCCATCCGAACAGCTTGTTGTCCCAGCCTTAGAATCAAAGACAATAGGTTTTTCAAGTGCCATCGCTGACAGCATCCCTGCTGACACAGCATCAACAGATACAGTAGTCACTAAGCCTCCAAAGATTGAACCCGTAGTCGCAGAACCTCAAAAATCAGAGTCTGAACCCGTTGAAACAGCCGATCAAATTCTGCCCGAGTTCGATCCGTCAATCCCGATAACAGTTCCGGAAGATAACGGCATTGTTGATCCACTTGAACTGATAGAAACCGAAACCACTGAGACACTACCTGATAGCTCTATCGCTCCAACTGAGATAGATTCTGTCGGTTCTGACACCTTGTCGGAAGAAGAGGAGGAATTGCCCCGCCGGGCTACCAAGTTGTTTCGTCTGGATCTTCCCGTTGATATGTCCGTCGAGCTTGACACTACCACAGACTTTTTGGTTCTGAAGCAGAATCTTCACGGCTCAGACATGCCGATACCCGGGGCGATCAGCAGATCGGATTATCTGAATCGTGCTGTAATTTCTGCCGATCAGGAATCGTGGCAAAAGGCGATCAGAGACAGACTGCCGACCGAAAAGGATAAAGAGGGAACCGGCATTGTTATCTCCATCCCGATCATACGTTCCGGCAGGAAACAACAGAAGTTCGACCGTTGGGTGGAAAGGACAATCGGCGGTAACGATGTAACGCTCACTGTCGCAGGTAATGTCAGAGTTAACGGTGAAATGCGGGTTGAAAAACGTGAAGAACTGCGCCAGGAAAATAACAATCAAACCAGCTATCAGTTCAAAGTCAATCAGACTCAACAGTTCCAAATCAGCGGCAAGGTCGGTGAAAAGGTTTCAGTTGAAATTGACCAGAATTCTGAAAGACTGTTTGACTTCGAAAATAACCTGAGTGTTCGTTATCAGGGTGAAGAAGGTGAGATTGTTCAGTCAATTGAAGCAGGTAATGTCAACCTTTCCCTGAGAGGTGCAAAGCTGGCATCAGCATCAGCACAGAATAAGGGACTGTTCGGTTTTAAGACAACTTCTCAGTTTGGTGCACTTTCTGTGACAACAATTGCCAGTCTGGAAAAAGCTCAGAAGAATCAGATCACCATTGAAGGCGGTGCGCAGACCGGCAGACCGATTAAAATTAAGCCTAACGACTTCGTTCAGGGCAGATACTTCTTTCTCGATACCCTTTACCGCAGCAACTATCGCGAGCGTCAGGCAGAAGAACTAATCCACACGATAGTTCCGCTCGCTCAATCCATCGTAGAAATTCAAGTTTACGTGTCTGTTCTGCCTTCTGATCCGGAAAGATATATCGAGTCAATCGGTGGATGGGCTCTATATGATCCTACCGTGTTCGATACAACTTCCGACGATCAACTGTATGAGTATGGGAACTTCTACCTTTTGGACATCACCGAGTACACTGTCAATCGAGATCTTGGATATATAAGGCTTGAACGTCCGGTGCAAAACGATAATACTCTGGCAGTGGCATATATGACCGGCGACAGCACAATCTACGGCAAACTGAATTATTCGAGTGAGGTTGACAGCCTGTTGGTGTTGAAGCTGTTGAAACCTAATAATCCTCAACCCCCTGCAGAAGAGTCGGATCGTTCAACCTGGGAACTCATGTGGCGCAATGTTTACAATCTGGGCTCATCCGATATTGACCCCGAAGGATTTGAAGGCAAGATCACCGGTCTCGATGAAAACGGTATTAAATCCGACTCCAGAGTTGACACGTTGGGGGTTTCCCGGACATTCATAGAGATATTCGGTCTGGACAACTTCAGCTCCGAAGGTCAGCTTCAACCTGATGGAATAATTGATGAACAATTTATTGACTATGCACGTGGAGAATTGATTTTCCCTGATCTTCATCCCTTTGCACCGGAGGGATGGGTCAAACTGCCCGAAGACACCGTCCGGGCTTTGCTGGATGATTCCCTTTTTTCACCCGGCTTATACAACGAGGCTGCTTCCGGTTTGGGTGATGTCATCAGTGATTTTGAAATGGAAGCAAGGTACAAGAGCGTTAGTGCCGTCTATGAACTCGGCTACAATGTGCTTGAAGGATCGGAAGAGGTTTACAGAGGCGGTGTGCGGCTGTCAAGAGGGCGTGATTACACGATTGACTACCTGACGGGTAAGTTGAACCTTGCCGGCAGTGTCTCTGCGGCTGATAACATCGAGATCAGGTACGAAAAGGGTCAGCTGTTTCAGTTGGCGACAAAAACCTTATTGGGTGTGCACGCTGAATATGAGCTTTGGAAAGATTCATACATCGGCACCACTCTGCTTTCCTTTAATGAGAAAACCTTGGACCAGCGCGTACAGGTCGGAGGTGAACCGACTCAGAACTCTATCTGGGACGTCAACACAAGATTGACATTCAAACCGAAATTCCTGACTCGGGCTGCTGACTGGCTGCCGCTGATCGAAACCGACAAAGAGTCAACTTTTTCACTAAGTGCTGAGATTGCTCAGGTGTTCCCAAATCCAAACAGTCTGAATTCACCCTCAACAGGTGACAACAACGGAGTTGCCTATCTCGATGACTTTGAATCTATACGAAGATCAACCCCACTCGGTGTCAGCCAAAAACAGTGGACACCGGCGAGTTTCCCTGAATATGACCGAAACGGAGATATGCAGTGGTATAAACAGCGCGGCAGATTGATATGGTACAATCCGGTTGATCAGATACGAATCGAAGAAATCCAGCCTGAGCGTGAAACGCAGGCATCCAATGCGACGACTCCAGTCTTGACTATAGAATATCAACCATGGTGGTCAGAGTGGGATGGGGATAAACCTGATGACATTGATGTGCGAAAAAGCTGGAGTGGTGTGATGCGTTACCTTGGAGCCGGATATGCGGATCAATCCAAATCAAAGTTTTTAGAAATTTGGTTGAATCGTCCTGTGACGGCATCAGGAGTAATGTACGTTGATCTTGGAAAACTTTCTGAGGATGTTATCCCAGATGGTGTCCTGAACAGTGAAGACACACCTACAGGAGGAAAGAATTACGGTGACGGTCTTCTGGAAGAGTATGAGGATCTTGGCTTGGATGGGGTGTCCGGAATAGATCCGATTGATACTACTCAGGTCAACGAACGAGATGTATATCTCCCCTCTTACGATGATTGGCACTATAGCAGCTCAGAAAAAAAGAACTATTCTAAAACAAACGGAACTGAAAGAAATGGATTTTCATCCGGTGATTTTCAGGAGGGTGGAAAAGTCCCTGATTCTGAAGACCTTAATGGAAACAACTATCTTGAGACTACAAATTCATTTCTAAGATATAAAATTGACTTTTCTGAAAAAGACAATAATCGTTATATCGTGGGAGGTAACTATGAAAACAATTGGAGATTATACCGGATTCCCTTGATTGATACATTATCTGTAAATGATGGTAAATTGACAACCATGGAGTATGTCCGGGTATGGTTCACCGATTTTGAACGACCTGCGAAGATTATGATCGCCGAGATGGATATAGTTGGAAACGAGTGGCGAGAAGTTGAAGAAGAGGACGGTTCAGGCGGATTTAAGGAGACAATTAGCGTTGCAGTCGCCAACACCCATGACAATCCTGATACTCCTGAAAGCAGGGGATACTATCCACCTCCAGGTGTAGCCGGTGAGATTGATCCTATTACCAACCTGCGTGGTCAGGAACAGTCACTGGTATTGAAGGTTAACGATCTTGGTAGAGGGGAATCCGGCGAAATCGAGAAGATAATTCATGGAAAACGAGACCTGCTGAAGTATCGAAAGATTAAGATGTTTGTAAACGGTGGTGGTACCGGTGATCCGCAGCGATTCAAAGAGTTGGATCTCTGGATGTATCTGCGATTTGGAAACGGATCCAAACGGAGTGCCCGCTACTACGAATATTCTCAGAGACTCCACCCCGGATGGGACAAAGAGAATGAAATAATCATTGACTTTGATCGGCTTGCTTCGCTGAAGTTTCTACGTCAGCAGGATTCTCTCAACGGTCGAGATTATGACATCCTGCCAAACGGCGATGTGATTAGAATTGTGGGTGAACCGTCGCTGGATGACATCGGATTTCTGAAACTCGGAATAAAGAACCACGGTAGGTCAATATCCTCTGAGGAACAGATTGAAATCTGGGTGGACGAGCTTCGGGTGTCTGACGTAAAGAAGAATCCGGGTCTGGCGGCAACAGGCGGATTTGATCTCAAGATTGCACAGAATCTGTTTACACTTAGTGGAAATCTTACGCACAAACAGGCAGATTTTCATAATGTCCAGAGCAAAAAAACGTCGGGTGACAATTCGCTCAAAGGAGATCTCGGCGCATCATTTGCACTTGACCAACTGCTGAGTCCACATTGGGGTTTGAAGCTGCCTCTGCGTGCCGACTTTAGCAACAGCATCAATATCCCAAAATACCAGCCCGGCAGCGATATTGAGCTTTCAAGCATCAGCGGGAAGCAGATGAGCATCTGGAGCACATTTAACGACAATCTGTGGAATAATAACAGACTAAGGACAAGTCCTTTAGATTACACCAGTCCAATTGATTCCATGATTGCGACCAGTAAATGGTATAAGTTTTCATTTAGCGCATCCAAAGGGAAAAAATCTGAAAACCGACTCATCAGATATACAATAGATGGCTTAAGTTTCGGCTCAAACTACAAAGAATCGTGGGTAAGCAGCCACACTTATCAATCTCAATACGACCGCACGATCAGCGGCAACAGCTCGTATAATCTATCATTCGACAAACCTATAGAGTGGCAGTGGCTTAAATGGACGGCTTCCATTCCGATGTTGAGCGGTCTGTCCGAGAGCATTTTCAAACCGCTGCCGAGTTCCTTGCGTTTCAGCATGAACGGCACGGAATCAATAAGCAACGACATCAATCGCCGCAATCGGGAGATCAACAGTTACAGTCTTAATATAAGCCGGACTCTGAACGGTGGATGGCAACCCATCCCAATCTTTAACACCTCCTTTAATCAGACGATTAGCAGCTCAAGAATTCGTGACGATTCGCTCCGCACAATCATCGCGAGAAAGTCGGTAACACGTGACAGCAGTTCATTCTGGATTAGGTATAAATGGACGGATGAAGACAGTGTGGAGTACATAGACTCGGTGTTCAACAGCGTCGGATGGGAGCGGTTCGTTCTGGAGGAAATGGAGTATCAGAAGGAGAGAATATTCTGGCAGGCTTTCGGCGCAGATTTCGTTGACAACCGGTTGTCTCAGACGTACAATTTTACATTTCGGCCTGAGCTGTTTGGCTGGCTCGGCACGGATGCAACCTATAACTCCACCTATACCTGGACATGGGGCACAAAATACGGCGCCGGTGACAGAAAGGTAAAGAACAGTAACAGACTTTCAACAGGTTTGACGCTGCGATTGCCTCAGATCGTATCTATGTTGGACAACATCTTTCCAAAGGAGAAAGGCGAGACCACTCCAGATCCGATGGAATCGTTGCCGGATGTCGGTTCCTTCGAGCCAAAACCAGGGGAGTTTCCTCCACCGGGCGGAAAAACTCTGCCGGAGTCAGAGGACATTATGAAAGGCCTCCCTGAATCCCCGATGGAAAGCGACAGTGTGCTAATTGATACTACCAAAAAAGAGAAACCGTCTCTAAAAATTGATGTGCTCGCTCCAATGAAGCTGCTGCTTGGCAAACTGAGAGACATTCGATACGACTATTCACAGAATAACCGTGTGGACAACAACAACGTTGAGCCGGGGCAGGCGAGCTGGAAATTCAGGCTTGGTCTGAAGAAGAATTCTGGATTAGGAAAGGTGGAAGGTTATTCTGTTGCCGATGCCAGCAGTATCACCAACGAACACCGTTTCAGTTCCGGACTGAATATCAGCAGGAATCTGTCCGTATCCAGCTTTGATTACAACCTCAGTGAGACTGAAAATCAAACAATCAGCAGAACGAAAACGGTGAACGGTAACAGCAGCAGAACATCGTTTTACCTCTTTGAGTCGGACGAAGTCACGGTCAGACCGATTCCTGCAGTAAACTGGTCAGCTCGATGGGGTGGTTGGGAAAGTCTGCCACTTTTAAGTCAGTTGGCAAATTCTATCAGCCTTGAAAACAGCTATCGCGGGAGCCTGACCGAGCAGTGGGACGTTGTTCCTGACAGTGGCAGACGGGTCACACGGACGGAATACTCAAAAAGTTTTTCACCATTGCTGGGGATATCCTTTAACTGGAAGATGGGAATCAGTTCGAGCATTCGATATACCTTATCAGAATCTGTGTCCGAAGGGTCACAGACAAAAACCAAAAGCAGCACCAGATCAATTACCGGATCTGCTTCGTATAACCTTAGAAGAGGATTCAAACTCCCGTTCTGGCCCTTTCGTAACATGAAATTGAACAATAATACGTCATTTTCATTGGCTTACAGCAATAACAGCACAGAGCGTGAGCAGTCAACCGGTGGTGCACCGTTCGCATCTTCTGGCGGTAAAACCGATTCGTGGTCTATTTCACCGTCAATGGATTACAACTTCTCCTCTACTGTCAGAGGCAGTTTCAGTTGGGAGTATGCCGTCCAAAAATCTGAAATGACGGGCAAAACAAAGTCCCAGAACATGGGGTTCTCGGTTAACATCTCAATAAGAGGTTAAGATTACTGATCATTCGTAGTCGGGTTTGAAACAACCAAGGCTACAAAATCACAACAAAATTAGTACCCTCTTAATTGACATCCTTAATCACATCGGTTATATTAAGGCGTTTTGAACGAAACAATCTGAGAAAATAATGCCCCACGGAATAAATATCGGTTACCTCGGTGTAGGAAGGTATCTACCGGAAAATGTGTTGAGTAATCAGCATCTTGAACGGATAGTGGACACCTCTGATGAATGGATCACGCAGCGAACCGGAATCAAAGAGCGAAGGTTGATGGGACCTGAGGAGTCGCTCGTCTCTATGTCGGTTAAAGCTGCTGAAGATGCCTTGGAACATGCAGGGATTGAGGCGTCTCAGATTTCTGAGATACGAGTAGGTGTAAACACTCATTTCCGCTTTCCAAGCCTCGCCTGCATGATTCAGCAGAAGCTCGGGATCAAAAACTGTAATGCCCTTGACCTCAATGCCGGCTGCCCGGCTTTTATCTTTGCAGTACACGACATCTATAATGGGATGATGTCGGACTGGATTCTGAGACAGGAAAGGTCCTACGCACTCGCAATCGGTGTTGATGGAATGTCTCTTGTTACCGACTACACTGACAGATCAACTTGCGTCCTGTTTGGTGACGGTGCGGGAGCTGCGGTAATCGGTCCGGTTGAGTCAGGAGGAATACTTGCGACATACACAAGAACTCAGGGAAACTATTGCGAGCTTCTGAAGAGTACCGAATTAGTACAACCCCCGTTGAATGATGCGAAAGACATGAATGTTTCCATCAGGAACACCACCCCCTATCCATTCCTTCGTATGGAGGGTCGCAAGGTGTTTCCTGTAGCTGTCAGATCTATGATGTCTGACATTCATTCAGTGGTTGAGCGATATAACAGCGTCAACCGTCATCAGATTACTCTCGATGATATAGAATACGTAATTCCCCATCAGGCAAACCTGCGGATTGTTGAAGCTGTGCGTAAGGGAATGAAGTTGGCACCTGAGCAGGTTCACAGAAACGGCGTTATCAATTACGGGAACATTTCAACGGCGACCATACCGATTGCGTATGTAGAGGAGTGGAATAAGCGACCGGGTATATATGAGATTGATGTTACCTTCGGCGCCGGATTTGCTTCAGGGGCGGTACTTTGGAAGACACCGGATGCAACGTGATTTTGTTGTTGTCTGGATGTCAGAATCGCTACAATAAAGGGAATGTCGGTTCGACATTCCCTCTTTTCCTCTCAATTCAGCAAGCTGTTCATCGGGCAAAATCTTCGACCCAACCGAAATATTCTCTGAAGAACTTGACAAAGTTGTAAACGACTCTGGAATTCCAGATATAGAAGAACAGCCCCGATATGTGTATCAATTTATAATAGATAATCCCGGCTACAAAAATCCCACCCAAGTATATCACCGATCCACGATGCAGCCTCTTCACTCTCTCAACACGCATCTCACGCATGAAATATGCGATACGCCTATCATTCATGTCCCGTTCGGTAAGCATTAGACCAAGAAAAGACCAGACCAGACAGATTATGAATGAAGGGAGGAACGTATATGCGGTCAGGACATGAATTCCAAACATTTTAGGGTGGGTGTACTCAACGAAATACTCCGGATAGATATTCATATGAATTATACCGGGCCAATAGATCATTATAAGAATCGGTGAAGCCAAACCCAATATCACAGCAATATTTGTCCAGTTGCGGAATCGCCGCAAATAGATTGGCGGCTTGAAGATGAATTTGTTTCGGACAGAAGTGATTTCGACGTTTGCTTTTATCACGTAATCAATAATTGATCCCGAAAAAAATGCATAAATGAAGAACCTCATCTTATACCCGGAAATGTAGTCAAACAGACCTCCGGTTCCTATGAACTGCTCAAAGAACGATACTATCGTGACCGTAAACAGATAAACGATAGACCAGAATAGATAACCTTTGTCTTCAGCGAATGCGATCACCGTTTCTTTCAGAACTTCCTTCGGCGGCATCCGCATAAGCTTGTTACCGCAGGACGGGCACTTTTTGTCCCGAATTATATTCTGAACCGAAACAGATCCTTTACATTCATAGCACTTCATAGCAGCAGCTCAAGTTAAACTGATATTTTGAATCAATCTAAAAGGTTGACCCGAAGAAAATATAATAGATTGAGTTGTCTCAAGCAATCCAACAGACGTTGAAATCTGTATGTTGCAAAGAGTGTGAAAATTTTGTTATTAGTATGAACTAATTAACTGATAAAACGTCACAGACACGATTTATAGTTTTTTTTATATCCCTGCAAAAACCAAGCCGACTTTTACACAAAAATTCGCGACCAGGTAGTGATTTCGATGTCGTGGTTGTCTCAACTGCGACATCGGGCTTTGGACAAGCCCGACTACAAATTAACAAATCACCACAAAGTTAATGCGCTAATATTTCTTAAGGTTGAAATATTGTTAAATCTACTTGCATTAGTAACAATTGACCTGTAACTTTATTTAGTAGACATGCCTATCAAAACAAGATGCTATTAAAAGGGGTATCATGACACCCGACAATAATCCTAAGATGATCGGTTCACTAACCGAAAGCCTCGAGGACTACCTTGAGATCATCTATCAACTTGTGCAGACCAACAAAGTAGCACGAGTGCGCGATATTGCAAAGGCTAAAGATGTCAAAACATCAAGCGTTACATCCGCACTGAACCGACTTGCCAAAGAGGGGCTCGTGGATTATCGCGCCAGAGAATACGTTGACCTGACCGATACAGGACGCGAGTTCGCATTCCGCATTTACCAGCGTCATCTGTTCCTCAAACGATTCCTCGTTGACCTGCTCCAGGTTGATGAAGAGACCGCCGAGCAAGATGCCTGTTCATTGGAGCATTCTATCAGCGTAACCACATTAGAAAGAATCGCTTCCTTTATTGAATTCATTTCATACTGTCCACGCGTTGGCGAAACCTTGTTATCAGACTTTCGCACCTGCTGGCTGAAAGGAACTCAGGATCCGGATCAATGTAAGGATACTGAAAAATGCGGAATCTGGAAGCAACAGAATATGTTATCTGCCAAGCTCGGTATAATGCGTCTATCCGAACTGGAACAGGGAGCATCCGGTCATATCGCACGGATAATCGGTCCTGATGCACAGCGTAAATCACTAATCAGACATGGATTCCTGCCACCGACTTCAATCCAGATACGAACTATTCTTAAGGACGGATCGTTTAACGTAACCGTTTCCGGTGAGGAAAAAACCTTATCCCCGGATGAAACTGAAATGGTCTATGTTTGGGTATCAAAAGAGCATGATCCTCAACTTAGTAGAAATGGATTTCATACAATAAATCTATCTGATCTGACACCGGGAGAATCTTTTCAGGTAAAGCGGCTTACCGCAAAAGGTGAGATTCGTCAACGGTTGATGGACATGGGCTTGGTGAAGGGCGCCGGCGGGAAGATGCTCCGTGAAGCACTGCTGAAAGACCCCATTGAAGTGGAGATTGACGGTTATCTGTTATCGCTCAGACGCGCTGAAGCGGCAGATGTAATTGTGGAGAAGAGTGGTGTCTAAAACTATTAAAGTTGCAATAGCGGGAAATCCTAACGCCGGTAAAACATCCATCTTTAACGAACTTACCGGACAGACGCAGCATGTCGGTAACTACCCGGGAGTAACGGTCGAGAAAAAAACGGGACACCTGGTCAAAGATGGTTGGCGGATAGAATTTGTGGATCTGCCCGGTACGTACAGTTTGTCTGCCTACACTTTAGAAGAGGTGGTTGCCAGAGATTACATCCTGTTGGAGAAACCGGACCTGGTCGTGGATGTGCTCGATTCAACCAACCTCGACCGGAATCTGAATCTTCTGTTACAGATTCGGGAGTTAGGTTCACCTGTTCTTGGCGTGCTTAATATGAGCGATGAAGCAGATGATAAAGGTCTGATTATCAACACCTCTCGCCTGAAGAAACTGTTGAAAGCAGAGTTTGTCAGAACAGTTGGCAACAAGGGCAAAGGCATCAAGGAATTGGTCAATATGATCATTCAGGTTGCTGAGGAGCAGTTGGAACATGGTAATAACGTCGGCAATGAGTATTGTCAGAAATTGGAACGCGAACTTAAACAGATAGCTGAGACTCTCGAAACCGACTCATCCTTTGCGGATATTTATCCTTCAGAATGGATGGCAACAAAACTGCTGGAGGAAGACAGTAACGCCGTAGAAAAAGTGGAACAGGAGCATGAATCCGCCGATCAGGTTCTTAAGTCTGCGCAAGATATGCGAGAGCAGATCATCAAACGACACCGCGCAGATCCTGCTGTTGTCATCAGTGAACAACGTTTCGCATTCATCCACGGTGCAACTAAGGAATCGGTAAAAAAAATCCAAACCCCACAACAACGATTCAGCATGACCGAAAAGGTGGATCGGATTGTTTTGAACCGATATGCCGGTATTTTCATATTCTTTGGAATCATGTATCTGGTCTATCAGTTCACTTTTGCGATAGGCAATCCGTTGTCGGATCTGGTAGATGCCGGATTTGGAATGCTGGGTGATTTTGTGTCCGGTATAATGCCGGAAGGGATGTTGCGCGATCTGATCGTTGACGGGATCATCGGCGGTGTCGGTGGTGTGTTGGTATTCTTTCCGTTGGTGATGATGCTGTTCATGGGGTTGTCATTCTTGGAGGATACAGGGTATCTGGCTCGCGCAGCGTTTGTGATGGATAAGTTCTTCCACATCTTCGGACTTCACGGGCGGAGCTTCATACCGTTTATGATAGCTACCGGATGTGCCGTACCTGCCGTGATGAGCGCAAGAACACTCTCCAGCAAACGCGACCGGACGGTTACGATCATGGTAATTCCTCTGTTGATATGCGGTGCAAAAAGTCCGGTTATCGCGATGCTTGCGGCTGCATTTTTTCCGGAACATGCAGCGCTGGTGTTTTGGCTGATATGGTTTGCAAGTTGGCTGATTGCGGTAACCATCGGGTTGATCCTGACAAAAACCATGTTCAAAGAGGAGATTGCACCATTTGTGATGGAGCTGCCCCCTTACCGTATGCCGACCATACGCAGCACATTCAACCACATGTGGTGGAAGAGCAAGGCTTACCTCAGAAAAGCCGGAACGATAATTCTTGCTGCCAGCATTATTATCTGGGTTCTGCTCTATTTTCCTAAGATGGATCAGGATGCTTTGGAAACCACCGTTCAAGACGGATTGGCGCGAATGGATCAATCCGGTATGTCCGAGAATGAACTAACAACGACATATGTGAACCTCACCGCTAAAATGGAACTTGATTATAGTTATGCCGGACGTATCGGTCATTTCATTGAACCGATAATGAAGCCTGCCGGATTTGATTGGCGGATCAGTATCGGTCTGTTCTCAGGATTTGCGGCTAAGGAAGTTATCATATCAACGATGGGAATAGTGTACGGAATCGGTGAAGGCGATCCTGATGCCGAAGGTAGCGACGTAAAACGGACTCCACTCAAACAAGCTATGGCTGATGATCCATCATATTCACCTGCGATGGCGCTCGCTATGATGTTTTTTGTGATGATATATCTGCCTTGTATGGCTGTATTGGCGGTTGTCAAGAAGGAGCTGGGCGGATGGTTCTGGCCCCTATTCCAGGCTGCTTATACTTTGATAGTTGCTTGGGGATTAGCGGTTGCGGTGTATCAGATCGGGACGATGTTTGGGCTATGATCGTAAAGAGTTAACCGAATAATGATTTTGTAATCGTGGTTGTCTCAACCACGACGTCGGGCTTGAGACAAACCCGACTACAGTTAACAACATCTGTACAAATAGAATAACCCCGGCTTCGGAGAGTCGGGCTACATAACTCAAAAAAAGGTAAAATATGAAGATAGAATTTCTTTTAGTAGTGTTCGTATCCACGCTATTCAGTTTCGTGGTAACCGATCTCGTGCAGGCGCAATCTGCTGAACAGTTGTATCAACAGAAATGCAGTCGCTGTCACGATGCGTTTGCGCCGACTGACTATTCGGGCAGTGAATGGTACGGATTGGTGAAGTCAATGAAGGCACAGGCTGCCCTGTCATCCGATGAGATCAAGACCATCACAGAATATCTCGTTTCTGAGAGTGGCGACTCAACCGATGGTGAAGTGGATGGAGGTCTTTCATGGGGAGGATACATGTACACCGAGTACTTCCAGTCCCTTGAAAAACGGAAGAACTTTGACCTTCACTACCTCGCTCTCGCAGTTTCAGGATGGATGAACGAGAACATCAACTATCTCGGAGAGTTCGAGCTGGAACACGGTGGGAAAGGTGACAATACGTTTGTGGAACAAGCATATATGGACTACTGGTTCTATCCGAATGCAGCGTTGAAAATCGGGGCTATGCTGACGCCGTTTAATCGTTTTGACGATTTTCATGATCCGTTGAATAATAACCTGATCACTCGACCGCAGATGTCCCGTGAAATTGGAGTCAGTGCGTGGAAGGATGTCGGAGTTGACCTCCACGGCTATTTCAACCTGAGACACAGTTCAATATCTTATGACCTGTATGCAATTAACGGGCTCGGTGATGGAGTCAACCTCAGAAAGAGCAGACAGTACCGCGACAACAATGAAGACATTGCACTCGGCGGTCGGGTCAATTACGTCTTCAGAGACCACATCGAGATAGGAGGATCAGGATATAGCGGCGCATGGGACGGCAACGGTGACTACAACCTGACAATGATGGGAGCACATTTCCTCATCAACAGCAGCATGGTAAACATCTATGGGGAGTATGCGAGTGCAATCTCGGAAAATCCATCAGGTGATGATGGTGAAATGTACGGTTATTTTGTTCAGTTATCTCGAATGTTTCACGGAAAGTATCGGACTACACTGAGATACGGTGCTCTCGATTATCTTGATGAGGGAATCTTGCTCGAACGTGATCCTGCAAAAGGAGATATGGAGCTGACTGAGCTTGCACTCGGGCTAAATTTCTATCCGACAAAGAGGGTAGCATTTAAGGTGGAATATACGATCTTCACGGAGGGTAATCGTGTAGCTGAGAAAGATAACGATCAACTGGGATTGCAGGCGGCGATTAAGTTCTAATTCACATTTAGAATTAAAAGAGGCAGGATCAAAATGTTCCTGCCTCTTTCACATAAGTTAGCTCTTTCTTATCTTCCCGAATCCATCGAACTCTTTTGAACAAACATATTGTACCAGTCGAAGTTCATAACCTCACCACGCTTTGTCGAGTGAATAAGACTGTACTCCCCCAGTCCGCTTCGATCCACAAAGACAAACTCCACACCACCCTCAATAGCGTCATAAGTCCATATTTCATACGGCTTGGCGTGTTGCTCGAGCGGGTAGGTCTCTCTCAGATCAGGAGTACCGTACAGCACAAACACCCTCCCACGATTTGTTTTATGCCCCGGCGAACGTGAATTCCCAAAACGACCATCCGCTTCGGCAACCCTACTGCGGAACTGATCTCTCATTGGTACTTCTGCTGTAGATGGATCATCATCCCACATCCTCCAAAATGCCTGAAGAAAATTTACTTTTTCAGAGAAAGTCATGTTGTCAGTTCTGATAATCTGGTCTCTGTTCAGCAGAAACTCGATCTCCTGCAACTCGGTCTCTATTGATACACTGTCGTAAACAATATCGGTCACAGGATACTGTAAGTCAGGACGATAAACGTAGAACCGCTCCGAATTTGATGTCGTGTTGCCGTTTTCATCAGTCACAAAGATGTGAAAGTCATAAGCCCCGGTCGTTAGTGAATCCACAAACACTGAATCAATACTCGAGTATGCCAGAGTCGCTGCACTCTGCGTAATTGACGGGAGCATTAGTACGGTATCCTGATCCATCACAACATACCGACTCATGTAGCAAATCCCCTCTTTTCCCGCTGGCGGATAGATCTCAACATAGTATAGGAAAAAGAGATTCGGTGAGCTTAGAATCGGCTTAATCCCCGGAACCAAACCAAAACCGTCCCGATCAAATTTTGGCAAGATGCCTGAGGGGATCAGATTAGTCGCCAGTTCAATATCTGACATCTCCAGCTTGTTAGCATCAAAGCCGCTCAGTTCGATATTCTCGCTCTTACCCCACGTATTTCCGGAAACCGAATCTGCTGCTACGACATGGAAGCTGTAAACACCGGGGTTTAGATTGTAGATGCGAGAGTCAATTAGATTTTGTCGTTCATTTATCTGCGTGGGATCATCCGTAAAGTCATCAACTTTCCAAGTGTCAACAGCAATTGTGTCACCTCCTCTGATGATATGCGAAGTAAAACTGACCGAGCCCAGCCACCCGCTGCTGTCCTGATAGAATGTGATTGCATTGCGGGGCAGCTCTATATATAGCTCCAGGAAAATCCTCCCGTTCTCACCTCTGAATCGGCAGGTTTCAATGTTCAGGATCGAAGCATAAGAGCCGACAGTCGCACAAAACATCAATATTGAAATTAGTCTAATTAGATACCTGTTCATCCACTTCCTCCAACTTGACGGAGATTGTCCGTGATGTTCCGTCATCCGCAAGCGTTATGCCGTACAGATTGTCAGCAGCTTCCATCGTCCGTTTATTGTGAGTTACGATCAGAAACTGTGTTTCCTTTGAAAACCGATGCACCAGCTTGGTGAATCTGTCAATGTTAATATCGTCAAGCGGCGCATCCACCTCATCCAGGATGCAAAACGGACTCGGACGAACCTGATAAACAGCAAACAACAGTGCCAAGGCTGTCAGAGTTTTCTCCCCGCCCGACAGCATATTCAGGCTCTGCAGTTTCTTTCCGGTCGGCGTGGCGAGGATGCGGATGTCCGCTTGAAACGGATCATCATCTTCAAGAACCAGCTTGGCATCTCCACCGGCAAACAAGAGGTTAAATATCTCATAGAAATGTTGATTCACCTCATCGAACGTTTGCTTGAACGCACTCTGTGCATGGATGTCCATTTTCTCAATCAACTCTTCCAGCAGAACGACACCATCCTCAAGATCTTTCTTCTGTTCAGATAAAGACCTGTATCGCTCTTCCGTCTCCTGCAGTTCATCAAGCGCGAGCAGGTTCACCGCCCCAAGCGACTGCAAACGGGTTTTCAAGCGATCCAGTGAAACATCATTCAGTTTGATTTCGCGCAGCTCTCCTTCAGACTGCTGTGATGTCTCACTGTTTACACTGTCCGGTTCAACCTGAGCATCTTCGATTAACCTACGGTCAATGTCCCGCAATCGCTGGCGCAATTCAACAACTTCATTCTCAAGACGACTACGTTTTGCAAGGACAGTTGAGATCTGGCTTTGGTTCTCTTTGGTGATTCTTCTATTGTTCTCCAGAGCTGCTTTCACTTCGGAATACTCTTCTTTTGCTGAATCAAAGTCTCCGGTTACAACTGTTTTCTCGCGGGTAAGTAGATCTATCTGTGCTGTCAGATTGTTTTTCGCAGTTGCTGACTGCTTCTGTTGAAGCTGCCCTTTAGTAATGCTCGCCTCGAGAGAAGCCAGATCACTTCTATGAGTTTTAACTTCATCGTCAAACCTCGCAATTGTGCGGTTTAACGCACTGTATCTCTCGCTCAATCGTGCCGATTCAGCAGCCATCAACGCCCGCTTTTCAGCGAGGTCTAATCGCTGTGAGTCAATCGAGTTGAGCTTTTTGGATACCTCACTGCGACGCTGGCTTGCCCGGGTTACGTTTTCTCTCAATGGATTGAGAATATCATCTTTTTTGAACAGGCTGTCAAATTCAGCGATCTGCTTTTTGACCTTTTCTTTATCTGCTTTCAGTGAACTTAATCTCTTCTGTGCACGGGAAAGGCTTCCTTCAAAGGACGCAAGTTCACGCCTGGATTTGGCGAGGTTGTCTTCACTGTTTCTGTGGTCTGTTCGGGCTGTTTCTAATTTTGCTTTGAGATCTTTCGTTTTATCTTCAGCGGATTTGGTCTTGTCAGTGATTGAATTCACCTTTTGCCTAAGTTCTAATTCCGCTGATTCCAGTTCTATTAGTTTCGCTTTCCATCCGATCTGCAGTGCTTCCGGGTCAATGTTGCCGGTATGAAAGATGCCGTCCGGCTCATACAGGTCACCGTTAGGCGTGACCAGCCGAGTGTTGTTCTCGTGTGCCCATGACTCCATTTTTTTCAATGTTTCTCTATCCGGGGTCAGAACAGCGTCGTTTAGTCGCTCACGAAGGAAGTCACTTAGTTCACCATCGTTCCGAATCAAGTCCGTTGCATGGACAGAACCTTCAAATTGTGAGGGTAATTTCATTTTAGAACTGTGAACAGATGATCGGGATCCTACCCGGAAGACGGCTTGCTGACCGGGTTCAAATCTGTCCGCAAATCCCACAACTGTTTCAAACTCTTCAGCATCAAGCGATTCCAGAATCGGTTTCAGCAGGGCGTATAGTGCTAATCTGTGTTCCGGTTTGCACTCAAGCCTGTCTGATAACGTTGAAAGCCGGTTATCTGCAATCCATTGCCTGAGAAAAGCCGGATGATCAGTCGCTAATCCGCTTCGAGTCTTGTGTGCCTTAACGGCTCCGGCAGCCGCTCCCAGTTCAGCAGCTGTCTTAGCTCTAATTGATAGCAGTCTCTCGTGCTCTTCACGAGCATAAACCAACTCCTCCCTCAAGCTGACAAGATGTTTTTGGTTAGCAGCAACCTCACTCAAACTCTTATCCACTGTTCGCTGAAGTTCCACTCTTTGATCATCATTTTCAGAGCTGCTCGATTTTACCTTCTCAAGCTCATGGTCAAGCAGCAACAATCTCTCGTCCAGACGGTGTCTGTCATTACGTTTACGGCTCTGCTGTTCAGTCTCTTTGGCGAGTGAGCGCTGAGCCTGAGATTCCCTGCGCTGTGCTTCAGTCAGCTCATCACGAAGCTGCACTAACCTGTCGCTGTAATCGTCGCTTTGCTGCTCAAACTCTGTCAGTTTAGCAGCAGCATTCACTCGATCATGTTCAAGCTGTTTTTTATCCAATTGAGCACTGTTAAGCTGCTCTTGTGCTGTTGACAGCAGCCCGGTCATCTCATCACGCCGTTTGTCAATATTGCTCTGCTGTGAATCGAGGAATGTCAGCCGTTGGTCAATCAGTGCAACATCGCCGTTCATCTCGGCTTCGCGCCGATCCAGACGCTTCAGTGTGTCCTGAGCACGATTTATTTTGTCACTCAGGGTCATCTCTTTTGCTTCAAGTGACAAGATGAGATGTTGAATCCGTTCAGTTTCCGACTGCAGCGATTCCTGTTTTTGCGTTATCTCTGCAAGGCTCGGCTCACTTTTCTCCAATCTGTCTGTTATTTCAAATCTTTGACCGCTGAGATCAGCGACGAGCCTTAACTGAATAGCACGTTCAATTACCTTGAAGCGACGAGCCCGGGAGGCTTGCCTCTTTAATGAGTTGTAAAGCCTCTCGACCTCAATGTAAATATCATCAACTCGGGTCAGATGATCCCGCGTCCTGTTCAGTTTCAGCTCGGTAGCGCGACGTTTCACCTTAAACCCGGCAATTCCGGCGGCTTCTTCAAGCAGCGCGCGCCTGATTGTAGAAGGTCCGGTGATGATCCCCTCGATCATCTGGAGCTCAATGATCGAGTATGCGTTGCTGTGGAAACCGGTGTCGGCAAACAGACCATGAACGTCTTTTAGACGCGATGGATGTCGGTTGATCAGATACTCGCTCTCTCCCGAGCGGTATAGTCGGCGTGTGATCTCGACTTCACTGTACACGACCGGCAGCATCTTCTTGTCATTCTCGATGGTGAGCGTCACTTCGGACATTCCGAGCGGTTTTCTCGACTTGGTGCCGTTAAAAACGATTTCTTCCATCTTTCCGGCACGCAGTGCCCCGGTGCGCTGCTCGCCGAGCACCCAGCGGACTGCATCAACGACATTACTTTTCCCGCAGCCGTTCGGACCGACAACCGCCATCATGCCTGGACGGAACACAAATGTTGTTTTGCCGGCGAAGGATTTGAATCCGATTAACTCTAATTTGGATATAAACAAGTGTTTGTTGCGATAGATTTTGAAGCATTATTATGAAAACAGGAACAGATTGGATCGAGTCCGGAATGACAAATTTGAGGAGATAACTGACATAAACCTGGACAGCAACCACAATCCGGCTCCAATATACTAAAATCCTCTTTCTCTGACAATCTTAGCGGCTTCAATTCGTGTCATTTTACTCTTTGCCCCAATTCATTATTTCTCTTACTTTTATAGAATTGGACTTTTGACTATTGACTTTCGTTAACTCGTTTTCTAATGTAAATGAATATTAACTATAGTTACACGAAATATTGCACGGAGGATTCAATGAGAAAATTACTGTTGGTACTCTGTTTGCTTATTGCTGCCAATGCAGCACCAGCCGCTGAATATGAACTGGACAAGGGAGCAGTGGAAATTGGAGGTGAATTCACCTTTAGCTCAAGTAGTGGTGATTTGTACGAAGATAATAGTGGGAATCCTTTCTATAATACCCACATTTCACCGTATTGCTACTACATGATCGGATCGGGATTCGGCTTTGGCGGTGTAATCCAATATTCGGAAAGCAGCCAGGGAGATTTTAGTTATAGCTCTACAATGTTAGGTCCCACTGCTATTTTCTATATCGGCAATGATTCCTCAGAAGTATGGCCATTTCTATCGGCTGCGGTTCTTCTCACGTCATGGACATACGAGAATAACAGTTGGGGCAGCAGCAATTCAACGAACAGTGGCAATACTGTCCATATTTCCGGCGGTCTCGCACTCAGACTGGTAGATCACATTGTCTTCCGCGCGAAGCTCTATCTCGATCTGGATAAAATCGAGAAAAGATCGGGAAGAGAGACTGGAATCAACTTTGGATTAGCTGGAATCATATATTAGGAATCACTCCGCTATGTTTTATTCTTGAACCACCAAGACACCAAGAAAACAAAGAAGAGTCTTTTCTTCTCTTCTTGGTGGCTTGGTGACTTGGTGGTTATTCTTTTCTTTTATTTCAGCATAACGACTCGTTTTATTTCGCTACCGAATTGTGAGTTTGCTTGCAGGAAATATATGCCCGCACTGTTCAGATTCAGATCAATAGTTTTGCGATGTATGCCAACTCCGAACCGTTCCGATAGACTCCACACTTTACGACCGCTGATGTCGTACAGGTTGAGGAGTACTATGTTGGATTGTGGAAGGTGGAGGGTGAAACTGAATTGACTGTTGAATGGGTTCGGGTACGGATCAGACAGACTGAATGCTTCAGGAAGTGGAGTGGATTTTGGTGGAACATCTCCCGGACCGTCACCTAACCGTAAAATCTGCAACGACCATTTGTCCGCCACCACAA
The DNA here is from genome assembly GCA_964627035.1 of uncultured bacterium. Lineage (GTDB taxonomy): Bacteria > Electryoneota > AABM5-125-24 > Hatepunaeales > Hatepunaeaceae > CAZVKN01. The sequence continues at coordinate 63,356 of CAZVKN010000013.1, read as the reverse complement.
TCAGGTCATCTACCAGAATTAACTGTTGTGCAACTCCCGGCGTGTCGTGCCATCCGATTAGATCGGCGGGTTGTTCCGGATCGGACACGTCATAGACGAACAGTCCGTCTTCCTCGTTCAGAAAGTACGCTAACGTGTCCTCAATAGTAATCTTGCCACCCCAAACTATTTCGGTTTCAGAGTAGACCTCGGTCATACCTGTATCCATAATGAACATCCTCCCTGATTCGGGATCATCTCGGTCATTAGCAATCATATACAGTAACTCATCCACAACTTGGATGTCTGTTACGAAGTCAACGTCTTCAAGCAATTCAGCGAGATCTTGCGAGCCGATGTATTCGGGGTCAGCAGGATCATCGGGATTCAGCATCGGCTCGATGTTGTAGAAAAACGCCTCCAGTGGTACGCAATCTCCACGCCCCCAACCTCCTGCATATTCCGGAGTGTAAGCAACCAAAATGAGGTCAGTATCGGATAAAACCGCTATGTATTCCAAAGTATCCGTTCGTTCTACAAGATCAAACGATGCTATCTGTTCAGGATTGAAGGGATCAGTCAGATTAGCAAGATACAACCATGGTACAAATTGATAAGCATCTACCCGCATGTTTCCGAAGAATATCCCGACATCGTCATACATTTGAAGGAAGTATTCTACCCCTACCCAATCGGTTGTGCGGAGTGAATCGGGATTTAATGGGTCACTAATATCGTATAGAACGGTATTTCCGGAAGCAGCCTGAACATAAAGTGCATCCTCAACAACTAATACTGAGGAGAACAGTCCAAAACCACCTATTTCGAAATATAGATGATCTACAACGACCTCCGGTTCGACTGGATTTTCAATGCCAACTCCGGTTGGGTATCCATATCCGGCACAGAAGACAACATTGTCCTTGATAGCAATCTTGTCTGCTATCGGAGCATCATAATAATATGTTGCGCCGGTTCCGCTGTTGAACAGCTCTTCAACGTCATCCGGGTTCGCCACACTCCAAGTACTCAAAGCCGCATCTGAGTTAATCGCAGTCAGGTAATCGTCCTCGATAACAAGATCAGCCAGATATGGAGCCCACAACAAATCGTCGTCCTCATGGTCACCATAAATTAAGAAATAACCTAATGATTCCAGTTCAACAAAGCCGTTGGATAAATCAAGAATTTCAATTGAGAAAGGATTCTTTACATATAGACGTTCACCATGAACGAAGGGGTCCGGTGAATAGAACCACTGAAACTGATGATCTCCTCGCAGATCGTCATAATCACCAACATACTGAGGATTTTCAAGATCAGAGATGTTGATAGCGTTAATAATCTGATGATCGGATGAATATATGATCATATCATCAATGACAACTGGATCATAGAAATTATCGTTATCCCGACCTACAACTGCTCCACATCCGCTCTCAGCAACTCGGCTCAATTGACCATCGTTCAGTTCATAGCTGTGGAAGTTGAGTGAATCTTGATCGTACTCTCCCTCAAGCGGAACTCCGTAGGCTACCACATTGTCATCACGTTCCAACAGATAACCGTACCTGAAGGCATATTCCGGTTCAAGGTCAATATCACTTATCATGCGGGGGTTGGAAGGATCGGATAGGTCATAACTGCATAGTTGCTGTCCGTTACTCAATGAAACAAGTACATCATCTATGAAAATGATGCTATAAAAGTTAGTTAATGTAGTATATTCTCGGTCGGGATACCGACCTTCATATACGTACTCGTGTCCATCAATTTCCGATATTAGTTCCGGCTGGAATCGGTTGCTGATGTCATAAATTGATAGGTGTCCCCACGTACCCAGGAACAGGAGATCATCCTGCCTTAGAAAAATGCCACTGTAACTTTGACGTGTAGGAAGGTTGGTTTGGAGTGTCGATTCGGCAGGATCCTCGATGTCCCATACTTCGATGCCATAGCCGCTGCTGATATAGAGCGCGTCGTCAATGCGGTCCATGTTGTAGTAATTTCCGTGAAAAAATTGTTCACCAACTTGATGAATTCCTTCACCCCACTGGTCAGCATTCAGATTGGGAACTGCTGCCAGTCCCAAGATGATGATGCAAAAAACAGTTTTGTACATGATTTCCTCCATAGTACATGTGTATCTATAGTGCACATATTGCGCACTACCTAACCTTTATCTTCAATTATTGCTAACTTTAAGTCATTATCTTTTACATATTAACAGAACAAGAACATCATGAGACGCATTGCCAAGATACTATGGCAATAAAGTGCAATAACTATGCCAAATCCAATCTATTTCAGCAAAACGACTCGCTGAACATCCGATCCAAATGACGACTCAGCTTTCAGGAAATAGACCCCCGCCGAGTTGAGGTTTTGATCAACTCTCTGTGCCAATGGACATCAAAATCAAACTGTTCTAATTGACTCCATATTTCATGATCGGTTATGTCGAATAGAATTAGTTTGGATATGCGGAGTGACTTAAGAAGAAAGAGGGCGAGTTGAAATATGACTGAGTGACGCTAACCGGATCGGGTTCGTTAGGTACAAGCTCGCTGAACTTTTCTAAGCTGTAAAAGGTGAATGAGACAACATAGATACTCATAATTCCTGCAATTATTATATGAGAGTATCTTGAATCAGTAATAGAAAAAACTCTCAACCCTCCAGCCATAAAAAGAGCAATAGGAATTAATAATCCAAAAAAGTGTCTGCCTTGCCCCTGGTCATAAAGCACACCAAATCTGAAGACCAGAATTAGATTAATGAGAATTGCCGCCGCAAAAGCAGCTATGACATCTGTTTTATCACCTAATAGAATCTTTAATCTGTCTCTTCTAATAAAAATCCCCCATATAATACCTATTGACGCAATATAAGCGATGAACTTCCCAATCCTCGGATAATACCATTGGACACTGTTATTAATTCCAGATACCGTCCAAAATGAATTGTGCATATCTAAAACGATGTGCTTTATCATGAAAATTGTGGAGTCCCATTGGGGCACCTTTTCCAGTACATTCATGGGTGTAGGACTACCGTATAGATTCCAGTTCCACAGGATCCAGGGCAGGAACATTACTAACGCGAGCACTAATGACACTATGGTCACAGTGAGCCTGACACTGTTTTCCTTCGGACGAATTAGTCCTTTTACTAATATAACCCCCGTCATAACGACGAAACCCACACCACTCAGTTTAGTTAGTAGAGTTAAACCGAGCAAAAAACCTAAGATGATTGAATCTAAGGTATTAAATCTATTGGAAACAAAGAAATATATGAAGATACTTCCCAGAGTAAATAATAAGTTGTCGTTATTTATTACCGACGATATGAAGACATAGGACGGCAGCAATGACACCATAGCAACTATAAATATCTTGATAAACTCATCGGAAATATTTAATCGTTCTATAATTCTGAATGTCATCCAGAGGGTAATACACCATAGAAAAATTGAACAACATCGCAATATTAGAACCGTATTTGTGTCGTTGAGACCGAGCGATTTAGATAATGCATATAACGGGGACATTATAATGTAGTATAAAGGTGGCTGTATATATTCACAATTATATTCATCAAGAACGACTTGATTGGAAAGGATTGGGAGAGAGCGATTTTGTACGATGTGATCAATATACATATAATGCGCTTGTTCATCAGGCGCATAGAAGGTCGGTGTAAAAATCACAAATAGAATGCGGCATAGAAATCCAATCGCAATGATGACAACAAATACTCGGCGAATTGAAAGTCCGGTTGATTTGGTTTTCAGCAGCAAGCCTATCCATAAGGCAAATATGAGGAATGAGGCGCCGACGTTAGTTACGACTGAACTTAAGCAGCTAATTTTTCAAATCCTCTGACATTGGTATTGAGGTGGACGCTCAGGTTTAGGTGGATGAGTAGTGCGTGGTTCTACCTCACTTAGTCTCTCACTTTATTTTGAACCACCAAGTCACCAAGACACCAAGAAGAAGATTTTTGTATTTGTTCTCTTGGTGACTTGGTGTCTTGGTGGTTATTCTTTTCTTTTATTTCAGCATTACGACTCGCTGGATGTCAAATCCGAATGATGACTCAGCTTTCAGAAAATAGACACCCGCCGAGTTCAGGTTCAGATCAACGCTTTGACGATGTAAACCGACACCGAATCGTTCCGATAGACTCCACACTTTACGACCTGTAATGTCATATAGCTGGAAGTTGATAATGTCTTCTTGCGGCAATTGAATGTCAAAAGTCAGGAATCCATTAAACGGGTTGGGAAATGAGGGATAGAGTCGAAACTCACGGACAGTCAATTCATCAGGATCAACGGAATTACCACTCCCGTAAACAAGGAATCTTCTACGACTATTACTCTCGGTCGTGTCTTCCCCGGAAATTGCATACACCCACCAGTAGTTGTTACCCGATATACGAAAAAATCTCATCCGATGCCAGGTCTGTTCGGTTTCGATATCTACGGTATCTGTATATCCGGGGTCATTCCTGTCGTTGATAACAACTCTAAGTAGATACCGCACTTCTTCTCCGGGATCAGGATCTCCGGACCGGTTCCAAACAAGGTCTACACGTTCTGATTGTTCAACCCTGGCATTATTCTCAGGTCGGAGAAGGTCAAATTCGGTTGGCGGGTCATTGACTGGAGTGACTTCGATGCGTTGATATGTAGTAGCGCTATTTTCATCCGGATCGGTGACTATCAGCATCAGCGAGTCAGTCCCAAACCAATTTTCCTCGGGCGTAATTGTCAGACCATCATCATCCATCTCACCAGACAGATGCTCGCTGTTCTCAACTGAAATTGTTAGCACAGAATCGTGAAAGTTCTCGGATTGGACATATTGCAGGAGATATTCCCTTCTCATCCACAGTGACCAGTCCTCAGATAACTCTGTATCCGGCAGCGGCAGCCACCGGAGCGGGTCATTCAGATCGCTTTCCCACCACTTGATAGAGTTGGCTTCATAGTCAGCACCAAGCACATCTATATCGCCATCTGTGTCAACATCTGCTGCAATAACGGAGAAGGCATAACCGAGATCGTGTGAGATGATGTGCTGTGTGAATTCCTGCTCCCCATCGTTTTCCCACCAGCTGATAACATCACCTCCGGCTCCGACAACATCTATGTCATCATCACTATCCAAATCTACTGCATATACCGAGTGGATTAGTCCTTGCCGACCGAGTGTATGCTCTGCTAAGCCCTCTTCACCTTCATTCTCCCACCACATTATTTCGCCTCTTTGATGCGCAGCAACCAACACATCCATATCATCATCACTATCGAGATCGGTGGCGAATACAGCGGTCACAATAGATACATCTCTACCATGTCCTATAGTGTGACCGGTGAATTCCTGTTCACCATCATTCTCCCACCATGATACTGCAACATTACTATCTGCACCAACGAGTACGTCCAAATCCCCATCCCCATCAAGATCAGTTGCACAGACTGACCACGCAAGCCAAAAATCATTTGATATAAAATGCTGTGTAAAATCCTGATCACCATCATTTTCCCACCAGCCTATATAGAATCTTCCGGAACCTAATATATCCAAATCATCGTCACCGTCTAAATCTATAGCACTAACGGAATGAAATCTAACACCCTCTTCTTCAATGGTGTATTCTGTGAAGTTCTGCTCTCCGTCATTCTCAAACCAGACAAGCCGACTTCCACCTCCGAGAATATCAACATCCCCATCCTCGTCTAAATCAATCGCATGAACTGACCATGCACCACTAAGACTATCTGAGATGACGTGTCTCTCAAACTCCTGCTCACCGTCATTTTCCCACCAGCAAACCATATCATCTCCCGAAGCTGTACCAAGCACATCTGTATCACCATCGCTGTCAAGATCCACTGTATAGACAGATGTGGCATTATCAAAATCATCTGCAATGGTATGCTCGGTGAACCCTATTTGAGCGATTGCCGGGCTGTTCAATAGGACTACTAATACCACAGCCAAAATTGTAATACGAATCATGTCAACCTCACCTGTAATAATATCTTCACTCTATTTCGGATAATAACCATAAAATGGGGCGAACACAAGGTTCGTCCTAAACCTAACGAAGCCAAGAGACGGTTTTTTTCACAACTGCCCGCAACCTAACCACCGGACGGCGTCTGTACAACCCCTTGAGGAACTGACGGTTGAACTCCTGCTCCCACCACAATAGGCGCTCTCGAGACATTGTCTCAGTTTCAAATAACGGTTGATGCAGTAGGTTAGGATCACCCGATTCTAAGAATTCTTCGGTGAAACGTTCGGGGTCTATGTAACCTAATTTGACGCATTGATCGAACATCCGAGTGCCGGGGAAGGGAGTCGCAATGAAAACCCCTAACCCGTCAAGCCGCATCTTCAAACATAAATCCAATGACCGCTGAATAGTCGCATCGCTGTCGCCGGGCATCCCGATCACGAAATAACCGTTGGTGCGAATACCGACACGCTTGCAAGCTTGGGACACTTCGAGTGCTTGTTCTGAAGTGGCTTTTTTGCCGATTACTTTGTGCAAAATGGTAGCATCACCCGATTCGATTGCCAGATTCAGTGATCGGCAGCCGGACTTCTTCATCATTCTCAGCAGCTCTTCATCAAGATCAGCTACATGTACGCCGTTTGGAGTGTACCACTCTGTTCTGATGTTGCGGTCTATTTTCATCTGGCATATAGATAACAGCCGCTCTCTATCCCACGTCAAACGATCATCTTCAAAAGCTATCAGTGATGGATTGTATTCATTTGTAATGGTAGCAATCTCACCCACAACCCTCTCTGCCGAATGTGCTCGCCATTTCGGTCCCGTTATAGCATGAACACTGCAGAAGGAGCATCGCCCCGGACAGGATCGGCTGGTCAGAATCGGTAGTGTGCTGGTACGTTTTGAACTCCATCTGCCTCCAGATCGCGAAAGATAGACATCCATCGGGAGTAAATGACGCGCAGGTTGAGGAAGAGTGTCAAGATCATCAATGTAACTTTTTCGTGGCACTGCTTTGACTTCTCTATCTTGTAGCCAAGCCAATCCATCTAATCCTTCAGGTTCAATTCCACCACTATCCTTGAATCTTCTTGCCAGTTCAAGCAGAGTTTGTTCACCCTCTCCGAGTATGACAGCATCACAGTGATCGTTCTCAAGTACTCGTTGATAAAACAGTGTTGGATGAATACCACCTGCTACAAACGGGACATTAGGGAGCTGTTCTTTGATCGCTTTTACACACTCATAAAACAGGCGATAACGCGTGGTAAAGGGGCAGGACACGCCGATCAGATCCGGCTTTGATGCGACTACCAAAGCAGCGATTTCTGTTGAACTTGCACCTACAAAGTACTTACCATCGGCAATTTGCGAACTTGAGCCTAATGTTGCTCCATCTATCAATGTTACTTCAAATCCGTCCCGTTCGAGAACCGCACCCAAATAGGCAATTCCGAGAGGCATTGCCAGCGCTTCGTTAGGGTTATCACTGTAAAAGGGAGGAGTGACCAGGGTGATGCGCAATTGATATCCTTTATACTGTGTTTATAATTTGTCGTTCATTAATAGAATAGCAACAAAAAAGGACGAACACAAGGTTCGCCCGTATGCTCATCATTTCCGCACAGCATCTGTTCGATAATGTTCTTTGATATTTTAATTGGTAATTAGTTAAGGTTTTGCACAAAGTTAGTTAGATAATTGACCAAGATTTCATAGAAATCTTGGTCACGATGATTGTATCTGAATTCCTTGATAATATTGAATTTCATGGTCTTGGTGGTACATGTTATTCCAATAACCCGTATTTATGGAAGTTATTGTCTTTTCTTGGCTACGAGGCTTTTTTACTCGGGGCTAATATGGATCAACCGGATGTTCATACCTGCATTCGTACCAGATTAGGTTCTCACCAATATCATATTGATGTTGGCTACGCGGCTCCTTTTAGGGAACCGATCCTACTTGAAAATTTACCTTACGAAATCAGACATGGGGAGTTCACATACCGTATAAAAGAAATAACGAATTTAAACAAATATGGAGTAGAGGTTCTTTTAGATGGAAACAAAATTCATGGGTACACTATAAATGAAGTTTATCGAGATTTTGCATTTTTTTCTAATACGATCAGAGATTCCTTTAAAACGGGAAACACGTTTATGTCCTGTATTCGTATTACTCGTTTCTTTGAAGATAGAGTTATTGAATTGAAAAACAGAACACTCACTGTTTATGAGGGGAAGGAGAGTTATTCGAAAATATTTAAAAATATTAAAGAAATTGAAACCACAGTTAAAAACGATTTAATGATGCCAAAATGTCCAATAAAGAAATCAATAAGGATTCTTGAAGAAGTGACACAAAAGTCCTTTTTTGAAGATGAAGATTATCCAGTTACGACAATCTAGAAGATTAGGGATCGGTTACAAGCGAGTAGCCCGGTTTCAGCGAAACCGGGGAACATTTGTTTAAAGAGCGACGTAGGAACATTTGTTAAAAGGAGCACCCAATGGTCAAATACCGAAGATGATTCACCAACAATCCGGAGATGTTATTTTTATAACCTACGTAACTTTTTTGGTTCATTTGGTTCATTTAGTACACAAGCGAGTAGCCCGGTTTCCGCGAAACCGGGGAACATTTGTTAATAGGAGCACCCAATGGTCAAATACCGAAGATGGTTCACCAACAATCCGGAGATGTTAAATTTTATAACCTACGCAACTACAAAATGTTCATCGAGAAAGAAGTGTATCCCGAAGATTGGGGATCGGTGGTTGTAATTGAAGTTACCGGTGAACCAATAGAATAAATCCCGGCTTCGAGGAAGTCGGGCTACTTCACTGAGGTAGTGGCGATGGCGTGACCTTCATCCTGGGAATTGACTGATGAGCCAATTTAATAATAGAAAAACAATATCATAAAACCACAAATGTCTATTGACAAACCGGAGGCTTTATGCTTTCTTAACAATGTTGAGATGATACCTAAGATTAGAGATCGGTTATAAGTCAACACCGCTAATTTTTTTACATAAAGTTTAGCATAAAAGATTTTACAACGGAAATGCGATGAAAGGAGTATGCCTAAAAGCCCCGGATCACAAGGGATCCGGGCTACGAGACTGGATGATGGAATTGCACTTGTCCTCTCCTCTTCCACCGAAAGCACGCGACCAGAGGGAATTTCCTTCGTCGTCGGTCTTCACCAGCCAGAAATCGTGATTTCTCGCGCCGAAAGACCAGGTATACCCCGCCAGGGCGAAGCCGCCGTCGCTCGTCTGTATGATGGATTGGCATTCGTTCTTTTCTTTTCTACTAAAGGTGCGCGACCACTGGGAGTTCCCCTCGTCGTCAGTCTTCACCAGCAAAAAATCACTATTCCACCCTCCGAAAGTACCGATATATCCTGCCAGAGCGAATCCTCCGTCGACCGTCTGGATTATAGATCGACATCCGTCAGTGTATTCTCCGCCGAATGTGCGTGACCAGAGGGAGTCCCCATCGGCGTCGGTCCTGACCAGCCAGAATTCACCAGCTCCCCCGGTGTAACCCGCCAGGGCGAAGCCTCCGTTGCCCGTCTGGATAATGGATTGGCATGCTTGATGACCTCTTGTACCGTAGGTGTGCGACCAAAGGAAGTCCGGCTGGGCGCACAGCTTTCCGGCGATAAGGGCAAAAGCAACTGACAGCCACACGATAAAAACCTTTTTCAGTTTCATTTATTTTACTCCTGAGGTTTTTGCAAAAGCCTCTCAAGTTATTATTTATTTGATTTGAGCTTATCGATAAGTAACCTTATTGGAATTCCAAAAATATATGCTGAGAATGTAGCAACAATACAATTTATTGTAACTCCAGGATCATTATTAATAAAATTATTATATATAAAAATTCCAATAAGTGCGCCTAAAATTATTGGAATCAATCCTATCTCGCCGAAATACCTTTTTCGCTCCCCTTTAGGTGGGAATTTATAGTCTTTGAAGAACTTGCGAGCTTCAGCGCCTAATAAATCAGGCGACATACACTTGGGGCATCGATAGAAACAAAGAGAGTCAAAAGGAAGGGCAACCAGAAAGTCATCTTCGTTGCTATCAGGATGTTTTTCTAAATAGTCAGATACTTTTTTACCTTTTTCTCCGTGTTGGCTAAGTGTGAAATTATCACCACAATTCACACATTCACGAATTTCATTCATTTTTGAATTCATTTAGTACCTCTTTAGAAAAAGAATTACAAACCAGTACGGCTTTCACTAATATCATTATTAAGCGCATTGCTTATACTCTTCGCCATCTGGTCATGAAGGCTTACAGAAGCGGAATTTATAGCTTTAAGAACATATTTCCTCTCGCCTTCCGTTAAATTTATAAACATTACTGACTTGTGAGAACCCATCCAAAGACATCTAAACCAATTTAGTGGTAAAATCTTTCGATATTCTAGTGGCTGAGTTGTCTTCCAAATTACTTTTCCATCATTGTCATATAGCTCTACGACTGTCCTAACAGTGATACTTGGAGCAGACCAGGTTATATCGATGTCATAGGCAGAACGTACAGAAAGGAATCCATTCGCATTAATTTCTTCAGCTATTTCCTGCACAGTATGAGGTTCCGAGATATCGATAACTATCAAACTGCTATCTGCCGATGTCCATTCCTTCTTCTCACCAGTTAATCTAAAACTGACAATGCCAAAAGGATTTGCGGCACTATAACTGAAAAGTTTGGCGGTTTCAGAGAACACTATTGTTCTATCTTTACTCGGATAAACACCTAAGTCTTGTTTATCTCGTAGTAAACGGTAGAATTCACTTTTTTCTGCAGTTTCAATCGGTAATAATTCAACAATATATTTTTTTTTAATCTGATGTGAAAATAGATTGAAATATTCCGCTAAAAGTGTGTTGATCAAATGCGGAAATGTACCCTTATGATATGTACGCCTAACTGGTGCCGCGAAAGTGAGTACGCAAATTCGACTTATCTGTGACAATCCAGCCCGATCTATTTCGGTTCTTGCTGCAGGTAGAGGTGTTTCTTTTCTGCCACAACCTAAGGTAATTATAAGAGAAATCATTACGACAAGACACAAAACACTTTTAAGTTTATTTGCTTTGGAAAACAGAATTATTTTAACCATTTTTTGCCTCCTTAAAATATTCGCAGAGCCTTAGAGAAAGAGAGTTCTCAAATATTGTAAAAGATAATTTCAATAATTACTGATATCAAGCTTTACACATAGAATATTAGTATTCAGCTCTATTTTTCTGGATATAGTCTGTGGCTATATCGAGTGCGACAGCGAGCTTTACACCGAGGACAATCCCTTTGCACGTCTGGCTTACAAGCTGATTCGGAAAGGGATCGTTAAACAGGTTTCAATGGAATGCGATTATGAGGAGGGTGAATGCTCTATTTGTAGAAAACATATCAAGTCAAAAAACAGTCACGTAGCCCGTTACTCATGCTGTCAGGGGCTTTTAAAGTCCTGTCATCTCACCCTTCAAATTCGTATCCAAAATTCCCCTCGTTCGCCCAATTACCTGTTCGTCTAAAGTTTTTACCTGCAACTTTCGTTGGCTTCCGGACAGAAATGGTCACGAGGGACGAGGCTGAACCACCAAAGTCTCTATTTATCTATTCCTTGAACAAAAGCGAATTCAGTTGTTTTTCCCCGGGTAATGCTACTGGAATCATTGTCTTTCTTTGAAATATCTCATAAATAGTAGTTGCGTTGCCCGGTATCTTGCATCCCTGGTTTTGTGCGTAAATTTTCCGGGATACGAGATCCCAGGCTATCCAGTATCAAATAACTACAATTCTGCTTCCTCAATCCCTGCAATCTTCATGAGATGTTGTTGCAATCCAATTTTGAGTGACTTATTTCTATGAACCGGAACTGATATTCTTGCAGGATTTCCTGGGTTTGCTATGTTTACAATGCGCGCTCCATTGCCAAAGTCTGCAGTGTAGGCATAATCATCAATAACTGTCACATCTCTTATATATCCGCACGGACGAATGCTTCCTGCTTCAGCAGGTTCAGTAGGATCTCTTATGTCAATGATTAGTAATCCATTATGACTTTCCAGTATGTAAGCATATTCCTCAGTGACAAAAAGATCATTGTTAAGACTACCTTGACATTCATACAAACCGATTATTTCCAGGTTCTCTAAATCGGTTACATCAACAATTGAAAAAAGTCTTTCATGGTTTGCTACGAAAACATGATCACCGACTACCTTAACACCTTTCGCATTTCCTGTGTAGATATCAGCAACCTCTTCGGGAGAATCCGGATCTCCTATGTCAATAATTCTCAAGCCACCATCATAATCAGCCACATATGCATAATCATCATGTACGTCAATCCCGTGTGCTCTTCCAGGTGTATTATGGTGTCCGATAGCGTCTAGTTGCTCCGGGTTGCTAATGTCTATTATGCTAATACCATCATTATCCTCGAAAGTGTATGCAAAATCACCAATGATCTCAATTCCATCAACGTCGCCAGGAGTATCACAACTCCCAACTTCATTGGGATTCTCAGGATCACTAATATTAAGCACACGGACACTACCAACTCCATCTACAAAAAATGCAAAATCTCCGGATATGGCAACATCTCTACAATAACTTCCGGGACCACCTCCTTGATAATGACAGATTAGAATTGGATCTTCTGGATTGCTGCTATCCAATATCTTTAATCCATCGGATAGATCGGCAACATAAACAAAATCCCCATCAACTGCTAGATTGTTTACCGAATACTTATTCTCATCCCAAAAACCGACGATTTCGAGGTTTTCCGGATCGGATATATCCACAATTTGCATACCTGAATACGAAGTAGCTACATAGGCTAAGTCGCCAATTATGACGACATCGTATGCTTTGTACCAAAAATTGTAAATCCTTCCGATCTGCTCTACGTTCTCAGCGTCTTGGGCAGATGTGCTGCTAACCAACAGAGTCAGTAAAACCGCAGTTAAAATTGTAAAACGGTACATGTTCAGCCTCCAAGTAGTAAATTAATATAGCAGATTCGTGACACTCGTTAATGAAAACATATCAATAACATAGGGTGAACACAAGGTTCGCACCATACAGTTGGCAGCGGTCATTGCAAGCACAGCGAAGCAATCCCCTTGTTGATAAGAGATTGCCACACCCACTTCGTGGATTCGCAATGACAGACTATTTCAGCATAACGACCCGCTGGATGTCAGATCCAAACGACGACTCAGCTTTCAGGAGATAAACACCGGCACTGTTCAGGTTCAGATCAACACTCTGCCGATGTACACCGACGCCGAATCTTTCTGAAAGACTCCACAGCTCTCGTCCTGTTACATCGTATAGATTGAATTGAACAATATCCGCTTGAGGCAATTGAACATTAAAAGAAAACCTACCGTTAAACGGGCTGGGATAAGCAGATGTGATCTCAAATGTGTTTGGTGTCAAACCTGCATCATCCTTAACGGATTTAGGAGCAAAATCATCTACCCGTTGCATGTATAGGTTATTGAAAATATTCCCATCATCACAACAGAAACCGTTAGCATGGTTCCCAGAACCATCGCTACTGCGCTCATCATCCCAGACGAGGACAATTCCACCCTCACCAGATTCTTGCAGCAATGCTGCGTTCTTTAACCTTTGATCGTGTGGGACATCACAAATTACATTGCCGTTAGCATCCCAATTTTCATACATCTCACCGTCTGGATTGAGATGCGTTGCAAGGATATCTTGATCCTGATCACGTGGTGAACTAATCCAAGCTATCCAGACACCGTTATCTCCATCGTGTATAATCCGAGTGCCAACTTGCTGATTTGCCTGTTCGGTTACTTTTTGCCCACCTTCTTCAAGCAATAGGCGTGGACCGATTTCATCCACAACAACTTCTATCTTTTGAAGGAACAGTTGAAAAGTTGTGTGTCCATCTACTTCTATTCTTCCATCTGTCCAGACAATCCAAATATACTCGTCATCATCAACCGTCATTTCAATATTGGATTTATAAGTATTTGAATCACAAACAACTGCACCGTTCTGTTCCCAACGCACTCTACCATCAGTTTCGATAAACTGAGCTCTCAGAAAATCGTGTCCCGGTGCACCCTCTTGCCTTTCCTTCCACGCAACTGCAATTCCATCTGGATGGGATACCGCAACAGGTAATGAAATCATTCGATGATCGGTAATTTGGTGACCGTCTCCTTCTCCCCAAAGTTGTTCACCATCTTCAGATATGTATGATAGCCATAAATTATCTTCACCGCCTCTAAGATCCATCTCCCAAAGTACAGCAACCGATCCATCTTCCCCCAAAGTTAACTGAAGGAGGTTACAATCATATTCTTCATCACTGAATCCAACTGTCCCATTATCCCAGATAAGATTGCCATCTTGGTCAACATGATTGACAAAAATTTGATCAATGAATTCTGGTTCTAAATTTGTTACAAACGCAAAGTAGGCACCATTTTCACCATCCGAAATCGCTATTGTTTTTCGGAGATCCATTTCACTTTCTCCCACAATGAAACCGTCATCGCCCCATAGTCTCTCACCTTCAGCATTCATCCGCTGACCATGAATGACGAAGTTATCACGAAAGTTGTTTTCCTCCCAAAGCACGATTATACCACCCTCACCATCTTCAACGGCACTGATACTATTCGAGACAAACATACCTGGATTATCAATCACAGGAATTCCATTATTTTCAAAAAGTGCTTCTACTCCATTGCCGTTGTCACGGTAGAATTGAACCATTGGAATCCACCCATTGGTATATGCGGATCGGGAATCTGACCAAACAACTGCAAACTCATCATCATCAAGAGAGATAAGTTGTGAATTACGTGCATTACCGTACATACCGGTTGCAATGTCGAATCCGTTTTCTTCACCTAAAGGCTCACCGTCCATGTCAAACATCTGTGCTTTGATTGCAGCATTTGAAAAGAATTCAGTAGGATGCCAAGCAACGATACATTCGTCGGAACCAAGCATATTGATAATAGGATAGGACTGTGACTCTTCCATTTGACAAACAGGCACACCGTTCTCATCCCATACAATTTCACCGTCGAAATCAACACGTTGCGCCCAGATGTCAAACTCGGAGGGGTACTGTCCATCACGTCCATCAGCCCAAGTGAACAGAATTCCATTCTCATCATCATAGGTGATACTGACTTGTCGCTGATCGTTTTCAGCAACGGCAATCGGTATTCCTTCTTCGTCATCCCATAAAAGCTGAAGCTCGTCCTCTCCACCAATCATCATGGCATAGATATCCGGACGATAATGGACTAAATCATTGCTTTCCCAGGCGACAACAACGGTTCCGGGATCTGCAGAGACTATCTGCGGATTGAGCTGTTGCAACTCACCCGATGCAAGTGGAACCCCTCCATCCTCCCAATAAAAGTCACCATCTGAGTCAACACGCTGGACATAGATATCTTCAGCATTTTCTTCGAGATTACGCCAATCTGCCCAACAGATGAATGCTCCACCTTCTCCATCAGATGCAATACAAGGTGTTTTTCTAACAGCGGTGGTTTCACAAACAAAAATAGCCTCTCCTTCTCCCCAAAGTAGCGTGCCATCACTGTTTACTCGCTGTGCAAAGATGTCAATAGTACGTTGTTGAGCGTGGAGCCAAGTGAGGATGAAACCATTGTCACCATCTGTTGTGATAGAGTAGTAGTTATCTGGAAAATCATGGCAGGAAACATCGAGTCCTCCTTCTGGCCAATCACCATCGAGATTACCGTTTGCCATTACATGAGTGGCGTAGATATCAGTACCACCCCCATCTACTGCAGTACCCCATATAATGAGACAGCCACCTTGTCCAGCTTCGATGATTTGAATACCGAAATAGGCGAATTCTGCATTTACAGTCAGACCGAGATCTTCCACTCCCCAAATAGGTTCACCTTCAGAATTGACTTTAGTGTAGTAGATATCAGGAATGTCGGTTCGGTAGTCCTGCCAGGCTACAATCCACCCACCATCAGGGGTAGGTGTAACTTGCGGTTCCATACGAACAAAATCGCAGGAAAACAGTTGAATACCGTTTCCCTCAAATTTCGGGTTGCCGTTAATATCAATGACCTGCATGGCAATACCGCGAACTCCTTCGCGTGTATCTTCCCAAACGTAGGCAACCTCACCTGCAAGTTGACCATCGGTGCGAGTTGCATTTGTTCCAGACCATTCGGCTGCATTGCCTTGTCGTACAGCTACTCCGGTGGGGGGTAGCCATTTGTTCCAAGGCTGTTCTGCATGCACCATATCGCCAATCAATGGAAGCGATAGTAGGATTGATAAGATAAGAATTGCATAGTGCATGAGTTCCTCCAATAATAATATGTATGTGGTCAAATTACTTCAATTTGACCCGAATCAGACTCTATGTATGTAAAGTGCTTGATGTCTATCTGACTTAGATTATTGGATCATTCACTAATTAGAAGTGCAATAATTATTCCGGAACTCCCGTTCGACCTAATTTCAAGCAGATGTATTAGTTGTCTCCCTTTTGTATGCCTGTGTCAATCTGGATTTAATAGCCTTTAATTAGGCAATTCAAAGATGACAAGCATTTGATTATTACATAATTAGTTTGTGCAGATTCTTCATGTGACTATGCATCCTTGTCATTCCTGTGCAGTGGGAATCCAGAAAAAACAGAAGCTGGATTCCGGATCACGCACTAATGACAGATTATTTCAGCATCACAACCCGCTGAACATCCATCCCATACGATGACTCAGCTTGCAGGAAATAGACACCCGCTGAGTTCAGGTTCAGATCAACACTCTGACGATGGACACCGACTCCGAATCGTTCCGATAGACTCCACACTTCACGACCGGTAATGTCGTACAGGTGGAAGCGGACGATATCAGCTTGAGGTAGTCGGATGCTGAAGGAGAAGTGCGAGTTGAAGGGGTTGGGATATATCGCCGATATCCCGAATTCTGTTGGAATATGAAGCTCTTTGTCCACGACATCATTGGATGAGCTGATGTTTATGGTTATCGGTACGTTGGTATCATCTCCTCCAACAGCTTGGCTGAAAATTAACTCACCCTCCCAATCAAGTGTCGAATCCAAACCGACAGTACTCAAAGTCAATGTCAACGCCTGATTGCCACCCGGATCAATTGAGCCCTCGCTCGGTTCAATGACAAACCAATCTATGTTTGGTTTCAACTGCCAGATGTCAATCCGATCCTCACGACCTGCATTCGCAATATCCATGAACACCCAACTGCCGTATGGATCGTACTTATCAGTAATGAAAGTTCCAACCGGACTACCACCGCCTTCCGGAGTCAGCTCCATTACAAACGTAGTGTCACCATTATCGGGATTCATTTTATGCACAACTTGACGGTTGTCGCCCGGGCTGTTGAAGATGTAAAGAGTTGAATCCACAGGTAAATATGCTAAACCATAGATGCGTAAGTCATGTCCGGAAAGTTCATGTTCTTCGTTATGATTGGCTTGGCGGTCATAGCCATGAATATCTGAAGTCGTCTCGCTGATCCACAACAGCTCACGATCACTGTCCCATGCGTGGCAGATAGACGGTCGAAATCTGCCTGAAATGATGTAACCGAATCACCATCAGTGTTGAAACCATAAACCGTCTCATCTGCTACTCCCCAGATCAGTTCACCGTCCCAGGCAAGATCCTTCATACCGTAACGTGAATCACCGAATTGCGGAAAGCTTCTCACAGGCTCACCGTTACCGTCCAAAACATATACTCGGTTGGTGTCATTGCCTCCTCCTGTTACATAGTATTGTTCGTCAATATACACAACACCGGCAAGTCGGGAGTCTTCCACCAGCTCTCCGGCATTAAACGATTCGCGTATTACACCGGGATCAACACCTGATTCACCGAGCAATCGTCGTTCAGCCGACCATTCAAGCACTCCATTACCTGAGTCGCTGATACTGAATGTGCGTACAGCAATATGCCCCGGTTGTAATTCCTCGTTGAACCCATCAATAGAAACAACCATCTCAGGGTGCGTCAGCTCAAAATTGACTTCAAGGGTTTCATCTACGGCAAGTTCAAGGTCATTTAGAATCAGATCATTATAGCCGAGTATTGAAGCAGTGAGGACAGTGTCATCAGCCCAAATGTATGTGAGGCGATAGAAGCCAGTGGTGTCGGTTATGGTGCTGCGATTACTTTGAGAGGTAATAACAACACTCTCTATTGCGCTGCTGTCCGCAGCATCAATGGCGTGCCCTTCAATGAACGAAAATTCGGGTGGACTTAAACGGAGCAGCCAAAAGTCCTGGTTATCATTTCCATTGGGATGGGTAGATCCAGAGATATAAAGCTCGTGGTCGTCCGTTTCAACTATCCCATCGAAAAGATCTCTTGCTTCTCCACCGAATGTCATAAAGCTAAGCGAATCTCCGACATCATCTGTCAAGAGCAGCCAGCCATCTTCTTCTCCCTCACCGAATGATGCTGTTAACCCTACAATGGCAAAAGCTCCATTATGGAGTTCAACCAGAGTAGTCAGTAATTCACATTGATCACCGCCCCAACGTTTATACCACAGTAATTCACCTTCTTCATCCATTCTAATGAAAAAGGCATCGTTACCTTCATGAAAATAATTCCCACGAACCTGGATAAATGCTCCAACCATAGCATAACCTCCATCGCTGGTTTTTATCGCACGGTGACTCATCTGCTCTTCTTCGATTTCGATGATGTTTGACCAGACTTCTTCTCCATTTTCCGGATTCACCATCACCAACCAGGGATCCCAATTATTTATTTCTCTTGAATCCGTATGTCCCAAGCACAGTATACCTTCATCTGTCTCAACAAATTCTTGAAAGGCATCAATACTTTCTCCAGTACCAAATCCAAATTCGCGTTGATTTTGACCCTCCTCGTCGGTAAGGATTATTACGGCATCCCAGGATATCCCCTGTTCGTATTGTACCTGCCTTAGTCCACCAATGGCAAATCCGCGGTCTGCGGTCTGGATGAAAGGAACTACATATCCATAATAATGGTCCCACCGTTCTGATCCATAATATCGAGACCACGACATTCTTCCATCTTGTTCGGTTTTTACCATCCAAAAGTTTGGAGCATTTGGGATATTGGGACCATAGGAAAAAGTCATACCACCCAGAGCGAAACCCCCATCGGTCGTCCACACAACATCACATCCCGCTTCTCGCCACTGACCTCCATAGGTTCTTGGCCAGTCCTCCAAAAGTTCTCCATCTTCATCGACTCTGAGCAGCCAGAGATCTTCCCAGCCTGCACCGAATGAGCTTGTGTTCCCTGATATGGCGAAGTTACCATCCGGAGTCTGAATCAGACACCAATTCCATTCCGTACTATTACCCCCGTAAGTATGATCCCAAAGATCCCAGAGCAATTCCGGTGGTTGGGCTTGAACCGCTGTGGTAAGCGCAGCTAAGCAAATTGTGAATATTACTGTAATAGAACGCATTGTTCTGTCTCCTTATTTAACTAACATTACTTTCTGAATAGATAATTGGTTGTCGGTTGATAATCTTACAAAGTATAGCCCTGAAGGCAGGTAGTCGGCTGTTAGAAGTGTGCTGTGTGTACCGACTTGTTGGTGTCCTTCAAATAGCGTCAGTACGCGCTGACCGAGTAGGTTATATAATTCAATTGTGATATTTGTGGTTGACGGAATATTGTAGCTGATAGTAGTGGTAGAATTGAAGGGGTTAGGGTATGCTGTGAGCAACATGAATTCCACTGGACTTGAAACAATAGGATCACTAACACCTGCTGGATCGGTAAATCGAAAAACACCCATATTAGTCCTCTCTGCTACATATATCAGACCAGCATCCGATAAGTCAACTCGTAAAGCATACCCCGGTGTATCATAGTATCCTACTTCGTGAGGTTGTTCAGGATCAGATATATTGATGACACGCAAACCGTCTTCATTTCCAGCTAAGAACGCATAGTCACCAGAAACGGATACATCATAGGCATACAATACATAATAGTGTCCTACTTCCTCTGGATTTTCAGGATCTGTAATATCCACTATGCGCAAGCCACCATTATCAGCAAAGAAAGATGACATTGCTAAATATGCATAGTCGCCGGAAACAGCGACACCGCTGACAGATCCCATCGGATAGTAGTTTCCCACTTCCTCCGGGTTTTCAGGATCTGTAATTCTTATGACATGTAAGCCGAAACGCTCTTCTCCCCACCAACTTCCCGCAATATACGCATGGTCACCGGAAACTGTGACGCTGTTGATAACCGCTGTAGTGTCGTAGCATCCTACTTCCATCGGATCTTCGGGATCACTTATATTCACTACACGCAAGGTACCATGATCGGCCACATAAGCATAGTCACCGGAGACACTTACATCGTAGGCATACCCAGGTGAATCATAATGTCCCACTTCCTCTGGATTTTCGGGATCGCTAATACACACTATACGCAAACCGCCATCTTCTCCGTCTGCTATGTATGCATAGTCGCCGGAAACGGAAACGCCTGCTGCTCTCCCCGGTGAATCGTACTGCCCAACTTCTACCATGTTATCGGGATCATTAGTGTTTACTATACGTAAGCCAGCCGGACTGTCTATTACATAAGCGTAGTCGTTAGAAACCATGACGCTGGAGATAGTTCCCGGTGTATCATACTGACCTACTCTATCTGGACTTTCCGGATCACTGATGTCTATGATCTGCAAGCCACTGTTACTATCCGCTACGTACGCATAATCATCGGAAACGACGACGTCGTAGGAGGCTATACCCGGTGTATCGTATTCTCCGATGCTATTCGGACTTTCCGGGTCACTAATGTCTAT
>CAZVKN010000013.1:0-42325 GCA_964627035.1 uncultured bacterium | reverse complement strand
CCGGTGTATCGTATTCTCCGATGCTATTCGGACTTTCCGGGTCACTAATGTCTATAATCTGCAAACCACTATCATCGTCCGCTATGTATGCAAAATCTTCGGAAACGGTGACGCCTATGGCATAACCCTCCGTATCGCATTCTCCGATGCTATTCGGACTTTCCGGGTCACTAATGTCTATTATCTGCAAACCGCTATCCCCGTCCGCTAAATACGCATAATCACCGGAAACGATAACGTCGTAGGCATAACCCGGCGTATCGTACTGTCCGACCCTATCCGGGTTTTCCGGATCACTGATGTCTATAATCTGCAAACCTACCCGGTCGTCCGCTAAGTACGCATAATCACCGGAAACGGTGACACCTCTAGCATAGTCGTTGTCATCCCAATATCCAACGACATTAGGATTTTCCAGATCCGCTACGTCCACAATTTGCAAACCGGAAACTCCAGTCGCAACATAAGCCAAATCTTCTACAACTAAAACATCAAGGGCATAATCCCATTGATTGAAGATTCTACCAACCTGTTCGACATTTTCAGCGTCTTGACCGAAAAGGTCTGCACTCACTACGAGAGCGATGCAGATGATTGTGAAAATGATTGTAGTACGCATTGTTCTTTCTCCTTATTTGATTAGCATTACCTTTTTGGTAGATGCTTGATGAGTGTTCGATAGTTTTACGAAGTATAAGCCTGAAGGCAGATCATTCGCGACTAGGTTTGTGCTGTGAACTCCTGCTTGTTGGTAACCTTCAAATAGCGTCTGCACACGCTGACCGAGCAGGTTGTAGAGTTCTAATGAGACATTTGTTGCTATTGGAATATTGTATGTGATGGTTGTGGTTGAATTGAAGGGATTAGGGTAGGCGTCAGTCAGAACAGCCTGATCAGGGATATACAGAGACAGTGATGCGCTGAGTGCACTAAATCCGTGCGGCTCGTAGATCAGTCCATTCCCTTCTGTTATGCGGTAAGAACTCAGATCGGACTCCCTGTCAGTTTCAGCATCCCAAACCTTCAATCCGAATGCTTCGCCCTCAACCAATCCGTCAATCGCGTCAGTTAGCTCATCGTCACCCCAAACTGACACTCCCGCTCGTCCGTCAGCAATGTCACCGACACCGACCAACCTGTCTGAAACGCTGAACGCTGCTACCTGCCCACTATGACCATCGCCGAATTCTATGTATAGTCTCATGGATTCAGATGTTGCAGACGGAGTTATCCAATGGTCAAACAGCGGAGAATCCTGCACTCCTAATTCGTCCGGCGGTGGTGGGTAGATCAATGTACAGGCTTCAGTCACACGGACTTGATATGCTTGCCCCGCGGTCATATCGTCCATGTTGCTAAACATTATTGCAGGCACAAGAAATTGCCCTCGATTATTTTGCATCAGCACAAGAAATTCGATTATTGATCGAACAGCGTAGAAGTTGTGTGGATTGTCAGGATCGTTGCGGTCAACAACATGTACCGGCAGATCATAAGTCGGATAATAAGGGATGATATTCCAGCCTGCTACAAGCGGGATAGGTTGATCAGGAGCGATCCGCCCCCCTACGCAGTTGAAGTTGACCGCTTCACTCATTCTGATCTGATAGCCTTGTGACAGGTCCCAATATGGGATATTGTTGAAGTTTCTGTGAGGGACGTAAAACCTGCCGTTCTGATCCATCATTTGAATAATCTGTTCCGCAATATCAGCGGTCATCAATTCAATATCAGGACCGCGAGCCTCACCATCACGGTAATACTCCGGCAGAGGATAGAGATTAATCGAGATCAGATTCCAGTTCTCGCGCAGCTCGATGACCTGCTCATCATCGGCGTCCTCAACGCGGAACTCGCCTTGCGCGAAGTCATCGTACCGTAGTTCAATGCCTATAATGAAATCAGCCGATACAGTGTAGCTGTACTCGTCCGAATCGAGTCGCCCTACAGTTACCGGAATGGGCTCCAAATCCATGAGCTGGGCACCCGTTTGATACACTGTTAACTGCACCGTGATCTCGTTCCCATCAACCTCAAACTCAGATTCCCAAGCTCCTATTATACTGGAACAATAAACAGTTGTTACAATTTCAACCGTGTCGGTTTCAATGGGATTAGGTGGTAAGATTTCTACTTCTGTTATCTCAGAGCGGATTGCGGTGCAGGGAAGCAGGGCGGTAAGCAGTAGTGTAATAATGAAGCAGTTTCTCGAGCAACTTTCGATTGTGAAACGTGTTGTCGCATTCATAATTCACCTCGTCAATATGTGATTACTACATTATAGTCAATGACCACACGATAAGCAAGTGTTGAAAAATATAGCTATAATTTAGCGGCTCTCTATTTGCACAGTATCAGCTTTTGTGTCAACACACTCTGTCCGGTCGCCAATCTGAGGAAATATATACCGGTAGGAAAATCTGCTGCGTCCAACACTATTATGTGGCGTCCTAGCGACTGATCTCGCGAACTTCCGCGACAGTTCAAACTCCTTCTTTAGTGAGTTGATGAAAAGTTGTTCCGGTGTCTTTTCCAAAGAGCGATCGTATAGACTTCTATACGTTTGATACATCTAATCCTCCGGTAGGTGAATGTCCATTTCCGGTTATCTTGTCGCAAAAACTACAAAATAACCGGATAATTTCGCTAACCTACCGGAAATACTTCCTTATTTAATCAGTGTAAGCATAGTTGTCTTTACAAAGCCTGCTGTTTCAATTCTGCAAAGGTAAGTACCTGTTGGTTGGTTGGTTGCATCCCATACAATCCGGTGATATCCAGCTTCGTGAGGTTTATTGAGTAGCGTTGTTACTTCACGACCGGTAGCGTCATAGACGCCAATGATTACATCAGCGTCAGTAGCAAGCTGATAGGGAATAGTTGCAACAGCGTTGAAGGGATTGGGGTAAGGAGAGGAAAGAATGAACTCACCTGGAAAGGTTGGATCAAGCAATCGCGGAACCGAAACAGGATCAGGTCCGGTTTTCAGCAATGCAAAATCATGTAAGCCTGCACCAGTATGGTGGTATCCAGCTAAAGCATAGCTGTTGTCATCGGTAGGCATGAGGGAGTAGCATGCACTTGAATTTGGGTATAATCCATAGTAAGTGTCCCAGATTACTTCACCATCGGTATCGACACGGGTAACACCAAATCTGCGACCATGCCACTTTGATGTAGAAGCAAACACCAGGTGTCCGTCATTTACCTCTATGATACTAAAACACCTTTCATTTTGTATTCTAGCATAGTCACATGCCCAAATTTCTTCACCTGTTGAGTCAGTTCTGACCACGTAAACGTCCTGAGTAATAAATCCATCGTCAAAATACGATAGAAATCCTGCTAATGCGTATCCACCGTCATGCATCTGCACCAAAGAATAACCGGACGCACTGACACCGGCATCATAGGTCTGTGACCACTCTTTCTCACAGTCAGCATCAAGTTTTACCAGATACACATCACCGGATGAAGTCCCTCCTAACGCATATCCGCCATCGTTGGTCTGTACTAAGCTGTGACATTTGTCGCTGCCGTCAGTACCGTATGTTCTAAGCCACACTTCTTCACCGTTCTCATCAAGCTTTACCAGCAAACAGTTCATTCCTTCCTGTTCGCCGTACGAATTGGTGAAACCGGCGAGTAGGAATTCAGCATCTTCAGTTTCGACAGCATCATAAAACGCATTAATCCTTTGCGCTTCACCAAAGGTCTGTGACCACTCTTCATCACCTTCTTCGTCTGTTTTTACTACCCACGCTTCAATGTTTATTCCATAATTTCCTACCATTAGAAAGCCACCATCACTGGTCTGAATCAATCCTCTGAATCTGTCAAAACTGCCATGACCGAAACTGTTATCCCATTCCAGCTCACCGTCTTCCGTAACTTTCACGATATAACCGTCATTCTGAACTCTTTCACCGTGAGGTTGACCTGTTTCACCGCAGAGCATATAACCACCGTCAGAAGTAGTTATAGCGGCGTGACATTGTTCCCACACCAAACGTTCACCATAAGAATACATCCACAATGAATCGGGTTGTGCAAAGCAAGTAGCTGTAATAGCCATTACCAATAGTACCAGCCACATTATGTTTCTCCAGTTACAAACGATAACGGTACAAAATAAGTAAGACCCTTTGGTAATCCAAGGGTCACTCTAACGATCCCCAAAAACGCAAAACCCGCAACCCCTTACGATCAAGGAATTGCGGGCTATTGGCTGGGAGATAGGGATTCGAACCCCAATTCCACGGTCCAGAGCCGTGTGTCCTGCCGTTGGACGATCTCCCAATGTGATGCTAATATAAGTTATTAAAATTGACAGAGCAAGAATTCATAGCCTATTTATCCCGATTCAGTTGAAACCGATAACATTTCTTCAATTGCACATAGAACCTGCTCGACCGTGATGGTCTCAATACATGCCTGACTGCACTCGCTGTCCCACTGCCCACGATGATAGCAAGGCGCACACTCCTTATTCACCGCAAAATAACGATGCTGAGAGCCGAGCGGTGCTTTACGGAGCGGATCTGTAGGAGCAAATATTGACACAGTGAAAACTCCGGCAGCAGCAGCGAGATGCATCGGACCGGAATCGTGACACACCACAAGCCTGCACTTCTTCATCAGCTCCGCCGACTCAGTTAGCGTCGCCTTACCGATAAATGATGCCACACTTTCACCCTTAGGAAGGTTCTCCAATTCACCCAGGTCACCCTTACCGCCAAAATAGGCAACCCTGTAGCCGGATTCCAGCAACCGTTCTGCTAATTGACAATAATGCTTCCATACACGCTGCGGCATAACCTCGCCCGGGTTTGAAGCACCACCCGGTGCCATCCCGATTACCGGAGAGTCATGATTCAATCCGGACTCATTCCATAGCTTTGCAGCAGTTTCAATCTCCTCGTCAGATGGGAACAACTCCATCCTTGTGTCATCCGACTGAATCCCTAACGGTTTCAGAAGAGTGTTGAAAATTTGTATCTCGTGTTCGACACCTGATTCTTCGACCGGATGCGTCAGCCAATAGCCGTCATTTTCAAGATCAGGACCGATGCGAATTGGGATGCCGGTTGCCCGTAGAAAGAGTCCCAATCGCGGATCCCGATGAAACAGCAGAGCGGCATCATACTTCTTACGCCGGATCTGCATTGCCAATCGCATCAATCTAACCGGATCTGGCTTCCTAAAAATGTTGTCAGCAACCTTAATTGTTAGATTTATATTAGGATTATTTTGGAATACAGAAGCAGACCAATCTCCGACCAGCATATCAATATCCGCTTGTGGCAAACTGTTTTTTAAAATCCTGAGCGCCGGAGTAGCGTTCAGACAGTCACCTATAGCAAACAGTTTCACAAACAGAATTTTTCGCAATCCGTCGGTTTTAATCTCCGAACCGCTGAAATTTATTTTTTTTATGATCTTTTCTATCACTATAAAATTACTGATTGTTAAGAAATATCATGTGACAAAATAGATAGAATTGCTATCACTATCCAATGTCAATTCATAGCAACAAATAAAAAATTTTATCGCTCTCGTAACTTCTATATTTGAATTTATATTCACAATACGCCGTGCCGGATCCGACTCAAAATTCAGTGCATATAAATTACCGTTTATACCACTAATGCGCAAACCAAACATATTGTCTGTCCGTAAACTTGACTCGGTAAGCCGCCGTAATTATATTAGCCATACCTGTAAAGAGCGATCCCTAAAACTTTGAATATCCCGGAGTTAACCCAAATGTCCCAACCCGCCTCGCAAACGGAACAACCCGCAAAAACAGTGTGGCAGACAATCCTGACAGACCTGCACGGAAAAATCACAGAAGAAAGCATTTTAACCTGGTTTGAACCTCTGAAATTCATTAAAATCACAGAATCAGAGATGATCCTGCAGGTGCCAAATCAGTTTCACATTGACTGGCTTGAGAGCCATTACAACGATATTCTATCAGCAACAATTGAACGGGTCTCCGGGAAAAAGCTTATGCTGAAATATCAAATTGAACCGGAAGACTACCAATCACATGACGATCTGGCAACCTTCGATCAAGTCACCGTACCTACAATTGAGCGTAAAACCAACGGTGGTATAAATTCAAATCTTAATGATAAGTTCACTTTTGACAATTTTATCGAAGGTGAGTGCAATCGTTTCGCCAGAGCAACAGCATTCTCGCTCGCCGAAGCCCCGGGAAAAACCCCATATAATCCACTTATGGTTTACGGATCTTCAGGACTCGGTAAAACTCACCTGATCCAGGCAATCGGTAACTACATCGTCAAAAATGATCTCGCTCACAAAGTAATGTATGTTACCAGCGAGCAGTTTACAACTAATTTCATTGAAGCAATAAGAGCGAGTCAAGGTAATAACTTTAGTAAATTGTATAGAGGAGTTGATGTACTTTTACTCGACGATGTTCAATTCTTCATGGCAAAGGACAGAACTCAAGAGGAGTTTTTTCATACCTTCAACAGCTTGAAGCAGGCAGGTAAACAGATTGTCTTCTCATCAGACAGACCTCCTCACGATCTTGAAGGATTCAATGAGCGTTTGGTCAGCCGGTTGCAGTGGGGATTGGTATGTGAAATGCATGCGCCGGAATATGAAACCCGTCTCGCTATTATTTATCACCTGATGAGAAAGATGAATTGTGATATTCCGGAAGATGTCGCAAATTTCATGGCTACACACATGACCGAAAATATTCGCTCAATTGAAGGAGCAATGACTCATATTACCGCTCAATCATCCTTCATGGGAGCTACAATTACAATTGACCTTGCACGAAAGACACTGAAAAATTTCCTAACTCGTCCCGTTCAGCAAATATCTGTAGGTATAATCCAAGAAATCGTATCTAAGGAGTTTGACATTCCAAGTGACATGCTTCGTTCTAAAACGCGAAAGAAGAACATAGTTGAAGCTCGTCAAATCGCAATGTTTCTTACAAACGAGTTTACTGAGCTGACTTTGAAAGGAATTGGGTTGCATTTCGGGGGCAGAGATCACGGAACAGTTATTCATGCCAGAAAAAGTGTCGAAAAACATATCAGAAACGACAGTTACAAAGCTCAACTCGTGGATCAACTCAGGCAAAAAATACGTCTTTCGTCACTATAAGATTCACTCACCTTCTTATTATCCCACCTGATGCTTGACCTGCCGTCACTGTTATAGTTATATTTACTTTTTATAGCATGATAAGTCTGTCCAAGCACTTTATTCACAATTGTATCACAATGACAGAAATAAATGATGATTGATGTTAATAATCCTGATATTAGCCCAAAAAATTCACAATATTCACACGGTTAATCAGACTACAAATTAACCGTCAACAGACTTATGTACAATTTTGTTTTTGATGAATGATTGACCCACAAATGCTTTCGTAAAACAATTATTCAGTTACCGACAAATTCACACCACTACTACGGCTTTTACTAATTTTAATAATTAATGTCTTTAATAGTAAGATAGAGAGGCACAAAAAATGAAGTTCACCTTCAACCAAAGTTCAATGTTGAAAGGGCTCCAGCTTGTTACAGGAGCTGTTTCAGCGAAAGTTCCCATGCCGTCCCTGAGCAACCTTCATCTGAAGCTTAACGGTAACACACTTGAAGTCACTGCTACTGATCTCGACACTACAATAACAGCTAAAGTTGAGTTAATAGAAGCTGATGGTGAAGGAAGTGTTCTGATACAGGCTCGAAGATTTCAGGATCTGATCCGGGAATTACCGGATACAGTCCTTGAAATTACAATTGAAGGAAGTGGTAAGATATACCTCAAAGGTGAAGGGATAGGAACATATCTCTTGCCGGGCGGTGATCCGGTTGATTTTCCTGAACTGCCGATTGTTGATGCCAGCAACACATTTACTATTCCGGCTGAAACTCTTCAGAGAATAGTGTCAAAGACAATATTTGCCGCTTCACATGATGATATGAGACCTATTTTAACCGGTCTGTTGCTGCAAATAAGATCTGATGAGCTAACAATTGTCGCAACTGACGGTCACAGGTTGTCACGGATTAAAAGAGACGACATATCATATCAGGATGATGATCTTGACGTCACGGTTCCGATGAAGGCGTTGAATCTGCTGATGAAAAACCTGAGCGAAGATGATACATTGACTATCGGAGTAGCGGAAACCAGAGCCTCGTTCACCACTGAAAGCCAAAATTTGATCACACGGCTGATTGATGGTAACTATCCAAAATATGAGGGTGTAATTCCAGAGAGTAATCACAGTAAAATGATTGTCTCGCTAAGAGATCTCACCGCTGCTGTCAGAAGAGTACAGATATTTGCCAGTCAAATGTCACGACAGATAAAAATCAGCCTCGAAGACTCAGTTTTAGCACTTGAGTCTGAAGATTCTGACATTGGAGGTCGTGCTGAAGAATCGGTATCTGTTGACTATGACGGGGAACCGCTTCAGATTGCATATAATGCTTCGTATCTGATTGATGTTTTGAAGCAGATTGATACAGAAGAGGTGATATTTAATCTCGGCACACAAAACGATGCTGCGATAATACAGCCTGTAACGCAAGCTAAGTCCGAAGATCTGCTGATGCTACTAATGCCGATCAGGATGCGGTAGTTCTGCCTGGGATGACTGTAAAATGGTCAGACGAAAAAGACGGTTAACCGGCTACAGAAAGTGGGAGAAGGAGGCGATCAGGCAGTCTAAAACTGTTCAGATAGGTGAAAGCCTGCAGCAATTGATAGACCATCTTGAGATTGGTGATTTGCTGTCACAGCAACGAGCACTGTTTGTGTGGTCATCTGTCGTTGGAAAAGCCATTTCAGCTAAGACCGAACCAAAGACAATAAAAGATGGAATATTGAGAGTTGAGGTGTCAGATTCAACCTGGAGACAGGAGCTGATCTACTTAAAAAGTGACATCATTGAAAAGTTAAATAGTGAGTTAAGTGAGACCGTAGTAAAAGACATTAAATTTCGATAGAACACCGACTTTTTACATGGAATAAAGACACATAAATGAGTCCAAACACTAATAATAACAGCGACCAAAACGGATACACAGCGGATGACATTCAGGTTCTTAAAGGACTTGAAGCTGTTCGCAAACGTCCTGCCATGTACATCGGTGATGTCAGCCAACGCGGTCTGCATCATCTAATCTACGAGATTGTGGATAACTCTATTGACGAAGCGATGGCGGGATTCTGCGATAAGATAACGGTAAACATAAATGATGACAATTCGATAACCGTGATTGATAATGGACGTGGAATTCCGGTTGATATCCATGCTGACGAAGGAATTTCCGCTTTGGAAGTAGTGATGACGGTACTGCATGCCGGTGGTAAATTTGACAGCGAAACGTACAAAGTTTCCGGTGGTCTGCACGGTGTCGGGGTTTCGGTAGTTAATGCACTGTCGGAGTGGTGCTTAGTTGAAGTGGGTCGCGAAGGTCTGCTTTATAATCAGAGTTATGAAAAGGGTATTGCGACCTGCCCAATTCAGAAGATCGGAAAGACCAAACTACAAGGTACTAAAACCACATTTATGCCTGATAGTGAGGTGTTTCAGGATATTGAATGGAAGTTTTCAACTGTTACGGGAAGACTGCGTGAGTTGGCGTATCTGAACAAAGGTCTCAGGATAGTAATTAATGACAAGCGGACCGGAAAAGAAAAATCAGAGACTTATCATTACAAAGGTGGTCTGATTCAGTTTGTCCAATATCTTGATAAAGGCAGAAACGCAATCATACCTAAGCCGATATATGTCTCAGGTGAAAACAACGACGTAGTTGTCGAGATAGCGCTTCAATGGAATGACTCGTATGTGGACAACATCTGCACATTTGTAAATAACATCAATACCATTGAGGGTGGGTCACACCTCGCCGGGTTCAAGTCGGCTTTAACCCGAACGCTCAACAGCTACGCCGCAAGAAATAAAACCTTCAAGAACGAAAAATTCAGCCTGTCCGGCGACGACTGCCGTGAAGGATTGACTGCAGTTCTGTCTGTAATGGTTTCCGAGCCTCAATTCGAGGGTCAAACCAAAACCAAGCTCGGTAATAGCGAAGTCAAGGGTATTGTTGAAACCCTGTTTGGTGAGGCTCTTTCAACATATTTTGAAGAACATCCGCCCGTTGTCAAGAAGATATTGGATCGAGCTGTTCAGGCTGCGCGTGCTCGAGAAGCGGCGCGGAAAGCGCGCGATCTTACCCGTCGAAAAAGCGCACTGGAATCCGGTGATTTGCCCGGTAAGCTGGCTGACTGCTCCATAAAAGATCCTGAGCATTGCGAGCTGTACCTCGTCGAGGGTGACTCAGCGGGCGGCTCAGCCAAACAGGGGCGTGATCGCCGATTTCAGGCAATACTGCCACTTCGCGGTAAAATCCTGAATGTAGAGAAAGCTCGCATTGACAAGATGCTCAGCAATGAGGCGATCCGGACCATTTTTTCAGCAATCGGAATTGGTGTCAACATCAAGAACGATGATGATGAGAACGGTGCACATGATCTGTCCAAACTGCGTTATGGTAAAATTATTATTATGACAGATGCCGATGTTGACGGCGCGCATATTCGTACGCTGTTGCTGACCTTCTTCTACCGCTATCTGCGCGAGCTGATCACCAACGGGCACATGTATATCGCTCAGCCGCCACTATACCGCATTTCAAAAGGGAAGGATGTGCAGTATGCCTATGATGAGTCGGGTCGTGAGCGGATAATGAGCCGACTCGATGGAAAGAAGATTAAACTGCAGCGATACAAAGGTTTGGGAGAGATGAATCCCGAGCAGTTATGGACAACTACCATGGATCCCGAGCGAAGGACAGTCATGCAGGTCAGCATCGAGGATGCTGCAGCCGCTGAAGTTATGTTCAGTACCTTGATGGGGGATAAGGTCGAACCTCGTCGAGAATTTATTGAGCAGAACGCCCAGTACGTTAAAAATCTTGATGTCTGACAAAACTCTTGGCAGCGAAAGTGATCCGGCTCTGCTTTCAGATATTGGTGAACTGATAAAAATTATGGCTCGTCTCCGTGCTCCGGACGGCTGCCCCTGGGATCGGGAGCAGACGCATGAATCTCTTCTGAAGAACCTTCTCGAAGAAGCTCATGAATTCATCGAGGCTGTACAGGCGAATGACATTCCGGCTATGCGCGAGGAGCTTGGCGATCTGTTACTGCAAGTAATTTTCCACGCACAGGTTGCAGAGGAAGCCGGAACATTCACTTTTCGGGATTCAGTCCGTGAACTGATTGACAAACTGATCCGACGCCATCCGCATGTATTTGGTGACGTTAAGGCTAATAACTCTGCTGAGGCTCTCGATTCTTGGAACAGAGCCAAGAAAGAAGAAGGAGCAACTCGCTTCAGCTCTGTTCCGAAGGCAATGCCGGCATTAATGAGAGCGCGGAAAATTCAAGATAAGGCAGGGCGTGTCGGATTTGAGTGGCTCACAATTGATGGTGCACTTGACAAGCTGGATGAGGAGTTGGCGGAACTGCGGGATGCGATTGCAAAAAGTGACACCGATCAAGCGAATGAAGAGCTGGGTGATGTACTTTTTGTTATGGCTAATATTGGCAGGTACCTCGGTCACTGTCCGGAAATTGCACTGACCGGAACCATCGAAAAATTTCTGCACAGGTTTGAGTACATAGAGCGACGATTGGCTGAAGATGGAATGACACCGGAAGATGCGACACTGGAACAGATGGATGCTTATTGGGACGAAGCGAAAGTTAATTAACTGTTGGTCACCAATTTTGTAGAGTTTGTCCCATAGGTTGAAATAAGCTTTGTCATTGCGAACGTAGTGAAGCAATCCCCAGCGTTATCAAAGTATTAGAAGATTGCTTCGTCTCTTCGATCCTCGCAATGACTGACTTATGGGACAGCCTCATCGGGCTTGAGACAAACCCGACTATTGCAATTTTTCATTCCTGACGTTATCCGGAATCTCTACATTTTGCAGGAGGCTACCATGTATAGCAAATTATTATTTACATTGGTGTTTTTATTGAGCGCATCAACGCTGGTATTGGCTGAATTCCCGGCAGAGGAAGCTTGGAATGTTGAGTTTGAAGGGAGAATTACTGTGCTTGGTCCGCATTGGGAGGAGGGTGGACAATATTATTTCCTTATAGGGTTGCAAAGTGGAATTGCTATTGTCAGTGAAGGTGAAATTGTTTATGAGTATTCGAGAATTGATGGAACGGTTACTGCACTAAATATGATTGACTTTGGTACCGGTGATGGTGCGGAAATACTGGCTAGTTACTTAAGAGAGGAACAGGGATACATAACAAGACTTAGTGGAGATGAATTTGATGATAGAACTGATTACGGTTGTAACAGATTCGGGACATTCGAAAGTGATAATATGGGGTTCAGTGAGTACAACAATAGAAGTCATATTCGGTACATAGGCTCTTTTCAGGCAGATTACCCTGACAGTTCCAAGAAAATGATTGTCGCAAATGAATATGGTGGTAGTTGGAGCAGTTCCGGTGGACAATGGTATTCTTATGGTACTGTAACTTCCGGTGAGTTCCATTCGGTTCAAGATGATGGAAACGATGTTGACTTCCTCACAAGCACAGGTAATCCGCATACTGTTATTCATAAAGTTGACGACCAACACGAGAAACTAATCGTCGGTCATTCATTACAAAGCAGTAGCTCTGGCCTAGGTGATCAAGGAGCATACAGGAGCTATACAAGGAGATGTGGAGTAAGTAGCTTTAATAGTGATATGGAATTAGTGAGTAGGAGGATATTGTCTGAATACGAAGATGAACAAGAAGGACATTGGCAGAGTAATCACGTTGCGTTAGCCTCTGCTCCATATGGAGATGAGGACAAGCTATTTGCAATGTATATGAATTCGGATAACGAAGCATGCATACAGCGATTAGATTGCGAAACCTTAGACCGAGAAGCGACGCTGAATGATATTGATGATATAAGAGGTACGTTCACACTTTCTAATTACCAATGGGAAGATGGTGATAATGCTGGAAATGCACTCATTTGTATTAATGAAGAGGGTGAAATTCTTCAAGTAAATGTGGAACCATTTACTGTGGTTGACTACTATTCATTTGAAATTTCTCATGTAGCATCGGCAATTGACGATTTTGACGGCGATGATGATCAGGAATTGATTTATCTATCTCAGAATTCAGTTCATCTATTTGATGTTGCCGCATTATCCGAACTGGTTACTCATCAGCCCTATACCCCCACAGCCTACTCAATCCAATCCGCATATCCCAATCCATTTAACAGCAAAGTCATGATTGAGTACACGTTACCACGAGCAGGTCGTTATGCGCTGATTGTGTATGATGTGAACGGTTCAGAGATCACACGGCTCGCGGATGAGTGGCGAATGGGTGGAGAGTATCGAACAATTTGGAATGCATCAGGAGTGGCAAGCGGGACGTATTTTATTAAGTTGGGAGTTGAAGGACAGGGAAACACGAAGGCAATTCACTTGATCAGGTAAGATTGTGTCATTCTCTGACAGAAAACTGCGGGAATAGCGGGAAGCGAGTAGAAAACGAAAACAATAAAATAACTTAACAGTAAACAAACAGGAAAAACCATGGCAACATTCGTATGCAAAGAGTGCGGTGAGGAAAAAGAAGGTCGCTGCAAACCGCGCAAATGCCCCAAATGCGGCAATTCGGGAACATTTGAGAAAAAAGAGTAGTTAACTTCGAGGATGGGGGGACACTCGGAGGTTGGCACCTCAGGGCGTGATTACTCACGCCCTATTCTATTTGGTCACATTCCTACACTGATACCACCGTCAACAAACAGAGTCTGACCGGTGATATAGTTTGCTGCATCGCTGCACAGGAACAGATGTGCGGCAGCTACGTCATTCGGGTCGCCAAACCGTCCCAACGGAATCCTATCAATGTACTGCTTCTTCATTTCATCAGGAACCGCATCAAACATCTGAGTCATGATTGCACCGGGAGCCACACAGTTAACAGTAACACCTGACTTCGCCAGCTCAAGCGCAAGAGTCTTCGTCAGTGAGATGACAGCACCCTTTGTTGCTGAGTAGTTTGCCTGTCCGGCATTGCCAAGTGACGCAACCGAAGATGTGTTGACTATCCGTCCCCAGCGACGCTTTCGCATCGGTCGGATAACCGCTTGTGAAGGGAGCCATGTCCCCTTCAGATTGACCTGAGTGACCAGATCCCAATCCGATTCCTTCATCCTCATGGCGAGTGCGTCCCTCGTTATCCCGGCGTTGTTGATAAGGATGTCAATCCTGTCGTGATCTTTCAGCAGTTGCTTGATCAGGTTGTCAACGCCCGCTTTGTCCGCAACGTCAACCTTCATTCCAACAGCTTTGTGTCCTTCACTGTTTATCGCTTCTGCAACACTCTGTACAGACTCTTCGTCTATATCGGTGCAGATTACCGTTGCACCGGCTTCAGCGAACCGTCTTGCGATTACTTCACCGATCCCTCGCCCCGCACCGGTGATGATAGCGACTCTATCTTGAAGATTCATTTTGTTCCTATAAATTTGTCATTCTGGGCTTGATCCAGAATCCAGTGATAGTAACGCTTACCGATTTCTGTTTTACCGGTCTGCCCGAGAAAATATATTGTACGCTGTCAGGTCGCCGTACCTGACAGCCATGTGATTGTATATGTAGTAGTTATCTGTCAACCGCGGCGTCCTGACAGAGTGAGTTTTCAATCACTATCAGGTTCAATCGGAGGATGTCCTTTCGGGAGTTCCCTTTCTCCGCTCATTCCACCGACTGCTGAATATCCCATCATGAACAGATGCTCAACCGTGCTTGCAGGTGTCATACCGGTCATCAGCAGTGCGGTTATCTGTTTTTCGGCGAGTTTAGCTTTTTCACATTGACATTCAGTCAGGCTTTTCCCATGATGACTCGAGTCGGGGCATACAATTCGCGATGAAATTGCTGTTACCTGCTCGGGTGAGGGGTGTTCAAGCAACTGTTGCTCCGGCTCAGTCGCCTCTCGGGTGACGTTTGGTTTTGAGTACCAAAAGCTCCACAATAAAACTGTTCCGATAATTAATACGATTATAATAAGTAAGATGTTTCTACTCAAGTTTTCTCCGTTTATTTTGAACGAGTGAACGAATCATGGGACTAAGTCGTGGTTGTCTCAGCCCGATGAATGGGCGCAACAGTTCAGAGTCCACTCTTCAGAGTGTCTTCCAAACACGTGCACAGGCTGAAGCCTGAACTCTAAACATACCACATTTTAGCGAAGAATTAAAACTCGCTTTGGTAAATCTAAGGCAATTTAGAATTGTGCTTCATGTAATTTAGCAGTTTGGCTATTCCATTCTTCTCCACATATCGCTCGACTCTTCTGAATCCAGCTCCATAATTGGGGTCATCATCCTTGCGTAGGTTATCTATCATATACTGTGCCATCTTTGTTTCACAGCGTGAATATATTAGAAACGAAGCGTAGTTGGCAGAGCCCTCAGATAGTGCCTTGCTGAGTTCAAGGTCACAGTTTTGATATGCCCAGACGTGCATCATCTCATGTGCCAACACGCCTTCAAACACAATTTGCGGGAGATAATCGAGCGCATATATGGTGAACTCCTGCTCGATGACCACACCGTTTCGCGTTTTATAGTTATAATGAGCGAGTCCCATTTCTTTTGTAATGCCGCCCTTCACCCCCAGTTTTCCAAGTGATGTTCTGCTGACAAGCTGCACCGGAATATCGGTCATATCTACATCTATCCCATGCCGATAAAGATAACTCTTGACATCATCAATAATAGCTTTAATATCCCTATCTGAGTCCGGAATATTCTTGAAGCATATGTTGCAGATGTATCGTCCGTCGCTTGTCTTGTTACCCCCGTTGGTGCTGTTCTTGCTGATTAACCTGCTGCAATATGTGCATTTCTCGCATTCACCTTGATGCTGCGCATGGTACCGATTGCCCCAGTAATCTTCCACATATTCATCCACAATCGGCTTACGGCAGATATTGCATTTGGGAACCACCTGCAGGAAACAGTTTTGATGGTAGTCATGGTTGAGATA
This sequence comes from uncultured bacterium, assembly GCA_964627035.1. Taxonomy (GTDB): domain Bacteria; phylum Electryoneota; class AABM5-125-24; order Hatepunaeales; family Hatepunaeaceae; genus CAZVKN01. The sequence continues at coordinate 26,210 of CAZVKN010000013.1, read as the reverse complement.
CTGTATGTAATCCGCCTCAATCGCCTTTCCGCAATGACTGCATTTCGGTTCTCCCAGCGCGTATGAGCTAATGATTCCGCACAGAGCTATTGCATACAGCAGTCTCATGGATTACTCCGGCTTCTCCCATGGCACATCAGCCACTCCCATCTGTTTGTTGGTGTGACGCGCCATTACAAACAGCAGATCAGACAGCCTGTTGATGTACTTGATAATCGTCGGGCTGACCGTTTCCGATTCTGCGAGTGTGAGGATGTCTCGTTCAGCTCTGCGACACACTGAACGAGCGACATGGAGTGCTGCAGCGTGCAGCGATCCGCCCGGTAAAATGAACTGCGTCAACGGATCAAGCTCCTGCTCCATCACATCAATAAACTCCTCTAACACTTCTTCCTCGCCCGGCTCCATTCGGACGATATTCTTGTCAACCTGCTTGGTTTCTTCCGGAGGACTGGCGAGATCACTGCCGATGATGAATAAGTCATTCTGAATCTGCCGCAGGATCTCTTCGGGCCAATATGTAAAGCCTTGAGCCCTCACCCATCCGATATGGCTGTTCAGTTCGTCAACTGAGCCATAAGCAGTCACGCGGGCACTGTTTTTTAGCACTCTACCCCCGCGAGCCAGCGAAGTTGTCCCATCATCACCGGTTTTTGTATATATCTTCACAGTAAAATCTCTTACAATTAGGAATTTGAAATGATCATGTGTATAATTAAGAAGTACGAAGTAGGAGAGTATTAGCTTTGTTGTCAGGTTTGTCACAACCATGACTACAAAATCACCACCTGGTCAACACTCTCCATAATAGCAATACAATTTACCTCACCACTGCACGCAATCACAACAGTAGCGGTGATAAATTGACCTGATAATTTAACCACCTGATATTTTAAAAGGTTCTTTTTCAACAGGAGAAAATATGCGAAAACCTATAACGGCTCTACTAATTCTTGTGCTGATGATAATCATCGGATGCGGGAAGAGTGAGCTGGTTGCTGAGCAACAGACAGAGAAACCGATTAAACCTGTGAAGACGGAGAAGGCGGAACCGGAGAAAAAAACGTCAGCTATGAAAGAGGCATCTATGCTTGAAGGAATGCACCCACCCACGATGAAGGATGTCGGTGATCCCGACGAAGTTGCAGTATTAATCACCATGAAAGGCGAGATCGTTCTTGAATTCTTTCCGGATGTAGCCCCGCTGCATGTGGCGAATTTCAAGATACTATGCAAGACCGGCTTCTATGACGGCACCTACTTCCATCGTGTGCTGCCGGGATTTGTGATTCAGGGTGGTGATCCAAACACCAAAGATGACAATCCTGCCAATGACGGTATGGGCGGTCCTCCGTGGAACGTCAAAGCCGAGTTCAATAGCATAAAGCACGATAAAGGCATCCTTTCGATGGCACGGTCACGCGATCCAAACTCGGCAGGCAGCCAGTTCTTCATCTGCCTTACCAGAGCGCAGACCGCACAACTCGACAACAAGTACACTGTATTCGGTAAGGTGATAAAGGGGCTGGATGTGGTTGACAAGATCGCCGAGTTCCGCCGTGATCCCTCCAATCCGAACGACCGCACCAAGCCTACAGTAACCTTGCAAAATGCGAAGATTGTCAAAAGATCAGAAATAAAACTCTGATCTTGAAATGAAGCTGAGAAATGAGACTGCTTCATGACATAGGTCGTATCACCAAAATACTCACAGGGTGGCGGATGCATTTTGTCACCCTGTTAGTTTTGGCAATAACCGCTTCTCTATCTGCCGAATCCGCAGCGCGCCACTGGTTGTTTCTTGAACCGGAATCGTTCACAGTGTCCGAGCTGGAGCGAGCGATGGACGAGGTTGCTGCCGGGCTGACGCCAAAATCGCTTCAACGCCGCCGCAAAGTGATTGAGCGTGAACCGCCGATACGTCCGTGTGATCTGCCGATCAGCAGGGCTAGGATAGCAGAGATCGAAGCTGCGGGATGCGAGATTGTGGTTGTGTCCCGCTATCTGAGAGCCGTGTCAGTTGAGGCATCACCGGAAGCGTTGGCTCAAGTCGAAAAGCTCTCCTATGTCTCAGAAATCCGTCCAGTCAAGGCGTTCAGGTCTGATCTTCAGCTTGAAGAGCTGTTGCAAGGTGAGCATAGTGTTCGTCACCCACAGGTCACCGACCAGGACGACTACGGCGATGCGTGGGTTCACTCGCGATTAGTCAATATTCCGCGCACCCACGATCTCGGTTATCGCGGTGATGGTATCATAATCGGAATGCAGGACACCGGTTACGACAACCTTGGACACGACTGCTTTGAGTACCTCGACGTGGTAGCTGCTTACGATTTTATTAACGATGACGCCAATGTGGGCGATGAGAACGACATCGGGCAGGGGCGACACGGCACGATGACGCTATCAGTCATCGCCGGACTCGATTCCGGGGCATATATCGGTGTAGCACCGGATGCCCGGTTCGTGTTGGCGAAAACTGAGGATTCGGAATCTGAGCGACCTATTGAAGAGGATTTTTGGGTTGCGGGGTTGTGGTTCCACGATTCACTCGGAGTTGATGTCATCTCTTCATCGGTTTCATATCGAGCCTGGTATGACTATGAGGACAAGGATGGTGAGACAGCGGTCACAACTGTTGCAGCAGATTCGGCGGCTGGAGCGGGTATGGTTATCGTCAATTCAATGGGAAACACAGGCAGTGACGACTATCCCGATTCAAAGATGGGGGTTCCTGCGGATGGTGATCTAATCATTGGTGTAGGTGGCGTTCGGGCGGACAGCAGCCACTGGACACGCGCATCACAAGGTCCGACCTTTGACGGTCGCATTAAGCCGGACGTGGCTGCGCTTTCAACTCGAGTGTATGCCGCATTCAACCTTGAAGACCACACCTACCTTCCGCGTAACGGCACATCGTTTTCCACCCCTGTCGTTGCAGGTATTGCAGCATTGGTACTTGAAGCAAACCATGACCTGACTCCTCAACAGGTGATAGACATCCTCCATCAGACATCAAGTCAACCCGACGATCCGGACACTCTGACCGGTTACGGAATTATCAATGCCTATGAAGCTGTCCGGCTTGCTGAGCGTATGGGAGCAGGAGGCGGTGATGGACAGTTGCCTAAGATATATTCTTTAGACGCTTACCCTAACCCGTTCAACGGTCAGATCCGCATAGAGTTCAGATTGCCGAACGGTGATGCTGCCAGACTAATGATCTACAACCTGTCAGGACAGCAGCTCCTGAATCGGCAGTTGACTGCTCAACGAGGAGGATTGATTACTTACTACTGGGACGGAACCAATCACCCCTCCGGGACGTATCTATGTACAGTTAAACAAGACGGATATGATTTTGTAAGGAAATTGGTATTGATTCGATAGAAAGATTAGGAGAGAGCGATGAAGAAATTATTGATATTACTACTGTTATTAAGTTGCCTGACTATTCAGGGATGTTGGTATTTCGAGGATGATGACGAAGGACCGCCATTCACAATCAGAGTGATTGATGAAGCGGGAGCGCCTGTGGATAGTGCACTTGTGGTGGCTGTCTTAGCTCCGAGAAATCCTCCGGTAGTGTACTATGAAGAGTGCTGGACGGATGCGGACGGTTATGTCGAAATACCGGGGCTTGCACGAAACACAACCGGATTCTTAAGTAAAGATAACTTCCTCCCGCAGCAACCTCTCTTATTCGATGATGCAGTCCATACCCTCGTCGAAGCACCGTACCGATTTAAATTGATCGGAACCGTTGCTAATAACTCATCACTAATTATCGGGGATTATATCTACTCCTTCAATAACGAGGGTGGTTGCCACATCTATGAGTTAACGAATGACACCATTACGAATCTTGGAGTAAAGAGCATACTGCCGCAGGGTCATGTGGGATATTCTCACGATTTGGTAATTAGCGGCGATCTTCTGTGGCTGTCATTGTCTGATGTGGGAGTCGTTGCGCTTGATATTTCAACACTGTCCGATCCCGGCTTTGCATTTCAGATCCCCACGACTGAATCAGCCTGGCTGCATGCGGCGAATGACTCGTTGGTGCTTTATCAGGAATCACGTGTTGACATGATAACAGTGATGAAATTCACACAGGATGGGGCTTATGAAAAGTATTGCGACGTCCCAGCAGACGGATTTGCCTTTGTTAAGCTGATTGACAGCAAACTGTTTATGACCGATGATGGTGGAATGTATTGCTATGAATTGAAAGTCCTTGATCCTCCTGTTTTGCTTACTCATGGGCAAAGTATTAGCGGGAATGTGAGATTCGTGGATGAATTTGTATTAGCGCAGAGCTGGCGTGATAGCGATTCTTCCTCGTATGGTGTCTATGATATCTCCGATCCGAGGAGTCCGGTGTTAGTTACCCAATATGAATTCCCGGTGAGATGGGTCATCACCTTTTCCGATTTGAATCACGCATTTACGGATTTTCACAATGGTATTATTTTTCTTTGTCGTCAGGAGAACAGCAATTCATTTGAGATCACTGGCTACTTAAACAATGAGTATTTTCCGGCAGCCAAGATGCCGTACCTTATCTCCAACGGTATTGTTTATATGATTGGACCTGGAGGGCAGACTTTCAGTCCGCTCTAATAGTCGCCATTGTGAGCTAAGCGTAGCAATCTAATCCGTTTCTTCCGTTAAATCCGTTGTGAATCGCCCAAACACTCAATTACAGAATCACAAAATCACAAACTCATGTTCAGCGAAATCAAGCACATAAGCCAATCTAAAGATGAGCCTTTTCGTCGCTGGTTCTGGAGTCGGAACCTTGATCTGACCGTGTGGTATAATGACACTGATGAGATTGTAGGGTTTCAGCTATGCTACCAAATTGACGGTGACGAGAAGGCTTTGACATGGCGTACTGGGCGAGGCTACAGCCATAACACTGTTGACAGCGGTGAGGACGATCCTGCACGACCTAAGAAAACACCACTGCTTGTTGCCGACGGGGTTTTCGACAAACAGACGATTGTTGACCTGTTCATCGCCGAATCTGCCGAGCTGGACGAAGCCTGTAGAGTGTTTATCATCGGAAAGTTGGGGGCTTACACAACGGTGCAGTAAATTGCCCTAACCTCGTTTTGCCCATCACATCTGCATGAATTCTATTGCGCTAAACACTGTTTTGAGCGTATCTTCTAAGCTTAGCATAAAACTGTGACGCACACTGTCACTCTAAATAACAATGACATAAGGCTGTACGTTGAATATCAAATGTGACATTTCCGATCAGCGCGAAGCTACCCTAACGGTTGAAGTCCCTACAGAGGTGACCGAAGCCGAATATGATAAAGCGCTGTCAATCTATAAAAAGAAAGCCAATATCCCCGGTTTCCGCCCCGGCAGAGCGCCGCTAAAATTGATCAAGCGTCGCTTCGGCGCAGACATCAAAACCGAAACAGCACAGCAGATAACCCGAGACTATCTGGAAAAAGCCGTCGAGGCTGAAAAGCTGGAAGTCGGTGGTCAGATTGATCTTGAGCTGATTGAACACGAGGACGGCAAACCGCTGAAGTTCAAGGCGTCCTTCCCGCTCCGTCCAGAAGTCACGCTGTCGAACTACAAGGGAATACAGATTCTCGTCAATGACGCAGAGGTGTCCGATGCCGATGTTGAAAAGAGAATCGAGGCGTTTAGAACTCAGCATTCAGTGATGAAGTCGGTGGACAGTCCGGCGGAGGCTGATGCACAATTGACCGTTAAGGTGCAGGAGGTTGATTCCTCAGGGCTGCCGTTGGTCGGCATGTCGGTTGATGAGAAAACTGTTCAATTCGGCGAGGATCAGCTCGGTGTAGGTACTGATGAGCAGTTGATGGGAGTCGCCGCAGGTGAAACGCGCGTGATTACCGCAAGGCAGACGCCGAGTGCATTTGTAGAGTCCGTCGAGCAGACAAAAATAATCACACCGGATCAGGCTTCACAAGATTCCGATCAACCGAAAGAGATCACACTGTCCGTTGAAGTGGAACGTGTCGAAGTTGCGGAAAAGCCCGAAATTGACGAAGCATTCGTCAAGCAGGTGAACGACCAACTCGAATCGGTTGAAGACTTAAACAAATGGATTAAGGGGAGTCTGTTTGGATACATTGCCGTTGCTAAGCAGCAGTGGATGGAAAAAGCGATTGTAACCCGACTGATTGAGGACAACCCATTTGTGATGTCGCCTAAGATCTACTCAACGCCGATTGAGGAGCTTGCGGATGATCTGAAACTGGAAGGTGACGAACGCGAAAAATTCATCGAAGCACGCAAAGAGCCGACCGAGCGCGATTATCGTTGGGTGTTTCTGTACAACGAAGTTGCTAAAGCAGAGGGGATTGAGGTCACTGATGATGAGCTTGAACAGGAGATTGTCAGGATTGCTGAGCAGTCGGGCGATTCAATTCGTGCAGTCAGGCAAAAGTTCAGCGACGAAGCCTCAATGGATAGACTCAGGCGCAGACTCGTTGAGCGTGAAGTTATTCAGTTTCTGGCGGAGAGTGCCAAGATCGAATCGCGCACGATGAATCTGGATGAGTTTGTCCAGACCGCCAATGCGGAAGGAATTTATATTTAGTAGAACCGTTGTCAACCCGCCGTGGTTGACAGCGTAACTTAAGTAGTATCAATAATGTGGCTGTCAGGTGCGGCGACCTGACAGCGGGTTGTCTACATTCTCGGACAGACTGCTTGATCCGGAATCTCCATGTATAGTTGGCGATTCCTGCCTGCGCAGGAATGACAGCAGACGATAAACTAACAATCCACTGTTTACTGACAGTATATAATAGCTTAGGAGTATTATGAATCTCGTACCGATGGTCATAGAGCAGACCGGACGCGGTGAGCGTGCCTATGACATATATTCCCGGTTGCTGAAAGAGCGGATTATCTTCATCGGCGGACCGATTGAGGATAACATCGCCAGTTTGGTGATCGCTCAATTGATCTTTCTCGAAGCTGACGATCCTGAAAAGGACATCTCGGTTTACATTAATTCCCCCGGCGGAATAGTCACCTCCGGTCTGGCAATTTACGACACGATGCAGTACATCCAGCCATCAGTGGCGACCATTGCAATCGGTCATGCTGCCTCAATGGGCGCACTGCTGCTCGCTGCGGGTGAAAAGGGCAAGCGCTCTGCACTGCCAAATTCAAAGATCATTATCCACCAACCCGCAGGTGGTATGCAGGGGCAGGCGACCGATATTGACATTCATGCTCGAGAAATGCTGAAAACCCGAGACAGACTAAACAAGATTCTGGCGGACGCAACCGGAAAAACGGTGAAGAAGATCGCCAAAGATACCGACCGCGACTACATCATGTCAGCCGAAGAGGCTAAGGAGTACGGTCTGATTGACAAGGTGATACATCAGCGTACATCGGCTGCGGAGAAGTCCGAATGACACCCACTCGCAGAGTAAACGGTAAAGATTCTGACAAGTGTTCGTTTTGCGGGCGTGACATTGATCTGACGCGGGTGATGGTGAAAGGACAAAAATCCTCGATCTGCGATGTCTGCGTAAAGAATGCCGGAGATGTGGTCAAGAGGGCTCTGTCTGAGAAGCGCACGACTCTGCGTGAAAACATCCCGAGACCGCGTGAGATTTTCAACAGACTGTCAGAGTACGTAATCGGTCAGGAGGATGCAAAACGTCGCATTTCGGTTGCGGTTTACAATCACTACAAACGCGTGACCAGCAAGCTGCTCACCGAGGATGTCGAGCTTGAGAAGGCGAACATTCTGATGATAGGACCGACCGGTGTAGGCAAGACGTTGATCGCCCAGACATTAGCGCGCTTCCTCGAAGTGCCCTTTGCCATCGCTGACGCAACCACACTGACCGAAGCAGGCTATGTCGGTGAGGATGTCGAAAATGTGCTCGTCAGGTTGTACCATGCGGCGAATGGTGACATTTCACAGGCTGAAATCGGCATCATCTACATTGACGAGATTGACAAGATCGCACGTAAGGACACTTCCACCTCAATCACGCGTGACGTATCCGGCGAAGGCGTGCAGCAGGCGCTTCTGAAAATACTGGAAGGCACGATAGCGAACATTCCACCGGAGGGTGGGAGAAAGCATCCCGAACAGCGGTTGCTGTCGGTCAACACTCAAAATATTCTGTTCATCTGTGGCGGTGCATTCGAGGGTGTGGATGAGATCGTGCAGTCGAGGCTTGGTCGCCACGGCATGGGCTTCGGTGCAGAGGTGCGAGGACGGAGACGCATGGGCTACTACGACCTGATTTCCAGCGTTGAGCCGGAGGATCTGCTGAAATACGGCTTAATCCCCGAGCTGATCGGTCGTCTGCCGATTGTTTCTGCGCTGGATAGGCTGTCAGCAGAGGCGATGAAGACCATCCTGACCACTCCAAAGAACGCCCTTACCCGCCAGTACGGTAAGCTGGTCGAGATGGAAGGTGCGAGGTTGACGTTTGAGGATGCTGCTCTGGATCAGGTGGTTGAGAAGGCGATGGAGCGTGACACCGGTGCACGTGCTCTGCGGAGTATCATGGAGGGAGTGATGAATGATTTGATGTTTGAGCTTCCTGACAAGAATGATGTTGAGGAAGTCATTATTACTAAGGATGTTGTGGAAGGTAAAGCACAGCCGGAAATAATACTTAAGCAGCCGAAGAAGAAAATAGCTTAAAAAACATATTTACACGCGAAGCATGGACATTCGTGTCCATGCCGGACGGACAGGAATGTCCGTCCTCTGATAAGTTGCGGCACCATCCGTCCGGCTGCGTTTTTGATTAGTTCTTGTTTCATTATGTTAGTTTAGTTGATATATACTCGGTTTTATTTAACACAGTTCATTGTCTGCTGCTTGGGTCAGGGAGTCCTGAAAATATCGTCACATCGTCACAAAATCGTCGCAAAACCTTATCCAGTAGGGGAAAACAGGCGTGACGGAACGGTGACGAAGCGTGACGGAATGTAAAAACAGAAGTCAATCCGTCAGACCAAAGCGACCGCCAATTCTTACGGTGAATTTGGAGCGGTTGAGTTTTGGGAAGTTTATTGACATAAAGACACTCCTTTAAATATCATTTTGGTTTCCATTCACCTTTGTCATTGAAATTTGGAGACCGATGCCGGTAAAATGATCATCGTCCTCTCCACCCATCATCCAACATCCAGTAATTTATTTTTTGTTCCCTTGAAACAATTCAGGTTTCTTTAATCCTTTTTTAGCCTCAGCTTTTAACTGTCTCTCTATTTTTTTAACATCTTCTTCAGGTGGTAATTGTTCAGGCTTAATGCCTCGTTTTACCAATAATTCTCTAACTTCTTTATTGTTGAGAACGTGTATCTTTGATATCGGTACTGTACCCAATAAATCCTCATCTTCCTTAACATTGAAAACAGTAATCTCATTGGCGAAGTCTTTTGCTTTTATCGTAATGGTCGGAAGGAAATCGGCTAACGGTCTTTTAACGGGGGATGTCTAATTTCCGTTTCATAGCATTGGTAGAATATCCTCCGAACAGTGCTTCATCACCTTTGCTCCTGATCAATCCGAAACCTCTCCCATCAACGCCTCTTTCATAGATCACACCGGATAGTTCACGCTCTGATGCAGAGAGTTTCTTCCTTGCTTTGATTCGCTCTCTTTTCTCATATTGCTCTTTTAATAATTCAAATTTGCGCGTCTGTTGTGCGAAGTAAGTCTGAGCAAAGGCAATTTGTTCTTTTCGAGGATCACCGTTCTGGGCTATCAAATAGCAAGCATACCGAGTTAATAGGATATCCTCGATTTCACGCTTAGCTCCTTTTCCAAGTTCGATCATTTTGCCGACGTCGGCAAAATGATCGCCCACTTCGTGTCCTGACTTCTTACACGCTGTTTTTGCCTTGTCTATCACTTTAACAAAATTGCCCCATTTGCTGTAACCAAGCAAGGTAAAAAGATCCCTCGCAAACCAACATTCAACATCGTCAATATCCTTTGAGTGCTGCTCAAATTCACTTGTCAGCGACCGCATTAATTCCGTTTTCATATACCGACTCCTTGTTTAGACCATTTTGTTGACGTCAACAAAATGGTCATTGTTCTCTCCACCCATCTTCCAGCATCCCCAGTGACTCTGCCATATTGACTGTCCGCAATGCGCGCTTAACCACTGGAGGATCAATCATTTTACTACCGAGAGATACAACACCGAGTCCCTCACGCTCTGCTTTATCGAACGCCAGCACAATCTTGGTCGCCCTGTCTATCTCAGCTTCGGTCGGAGCGAACGCTTCGTGGATCACTGCGATCTGACGAGGGTGGATGCAGCCCTTGCCGTCGAATCCGAGTGATTTTGCTTCGATCACACTCGCTCGCAACCCTTCCATGTCAGCAACGTCAGAGAAGACCGTGTCAAAAGGCATAATCTTCGCTGCACGTGCTGCGTTCACAATCATTGACCTCAGCCAGAAGCTCTCACGTCCTTCGAGTGTTCGTTGAGTGCCGATGTCAGCGGTGTAATCCTCCAGTCCGAGTGCGAGTGCTACTATGTTGGGTGATGCACAGGCGATTTCATAGGCTTTGATGCCACCGAGTGCAGACTCTATTATTGGCATTAGGAAGGGGCGGGGACTGTCAACCACGGTGGGTTGACAGCGGGATATGATGTCACTGATTCGCTCATCAACAGCAATCACCTGATCCGGTGACTCTGCTTTTGGGATCAGGATGACGTGGACATTGTGAGGGACAACCCACTCAAGGTCTTCCAATCCACGTTCGCCCTGATTGATCCGCACCATCCGCTCTGATCCGTAGAAATTAACTTGACGAAGTGCGTTGCGGACAACTACCCTCGCTGCATCCTTCTCAGATGGTGCAACGGAATCCTCAAGATCAAGGATCACACCGTCCGGTTTGTGCAATCCGGCATTGATGAACATTTTAGGTTGATTTCCGGGCAGATATAGCCGTGATCTGCGGAAGCGGTCGCGTGTTGTGCCGTAAGTGCAGTACGGCTTCATTTCGGGCAGGTAAGTATCAACATTCCCCCCCTGCGTAGTAGGGGGGGACAAAGGGGGGGTAAATGAGCGTCTGACAGCGGTCTCAATTCGTGCTGTTATGACAAACGGCAGCGCACCGAAATCATCCAGTTCGACAGCAGCATGTTTGATACCAATTCCTGACAGCACCTCGTTTACCTGATCCCGAAGAGCTTCTCCATACATTGATTCGACCTTACTGGAGACTTTAATATCGAGTCCACCTGACTCTTTTGGAGTGAATGATACCCGGCAGTCTGAGCGGACTTTTTTACCAAGAGGTCCGGCTGTGAATGTTGGCATGGTTATTTCCTGAATTCGAATAGTTTTCTTTAATATAATAGCATTTCTATAGTGTTTCTATTATATCAACAGACTTGCCGGTTAGCAAGCTTAAGTTTGTCTCACCTATGAACGAAATTATCTCTCACTGCGAACAGAGTTCGCACTTTATTGACTGGAATTTTATCCTGTCATGCGGAACCTGTTGCAAATATGCTGATTATTCATAAATTCTTGTCGGAATGATATTTGCAGTATTAAAAGTGTTCTTGATCACTCTGAATATAATTGTGTAGGTGGTTCACACCACCAAATATTGACAAAGTGTTTTCATATTAAGGAGAGTGTCACATGAAACATTTCATCTTAACTATTGTTGCTCTTGTGTGCATTGCAGCACTAACCCAACCTTGCTTCAGCGACGGAATACTAAGGATACCGTCTGAAGAAGACGAGGATTCCCTGTTGCACCTGATTACCGTTGATGTTCAGGTGGAGATTTTCGATCAGGTGGCGATCACCACTATCCGCAACCGGTTCGATAATCAATTTGATGAGATTGTAAACGGAATGTATCACTATCGGCTGCCGTCCACTGCGAGTTGATCGAATTGGTCCTTCAACCCGGCGAGCAGGGCGGTCCGGGTGGAGGTGTCGGAGACAACAATGCCTTACGAGAGTTCCTCGGATCGAATCCGTTCAGCGCACCTTTAGACACGCTGCTACCGGGTCCGTTCATGATCTACCTGCGTTACGTCCAACTCCTGCCTTATGACTTCGGAGAAGTCCGGTTAAACTATCCACTATTTACAGGAGATTTCTTAACCAATCCGATTGACACAGTGGCGATCTCCGTTTCGATTGAGTCGCGCCGTTCAATCGAGGAGTTAACCGTTGTTAATTACGAGGAAGAGACTGAGGTAGAGATTGAGGACGAGTTTCATGCGAGTCTGATTTTATCTGCTGATGAGATGACTCCCGAACAGGACTGGACGGTAAACATCCAGTACAATCAAGAGGACATCGGTGCGTGGCTGTATGCCCATCGCAGCAATCAGGAGAGATCAGGATATTTCATGCTGGTCATAGACCCTGGAGTTGTTGACACCGGAGAAGTCGTTCCGAAGTATTTTACTTTCGTCCTCGACCGATCCGGCAGTATGTCCGGTAATAAGATTGTGCAGGCTCGTCAGGCAGTTTTGAACTGTTTTGATCATCTGCTGGATCACGATTTCTTTAATATTATTGATTTTGCCTCAGATGTTCGGATGTACGGAGAGGAGATGCGTGCAGCGAATGATGAGAATATTGCCGCCGCTCGTAGGTATGTAGGTGGTATTGAAGCTGCAGGAAGCACCAACATCTATCAGGCACTGACAGATGCAATAAGCCAGGACATGGGTGAAGATGCTGCCAATCAGATAATTTTTACCACTGACGGTCTTCCTACAGCAGGGCAGACCAATCCGGAAATCATTTTGCGGGACATAACCAATAACAATGAGATGGAAGCCAGAATCTTCTCATTTGGTATCGGTAGCGATGTTAACGAAGCCCTGCTTGCAGGTCTGTCGGAAGCGAATCACGGCATTTCCATCTTCTTTGATCCCAACGAGGAGCGCATTGACCGGGTTATAAGTGAGTTTTATCGCTATCTGGCTTATCCGGCGTTGGTCAATCCGTTTGTTGACATTCCTGATGAGATCGAAGTTGACAGCCTCTATCCGTTAGAATTGCAGGATGTTTCTGCGGGTAGGCAGCTTTATGTTTACGGCAGATACGACTCGTTCGGTGAGGTTGACATAGAACTGATGGGACAGATGCCAGATGGTGACACTACCATGACATTTGAGGAGATGAACTTCCCCGAAGAAGAAAACGGCAACGAGTTCGTTCCGAGAATGTGGGCGAAGGCGGTCATTGATTACTGGCTCAACTATATGCGGATACATGGTGAAGATGACGAGATTATCGAACGGATCATCCAGCTTTCTCTGGAGTACGGGATATTGACACCTTACACCGAATTTGGTGAGGATGACGGGGATGATGACGATGACGACGATGAAGATGATGGAGGTCGAAACGGTATAGAAATACCGCGTATTACATCTTTTAACGGCACAATTTCAGGCAGTGAGGTTCAATTAAGTTGGACTATCGGCGGCAGCTCGTCAAATGTCAGCTTTAACATCTACCGTTCAAGCGACTTCACCGGACCGTACGTTCGCATCAACAACCAATCGATTTCGGGTTATTCGTATTGCGACAATGTTTCCGGTAGCTCTGTTATTTACTACCGCATCGAGATCATGAGCGGTGGTGAAGGGATCATGTCGGAACCGTTCAGAGTAGGATCTGCACCGGATCAGTTCATACTGTCCGATCCGTTCCCGAATCCATTCAACAGCCTGACACGCATCAATTTCACGGTCAGCAGTAAGGAACGGATAAGCCTGACTCTATACGATCTTCATGGCAGATCTATTGCGACTCTGCTGGATCGTGAGCTGAACGTCGGTGAGCATTACGTGAGCTTAAACGGTGATAAGCTGAATCTGGCAAACGGCACATACATCCTGCAGATGGAAGCCGGAAAGCAGAAGATGATGAAGAAGCTGGTTTATTTGAAGTAGTGTGATTTTGGTTACCCTTCCCCTGCGCGAGTGAGGGGAGGGAAACACTTATATTTTTATGTTATTTTGAATCAGATTTGCTTGTACCTCATTTGCATTTTCACAAACCACCTCTATATGATTCTTCAAATTTTCTTTCGTAATTTTCCACCTCTTATTAATTTCATCTTCTATGTTATCAATTTTTCCGCCATCTTCCAATATAACTTTAACTGTTACAATTGAAGCATTGGAGTACCATAGTATATTTCCAAGATAAGTTGAGAGGTATTGTAATCGTTTTGACTCCACCAGTTCTATGCACTTATTGATTCTTTCCGAATCAGAAATGTCTTTTGTTTCAGGGCGAATAGTCATCATTTTTTCATCAAATTTTAGATGTTCAAGCAATTGATTTTCAAGATTTGAATAAACATCTTCGTAGTTATAAAAGTGTTCGTCAATGATTTCCATTAGATCATAACAGCTCCTAACATTATTTGCGGTAGAAACATTACCCTCAAAAAGATGGAATAGTTGCTCCTGAGAACTATCATAGACCGCTTTGGCAAATTTCGGAAATTTGCTAAATTGCATTTGGCCACTCAACATTAATTTGAATCGCTCAATAAGTATATCCTCTTTCTTTTTTAGCCATGACAAGTTATGTTTTAACTCATCCAGTAAAGCTCCTCTTACTTCTCTATTTTCTCTTTCTTTTAGGTCGAATACTCTCTTTCGCTCAAGTTTGTTTGCTCTTGAAACAGCAATTAATGCTCCACCAGCACCGATGAATCCTCCTATTGCTGCAGAACCTAAAGAAGCTAATATTTGCGCTATCTCGACACTCATTTCGTTTGCTCCTATCAAATTTCCGAGATATTTCACTTCCAAACAAGATAACGATAAAATCTCACTCCGCAATAAACAGAAAATCCCCATCTATTTCTGAAACTCCGAATGAGTCAGCTTGTGGCACGGGCTTGAGTTTTTCAAAGTGTTTGTGTAGCTCACCAAGTGTAAGAATTCCGTCGTTGCCACCGTAAGTCCGTAAAGCATTCAGGAATCCCTCTGTGAAAGGTGAGTGTTGACCGGGGAATCCGTCCGGGACAATTGCTGCACCGCTGCTGATGTATCTGCGAGTCTGAGGCTCATTTTTCGACAGACTATCTGCAAATGCATCAGATGCCCCGCTATATTGCGGTATGATCTCCTGCATTGACTTTCCGCTGAAACATGCATCAAACACAAGCAGTATATGGTTGCTTTGGATTGGATTGGTAAACCTGATTAGTTCAGGCTGCGAGATGTAGCTGCTGAATGTGGGATCTTCTGACCGGGAATCATCGGCTGCCAGATAGTTTGTGCTCAACTTCTCATCATAGACTCCATGCCCTGCGAACATAATAAGTAGATGGCTGATCTCACCGGAACGACGATTCCTCAAATCCCGAACAGCTTTAATGATTTCTTCTTTGGAGGGGTTGATCAGATAGTCCACACTGAAATTGTAATGCTCACTCAGCATAGCTCCTATTGCCTGAACATCCCTCACCGGATTGGCAAGATTTTGGAGTTCCTGATAGTCTTCAACTCCGATCATTAGAGCATAATTCCCCCCTAGTTCATGCTTAATTGTATCTGGATCTTTCTCTTTGTGCCAGTCATGTATCTTCTTAATTACAGTGAATTGCAGTTGAGATCGGTTGCCGGAACCGTCGGTAGCAGCAATTGTGATGAGATTCTCGCCGTTATCAATTCGGATTTGTCCACCGAATCTACCATTTAACCCAATACCGGGGCTTGTTCCGTTGATCCTGACTTCCTTGATACCATAATCATCGGTGACTTTACCATTAATATCCATAAGTTTGTTATTCACATATATTTTGGCTGTTCTACCAAGTTTCGGACTGATAAGGACAATCTTTGGTGGGATGGTATCAATCTCCGAACTCGTTAGCATCCCCGGGATATGTGAAGTATCCCTGTCCGTCCCAAACTGAGAGAGTACACCCTGAAGCCTCCACAGTTTTGCCTTACGGTCGTGTCCTCCGGTTGCCAGATACTCACCGTCGGTACTAAATTCCAGGTCGCTGATAGATGAACGGTGCGCTTCAAACGTGATAATTTTTTCACCACTGTAACTATCCCAAATAGTCACCGACCTGTGCTCGTCACCACATGCTATGAACTGCCCGTCAGGACTGAATGCGACAGCATTGACTCCGTGATCGTGACGATGAGCTCTAAGCTGATTACGGTTAGTCATGTCCCACAGTATCATCAGACTGTCACCGCTACCTGAGCAGACATAGTTTCCGTCCGGACTTGCGTCAACATCTCTCACACCTGCACGGTGCCCGCGAAATGTTCTTAACATCTTACCGTCGGAGACTCTCCATATTCGGACAGTTTCGTCATTACTTCCGCTGACCAATTCCAAACCACGCGGCGGGATAAATTGAATTGATTTCACAGAATTCTTGTGTTTCTCGAGCGTTCGGACAGTTCGCCAACTGTTCGCATCCCAAATGCTGATACTGTTGTCGTGACCTCCAGCAGCAACTCGTTTGCCATCACTGCTGAAGGCAAGCGAGTTTATCCCTGATTGATAATCATACAGGGTTTCAATAAGTTTTCCGCCAAATAGCTGCCAGATCATAATGGTGTTAGATGCACCACTCGCCAGCAGTTTGCCATCAGGCGAGAATGCCAGAGACCTAACAGCATCTTTGTGACCTATGAAGGTTGTGAGTAGTTCACCGGAATCTGTTTCCCAAACCGTTACAATGTTCTTTGACGATGTTGCTAAGATTGTGCCGTCCGGGCTGAAGGCGATGCACTCCACGTCACCGTCGTGGTCGAGTGTATGTTCCAGGGTGGCTTGGAATTGAGAGGTGTGAGCCTGTGGGAATAAGGAGAGAAGAAGGAGAAGTATTATTGCCAGCTTATTTGACATTTCAAACTCTGCGCAAACAGGAATCGAACTTCTGTGTGGTATGGGCTACCGGTGTACAGTCCGGAGACATAGATAACAGATTTGGATTATTTGCTGAGACTGTTTCCATTTTTTCTTTTAATAAGTTTGGTTAAGAACCATACATCAGCTCAGAGTTCACCCCGACCTGCGGGATGTTCTCCCCACGCTGAAGCGTGAACAATGTTTGAGATTGCTTCACTGCGTTCGCAATGACATCTGCTACATCCGCTTCATCTGCTGAGAATTACTCCTTCTCAAACCTCACGAGTGTCAACCCACCCTTAAACCGCTTCAACTCCGGATCACTCCATCCGGTTGTGTCTAAACTGGTTAGATCCTCGTTCACTGATGAACCCTTCCACGCAATCAGCTCACCCTTTGGTTTCAGCAGCGGATGACTCCACTTCATCAGTTTACCAAGTGTTGTGACCCCTCGTGTGACCACCGTGTTAAAATGCCCGACATATACCGGATCACTGCCCAACTCTTCCGCTCTGCCGTGCACGCTATCGGTGTCAGTCAGAGCCAGCATCATGGATGTATTTTTTAGAAACAAGCTTTTGCGCCGTTTTGCCTCGAGCAGAATCAGACAAAGTTCCGGTCTGGCGAGCTTAATCGGTATGCCGGGGATACCGGCTCCGCTGCCGATGTCGAGCATAGGTGTCCTAATGCGACACAGATCCCAATCGAGCGCATACAGAGATTCAGCGACCAACTGCCGGATCACTTTTTCCACACTCGTGCGCGACACTAAGTTAAGCTTATTATTGGCTTTTACGACCAGATCGCAGTATTGATCGAACAGGTTATTAACATTCATGTTAACAGTGAAAAGTTGGCGTAACCGATGTATAAACAGGTAGATAAGCGAACATGGTAAGAGTTGTTCACAATTTATCCACACGAATAGCAACTGTCTGTAGTCGGGCTTGTCTCAAGCCCGACGTCGTGGTTGAGACAACCATAACTACAGAAGAGCAAAGTCTGCATAATAGTTGCTTGCCCTCTGCTAATTTTAAGAATTCCGCTTCAAATTTATCAATAACACAGCCAGATCGGAGGGTGTCATCCCCGGGATATTACCCGCCTGACCGAGATTGTCCGGTCGAATCCGCTCCAGCTTCTCACAGGCTTCTGATGACAGCCCCTTGACCGCAGAGAAGTCCATACCGAGAGGTATAACTCGCTGTCGATTCCGCTTCAGCTCAGCAGCACGCTGATCCTGACGCTTCAGATAGCCGGAATACTTAACCTCCGCTTCAACCCGACGGACAAATTCGACATCGTCATTCAATCCAATACTAATGAAAAAATCATTATCAAGCAAAGCAATTACATCACTCAATTTTACATCAGGACGCTTGAGCAAATTCAGCAGCGAAACCGAGTTGCCGTTGCTGTCGGTACTGCGTTGCCTGGAAAGCTCGGCAAGAACCTCTTCCAATCTGTTCTCTTCTTCTCTGATTCGGTCAACTTGGCGCTCACCAATCAATCCGAGGCGATGCCCGATCTCACCGAGCCGTGCATAAGCGTTATCCAGCCTTAGTTTCAGCCTGAACTCAGCCCTCGAAGTAAACATCCGGTAGGGCTCTTCGGTCCCCCGAGTGATCAGGTCATCAATCAGCACCCCGATGTATGCCTGATCTCTTTCCAATAACAACCGATCCGTGCTTCCTGCTGCTTGATGAGCGGCATTACAACCGGCAGCCAGTCCTTGAGCTGCAGCTTCCTCGTAACCTGAAGTGCCGTTAATCTGACCGGCGAAATAAAGCCCTTTGATAAGCTTGGTTTCGAGCGTTTGATGCAGTTGATGCGGCGAAAAGTAGTCGTATTCGATGGCATATCCGGGATGTGTCATCTCGACATCCTCAAGTCCGGGGATCTTGCGGAGTGCGTTTAACTGAATATCTGCTGGCAGACTGGTGGAGAAACCGTTTGGATAGATCTCATCCGTGTCGAGTCCTTCAGGCTCAAGAAAAATTGTGTGTTGATTTCGTGAAGCGAATCGAATGATCTTGTCCTCAATGGACGGGCAGTAGCGCGGTCCCGCTCCACGAATTCTTCCGGCATACAGCGGTGAACGATCCAGCCCTTTCTGAAGCTCACTGTGTACCGCTTCATTGGTGTGGGTAATCCAGCAGGGTTGCTGTTGTTGCTGCAGCTCCTCTGTTTTGCGAGAGAAAAAGATCGGCTCAGCGTCACTGTCCTGGCGCTCGGTGCGTGAAAAGTCTATGCTGTTCCCGTCAAGACGTGGTGGTGTACCGGTCTTGAGCCTGCCACTCTCAAATCCAAGACCTGTCAAAGCTTCAGTCAGCCCAACAACAGTGTTTTCCCCCAATCGTCCACCTTTATTCTGGCTTTCCCCGACATGTATCAATCCATTCAGGAATGTCCCGCATGTAAGAATAACAGCACCGGTAATCTTTTCGCCGCTGTCTGACACTGCCCCAATGCAGCGATTATCTTTGATCATCAGGTCGGTCACCGTCCCTTCAACAAGAGTAATATCCGGATAGTTCTGCATGACATCGGTCATCACTGCCGAGTACAGTTTACGGTCGCACTGAGCGCGGGGCGACCACACGGCAAATCCTTTGGAACGGTTGAGAACGCGATATTGGATAGCTGTAGTATCGGTAACGGTGGGCATGACGCCACCGAGCGCGTCAATCTCCCTTACGAGATGTCCTTTGGCGATCCCCCCGATAGCAGGATTGCATGACATACGCCCGAGTGAGTTCAGATCGCTTGAAATTAGCAGCACATCCGCTCCGACACGAGCCGCCGCTGCTGCTGCCTCGCATCCGGCGTGTCCCCCACCCACAACAATGACTCTGCTCATTAAAATACGTCTGCAAACAGCCCCGATGTTTCCCGCAATTTCAGAGACAGGATTCTTGCCAGCCCTTTGAGGAACTTGACGGCAAGTTGTGGCTTGGATTCAATCATGTCGTCAAGCGCCTGCTTTGTCATAATGTACAGTTCAGTTATCTCTGTAGAGATAATGGTTGCAGAACGTGGCTTGCCGTCAATCAGTGCCATCTCTCCCAGCACACCGCCACGGTCGTAGCGGGCGATGACGATCTGTCCGGCACCGTGAGGACGCTGCTTCTGGACTTCTACGATTCCGCTCATCAGCAGAAACATCTCACCCCCGTTGGCGCCCTCTTCGCAGACAACTTCACCAGGCTGATAAGCCCTTTTACGAATCATTCCGGCTAACTCAGCTTTATCGTCTTGGCTAAGGTCTTCGAAAAGAGTCAGCTCGTTGAGAAGTTCAATCTTCTCTCGATTGAATTCAATCTCCATGATACCTCCATGCGCTTAAAAACCATCATTTACCAATGCAGAACTCGGAAAATATCCGCTCCAATAACCCGTCCAGTCTATGTTTTCCTGTCAAGCTGTTTAGTGCCAGCATTGCTTCCCGCAAATCTTCAGCAATAAGTTCGCTCGTCAGTGATGAACGTAACCCCTCTTCTACTCGCAGCAACGCCTTTTCCGCCTGTTTAACAGCAATATAATGCCTTTCACGGCTGATGGATGTTGCGCCGATCACATTGTCATCGGCTACCTTGTCATAAAGAAGCTGTCTCAGTTCAT
This sequence comes from uncultured bacterium, assembly GCA_964627035.1. GTDB lineage: Bacteria > Electryoneota > AABM5-125-24 > Hatepunaeales > Hatepunaeaceae > CAZVKN01. Next base: position 5,702 of record CAZVKN010000013.1, on the reverse strand, counting down.
CAATCCCTTTTCCACTCAGGGCTGATACCCCTATCATCCTTTCTGTATCTTTATACTCATTAAGATCACTTTTGTTCATAATGCGGATTGTAGCAGCATCACGCGTGAAGTCTGTCACTATATTACATGATACGTCAGGAGAGTGAACATGTATGATGATTTCCGCTTTTTCAGCCGCTTCAACAGCTCGTTTTATCCCTTCATCCTCAATTTCGTCCTTTGAAACTCTCAGTCCTGCGGTGTCAAACAGGTCAAATCGGACACCGTTTATCAGGCAAGAACCGGACAGGACATCGCGCGTAGTCCCTGGAGTGTCGTGGACAATTGCCCGATTGTCCTGTAGTAAAATGTTGAAAAGACTGCTTTTCCCGACGTTCGGGGCTCCCACAATTGCCACCTTTACGCCCTTTCTCAAGCTGCGGGATGTCTTATATCCGGACAGCAATTTGTCAAGACCGTCCATAGCTGTCCTGACAATGCCCATCTTCTCTCTGAATCTTAGAAGTTCAACATCCTCCTCCACAAAGTCCAGCTCCAGCTCACACTGAAGAAGCAGCGAAGTCACAGCTTCGCAGATCTGATCCACAGCATCACTGATACCGCCTTTCAACTGTCTGATTGCCTGAGAAGCTGCCTGACGACTGCCTGCGTCAATCAGATCAGCAACCGCTTCGGCTTGTGTAAGGTCTATGCGCCCGTTCAGAAACGCCCGAAAGCTGAATTCACCCGGTTGAGCAGGACGAGCAGTGTTCTTGTACAGCAGATCAAGCAGTTCGGACACAATGACCTGATTACCGTGAGTTGTGATCTCTATCACATCTTCGCCGCTGTATGAGTGAGGAGCCTTGAAGCATGACAGCACCACTTCGTCAATAGCAGTCCCGTCCGCTCGCAGCATGTTTCCAAAACGGTGACAGCCTGCTTCGGGTAGCTCTCTGTCAAAAAGAGACCCGCAGATATCCAACGTCTGCGGGCCCGAAACTCGAATTACAGCAATGCTGCCGCGTCCTGCGGGAGTCGCCAATGCAGTGATTGTGTCTCCCTCTCTGTAGGATGTCAGGAAATTAATTTTCCCTACTTGCCTCCCTTTGCAGGCACAGCCTTCGGTGGTGGAGTTATTCTCTGCTGAATCAGGGTCCAGATGTTGAACAGCGTGTAGTACAGTGTCAGACCGGACGGCATGTTGTTAAAAATGGCGACCATGAAGATCGGCATGAAATACAGCATCATCCTCTGGTTGGGGTCTGTCATTGTAGTTTTTGACTGATAATAAGTCGAGATGCCCATTAAAATCGGTAGTAACGCAACATGACTGCCGTACATCGGAATGCTGAACGGAAGATGGAACAGCACATCCGGTTGCGAAAGATCGGTTATCCAGCCGATGAAAGGTGTGCTGCGGAACTCAATGGTTGAGCGGAATACCTGAAACAGAGCGATCAGAAGCGGCATCTGCAGCAAAATCGGAAGACAGCCACCCATAGGGTTGATCCCCTCTTCCTTGTAGAGTTTCATCGTCTCTTTCTGTATCTTCTGCTGATCTTTCTTGTATTTTTCCCGAATCTCCTGAATCTTCGGCTGAATCTTCTGCATACCCGACATTGACTGGTAGCTTTTTCGTGTGAGGGGCCAAATGATAATCTTGATCAGTACAGAGAAAATAATGATACAGATTCCGTAGTTGGGTATCATGTCGTAAAGATGCTTGAGCCCCCACAGTATCGCCTTGGAGAACGGTACAAACAGTGCCCACCCCCAACTCATTGTTTGTGTGAGGGACGGGTCAACTGATTTCAGAACGGCATCGTCCAAAGGTCCGGCATAAATTCGGATTGGTGTGTTTGGGCTTGATCCGGAAAGAGGCAGACGAAGCCCCACACCAAGACGGTTGGGGTGAAACTTACCGACATAACCGCTGTCAAGTTCGCTTTCCATCCATCCGGCGGTTGCGGTTGCGGTCTCCGGTATGAGAGCTGCCAAAAAGTACTTATTCCTTATTGCACCCCATCTCGTCTGCCCTGTAAAAGGTCCCTCGATTTCGCTCTTCTTGGAGTTAATCTTTTGGTCTTCAAGCTCATCACCGGCAAAGTACAGATAAGCCTTTGAATATGCCAGATCCTGAGCGGAGTCAGATTCAGTATAGCGCAATCCTCCCTGCCAGTAAACATCCACATAATCGCGCACCCATACGTTTTCCAATCCTTCACTACGCACGCTGCAAAGAAAAGTATTCCCTGCACCTTCAAATGTGTAAATTACCCGCAGAACACGTCCTTCGGCAAGCTCAGCGGCAAACGTCACATCTTGTTTCCTCTGACCGGTGAGCTTATATTCCACGTTTCCATCAACGTAACTGTTCTCCAGTCTGTAGGACAGATCTTCTGTCGTTACCGGACCGTCCATAGTCCAGAATCGGAATCCGGGACGAGCATCACGTTTACGCGGGATCAGTTCGATCTTCTTTTTAAGATAACGACCGTTCGGTTTCAGCTTCAGCGAAACCAATCTTGCACCGTCGCTTGTCAAACGCGCAATCAAATAGTCGGTCTCTACGGTAACATATCTGACAGGGTACGTGCTGTCCGAGATAGCAAAACCTTCAGGAGGCTGAAAAGAGGTCTTGTGAGTTTGCGGTTCGGACGCTGCAATGGATGCGTCTGAAGGTCGCTTTGCCGGTGGAGTTTGTTGATAAACTGTATCCGCAGCCGTCGGTTCAACCTCTGTAGCCGGTGGTGGTGGGTAAAACAGCCGGATATAGTCGTCGTAGAAAAAAATGACCAACGCTATAAGGATAAAGGCTAAAATTGTCCGTCTATCCATAACTCATTTCATGTAATAGATTAGTGATAAAATTAATTCTCACAGGATATTCCTGCATCATCGTGGTTGTGTCGTGTCGGCACCGGATCAAAGCCGCCATCGCGCCATGGGACGCAGCGTACAATTCGCTTCAAAGCGATCCAGCTCCCGCCGACAGCACCCCATTCATTAAGAGCATCAGCTGCATATTGCGAGCATGATGGATAATAGCGGCAGCGTGTTCCGAATAGAGGGCTGATGAATCGTCGGTAAACATGGATTATGGCAATCAGAAATTGCTTCATGGTAGAGAACGATCTGTTCCACGTGGAACAGTGCCCTTCTGATTTGAATCTGCTGACCCTTTTGTTCCACGTGGAACAAATCTCTTCGATGCGATCCTCATGAGTTTGTCGCTTAATTGATACATCTCGTCAATTAAGCCGCGCTCGTCATCGGTTCGCTTTAGCAGAAACAGCAGATCACCGCTGCTCGGAAATTTGTCGCGGTTCAATCGAAATGTCTCACGCATAACACGCTTGATGCGGATCCGTCGCACAGCTTTCCCTGTATTGCTCGGAGTGGTGATTCCTATCCGCACAGGATTATCGCCGGGCAAAAAAAAACCTTGAGAAACCGCCCCTGAGTTCGGAAGCCATTTCGGTAGATAGCTTCAAAAGCATAAAGTCCTTTGAGCTTTGTCGAGCGGGGAAATTTACCCTTTCCGACGCATTTCATCGCTGACGGTGAGCCGTTTACGACCCTTTTGACGCCGACGTGCAAGCAATTTGCGACCGCTCTTGCAACTCATTCGCTCACGAAAACCGTGTTTGTTCCGCCGCTTGCGATTCGACGGCTGATATGTTCGTTTCATTTCTTTGTCCTTTATTTTGTGTCTCACGCAAAGCCGCAAAGACGCAATTTGCTTTTAAAGTATAAAAAACGGAGTACTGTAGTCGTGGTTGTCTCAACCACGACGTCGGGTTTGGGACAAACCCGACTACTAATTAACTACGATTAGGTATCTCTCGTGCTCTTGGCGGTAATCAACCCCGCACAAATTCAACACATTTCCCGATTCGTCTGATTACAGTTTTGCACCCCAATCCCGCCAGCATATCAAACAGGCTCGGACCACCGGTAACACCTGACACAGCAAGCCTTAACGGATGTATCAATTTGCCTGCTGATAGCTCCCACAGTCCAGCCCGCTCACGAACAACTTCCTCGATTGATTCAGCGTCAAAACTGTTCAGATTGCCAAAGTCAACAGCGAGAACTTCAAGCTTCTCATCAATGCCCGGTTTGAAATTCTTTCGCATCCCTTTGGGATTGTACTCATTCGGGTCACTGAACATGTATAGACCGACATCAAACAGATCACTCGTCACATGAATGCGGTTGTTTAGTAAATGCCATGCTGTCCTGATTTGATCTTCGGACGGCTTGGATTCAAGTTTACCGTCCGCAACTGCTTGGTCTGCGAACTCATTTAGATCGGATGCGACTTCGTCATAATTTAATTTGCTGATATATAATCCGTTGAGCCAGCTTAGCTTAGCATCATCAAACACAGCACTGCTTGACTGTATCCCTGAAATTGAAAACAGCTCTATCAGCTCCTGCATCGTGATCTCGTTGCGGTCATCGCCCGGTGACCAACCCAGCAATCCGAGATAGTTGACCAATGTTTCCGGCAGAAAACCTGCATCCCTGTAGCCCATAATCGAAGTCACACCGTGCCGCTTGGACAGCTTGCGACGGTCACTCCCCAATATCAACGGGACGTGAGAGAATTCAGGCTCGGCGAGTACCAACGCCCGATAAAGCAGGATCTGCTTCGGAGTGTTGGATATATGATCATCGCCGCGTATCACGTGAGTGATCCCCATATCCGCATCGTCAACCACCACCGCCAGCATGTAGGTCGGGGTTCCGTCGCTACGCAGGATAATAAAATCTTCAATCTCCTTACCGGAAACCTTGATCTCACTATGTATGCCGTCATCAAACACAATGTCGCCTGAAGGTACCTTTAACCTTACAACATACGGATCGCCTTTATCAATCCGAGCCCGAATCTCTTTTGGTGCCAATTTCAGACTCGCTCTGTCGTACAAGTAACCCGTTTTCGTCCGCTGAGCTTCTTCACGCTTGGCGGCTAACTCCTCCGGAGTTTCAAAAGCAGGATATGCATCACCGGATTCAAGCAGTCTCGTTACCGCTTTCTTATGCTTTTCGATTCGGGAAGCCTGATAGACAATCTCTTCATCATGTTTAAGACCGATCCACTTCATACCGTTAAGGATGACCTGAATCGCCTCCGAAGTTGACCGACGTTTGTCTGTATCTTCAATCCTAAGCAGGAATTTACCGCCGTGATGCCGGGCGAACAGGTAGTTGAACAGCGCAGTCCTTATCCCGCCGACATGCAGATCTCCGGTAGGGCTGGGTGCAAATCGCACTCTCACCTCACTGCCGGAGCACCTTTTTCCAATTTCATTCATAAGCTATGTAATGTATTGATGTTGAGTGCCAATGTCAAGCAGGAAAAGGGGGATGACGGGGGATAAACAGGATGGGACAGCTTACTGCTAAATGTGTACTTCATGAATATAACAGTGGTGACAAATCTGTAGATCAGCAAATCCTGCACTTTAGCTAAGCCAATGAACAAGTCTTAGTTGTCATCCTTATTCTCAACAGTTATATTGTCGGGTAACATCACTGTGCACTGACGAGCTTCAATGAAGCTTTACCCTCGAAAGTAACTTTTTATAAATAGATTCCTATAACCGGTTTCAACGGTGAATCGTTCACCACCGGATTAAACTTAACTGATAAATTCATGTCATTCCGGACTTGACAGTCTGTCCGAGAATGTTTTTCAGTATAGATTTTCA
>CAZVKN010000012.1:0-86924 GCA_964627035.1 uncultured bacterium | reverse complement strand
AGATATTGTTTCTTAAAGAACTATTCTCGGACAGACTGTCAAGTCCAGAATGACATGGCTCTTACAGAATAAATCAAAGAACTCAAGAATGTCCATCCTCCTCTTTCTGCAAGCTGTTACAGGTTGCGGAAGAGGTTTAGAAGTGTTATCATTATTAGTTACAGTGTTGTAATTTACTAAGGAACAGATTTGAGATCAAACCGAACAAACGCATGGAACCGTGGCAGGGAGCGGATAACAGCTGTGTTGGGTGCAGAGAGCCCAAAAGGGAAAGTAACCGTAACCATCCCAAACTATCTGACTATCACCCGTCTTGCTATCATTCCAATCTTTTGGTACTGTTTCTTCAGTGGAAAGATGTCGTTGGAAATTGCCGCTACACTCCTGTTTGCATTCGGTGCAATAACTGATTTGTACGATGGGAAACTAGCCCGCCGTCTCGGTCAGGAGACTGCCTTCGGTGACTTTATGGATCCGCTTGTGGATAAGCTGCTTGTCCTGTCAGGATTTTGGGCGATATATATCAGACAGGACTATGACAGCCTGACCACATGGGCTTTTGTAATGATTGCCTTGATTACAGCTCGCGAGATTACTCTGACACTAATGCGAATCTGGGCTATCGGAGGCGGGTCATCCGTAGTGACCAGTGGCTGGGGAAAGTGGAAGACCGGCATTCAGTTGACAACACTGCTGTTTGCAATGGTCGCTTTTAACGTCCGTGATCTGCTGTTGGCAAGTGATAAGTGGACAGGTTTTTCGTCCCTGCTCCTGTCAGACGGTTTCATAATTCTGTTGATAATTCTCTTCATTCTAAGCACATTCTCATCTCTGTTTTCCGGTGCGCTCTACTTTAGAAAAACTTCCTTTCGACAATCGAACAGTGAATAATGCCGTTGTCCATATCGCTACACTCGGTCCTGTCGGTTATTTACCGATAGCACCCGGAACTTGGGGTAGCGGTGCAGCGGTCATCTTATGGTGGCTACTACTCGCAAATCAGCATCTCGCAGTTCAACTGACTGTTATTGTGGTTACAATTGTTTTGGCAATCTGGAGTGCTGGCATCGCCGAGCAAGCACTCGGTCACGATGCGAAACCTATTGTAATTGATGAAGTGGTCGGACAGTGGATAACGCTTACTGTTTGCTCAACGAATATTATTCATTTTGCATTAGCATTTTTCTTATTTCGTCTGTTTGACGTATGGAAGCCGTTTCCGGTTAAGCAGATGGAAAAATTTCCGGGTGGATTGGGAGTTGTATTAGATGACCTGCTCGCGGGAGGATATGCGGCATTGGTACTCTTGATACTGAGAACTTATTTGTAAAAATCTATTTCGCCGCCAAGTCACAAAAACACCAATAAAAACGGTAAGGAGTCCCGGTGTCAACCCGCCGTGGTTGACACCACTATTTATCTGATATCCATCATACATCTGTCAGGTGCGGCGACCTGACAGCGGAGAAACGCTTGAAAATTGAGCTGATTACCATCGGTGACGAAATCCTGCTGGGACAAACTCTTGACAGCAATGCACACTGGATCGCACTCAGATTAGCTGACAACGGACTGCGGCTGAGGTGGCACAGCACTATCGGTGATGATAAGAGCGACATCAGGCATGTGTTGCGACACGCCTGGAACCGTGCGGATGTAGTACTGGTAACGGGAGGTTTGGGACCGACGCATGATGACATAACATGTGAAATGGTTGCCAAATTCTTTGACGATGATCTTGTCGAACGGTTGGATGTTAAGCAGTTGGTAATTGACCGATTTACTGCGCGAAACGTATCGCCACCACCCGGTTTCGATAAAATGGCTCTATTCCCTTCACGAGCCGAACCTATGATCAACAAGCACGGCAGCGCACCGGGAATTCACTACGACAGCCGGGGGAAGCATCTGTTCGCTATGCCGGGGGTTCCGATTGAGATGAAAGGACTGTTTGACGACTATGTCATGCCGATATTGATTGATCACAGAAGCGGTTCATTCCAGTCTATCATCCTTAAGACCACAGGCATCGGCGAGTCAAACTTATCGCATCTAATCGGTAATGCTGATGCGCTTAACCCCGTTTCTCTCGCCTATCTGCCGAGCATTAATCAAGGAGTGACATTGAGGCTGTCATGCGGGGGGAATGATGAAGATGCGGTTCAGCGACATCTCAGCAACGCTCAGACTTTTGTTTCTGAACGGATTAATCCGTATATTTATGCTGTTGGTAATGATTCACTCGAAAAGGTGATCCTTGAAACAATGAGAAAGCGAGGTCTGACACTTGCGGTTGCCGAATCGTGTACGGGAGGAATGGTGTGTGATAGACTCGTTTCAGTGCCGGGCAGTTCGGATGTGTTCAATCGGGGATTCATCACCTACTCAAATGAAGCAAAGATCGAACAGCTCGGAGTTGACGAACAATTACTGATAGATCACGGTGCTGTCAGCGAGCAGGTCGCCCGCGCTATGGCTATCGGAGCCCAAGCCAAAGCGGATGCTGACATTGCCGTCAGCGTCACAGGAATAGCCGGACCTGCCGGAGGCAGTGATGATAAACCGGTTGGACTCGTCTATATTGGGATTGCTGATGAGAACGGTTCTGATGTAAAGAAACACATCTTCAGCGGTAATCGAGATACCAACCGCCGCAGGTCAGCAGGTGCGGTTTTGAATATGTTGTGGAAGAGGTTGAAAAAAAAACGATGATCCGAACATTCATCGCCATTGACGTCCCAACTGAAGTCAAAGACCACATTGCCCGAGTACAGAATGAGCTAAGAAATGTCAGTGGCGCGAAAGCTTCATGGTCAAGATTAGAAGGAATTCATCTGACGCTAAAATTCCTCGGTGATGTTGAGAAGGAAAGGCTGTCCGAAATCAACGAAGCTGTGCAGGACGCAGCCTCCGGTATCAGACGATTTGAGTTGACAACTGCAATTCCCGGCGGTTTTCCGAATCTGGCGCGTCCGCGCGTGTTGTGGTGGGGATTGAAAGGTTCAAAACCATTGATGATTCTGCACAAACAGATTGATCAGAATCTGGCACAAATTGGATTCCCAGCAGAGAGAAAGAAATTTCATGCGCATTTGACTGTCGGACGGGTGAAGTATATTGACAGAAACAGTGATCTGATCGAACGGTTTGAAGACTGTGAATGGGATCCGATCAGTTGGACGGTTGAACATGTAAATGTGATGTCAAGTCAATTGAAGCCGAGCGGTGCGGTTTATAGGGTGATGGCTTCGATTCCATTGGGGTGATTACAACAACAGGGACGACTGGACATTCCTGTCCGCCCTGCAGTGACAGGAATGTCACTGCTCCCCCAACAAGCAATAAACACTTATAGATAAACACAATCTGGAGGAGAAATGAGCGATAAGCTCTCCGAACGCACACGAAATATTGAGCTGGCAATGGCGGAGATCGAAAAGCACTACGGTCGAGGTTCGATCATGCGGCTCGGTGACGACAGCATGCGCATAAAGGTGGACACAATACCCACAGGCTCGATAGCGCTGGATGCCGCACTCGGAGTCGGCGGACTGCCGCGAGGTCGGGTGGTTGAGATATACGGACCTGAAGCGTCAGGCAAGACTACACTGGCTCTTCATGTCGTCGCTAACGCCCAGAAAGGCGGCGGTGTAGCCGCATTCATTGACGCCGAACATGCGCTCGATCCAACCTATGCGAAGGCGTTAGGAGTTGACATTGACAATCTGCTGATCGCACAGCCTGACACCGGTGAACAAGGTCTGGATATTGCGGAAGCACTGGTTCGCTCCGGCTCAATAGACATTGTAGCGGTTGATTCGGTAGCTGCGCTCGTTCCAAAAGCTGAGATTGAAGGAGACATGGGAGACCAGCAGGTCGGTTCACAGGCGAGGCTGATGTCCCGGGCACTGCGCAAGCTTACCGGCACTGTATCCAAGTCAAACACCTGTCTGGTGTTCATCAACCAATTGCGGATGAAAATCGGAGTGACCTGGGGCAGCCCTGAAACCACACCGGGAGGCATCGCTCTGAAGTATCATGCCACGGTAAGGATTGACATCCGTAGAATCGGTGCAATCAAGGACGGCACTGACATGGTCGGCAACCGCACCCGGGTCAAGATCGTGAAGAATAAGGTCGCTCCCCCGTTCCGTGAAGTGGAATTTGACATAATGTACGGCAAGGGAATATCAAGCATCGGCGAAATTGTGGATATTGGAACTAAACATAATATTCTTAACCGTCGTGGAACATGGTATTCCTACGGTGAAGAAAGAATCGGTCAGGGTCGGGACAGAGCTGTGACTTACTTGCTGGAGAACCCGGACATCCTCGTCGAGGTTGAAGGAAAAGTAAGGGAAGCTTTGAACCTGCCTCCGGTCAAAAAGAACACAAAAACCGAATAATGTAGGGGCGAACCTTGTGCTCGCCCTTGTAGGCTATTTACCGTTGTAAAGAAGAATGAACTACGAACATGATCAGGAAGCGAAACTGCGGAGCGCTGCATATCGAGCACTGTCTTACCGGGCACTGACAGCTAAGGAGTTGCGGGAAAAGCTTCGTAAGCGAAAGGGTGTTCAATTTGATTTGATTGATCAGGTCGTTCAGGAGTTAGCTGATTCACACCAGATTGACGAGGAAGCAATTGCTGAAGATGTAATCAGACGTGGACGCGATGTCAAGTTAATCAGCAGACGGATGTTGCGACGCGATTTATTGAAACGGGGAATTGACAGGTACATTATTGAGAACGCACTGATTGAGTTCTATTCAGAAGAGCAAGAGCATGAAACGGCAGTGCGGTTAGCGCGAAAGAAATTCAGAACTATGCATGGATTGTCGGCGGACAAGGTAAATCGCAGGATCGGTGGAGCACTCGGACGGAAGGGATTCCCGTCTTATGTAATTGCGAAAGTGTTGTATGATGTGAATTTGGGAGAAGATGGATCACAAGACAATAATTAAGTTAGACAGAATACCGATCACATATACAGTTATTTAACAGTGTCTTAGGAGGCATCATGACTGAATGGTGGAACAGTTTTATCGGAGTCGAGAAGTTTTTCTTGACTGTTGCAATTCCTTTCTCTCTGCTCACAGTGATCCAGTTGATAATGGAGATAATGGGACTCGGCGGTGACCACGGACATGATGACGGTGGAGGATTTAACGTTGGTGACAGCGGTGGTTTCATAGATCATTTGCACTTTTTCAGTGTCCGCAACTTGATATATTTCCTAATGATGTTCGGATGGGTGGGGTTGGCTTGTGCGAGGGGAGGATTCCCGGTATTACTGACGGTTCCGTTTGGAATTATTGCCGGATTGATAACTACATTGATTATTGCGTGGATATTCTATGCATTAAGCAAACTGACCGAAACCGGAAACGTCCAATTGGACAACGCTATCGGCAAAGTTGGCAATGTATATCTCCCAATTCCTGCCAAACGTGAAGGTAAAGGAGTCGTCCAAGTTACCGTTCAAGGTATATTACAGGAACTGGATGCGATCACCGACGAGGATAAATTACCGACAGGCACATCCGTCCAAGTTGTGGATGTGCTTAACAATAACATGGTCGTCGTCGCACGGTCGGACACGCTTTCAACAAATCTTTAGGGGAACAACATGGAAATTCTAATTGCAATAACGGCTCTTGTCGTTATATTTTTCAGCCTTGTAATCAGCGCTATGCGGAGATACAAGCGGTGTCCATCTGACAGGCTACTCGTGATCTACGGCAAAACAGGCAAGGATACATCAGGTGAGTCTCGTAGTGCTAAATGTATCCATGGTGGCGCAGCATTTGTTTGGCCCCTGATTCAGGATTATATGTATCTTGATTTGACGCCGATTGCGATTGATGTTAATCTCAGAAGCGCTCTATCATTACAAAACATCCGCATCAATGTACCTTCTAACTTTACGGTTGGTATTTCGACTGAAGAGAATGTGATGTTGAATGCGGCGGTCAGACTACTCGGATTGAAACAGGATCAAGTGAAAGATACTGCTGAGAATATCATTATCGGTCAGTTACGCGCCGTCATCGCTACCATGAAGATTGAGGAGATCAATCAAGACCGCGAGAAATTCCTTGAGAACGTTCGTGAAGCAGTCGGAAATGAGCTGAGGAAAATCGGTCTTTATCTGATTAACGTCAATATCAAGGACATCGTTGACGAGAGTGGATACATTGAAGCTCTCGGTAAAGAGGCAGCAGCGCGCGCTATTAACGAAGCGAGAGTCAACGTCGCACAAAAAGATCGCGACGGTGAGATCGGTCAAGCACGCGCCGAACAAGAACAACGTGTTCAAGTCGCCGATGCAAATTCCAAAGCTGTTGAAGGTGAGAACCTTGCAAAGGTTACTATCGCCAACAGTGAATCAGATCGTCGTGAACGTGAAGCTGAAGCTGAAAAACGTGCGGTTGCCGCTGAACGTATCCAAAAAGCAAAGGCGCAGGAGGAATCTTACGTCGCTGAGCAAGCTGCTGAGACTAAACGTGCCGAGCGTGATCAAGCTACTCAAACCGCTGATACAATTGTTCCGGCGCGAATAGCCAAAGAACGTGTCCAAATTGAAGCGGAAGCAACTGCTGAACGGTTGCGTCGTGAGGCAAAAGGTCGCGGTGATGCGACGTTCAATGAAATGGAAGGTGAAGCACGTGGTATCAATGAGATACTGACCAAACGTGCTGAAGGTTTGAAGCAGATCGTTGCCGCCGCTGGAATGGATCCGCAAGCTGCATCATTGCTGATGGTGACTGAGAAGTTGACCGAAATTGCTTCGATTCAAGTTGAAGCGATCAAGGGTATCAACATTGACAAAGTTGTCGTGTGGGATAACCTCGGTTCCGGTGATGGTAGTGGCACACCCAATACCGCCAAATTCATGTCCGGAATGATAGGTGCATTGCCTATGTGGAATGACCTGTTTAAGTCCGCAGGATTTAACCTGTCGGAGTTCTTTGAACAGGCTCAGAAAGAGCAAGAGGTGCGTCAAGATGAACAGGAAACGAAGCAAGAAACAACTGAATATTCGCTAAATGAGGAAGAAATCACCAATTAATTCTGAGAAATAAATGTTAAAATCAATAGAAGCAATCATTACAAGTGATGGTAGAATTGCATTAAAGGAATCGGTGAGCTTAAAAAGTGCTCACAAAGCAATTGTAACGATTCTTGATGAAGAAGTTAAGCTGTCAAATCTCAGTGAGATTGCACTGCTTAGCGAAGAAGCCCTGGCAAAGGATTGGAACAAACCTGAAGAGGACGAAGCATGGGCACTCTTACAGCCGGAACAGTAGTATTAGTACAGTTTCCATTTTCAGATTTGTCCAAATCCAAATTACGTCCAGCAAATGTATTGGCATCAGCAGATATGAACGACTGGATACTGTGCCAAATAACAGGTAATCCTTAGTCTGATCGATTCACAATTCAATTGACAGAAGACAGTATTGAATATGGAAGTCTGTAAAGAATAGGCTTCGTACGACCAGTAAAATTGTTCACTGAATAAAGCGGCTAAGATTATTTTCGTAATCAGCTCTCTTTATGCAGACAGCGAAAGTGCCCTCATAGAAAGTGCCTCAGAGACTATGAATTCGATAGTTAGGATTCTTATCGATGGGAATAAGTTAGTATCTGAAAAATTCCCCGATACGAATACGTGGTTTTGAAAAAAATCCTGACTACGTAACCTAATTCAGAAAATCTAAGATCGCAGCACCGCTAATTAAAGCAATGACGATACCAATACCGATTATAATAAGACCAATGAGAGCAAGAACGCCTTGAATAGTGAAGTAAGTTTTCAATTTATCAAGTGCCAGTTGGAACTGAATACTGTCACCATGACGTTGAGCTATCTCAATTGCATTGGCGGACTTGTTGAGAAGTACACCCATCCAGATTGGGAGCCAACAGATGAGTATGCCCCAGATCGAGAATATGATTAGGATTCCGTAGATGATGCTCAGTACTCCGAGAAGCTTCATCCAGCCTTTGGCTTGATACAATGGAATACTTAACTTTTCAACAGAATTTTGTTTTTCCATAATAAACCTCGTGAAAACAATTGGATAAATAAAATATTTTTTCAGATGGTTATAATAACTTTAAAGAGTACTTAAAACCATTATATAACAAACTTTTCATAAATGCAAGTTATTGTTACATTTTGATAGTTAAATTACTTTTTCTTTGGAGAAACCTATTTGAACAATCAGCAACGAACCATAAAACGATCAGGAACCATAAAAGGAATCGGACTGCATACCGGAAAAGAATGCAAGCTGACATTCGTTCCGGCACCCGCTAACTACGGATTCAAATTCGTGCGAACCGACCTTGAAGCATCGCCGGAAATTCCGGCATTGATTGACCATGTTATAGACATTAAACGAGGCACCACCATCGGAATGGAGGGAGTCGAAGTACATACGGTTGAGCATGTCCTGTCTGCAATGGCGGGCTTGGGACTTGACAATGTACGAGTTGAACTCACAGCCGGAGAGCCTCCGGTGGATGACGGAAGTGCCATGCCGTTTGTGGAACTGTTGCAGCAACTCGGAATCGAAGAGCAAGGTGAACCGCGTCAATATTTTGAGATTAAGGAAACTTATGCATACAGGGACGAAAGCGACAGAACAGATCTGGTCGTCGTTCCATCCGACCGCTTCCGTGTGACATACATGATAGATTATGAGCATCCGGCTATCGGAACGCAGTACACTTCACTGTACGACATGAGCGAGGAGTTTGTACCCGAATTTGCTTCTGCCCGCACATTTTGCCTGGTATCAGAGCTGGAATATATGCTCGATGCGAAACTAATTCAGGGTGGTCAGATAGATAGTGCGGTAGTGTATATTGACAAGGTGCTTGACCCTGAAAAATTGGAGAACTTAAAGCGGCGATTTCATGTACCTGATGGATTCCCACCCGGAACGAACGGGGTTATCGGAAATAAAGAGACCCGTTTCCCAAACGAGCCGGTGCGTCACAAGGTGGTGGATCTCATCGGTGATCTGGCACTGCTCGGGATGCCGCTTAAAGGACATGTGCTTGCAGCACGAGCCGGTCATAAATCTCATGTTGAGCTGGCGAAAATACTGTATCAGGCTCTGCAGAAGCACAAACTTCAGGCGAAGTATCAGGAAGATGCTACCAAAGATTTTGTGTTCGATATCAATGCGATCAATCGAATTCTACCACATCGCTATCCGCTGCTATTGGTTGACAGGATTTTGGAATTAGTACCCGGTGAGAAGGTAGTAGCCATAAAAAACGTCAGTATTAACGAACCGTTCTTTCAAGGTCACTTCCCCACCCGTCCGATCATGCCGGGTGTACTGGTTGTGGAAGCGATGGGACAGGCTGGTGGTGTGCTGCTGCTGAACACAGCAGCCAATCCCGATACAAAGCTGGTATATTTCACCGGTCTGGACAAAGTAAAATTCCGCCATCCGGTAGTTCCTGGTGACCAGCTACGCCTTGTGGTCGAGATGCAGTTCTTCCGACGCAACATCTGCAAAATGAAAGGACAGGCATTTGTCGGGGAAAACCTCGCTGCCGAAGCGATCATGCAGGCTGTGGTGGTGGATAAGTAGTGCAATCCTATCGGTCAGTCGCTATAGTCGGTTGCGGTCGTGTCGGACGCGTACTAGCCCGTGCCTTTCATGCAAATGGCTTCAACCTGCTTGGGGTGGTTGATGTAGCCGTCTCCGATGATGAATGGTTGAATGACAACCACATCCCACAGTTTGAGCACATCTATAAACTCCCTGCTGAAATTGATCTTATCATACTCTCAGTTCCCGATAGAGAGATTGAATACATTGCTCAGTTAATCATTGACCGAAACGGGTTTAAAGAAGGAACTGTCATTGCTCACACAGCCGGGGCTCTATCCGAGAAGCCGCTTGAAGCTGTGAAGAGTGTCGGAGCTATTCCTCTCACCTGGCATCCTCTCCAAACTTTCAGTCTTGAAAGTGACATCTCACAGCTTGAGGGTGTGACTTTCGGGATCAGCGGTGATCCTGAAGCTATCAAAATCGGAGAGGAAATCTCAAAAAAACTCGGCGGACATTCTGTCGTAATACCTTCCAAATTGAGGCCGCTCTACCATCTGTCGGCGGTCTTCAGCAGCAACCTGATTGCCGCTCTTATCGGTGTATCACTGGTTATGTTGAAGGATGCTGGATTGGACGAAGATGAAGCTTTAGCAGCAATCAAACCGTTGCTGACAACGACGCTGAACAATGTTTTTCAGCTTGGTGTAGCTGACTCGATCACCGGACCTGTGCAGCGACGAGATGTCGAGACAGTCGAATCACACCTTAAAACTCTCGAGGAGTATCCACGCATAAAAGACATTTACAGACTTCTGAGTTTAGAGCTACTAAAGCGCACACCGATGGAGCTGACAGCCGTACCGTTACACCAAATTCTAAAACATGATGGAATCGAACAAGATACCGGAACTGAACCGCCTTCCAACAACTAATTGATACAGACTATGTCTTCAACATACAGCATCGAAATAGAGCATCTTAGGCGCATATTTAATCTTGATAGGGCTGCAAAACGATCTTCAGGCAAAACTTCACTCGTGGCACTGGATGGCATAAGCCTACAAGTCAAACCGGGTGAGATGTTTGGTCTGCTTGGACCTAACGGAGCCGGCAAAACCACTCTCATCCGCATACTCTGCACGCTGCTGACACTGACTGAAGGGAGAGCGTTCATTGACGGGCTCGATGTTGAAAAGGACATCTGGAAGGTCAGAAAGATTATTAATATGGTTTCGGGTGGCGAGACTTGCGGTTACGGAATATTAACCGCTACTGAAAACCTGCGACTGTTTACCGAGCTGTACGGCATACCGTGGAAAGTGGCAAAACCCCGCATCGAACACATGAAGAAGGTGATCGGGCTGGACAAATATGACGGGATGCGGATAAATAAGCTCTCTACGGGATTCCGGCAGCGTCTGAATTTTGCGCGGGGTTTCACCACCAATCCGAAGGTGCTGTTTCTCGATGAGCCAACCGTCGGTCTTGATGTGCTCTCTGCACGTGATATTCGCAAGTTTATTTCGGGATGGCTGGCTGACAATCCGCAGAATACGATAATGCTGACCACGCACTATATGGCAGAAGCTGATGAGATGTGCGACCGGATCGCCATCATTGACCGGGGGACGATTCAGGCTTGCGACACTCCAAAAGCTCTGAAGAAGATGCTGCAGAAGGAGACCGCACTTGAGCTTTCGATCAGCGGCATTGAACCACTATCTAAGGAATGCCATGAGCTGGAGGGTGTAGTTCGATTGGCACAGCAGTCCGATCCTGAAACTCAGACCACCAATATCAGAGCGTTGGTGGAAAATCCTGAAGTGGGTGGTGCTCTGATTCATGCTGTTTCATCGAACGGTCGCAGACTCATTGACATGCACACCATCGAACCTACGTTGGAAGATGTATTCCTCAAGCTGACCGGAAGATCGCTGGCGGAAGATCAGACCGGAGTGCAGTAATGAAGCTCAGATATTTCCTTCAGGTCATGATAGCCCGTGCTTATGTACGGGTAATCGGTGCACAGCGAGAGTTGTCATGGCTGGTCGGTGACACATTGCTGCCTTTCTTGTCCGTTGCAGCGTACGTTTATGTTTACCGGGCAATGAACGCACCACCTGAATATACCGGATTTGTCATTCTTGGTGGAATTCTGATGACATTCTGGGTACATGTGTTGTGGAGCATGGGGATGCAGTTCTTTTGGGAAAAGGAGGTCGGGAATCTGGCGCTCTATCTGATGGCTCCTCTGCCGAGACCTGCACTGCTGATGGGAATGGCACTCGGCGGCATGATTATGACAGGATCAAGAGCATTGATTATCTATCTCGCCAGCAGGTTCATGTTCGGAATTAAATTCAACATATCAGATCCGTGGTTAGCAGTAATGATCTTCTTTGCGACATTGGCAGCTCTTTACGGCATGGGGATGGCACTAAGCTCTCTGTTTTTTATGGCAGGACGAGGTGTCAATCACAGCTTACAACTGCTGCATGAACCGGTATTCTTTCTTGGTGGATTCTACTTTCCGGTCAGGCAGCTCGGCATGCTGGTTGCGACAGGTGTTGCTGCAATTATCCCCGTAACGCTTGGGCTTGATGCACTGCGTCAAACCATGTTCAGCGCATATTCGACCGGACTTATCTCGCCTCTAACTGAGCTATACATATTGATTTGTATGGCAGTTCTGTTTCTGATCGGGTCACTTATTGCAGTGAGAAAACTGGAGGAGTTGGGACGGAAGCATGGAAAGCTGACTCTGCAGCATCAATAGGAAAGTCGTGAGGCTGTCCCACAAGGTTGCAATATGCTTTGTCATTACGACGCAATCAATCCCCAGCGTTATCAAAGTATTAGAAGATTGCTTTGTCTCTTCGATCCTCGCAATGACTGACTTGCGGGACAGCATCTTGATCTATTCATTAACGCAAAAGAGTGATTTTCCTACTGATCGCACCCACATTTTCAGCATCGAGCCGAAGCAAATACAATCCTGATGGTAATCCATTCGGACGAATAAATGGTATTGTCTGCTGTCCGGCACTAGTAACGCCTTTCCACAGATCTGCTACTTCACGTCCATTAATATCATACAGTGTCACACTCGTATTTGTCGTCATCGGCAGGTTAAAACCTATCCCGTTAGATCCACTAATCCACTCAAGCCCTCTTGATGATTCCTCACGCCTGTCCTGTGGAACCGCAAGAGGTCTCGCTTCAAAGCGAAAAGTCAACTCCTGATCAACCTCTTGATTCCCTTCAACAGTCAAATAGATAGTAACTGTACCAACACCTTCATCACTGTATGGAAAAAACTTTACCTGCAATGTATCCACTTGATTTGCTGAAAAAATCATCGTCTCCTCGCTCACCCAGTCTGGCCAACACGCCAAAGAAAGCTGACAGATCTGGGATTCCCAGTTTTCGCTTGGAAGATCAACTTCCTTTAGCCAATTAATCCTCAATTCTCCATCAGTCAAATTTGTGATTGGTCCTTCAAAGACATAATACGAATCAACAATACCTACAGCTTCGAAAGATTCAAAAAAGGTGCTGAAATTATCCTGCGCTGTTAGTGGTGACACTGTGACTAAGAGTAGAAATACTCCGATGATATATTTGATATTCATTTTATCTCCAATTTATATTTTTTCATTAAGATGCATGGAAGTAGTTGAGATGTCATTGCGATCACAGCGAAGCAATCTCAAAGTTTGTGTAGCGAGAGAGATTCTTCACTTCGTTTATAATGACTGAGTAAAATTAAAGTAGCTCCAACACAAGTTCTTCTAACTCATCCTGTGTGACCGGACCGAGAATCTCGTGGATAGATCCTGTGCGATCAATCAAAATGTTCTGTGGGTACGAAGTAATCCCGTATGTCGAATTCACTTCTCTTTCCGGATCCAATAGCAGTTGGAATGTCAGATTAAAATTGCTGCGGAATGTTCTGACACGATCTGGTGAGTCTCCTGCATCAATTGCTAATACCTGGAAGCCGTCAATGGCGTGACGTTGATAGACCGAATCAATCCCTGGGAACTCCCTCTGACACGGAACGCAACTGACATACCAGAAGTTCAACAGCACCACCTGTCCGGTTTGCTCAGCGAGTGACACCGAGTCACCAACATCGTTCTCTAACCTGAAATGGAACGGCAGTAATCCGGCTTGCAGTGCAGTTTGTCTCCCCTCATGTGCAAATCCTATCTCGGTTGCCTCTCCTGCAATTATTGTAACTTCAGGCAGTGCATTCCTCAGGTTTGCATGATCCTCTAAATAGGATGAGATACGGTAACTTCCCCAAGGTAGATCTACCATGGCAGGTGCGATTACTGGCGTTCCATCAACCGTGTGAAACTGCCCATCCACTATCAGCTTCCCGCCGGATGGAATAGTGGCAAAATCGAGCTGTCCGGTCTGACCAGGCGGCACTTCCTCAAGTACAAACTCAGCATTGACCGTATCTCCCCCGGTGACAGTGGTTAAAAGTGTGTCATTCCAGAATCCGTACAGTTTTACCACGATCTCATGATCACCGACAGAAATCCCATGCACATACGCCGGAGTCCGCTCCGGGCGCACTACGCCGTCAATCAGGATTGCCGCGCTTATCTCATTGCCACTCCCGTCACCGCTTGCCACGAAAATTGATCCGTTCGGTTCTCCACTCCCCTCAAACGATTCAATCGCACAACCTGAAAGTATTGTCAGACCGATTAAGATTGTCCACCTGATCAAAACTGATTCCTCTGTTTCAACTCAATCTGCTATTTGTTATAATATAATACGAACCGATTCAAGATACATCTTTTAACGATCTTTCCCGCTCGGTTCACCGTTTAAGTTGCGTTGCGGACACTTTTGATATAGCTTGCTATAGTTACCTAATGAATACGGGAATGCATCGTATTTTCTATTAAGAAGACAATGCCTCATCGGAGAATATATATGAAACTGCGACAATTACTAATCATCTGCCTGTTTTTGCCGCTCGCTGCAGGAGCTGTCACACAGCAGGATGTGGTCGGTTTCTGGACATTTGACCTCGAACCGGGATTCAATCTTGTGAGCTTCCCTGTTCTACCGGAAAATCCGACTATCCAGAACGTTCTTGGTGACGGGATCGGATCTGCCGAAATCACAACTTGGGATAAGCGACTCGATCGCTACAGGTACTCAAGCTTCAACAGCGAGACCAATCGCTGGAACGGCGATCTGTTTGTGCTGAATCGGGGAATCGCTTACTGGATCTACAATTCCGATAACGAGCGGAAGCGCATGGTTGTATCCGGTCGTCCTGAACAGTACCGTAAGTTCGACTGGGGACAACTGGATCACGGCTGGAGCTATTATGCGCCGACAATCGGTAAAGACGAATCATTGCGTGATCTCCCTCCGGCAAATTCGGATGATCTTCTCATCAACTGGAACGTCACGGAAAGCCGTTTCGACTTAATCGAAGCGACCCCCGAGGGATGGGCTCCCGGTTATATCGGAGAGTTCAAAGCAGATCAAAGCTACCTGATGTATCTAAACCGTCGTCCGGCTCGTAATATAGCGCCTCTCACTCAGCCGGAGATGAGATATCAGCCGACCGATGGTAGAGACCACGGGGGCGGTGATTATCGTGTACCCCCACGACCTCTTGTGATCGGCAATGAAAATGGACTGCCGCTCTGCAATCCCGATGGCGGTGTCTGCAATGGTGGGTTCTCGGTTCAGGTCATCCGCGAAAGTGGCGATGAATTGCCGCAGATAATTATGGAACAACTTGTCGCACCGGGTAATGCAGATGCGGGAAAATTCCGTATGGTGCTGACGATTGGTGAAGCGATTCAGACCGGTGATCAGGTTTATCTTTTGGTACATGGACAGGAGAATGCGGAGACGCGCTCGATTTCGTTCACTATCCCGGCAAGTGTGCGGTTCATGCATGACATCAGCTTCCCTGAGCCTATGTCGCAACCTGGTACACCTGCTTTGACACCTAAAGAGTTTGCTCTCAGTTCACCCTACCCGAATCCGTTTAACGATAGATTTCAGATTGAGCTGAAGTTGCCGGACGCGAGTGCGGTGAATTACATTCTGTATGACATTCAGGGGCGGGAAGCACTGGCAATGGAGAAAGCACTGACTGCAGGTGTGCATCGTCTAACAGTGAGCGCACCGGATCAACTTGCAGCAGGAATTTACTTCCTTGAAATGAAGGCAGGAGCCCATTGGGGAATTAAAAAGGTCGCCTACATTAAATAGCGAGTTGTACTTGACTTAATAAAGCCACCCTTTCAATTAGAGAGGGTGGCTTTTTATATGTAGCCATATCTCAATGTCTCTCTAAACAAACGCGAAGAATCTCTCCCTGATTCACACCAAATTCTTCCCCCCCTGCGAAGTAGGGGGGGAGTAAGGGGGGGTAATTCAATATCACCACCAGGACACAAAGTCACAAGAATATATATCCTGTTTTCTTGGTGTCTTCGTGCCTTGGTGGTTAGTCTTTCTCACTTCACCAAAATCACCTTCTGCGAAAGTTGCTGTTCTGTTGAATTCAGCTTGATAAAATACAGCCCACTCGTCAAATTACTTCCATCGAGTGTCGCGCTCCACACTCCCGCCGGACGGACTCCGGAGAACAGCGTCATAACCTGCCGACCGGAGATGTCATACAGCCCAAGATCGAGGTGTGTCTCGGTTGGTAAGTTGTAGGTAATGCGAGTATGCGAGTTAAACGGATTCGGAAATGCGGGGAGAAGTGTGAAGGATGAAGGAGGATGGATGAAATTATCATCTACACCTGCTGGGTCGGTGAAGCGGTAAATGCCAAGGTTGGTCTGGTCAGCTGCGTAGATTATTCCATTGTTTGATAAGGCGACTCCGGTAGCATCACCTGGAGTATCGTAGTAACCTACTTCTTCAGGATTCTCTGGATCGCTGATATTGATTATTTTAACACCTGCATATCTGCCCGCAATATACGCAAAATTTCCAAAGACAATAACACTTGTTACGTCGTTCTCTGCATCATAACAACCTACCTGAATTGGTCTTGCAGGATTATCAAACACATTAATAATGCGAAGTCCATCCCCATGATTTGCTACGTAGGCATATTCACCATCAACGAATACATCATTTAACTTAGATCTAGTCGGAAAACCTCCAATCACTTCAGGATTTTCTGGATCCTCGATGTTGTAAATTAGAAGACCATCTTCATCAGCAATATACAGAAAGTCTTCAAACATTGTGATTGCATTTGGTTCGTTAGGTGCATCATTGGAAGCAACTTCTACAGGATTCTGCAAACTATCAATAGAAATCACTCTTAATAAACCATTTTGATCTGATAGATATGCATATTCACCAGAAATGGTAACATCGTTGACATGTCCAATACTATCACAGAACCCAATTTCTACAGGATTTGCAGGATCGTTTATGTCAATTATTCGTAGCCCATTATACCAATTCGCAATAAAAGCACAGCCGTCAGAAACATCAATTCCCTTGGTAGTAGCAGGAGTAGTATCAAAAAATCCAATCTGTTCTAATTCTAAGGAATCATTTAGATAAACAATTCTAAGCCCATCACCACCTCCGATGAAAGCATAATTACCTGTGACTGTAACACTACTAATCCGACCATGTGTATTCAACTCTCCAACACTTTCCGGATTTTCGGGGTCTTCAATACTAATTACATGGAAACCATCTCCGTAAACATAATCACCAACAACCGCAATAGTTCCAACTCTGTAGTCTTCAAACCTTCCTACTTCATTTGGCTCGGTAGGATCACTAATATCTATTACTCTTAACCAACCATCTCCTAAGAAAGCATATTGCCCCAAAATATCGATTGAACTGCTACTAAATTGCCCTCCTAAATCAAGAACTCCAATCTCTCTTCTTGTTCTCAGATCAAATATTCTAAACGAGCGATCCGTACCGACATAGGCATAGTTCCAAAATATTTTAACATCTCGTGCCCGTTCATTTTCTGGGATTTCAAGTGAACGAATCTCATCTGGTTCAGTTGGGTCAGAGATGTCTATTATATTAACTTCTCTATCTGATGCCAAAAGAGCAAAATCTCCCAGAACATCAAGATTGTTTGCGTTGATATTCAAATGACCAACTATCTCAGGATTATCCAGATCGTTCAGATCAACTACGTAAAAACCTCGTCCTCCAGTTACATAAGCATACCTACCTATAACCTCAACTTTTGAAGCGTATATATCACACATCTCAACTTCCATAGGATTGTTTACATCCGAAATATCAATAATAACTAATTTTGAATCATCAGCTAAACAAGCATAATCACCATATACACCTACTCCACCAGCCATGCCAAGATTATCATCATAATATCCAACAACTTCAGGTTGACTTGGATCAGATATGTCCACTATCTGAAGTCCTGAAACACTGGTCGCAACATACGCATAGTTCCCCGAAACTTCAATGTCATAAGCAGAATACCAATAATTATAAATCCTCCCAACCTGTTCGACGTTTTCAGCGTCCTGTGCAGAGACGACTCCAACCCATACAGCGAGTGTAATAATTGAAATTAGAATCAAGCGATACATAATACCTCCTTAATGATTCGGGAACAGATCAAACCCTGTACAAAAGCAATATAAACAGAAACATCAGAATTGCAAGAGAGCGAATTCTCAGCAGATTCAGCGGATGAAGCAGATTGTGTTCAGAGTTCAACCTTCAGGTTGTAAATGGGCACATCCCGAGATACGGGAGAAACTCCACATTTCTTCCAAATCAATTCAATTGACACTTGCACATTCTTCTTAGTGTCTTGGAGCCTTGGTGGTTTCTCATCTTCTTTGTCATCTGCTTCATCCGCTGAATCTGCTGTGAATCTCTTGTTGCTAACTTTCAAACTTCTTAAAATTTCCACAAATATTCCGCTTCAAATAGGAATAAAAGAGCGTTTTTCAAAATTAAACACGGACAAAAGGCGGAAAAACTCACCGAATCAGGCTAATTCTTGCAAATATCGCACGTTTTTCCTAAGTCGTTCCGTCTTCTGTCCGCCTTTCTCGGAATAGTGAATTTTGTAACTTATTGTATTCCGTCTGTTTTCCGCAAAACGCCGATCTGTCAATCAGGAAAACATCATTTTGTGCGAAGTAAATTTTATCTGCTACAGCTCCCCAATGTTATACATCAATCTGACAATGGCTTCCATGCCTGTGTGGAATGTCGGTATATGGAAGTCTTCATTTGGCGAGTGAGCTTTGCAGTCCGGCAGTCCAAAGCCGACCAGCAGCGTATCCAAGCCTAATATCTCCTTGAAATCGGCTACTATAGGTATTGATCCACCTCCGCGCTTGTAGTACAGCTCATGCTCAAATGTGTCATTGAGTGCCTTCGCTGCGGCACCCATATAGGGGTTGTCGAGTGGCACTATGAAAGGTTTACCACCATGAAATCGCTGCACATTTACCTTAACTGATTTCGGAGAGTTCTCTATAAAGTACTTTTTAACAATCTCTTCGATCTCCTCAGGCTCCTGATCGGGAACTAAACGACATGAAATTTTAGCATTTGCCTTTGAGGGCAGCACCGTCTTTGCTCCGTCACCGATGAAACCGCTCCAGATGCCGTTGATTTCAAACGTCGGGCGCAGCCATGCGCGCTCCATCGCTGAATAAGGCGCTTCTCCCCACAACTCTTCCACACCAAGCCTCTTCATGTAAGCCTCTTCATCCCACGGGATCTTTCCAAGCAACTGTTTCTCTTTTTCGCTCTGCTCCTGAACAGATTCATAAAAGCCGGGGATTTGAATCCGTCCGCTCTCGTCCTTGACCGATGCCAGCATCCGCGCCATGATCTCAGCAGGATTTGCAACTGCGCCACCATACTCACCTGAATGCAGGTCAGCATTCGGTCCGATCATTTCAATTTCGAGGAACGTCAAACCCTTCAGACCGTAGCATATCGCAGGAATTCCGGCATCCCACATATCGGTATCCGAGACAACCACGACATCCGCTTTCAGTGCTTCCTTGTTATCCCTCAGAAATTCTGTAAGATTCGGGCTGCCGATCTCTTCCTCGCCTTCAAACAGAAACTTCACATTGACGGGCAGCTCACCCGTCTGATTCAGGATCGCTTCCACAGCCTTAATGTGCATGAAAAGTTGACCTTTATCATCGGTAGCTCCACGCGCAACAAGTTTGTCACCCTTCACGTGCGGCTCAAACGGAGGATGCTCCCACAGTTCCAGCGGATCCACAGGTTGCACATCGTAGTGACCATAAACCAATATCGTCGGACGACCTGGTGCCCCCATCCATTCGCCTGTGACTGCCGGATGTCCTCTCGTGGGATTGACCTTGATGTTGCTCGCTCCAATGTCGTTCAGATGCCCGGCGACATGTTCAGCACATCGCTGCATCTCGTCCTTATGCTCGGGACTGGACGATATGGATGGAATAGTAAGAAACGTTTTCAGTTCATCAAGGTACCGCTCATGGTTTGCGCGGAGGTACTCGATTATCTGCTGCATTGCTGCTCCTGAAATGATTTACAAACGGTGTCAAATATGTAGCTGTCAGGACGCCGTTCCTGACAGCGGGAATAAACGATGTCGGACTTGAGACAAGTCCGACTACAGAATTTACTACTGAACCAGATATAGCAATTTATCCGCTCTCTGGATCAGGTGTCTGCTAAGACTTCCAAGTCTGAAGTCGAGGATACTCTTCTTTGAATGGACACCGAGAACAACAGCCTGAACCTGATCAATGTAAAGCTCTTCGACCGCATTGATCGCACTCATCGAAGTCCATTGAGTTTTTATGCTCTTAAACGAATGAACGGTCAGATACCGGGCTGCACGCTCCAGATGGTATTCGGCTACCTCTTTATCGGAGTGAGCCATCAATATCTCAATATCATACTGATCATTAGCTCCCATTGCGGCGAATCGGTGCAACGCTCTTCCTGCCGGCTTTGATCCGTCAAATGCGACAAGCACCTTCATCCTTTTGTCCGTTTCCGGAGGTTGGAAATCTTTCGGTACGGCGATCATAGAGGTTATAGAGTGGTCAAGGATGTTATCAATTGAATTTCCTTTTGAGCCCTCGCTGCGAAAACGATAATAGGTCTTTAGACCTGCAACGATCAGATCAAAATAGATTGAGACTTCGCTGATTCTTTGGCTCGGGCTGCCCTGATATCCCGAAAGGCGATAATTGATCCCATCTTTTTCACATCTTTCAGAAAAATTCTTCACCAACTCATCAATATGCTCACCGGCTTCACGCTTATACTTCTCCAACAGTTGTTCAGCGTAATACATCCCTCCAATTGGAGACGGTCCGACATGTTTCTTTATTCCGGGCACATCCAGTATGGTCATGCCGGTAAGTTCAGCATTGTTACTTTTGGCAATGTGACATGCAAACTCCAACGCTGCTGCTGCATAGGGTGACGGATCAAGCGGCACCATGATTCGACGAACCATCATAAACCTCCGGAATAGTGGACTTTCTCGGTTTTGAAACTATCTGTCTATCGTAAGATAACAACATTCACTACAGACTACAAGAAAGGAAAATCAAATTTCTGCAACACAAGGTTGGAATCTGAGATATTCAAGTTCCAACCTTTGCTGGTAAGTTAGAACTAACTGACAAATTTGATTGATTTCTGCAGATTCGGGTCCCCGGTTGGGACGAGTGGATTAGTTAGTAACCGTCGCCAAAATAGCCAAAGGAATATCCCGCCGATTCCGACCATCGTGGTCAAATCCATCCAGGAAATATGCGCTGAGTCGGGATGAAGAGTAGGAACAACATTCCAATACAGGTCAACCCAGTGCATCAACAGCAGCCACAGAGCGATCAATGACAATCTGACCGGATTACGTTTTGCAGCTTGACTGATCAATGCAAAGAATGGGATCACGAAATGTCCGAACACAATCAGCAATGAAACTGTTTTCCACGACCCTTTCCACCGATCTGCAAACCAAACTGTCTCTTCCGGAATATTTGCGTACCAGATGAGGAAATACTGTGAAAACGCCATATAAGCCCAAAAGATCATGAATGCGAACAGCAGCTTGCCAAGGTCGTGGTAATGCACGGTGGTGATGGTCTCTTTCAGGATGCCTCTACTCTGCAGATACGTTGCGACTATCGCAATTGAAGCGAACATAGCCATCACACCACCTGAAAAGATGTAAACACCATAGATTGTAGAATACCAGTGCGGATTGAGCGACATCAGCCAGTCGAACGAAGCAAAGGTTACTGTGAATCCAAACAGTATCATACCCGGTGCGCTGATCTTCAGAAAACTACCGACTTTTGCTCCATCTTCATCCTGCTTCAGTGATTTTTTGTAAAGCAGATTCGACAGGACTATCCAAACAATAAAATAACCTGCAGCACGTATCAGGAAAAACGAGATGTTCAGATATGATGCTTTCTTCTGGAGAATAACATCGTGTGCTACTTCTGCGGTATGCGTCCAGTGATAGAGATCGTGCAGACCGGGTATCAGCGGCAGGAACAGCAGTGCCATCCACGGGATTGTCATCATCAATGTCTCCGAAATCCTGCGAATGACCACGCTCCATACCGCACCTGTCAGATGGTGTATCATTGTGAAGAACAGTCCACCCCACCCTATAGACAACCAGAAGATGTATGAAGTCAGATATGAATGAAAGAACTGCTCGTGGTTTGTGGAATAGCCGATTGCACTGAGAGCTAAACCTACTATCCCAATAATCAGTGGGAGTTTGGTGAGTCTGGTGTCACCAGAAAGTCTATAGGTTTCCTTGTTATAATCCACTTTTCTCACCTCCAGCGACTTCCTGTGACTGATCTGCTGCCGGACTATTTTGAAGTTCTCGCACGTGGTTCACAATTAACCAACGATCTTTCGGAGGAATCTGAGCAGCATGAGACGGCATATTGCGGACACCGTTGGTTATCACGTTGTAAATGTACTCGTCACTGAATTTTTTCACCTTGTCACTATGAAAATCAGGGGGAGGTAAGAAACCTTTTTCAATCACAATACCTTTCCCTTTTCCATCCAAACCGTGACATCGCGAGCAAAAGATGTCGAACCGCTCCTTCCCATACTCAAGCTGTTGTTCAGTAAAATGCATCGGTTTTTCAACAACAGATTTCCCGCGGGCTACAACACCTTCCGGGGGCATTCGCATTGCAGATCCATCAACAAAAAACTTACTCTCAGACTGAGGTAATGACTTGGGTTGCATGTCCATGTTCGGATTTAGATGAATCGGTGGTTGATCAGATTCGCTACCCCGACAGCCAAGGCTTAACAGCGTGATTATCATGCAGAGTATTGATATTATTATTCTCATGACTCTTTCAATACCTCCACATTTGATCCACCGATCTCTTCAAGGAATGACTTTGTTTTGTCCTCATGGAATTGTGAATCTGTCGCTTCGATACTAACAAAGAATCCGTCATCGGTTACTTTGGCAAATCTATCAGAATAGAAAACCGGATGATGAAAGCGAAGTTTCATCAGTGACATAAAACCAAACAGTGATCCAAATGCTGCGAGAAGCACCGCAATAGCGAATACTACCGGGAAGTATGCTTGATAGGCGAAGTATGGCTTTCCGGAAATTATCATCGGATAGCCGTATTCACCAACCCACCAAGTCAATGCCACCATTGAGCTACCGCCGATTATTGCACCGATACCGGCAATCAAACTCACTTTAGATTTCTTCTCCCCCATCGCATCGTCCATACCGTGAATCGGGAATGGGCTGTGACAGTCGAAATCCTTATATCCCGCATCGCGTACCTTTTCGGCTGCAAGGAGCAGATGTGCCGGATTATCAAACTGAGCGAGCAGCCCTTGAGCTTTGTGTTTGTCACTCATCAGTGATCCCCCTTGTGATAATCTGGATTATGAGGATCTGCTTCCGGTAGAATACCTTTCACTTCAGACATGGCAACCATCGGCAGCCAGCGAAGGAATATCAGGAACATAGTCATAAACAGCCCGAACGATCCTGCAAATGTAGCCATATCAACCCATGTCGGTTTGTAGTATCCCCAAGCTGCGGGAAGAAAGTCAGCCGACAGCGTGGTCACAATGATGACAAACCGTTCAAACCACATACCGATATTGACAACGATTGACATCACAAACAGAACAGCAATAGATCTTCTTAGTTTCTTGAACCAGAAAATATGTGGTGATATGACGTTGCATGTGACCATGATCCAGTATGCCCAGGCGTAGGGTCCGAAAGCTCTGCGGACGAAGGCAAATATTTCGTAATCATTACCGCTGTACCAGGCAATGAAGAATTCCATCATGTAGGCATATCCGACCAACATACCGGTCAGCATCATAATCTTCGACATCTTCTCAAGATGGTCAACTGTGATGAAATTCTTGATTGGCGGGTAAACCAATCTCGCAAGGATCGCCAGCGTCATAACCATGGCAAATCCGGAAAATATCGCTCCAGCGACAAAATACGGTGGGAAGATTGTCGTGTGCCAACCGGGCAGAATCGAGGTCGCAAAGTCGGTGCTGACGATGCTGTGTACCGACAGAACCAGAGGTGTTGAAATTCCGGCGAGGATAAGATATGCCAGCTCGTAATGTTTCCACTGCCGATTTCCACCTCTCCATCCGAGTGACGTCAGTCCGAAAAAGATCTTGCGGATGCGGTTTGTCGCACGATCACGAAGTGTTGCAAGATCGGGAACCAAACCGAGATACCAGAACAACAGTGAACATATAAAATATGTGCTGACTGCAAATGCGTCCCACATCAGAGGTGAGCGAAAATTGGGCCACATTGCCATCTGGTTAGGCACTGGCGCGAACCAGTACGCCACCCATACACGACCGACATGAATGCCGGGCCATATTGCAGCACAGATCACTGCAAACAGAGTCATCGCTTCGGCAAAGCGGTTGATCGAGGTACGCCACTTCTGCCTTAAAAGAAACAGGATGGCGGAGATAAGAGTTCCTGCATGACCGATACCGACCCAGAAGACAAAATTGACAATTGCCCATCCCCAGCCGACCGGATTCTGAATCCCCCAAACTCCGGTTCCTTCCCAAATCAGATAGCCAATCATGGTAAACATCACCATCATCAGCGAGCTTGACAGCAGAAAGGCTATCCACCACACCACATTGGTTTTATTCTCAACGATTCCACTGATGGATTCGCTAATGCTGTGGAATGATTGTTCCCCTCTAAGCAGCGTTTTAACTGCTGTATCGGGACTATTTGTTGTTATACTCATATAGAGGTTATTTATGATGCGGTTCTGATAATTACTTTGGATTCTGTTGTCAACCCGCTGTGGTTGACAACCTTAACTCAGTGGAGAACGAACATTTGTGTCCGTACAGCAGTGACAGGAATGTCACTGCTCCCCTTTTTGCTATCAAGCATGGCGACCCGACAGCATTCAACAAACCTAAACAAGCTCCGGATTCGGATTGCGGAGTTTTGCCAGATACGACGTGCGAGGTCGGAGGTTGTACTCCGCCAGCATTTCATAATTTCTATTTTGCTTCTTAATCTTAGACACTTCTGAATTCGGATCGTTAACATTACCGAACAGAATAGCATTCGTCGGACAGGCTTGCTGGCAAGCTGTCACAATGTCTCCATCGGCAACAGTCGTGTTATTCCGTTTAGCATTGTGCTTGGAACGATTTATTCGCTGCAAACAATAAGTACACTTCTCCATCACACCCCTTGATCTCACTGTCACATCCGGATTTTGAGCCATCTGCACGATTTCAGGAATTTCCTTGGTATAGTTGAAGAAGTTGAAGCGACGCACCTTGTACGGACAGTTGTTCGAGCAATACCGCGTACCGATACATCGGTTATACACCATGTTGTTCAATCCTTCCTTGTCATGAGTGGTGGCAGCAACCGGACAGACCTGCTCGCAGGGAGCCATCTCACAATGGTGGCATGCAACGGGTTGATGTACCATTTCCGGATTATTCTCGTCACCGTTAAAGTACCGATCCATCCTGATCCAGTGCATCTCGCGACCATATGCAGCGGGATCCTTGCCGACTATCGGGATGTTGTTCTCACTCTGACAACCGATGACGCAGGCGTTACATCCGGTGCAGCGGTTCAGATCAATGGTCATGCCCCACTGGTATCCTTCGTCATATTTGTGCTCTTTCCACAGCGACTGAAGCTCCGGCACATGCACCATCTCCTGAGCAAACTCAGGATGATGTTTGTATTCTTCAAGCGTCCCTTCGCGAATCAGCGGACGACCTTCCATCGCGCTATGCTCTTGCGAATTCGCCAGTTTGTACGTTTCTTTAGTCAGATTGATAGTTAAACCGATACCAAAACCATCAGCAGCAACGGTACGCAGTTTGTATGTATCAAAACCAGGTCCGTCTGCAACTCTTCCCCCTGCAGTCCTGCCGTAACCAAGCGGAAGGGTAATGGAATAGTCCGCCTGACCCGGCAAAACATGAACCGCCATGTTCAGCGATCTGCCACGATAGGTCAACCTGACGACATCCTGAGTCTCCACTCCCATCTCCTTTGCAGTTCTCGGGCTCATGATGGCAGCGTTGTCCCACATCAGTTTGGTAATCGGGTCGGGAAGCTCTTGCAGCCAGCCGTTGTTAGCGTATTTTCCATCATAAACACTCGGATCTGCTTGAAAAACAACTTCCAAATTTTTCGCATCAGCTTTATCGGTTGGAAACGGGTTGCTGTCAATTAGGTTTGCAACTGCATCCTTATTGATAGAAGGTTTTATATTTAGTTCAGTTTCGTTCTCCAGCAGACCATCATGCAAGACCCTTCGCCAGCTCGAATTGAAATCTGATTCCTTTACAATCTCCCGCCATGTTTCCTGAACCAGATCGTGTCCCCGCACAGATTCACCTGTGATCAGGACATTCAGCAGTTCGATAGTGCTGTGACCACCAAACAGAGGTTCTATCATCGGTTGAATGACACTCAGTGAACCGTCAATAGAACGAGCATCTCCCCAGCTCTCAAGGAAATGAGACTGCGGCAGATGCCACTCCACATTGCGGGATGTCTCGTCAACGGAGCTGCTGATGTGAACTGTGTGCTCGACGCTTTTCAGTGCACTCTTGAACTCAAGATCAACCGGTGCGTTGTAAACCGGATTGCCACCGAGTATCACCAGCGTAGAGATACTCTTGCCTTTCATGTCATCTGTCAATGCTCTCAGAGCAGTACGTGAAGATGTCTCGGAATGCTCGAGTTCTCGGTAATTGATGGTCTTGCCGTTGTTACCGAGTGCAGCATTGATTGTAGTAACTAGCGCGTGAACCGATGCGGGTTGACGACGACCCGCGAGAATGACTGACTCACCCTTGCTGACTATTAGATCTTTTGCTAAGGCTTTCAACCATTTCCTGTCGAATTGATGTGTGGAGTAATTAGACAGATCAACCTGAATCTCAACTCCTAAAACCTGTAACTCCAATCCCAATGCAGCGGCAAACGCACCTATTTGACGACTCTGAAGTCTCATCCGGTGATCCGCCATCGCTCCGGTGATAGTGAAACCGCTTTCTACTGTGTACAGACGGCTCATATCGCCATGTTCATCATCAACGTGACGACTGTCAGCAAACCGTTGTGAGTTGATAATGTTATTGCTCTCCATCAGCAGGAAATCTGAATCAAGCGACAAGATCATCTTCGCATTGTCGAAGCGATATTCGGGCTGGTACTTCTTCCCTGTTGCCGTCTGAATACCTTCAACTATGTTTTCATCGCTGACAGGCTCGTATGTAACCCATTTTGCTTTGGGGAACAATGAACCAAATCGCTTTTTCAATCTGGACTGAGTCGGAGAAGAGGTCGGTTCGGACAGGATTGCCAATCCCTCACCTTTTGCCAGACCATATTTGTCAAACAGAGGTTTCCAGCTTGCGATAAACTGATCCCATGTTGAGTTGTTTCCGTTTTTCAGAACCATATCGGAACGGTCAGGATCGTACAGGTTTAGAATTGAAGCCTGCACAAAGGCATTACTGCTGCCATATGATGTAGAGTGAAAATCGTTACCTTCAACCTTAGTCGGACGACCCTCGTGAGTCTCAACCAGCAAGCCGAAAGCATTGTTACCGAACGGCATGGTCGTAGCATAATATTGCGGCACTCCGAGTACGGTTGATTCAGGTGCCTTCACATACGGTACAATCTTCTCAATAGGTCGGCGGCATCCTGAAAGCCATGCCAGTGCCATCGAAGCTCCCATCACCCTGAGGAATCCGCGCCTTGTGACCGGATCAGCAAGCTCACTGCTGTTTTCAGGAAATTCCCGTGCCAGCTTCTCACGAAACTCAGGCGTATCAGCCAATTGGTCCAAACTGCGCCAGTACTCTTTACCTGTCATTTGTTCCATCGGTTTACTCATCGGTGGCACCCCGAGCAATCTGTCGGTGGATTTATGTTTTTCTGCTGTTTCCACTCAGCAACGAATTTTTCATGATCAGCAGGGGGCTCCCACTCCATGTTGGTCATTTCGGAAACCGGGCGAAGATGAGGATCTGGATTCCGGTGACATTCAAGACACCAACCCATGCTGAGCGGCTTCTTCTGGGTTATGATCGGCATCTGCCTGACATTTCCATGACACGATACGCATCCAATTCCTGCTGTTACATGTGCCGAGTGATTGAAGTATGCATAGTTGGGTAGGTTGTGTACACGCACCCACTCGATGGGTTTTCCGGTTGCCCATGATTCGCGAATCGGATCTATACTCTTCTTGTCCAGTCCAATCAAAGTGTGACAGTTCATGCATGTCTGTGTTGGGGGGACATTCGCTACAGGAGAATATTCAACCTGACTGTGGCAGTAACGACAATCCATACCGAGATCACCTGCGTGCATCTTATGGCTGAAGTTTACCGGTTGAATCGGCTGATACCCTACATCGGTGTAATTGGGAGAGCCGTAGTACCAGATGAATGCAATCGAGCCTATTCCAATAATTGACACAAGCATGATTATCAATATCGGAACTCGGTTCAGTTTCTTGGGAAATATTTGTGCCATTATTCCTAATGTTTATCGTAGGAGAGCTTTAATAGCGACTTTACAGCCGTGTCATCTGTAAAAGTAATGTATGTCGGATGTGTAATCAAGTGAGCTGTTGAGATGTTCATCTATATTAACAATATAAAGGTGTTGTTAGTCAGTAGTCGTGGTTGAGACAACCACGACTACTGAATTGACCGATTTCTACTATGAAAATACGATTGCAACGTCAATCAATTGGCTTGTACTTCACTGATAGATCTACTCACGTTTTTTTGTGATAGAACTTACTAAAGAGACAGCAACATTATACTGTCAGCAGCGGTTATTCTTATCTTTCAGTATTATGAGTATAACTGTACAATCGGCTGAAGAATATCGGTCTCAATGGAAACATAACGAATCCCATTCCGTATCATACAGAGATTCTTATCCGGTTGCATCTATCGGTACTCCGTCCTCTTCTAAAACGACAACAGCCGCAGTTCTGTTGTCACGATTGCCGAAGAGAGTACTTAGTAGTGAACCGTGGTTAACCGGTGTAAGGGAAGCCGTTCATTTTACCCGAGAACAAGGATGGACACTCGTCTCAAGTTGTGATTTGCTCGGTTGGGATTATGTTTCGTGGTATGGAAGTAAGGTGGGGATACCTCTGATTGTAATTCTGCCGGCGCAATCTACTTCTTTGATGGAGTCCACAGTCAACAGGTTGACAATTCAGCTCAATCTTGACGTTGATAAAACAATGTTCACAATGCCGGTAGTAGATAGAAAACTGAAAAAGCAGGAACGGTATTTTATCCGTGACAAGATGCTTTTTGATCATGCATCAGTTCATATCCCTGTTGCAATTCGTCCTGACGGTAGATGGGACGGGATGCTTCGCGAAAGTGGTAATTGTAACAATGAATATCAGGTCAAATACCCGCGACCAAAACCACCGGAATGGCGGAAACTGCTCAGTCAACTGTCAATAAGCCACAATCCTGAATGGGACGGTATGCTTTTTCACTGGACGCGGGGGCATTACGCGCCCTGGACAGGTGAAACTATAGCTGACTATTTTGATGCGCTGACAACAAGCAGTCATGGCAATCCTCGTGATGGATTCGCTACGTTGGAGCACATTATCCGGTCGGGGGTGCTACGTGGTCAGGACAGAATGATTCGCGGTCAGAAACCTATGATCTCATTCACAACCGTAAATCCGGCACAACTGAACAGTTATGTCCGATTCAGATCAACATTCGGTCGTTGGACATTCGAGCCATACGGGATTGCTGTCCCTGTAAAACTTCTGAACGAGCATAAAGCACGTCGGGTGATCTATGGTGATGATGAACTGTACGACTCAATGTTAGATGAGGATAAACCATATTTTCAGATTGCAAAAGGGAAAACGACTGATTGGAGCGGAGAGCATGAGTGGAGGCTGTTCGGTGATATTGATCTCTACAGCATAAAGCCACACATTAGACTAATCACCTTACGGGAGAGAGAAGCTATTCAATTACAGAACAAAACAGAATTTGACACAGTGTCTATAGAGAACATGAGATGAAAATTAGCCGGAAAAACGAATATCTCGCAACTCTACTTCGGTTCCTCAAACCATACCGGAAACGTATAATTTTTGGATTAACTGCTGCAATACTGGCTGCTTCTTTCGATGCCATCGCACCTATGTTGCTGAAAGCCGGTGTTGACAGCTTGCAGCAGACAAAACCGATTGGATATCTCTACCTGTTCTCTGGATTGATAGTGATTGCATCCTTGATAGGAGGTCTGTTCAGGTTCTGGATGCGTAACGTCGTGATCGGTGTGTCAAGGTGGGCTGAATATGACATACGGGGAAACTTCTTCACTCACCTGCTGGGATTGTCCCCGTCATTCTTCGACCGGAATCTGACCGGAGACCTAATGGCACGCGCAACCGACGACATCGAACGGATGCGGATGGTGATGGGACCTGCGATGCTGTATTCTACCGCCACCCTATTGACACTCGTTGTGTCTGCGTCAATGATGATCTATCTCGATGTTATATTGGCTGGGCTCGTTTTTCTGTTGGTTCCGATTATCGGTGTTTCAGTATTCGCCGTATCAGGTAAGCTTCATCAGGCAAATCTGGAGCAGCAGGAGACTTATGGTGAGATGACGGCATACGTGCAGGAGAACCTTTCCGGTATTCGTGTGATCAAAGCGTTCGCTCGCGAAGACCATGAGTCCGTGCAGTTCAATGCGGTATGTGACCTTTACTACAAACGATCACTACGGGTTGCCCGAATTCAGGCACTGTTTATGCCGCTGCTCGGTCTGATCATCAGCCTCGGAGTCATCGCAATCCTCTATCTCGGTGGTCAGCGCGTCATAACAGAAGCCATCACACTCGGTGAGTTCATCGCATTCATGGGTTATCTGTCCTTAATGACATGGCCCATGATCTCAGTCGGCTGGGTCGTGCACCTCTACCAGCGAGGTGCTGCATCTCACAAACGCATTGAAGAGATAGTAAACGTAAAACAGCAGTTTAAATCCCATTCCGGTAATGGGGATGGTGAACCTATCACAATTGCACCCGACATCTCATTCAGAAACGTCAATCTCAGGTATCGTGATCAAGGAGATGATGTTCTTCACAACATAACTGTAAACATTAATTCTGGAGAGCGGATTGTCATTGTCGGCAGAACCGGTTCCGGTAAGAGCAGTCTTGTTCGGTTGGTCGCAAAGCTGTATGAAGCACAGGAAGGTACTATTCTTATCGGCAATCGAAATATTGACGACATCCCTCCTCACGAATTGCGTGCAATGATTGGATACGTTGACCAGACACCCTTCATATTTTCCGATACTATTATGGAGAATATACGCTTCGGGAAACCTGACGCAACTGATGAGGAGGTTTATAATGCTGCTTTCAGTGCCTGTTTTGATGAGGATGTTACTGAATTTAAAGATGGTTACATCACCCTATTAGGAGAACGAGGAGTCACACTTTCCGGAGGACAACAGCAGAGATTGATTCTATCCCGTGCTCTGCTGCTCGATACACCGATTTTGATACTTGATGACTCGCTGTCTGCGGTAGATTCAGACACTGAAGCTGAGATTATTGAGCGGATGTCACAGCGATTGACCGGTAGAACGACCCTGATAGTCACTCACAGGCTTGCGATTGCGGAACAAGCAGATTCGGTAATCGTGCTTGATGAGGGAGAAATTGTCGAACACAGCAGTCATAAGGATCTACTCGGAAGAGACGGTACTTATTCACAGATGTACCGGAGGCAGCGACTTTCGACTGAAATTGGGGAGATGATGTGAATCAACCCGAACTTGGAGAAGTCACCGGACATGCTTATGACGCTCGATTGATGAAGCGGATGCTGCGTTACATCAAGCCGTACAGATGGGGTGTTGTGCTGGCTGTTATTCTGCTTATCGTCGGTACCGGGCTGGAATTGGCGGTTCCTCTGGTAGTAAAGACCGGAATTGACAACCATATTGCTGTGGGAGTGATTGATGGATTGGGCAAAATCGCTCTGCTGCTAATCGGGATTGTCGTACTCGGTTTTTTCATGCGGTACTTCCACATGTACCTGACGCAATGGTTGGGACAGAGGGTCGTGCTTGACATCAGAACAAAGCTGTTCAACCATCTACAGCGGCAGGATCTGAAGTTCATTGATTCCAAGCCGGTCGGTTGGATGATGACGCGAGTGACCAACGACATTCAGACATTGAACGAGATGTTCACTTCCGGTGTGGTGTCTGTGATCGGAGATCTGCTGTCACTTATTGGGATCGTTGTTGTCATGCTGATGCTGAACTGGAAGCTGGCACTAGTTACATTTATTGTAGTCCCCCTTATCTTTGCGGTTGTTTTCAGATTCCGCAGTAAAGTACAAGTGCAGTTTCGCACCATCCGAGAAGCGTTGGCAGTGCTGAACGGATTTGTGCAGGAGCATATTAGCGGGATCCGCACAGTTCAACTCTTTGGACGAGAGAAATCGGTAAAGGAAAAGTTTGACTCAAAGAATGTTGTTTACCGGGATGCATATATCAAAGCGATCCGGTACTTCGCACTGTTTTTCCCGTCAATTCACATCCTGTCATCAATCTCAACTGCATTGATACTTCTTGTTGGTGGTCTGATGATAGGACAGGAGGCACTAACATGGGGTGCATTGGTCGCATTCATCCAATACGCCGAGCGATTTTTCCGTCCAATCCGAGATTTAAGCGAACGTTATAATATTATGCAGGCAGCGATGATGGCTGCGGAACGGGTATTTTGGCTGTTCGATTCCACTTCAGAGATAAACGATCCAGAGCAACCTAACGGATTAGAGGATATTAAGGGAGAAGTGACGTTTGATCATATCGGATTCGAATATAAAACTGGCGAACCGGTTCTGCATGATGTATCTTTACAGGTTGAACCGGGTCAGATAGTCGCTATCGTCGGAGCTACCGGATCAGGCAAAACAACGCTAATCAGTCTGCTGATGCGATTTTGGGATGTGACGTCAGGTCGAATACTTTTAGACGGGAAGGATATCCGCAGCCTGCGGATTGATGACCTGAGGAAGTCGTTTGGTGTGGTTCTGCAGGACGTATTCCTTTTTAGCGGGACGGTTGCCGAGAATGTGACACTCGGTGATGAGAACCGTCGTGACGGCATATTGAAATCTGCACTCGAACAAGCTAATGCGGCATCATTTGTTGACAGTTTACCGAATAAAATTGATGAACGGGTTGGTGAACGTGGGGCTATGTTGTCAGGTGGGCAAAAGCAGCTACTCGCAATTGCGAGGGCACTTGCTGCTGATCCCCCGCTGCTGCTATTAGATGAAGCAACCGCGGCAGTTGACACTGAGACCGAGTTTCACATCCAGGAAGCACTCGAACGGCTGATGAAAGGAAGAACAACGCTGGTTGTGGCTCATAGGCTGTCAACCATCAGGCGCGCTGATAAAATCATCGTGCTGCACAAAGGACGTATTCGGGAAACCGGAACGCATGAAGAATTGTTAGCGGAAAACGGACTTTACGCACGACTGTATCACCTGCAGTTTGTTGTGTCTGTATAAGTTTATTAAACTGAGTTATCATTATTTGAAACAATGTGTTTAGAGTTCAGATTTTAGTCTGCACAAGAAAAAACACACGCTAAAGCGTGAACTCTGAACTTTAGATCACTGAGGGAGCCACCTTGTCGAAGCTGATTTTTGATTATCATAATCCTGACGGAGTCAACGGACATATTCCCGTCTCCGATATTCCCGATGATGTCCCCGGACCACCGAAAGAGTTGTTGCGTGATGATTTTGATCTTCCGCAGGTTTCCGAACCGACTGTTGTGCGTCATTATGTCAACCTGTCAGTCCTGAATCATCATGTTGACAAGGATTTCTATCCTCTCGGATCGTGCACGATGAAGTATAATCCGAAGGTTAACGAAAATTTAGCTTCCCTGCCCGGATTTGCAGGATTACACCCGCATCAACCGGAAGAAACCTATCAAGGTGCATTTAAGCTGATGGACATGCTGGAAAATCAACTGTGTGAGATTACAGGTCTCCCATATGTTACCCTGCAGCCCGCAGCAGGTTCACACGGTGAATTGGCAGCGATGTTTATGACGCGGGCATATTTTGAGTCACGTGGTGAGAACCGGACGCGCGTATTGACACCTGACTCATCTCACGGTACAAATCCGGCTTCAATTGTTATGGCGGGATTCAAAGCTGAAACAATTCCTTCCAATGAACACGGCAGAATTGATCTTGAAGCATTGAAAGCAACACTGAGCGATGATGTAGGTGCGATCATGATTACAAATCCAAGTACGCTCGGTCTGTTTGAGACTCAAATCGGTCATATCGCCAAATCGGTGCATGATGTCGGTGGCTTGCTGTACATGGACGGTGCGAACATGAACGCCCTGACCGGACTGGCTCGACCGGGAGACATGGGATTTGACATTGTTCATCTAAACTTGCACAAGACCTTCTCAACCCCGCACGGCGGTGGTGGACCGGGATCAGGTCCTGTGGCTGTAACTGCTGAACTGGAACCGTTCCTCCCCGTTCCGAGGCAGAAGAATAATAAAGATGGTAAATTCAGTTGGGATTGGGACAGATCGCAGTCAATAGGCAAGATGCATGCATACTACGGTAACTTCGGAATGCTTGTGCGGGCTGCAGCATATATTAGTTCACTTGGGGCGAAGGGGTTAAGAGAAGTCGCCGAGAACGCAATCCTGAATGGGAATTACATTCGGACAAAATTGAAGGATGCATATAAGCTTCCGTTTGACGACCTGTGTATGCATGAGGTGGTGTTCTCCGCTGATTGGCAATGTAAAAACGGTGTTAAAGCGGTTGACATTGCAAAACGTCTGCTCGACTTTGGGTATCATGCCCCGACTGTTAATTTCCCTCTTATCGTGCATGAAGCTTTAATGATCGAACCGACAGAAACGGTCACCAAGGATATGATGGACGGGTTCATTGATGCCATGCTGCAAATTGCCAAGGAAGCTCAGGAAAATCCTGAAATCCTTCATGAAGCACCTCATACCACTCCTGTAACAAGATTCAATGAAGCGTTGGCAGCAAGGAAGCTGGATATAAACTACAGTGCGGGTGAATAGACGATTACTCTGTAGTCGGACTTGTCTAAAGTCCGACTGTCACGGTTGAGGACAATTCTGAGACCTTTGAAACATTCTATAAAAGCTTTGTATGTCATTCTGGACTTGATCCAGAATCCAGTCCTGCATTGATTCTTCTGGATTCCCGCCTGCGCGGGAATGACGAGATCAGCAATAATTCAAAGGACTCAACCCTAACTACAGGATTAGGCTCTCATGTAGTTTCATCAATCTATTTTAGTTGGTACATCCATGGTGGAGAGTGATCAAAATAACCTTGAATTCTGGAAATCGGCACGATTAGAACGATTCGTAGCCATTGATCTTGAGACCACCGGATTGGATCCCGAGACCTGCGAAATTATCGAGCTGGGAGCAGTCAGATTTGAACGCGGTGTCGAAATTGAACGGTTCAGCCAGCTCGTTAAGCCTACGGTAAGATCACTCCCTACTGAAATAACCAATCTTACCGGCATTAAAAACGCAGATCTGACCGATGCCCCGCCGCTTGAAGAAGTTTCACAGGCATTCAAAGATTTCATCAGTGATCTGCCGATCCTCGGACACCACGTCTCCTTCGACCTAAGCTTCCTGAAAGAGGCTGAACCGTTCCAGATTGACTCATCCTTCACAGGAAAACCCACTTCCATCTTTGCTACATCACAACTGATCGGACGAGTCCACGATACGAGCCCACTGGCAAGATTCTTACTCCCGTGCATTGACAGCTACGGTTTGAAAAGCCTGTCAGCACTGTATAAAACTAAAACTCGTCCTGTACATCGCGCGGTTGACGATGCTGCTGCAACCGGAGAACTGTTCAGCAAACTGATGCCGGAAGCTGCTGCAGTTCCGTACGATCAGATTACTCAAGGGTTTCGATTCGTCGAGGGCACATCTTCGCCCCTCGCAAACAGCTTTCGGGCTGTCCGCAGAGCATTAACTCATGGCTTTAGAACCGACAGATCAGCTCCGGATCCTTTGACCGGACAGATTCTGGACAGGAACAACATCTACAAAGCTGATGGAGAAACACGACCGAGTGAGCCGATACCGGATCATCAGATATATCGCTTTTTCAACGAGGTTGACCGATTCAGGCAGTTGATGCCAGATTATGAGATCCGACCACAGCAGGCTGACATGGCGGTTAAGGTGGCTGAGGCTTTTCAAACTGATAGCTTCCTGATGGTCGAAGCTGGGACAGGTGTGGGTAAATCGTTGGGATACCTGATCCCTGCGCTGCTTTCCGGTGAACGTGTGGTGCTGTCAACACATACGAAGAACCTACAGGATCAACTATTCTACGATGAAATTCCAAAGCTGGGTAAGCTGTTCAAATTCGGATTCAAAGCAGCACTACTCAAGGGACGACGCAACTATTTGTGCAGAACCAAATGGCGTACCTGGGCGAATAATCCGTCGCGCATACAGTCTCCCATCATGCAGGAAAAAGCTGCGCTGATTGTGCGGTGGGTGAATGCGACCACTACCGGGGACATCGGTGAGATCAGCTGCATTCGTTCCGAGAATAGAGACAGCTTTTTTTTGCAAATAGTATCTGAAGCGGGATACTGCACAGGCAGGATTTGCGAAGGAATGAGCTGTCCTCTGCCACGCATTCGCCGGGCAGCTCAAAATGCCGATCTTGTGGTAGTCAATCACAGTCTGGTTCTCGCTGATGCCCGCGGAGAGGGGGGACTGCTTGGTGATGTCGGTAAGATTGTGTTTGACGAAGCACACCATCTGGAGGAGGTTGCCACAGATCAATTTGGAACCGACCTCGTAGCACCCGGTGTGCGGTTTACGCTCGATAGAATCGGGAGAATCTGCAAGCGCAACGGTGAGCTGTGGGTAACTTTGATGGCATCGGGTGATGATCTCTCTCAAAAGCTGGAAAAGATCGCTGCTGACGTGGCTGACCTGACACCGACGGTCGAGCAGTTGTTTACTCAACTGCAGGAGCTGTTCGCCGATAAACGGAGGTCTGACAATCCATATTCTACTCCTGTCCGGTACAATCAAGGAGGTAAAGATCATCTTCTTCTGTCTCAAGCCGGGCAACCGTTACTAAGTGGATTGGTCGGTATGGGTAGCCAACTGTCACAGTTACAGAAACTGATAACATTGGGTGAAGAAGAGATTAGCTCCTCTATTCCCGTGCAGGAGCTTGCTGCAGCGATGAATGAGTTGGTCAATTTGGTTGAAGAACTAAAAATTTCTCTTGACGCTAATGATGAGAATCGCGTCTATTGGACTGATATTCCGCCTGAAGTCAAACGTCCACTGCGTCTTATGAGCGCACCACTCGATGTGTCTGAAATCCTTAAGACAGGACTGTGGGACAGGTTTGAAGCCGCGATATTGACATCAGCTACGCTCACAACCGGAGGCGGTTCATCCGGATTCACTCACCTTGCTCACAGATTGGGGCTCGATCTGCTTCCACCGGAGACATTTGAAGCCGCAGTTTACGGATCACCGTTTGACTACCGTGCTAACTGTCTTGTCTGTTACCCGACATACATCCCCTCACCGGCGGAAGATCCGACCGGGCATACAAAAGCAGTAGCGGACATAGTCGGTTCGCTTTCGCGCAAGCTTGGGCTCGGTACACTGAT
Source organism: uncultured bacterium (assembly GCA_964627035.1). Taxonomy (GTDB): domain Bacteria; phylum Electryoneota; class AABM5-125-24; order Hatepunaeales; family Hatepunaeaceae; genus CAZVKN01. Next base: position 48,970 of record CAZVKN010000012.1, on the reverse strand, counting down.
TCTGTTTACATCGTATAACTCTATGAGATATGTTCGGAGACTGTTGGAACAGCAACTTAGCGGAACAAATTTGGACATACTAGTGCAAGGCGGTTCCGGTCAACGTGAGCGTCTCGTCAGAAGACTGCGACATTCAAAGGGGGCAATCCTGCTCGGAGCAAGCTCACTGTGGGAAGGAATTGATGTGCCGGGTGACGCCCTTCAGATCGTGGTTATCCCAAGATTGCCATTTGCCGTTCCGGACGACCCGATAGTGGCAACCCGAATTGACAAGATAAAAGAAGAAGGTGGCAACCCATTCTATGAATATCAAATCCCTTCGGCTGCTCTTAAATTGAGACAGGGCACAGGCAGATTGATCCGTTCTACTACGGATCGTGGCGTTATATTGGTGCTCGATTCACGCACGGTGACCAAAGGATACGGTCAGAAATTCCGCCAGGCTGTGCCGGGAACAATCATCAAACCAAAAGACAGCGAAGAGCTTGAATCCGGCATTATCAGCTTTTTTAAGCGATAAACAGTGAGCCTGCCGTATTACCGAAACATATCTGTTCGTTTTGAGGTTTTTTTGATTAAATTGGTACAAGATCATTATAGCAGGGGTTTGTGATGTTAATACCTTTAGTAATAGTGTGTGTCTCGCTCTTAACAGTTGGATGCGGGGAAAAGCTCTCTCCAATCATTGACGAGTCCTATATTGACAGCCTGTCAGATACGGTCTATGCCGAAGGATTTTCCCGTCAGGTACTTCTCTCCGACGGCGTCGGCGGCTACTATTTCGATGATGCGCTACGGCAGGTGAAACACGGTGAGTACGGTCTGTTTAGATTTGGCGACCGGATTGTCGCTGACTGGGAACTTTCAAGTGACCAGAGACGGATGGATGTTGATCCGTTGTTTTGCATCGTACATCCCGAATGGATAGAGCGCCAATATAAATCAGGTTTGAAGGTTCGCATTGAACTGCCCCCTTACATTCACGGACTGCTTTTTACTATATCAAACCCAACCAAAAAGACGATTTCTTTCCGTCCGATATTCGACCAGCAGTCTGTTTCAGGACTTCACTATCTCACAGATACACCGGATTACCGATCAAACTGGATCTATAGCAGCAGTCGCCTCGAAGTTCGATTTACCAACGAGAGGAGCTACTCAGTCTCGTGCCCTGAAAACAGCAAATTCGTTGAGATAGATGAAGTTATTGAAACTGTTTATGAACGGGGACAGAGTACAGGTGACATCGAATTTGCCAACCTGTATTTTCCCGGTGAGATTAAAATCAAAGGGGAAAAGTCGTTTCAGTTTGCCTTGTCAACCGGCGCAGTCCTTGCGGATTCAATACTGACTTCACAAGAAGATTGGAGGGATCAACGACGAAAACACTCAATCAGACAGCTTGATAAATTTGCTTTCACTTGTCAATACAAAGCGGTTGAACATGCGTTTGCCTGGTCGAGGATGACACTCGCCAAACTTCTCACAGTATATAACGACAACCATACTATGTATGCCGGGCTTCCTCACTCACCGTACGGTTCCGGGTGGCATACTGCGCTTTCAGCAAAAGGACTCTTTCGCTCTCAGAGCGATCCGGACAGAGCGTATCAGCTATTGACAGAACTGCTCAAACCGGCGAATGAGGAGGGACAAAATCCACTAACCAAGGGCTATTTCGCAACGGAAATTTTCCCGGACGGTCGCAATGCAAAATACAGCGGGACTGGAGGGCTGTCCGTGCTTGCCTTAAAGGATCTGCAGAACTATTTCAACAGCGTGGATACTCTGTATCGGAATGCCCTTACTGAGCGCCTCGGTGAATATCTCAAGACGGCATCAGATCGCTATGAGATGGGTTTTGAGATTAACGACAGTGACTATCTCGGAAATGTGAGACAAGGCGCGACTATAGAATCGCAATTCCTCTCAGCAATAGCTCGCGAGTTTGTCGGTGACAGCAAAATTGCCGGACAATTCCCACAAGGTTTTTTTAATGGAATAAATACGAGCATGTTCCAGCCGGACGAATCGGTATATCCACCCACAATCAGCGGGCAGACAGGTCAATACAGACTACCGTTGAGTCTGTCGGCGGTAAAAAGGCGTTATAAAACACTATACGATCAACGGCTGGACAGAGTTCTGCTGTTTTCCGAAGGCTACAGCAGAAAAGATCGGATAGACGAAAAGATCAGACCGGAACTGATTGATGACAGCACACAGACTGTTTCGCACATTCTTGCATTGGGATGGCACCAAAATGACAATGTAAAACTTAATCGCGAATTGCTTGGTAATGCAGCAGAAGTGGGTCTGATCGGCGATGCAGGTTTCCGAAGTCTGGCATCATCTGACCCTCACTACCAATCAACTCATGAGTTTTATCTTCCTGATAGACCGCAGGGCGTGTTGTCCCGCGGTGACCTGTTGGTCTGGACTGCGGGAAGGCTGGCTGACATGTACAGGTCGGTCGGGCAGCTCGACAGCCTTCAGCATCTTGTTGACAGGTTAAGTCACCGTGTGCTGGAATCCGGTTTGATTGGCGGTCTGCCTGAAGTGGAAAACGGTGATCCGATGCCGACCGGTAATAATATCGTCCGCAACCCGGTTCACAGCACTTCTACAGCCGAATATATCAGAGTAATGATGGACAATATCATCGGTTTGGAGTGGAGGAGATCGGCTGAAGTGCGAATCGAACCCATGATCCCGAACAGATGGGGTGCAGTAACCATAGAAGCCGGTGACAGTGACAGCAGAATTATCATCACCAAGCAGTCGAACAGATCATGGTCTGTTTCTCAACACGGTCGCAAACCTTACCTTACAATTACAATGGTATTACACCCTACTTTAGAATCAAGAGTATTCACTTCAGCGAGAATCAGACCCGGAGAAACAACGCATTTCAACCTGACTGAATCAAATGGAGTTTGGAAAGCAAAAGCGGTGAGCGAGTGATGAGTCTAACAATCGGTATTGACATCGGGGGAACACGAGTTAAAGCTGCAGCGATGGATGGTTCAGGAAATCTGTTTGAGAAGAGGATGGAGAGAAGCTCTGCTGGACAAGATTATCCAAAATTGCTCGATCAGCTCGTATCAATTGTCACAAATATCAAGGAAAATCTGACTTCACCGGTCACATCAGTCGGTTTGGCTGTAGCCGGATTGATGGACAAAAAACTTGAGGTGATTATTGAAGCTCCAAATTGCCCGGATATGAAAAACCGCTGTCTTGCGAGAGATGTCGGTCAGAAAGTCAGACTGCCGATTGTAATGGATAACGATGCTAATCTCATGGCAATCGGTGAGGGTGCATCCGGAGCAGCACAGGGATGCCATCATTTCATAGCGATCACTCTCGGGACAGGTGTCGGGGGAGCTGTGATCTCAAACTCGCAGTTGATACGAGGTGTGGACGGCGGTGGCGGCGAGCTTGGACACATCCCGATCAGCATTGACGGTCCGAAGTGCGGCTGTGGAGCTGTCGGTTGTCTCGAAGCTTACATCGGTCACACCGGAATCCGTCGCTTTATAGAAGAGCACACTCCAAAGTTCAAAAAAACAGGATTGCAGGAGGTAAATAAGCTGGCAAACGAGGGTGATACTGAAGGGAGAGGTGTGTTTGAATACATTGGAACAAGACTCGCAATCGGAATGGCAGGACTTGTAAATACATTCAATCCCGAGCTGTTAGTGGTTGGCGGTGGAGTCGCCGCTGCCGGTGAGCTGCTGTTTGAGCCGCTCAGAGTAGAGCTGAAGAAGAGAGCATTTGTCCAATACCTCAATTCACTCACTGTCAGAGAAGCCAGGCTTGGTAACTGGGCGGGGGTGGTCGGTGCTGCCAAAATTGCGGAAGCACATGGCTGAAACGGTAACCGGCAGGTTTTCTATTGATGGAATGTCCTGCGCTGCATGTGTTCGAAACGTTGAGCGCATGGCTGAGTCATCCGACGGTGTTGTCACTGCAGCCGTCAATTTAGCCACAAAATCAGCCGAGGTTTCCTTCCTTCCCGATTCAACCACTCTTGAATCAATAGCAGCCATCATCACTGAGGGAGGCTATACTGCAACTCCTATTGAAGGTGACAGCTCACCGAGCCCGCTTGAACTACATCAAAAAGAGTATAATTATTACCTGAAACGGTTTACTATCGCCGGAGTCGGCTCGACAGTTGTCCTGTTTCTGGCGATGACCGATTTTGTGCCGGTTACCTGGTCACGATGGGGCATGTTTGCTCTGACGTCACTGATTCTCATGTTCGCCGGACAGATGTTTTTCGTGCAGGCATATAAACGTGCACGACATCTGACTGCGGACATGAACAGCCTGATTGCACTCGGCACCGGATCAGCCTATCTGTACAGCACGATTGCCACGATTTTTCCTGATCTGTTCCCGGGGTACGATGGATCGGCACCGGTCTATTATGAAACTGCAGTCATGATAATATCTTTCATCCTGCTCGGAAGAACCCTTGAGGCTCGTGCCAAAAGCAGAGCATCAACTGCAATCAGCGGATTGATGGAATTAACTCCACGAGCCGCTCAGGTTGTCCGGGATGATAAGACCGTTGAAATTCCAACGGGAGACCTGCAGATTGATGACATAATCCGTGTCAGATCCGGTGAACGAATTCCGACAGACGGTGTGATCATTGAAGGTAATTCTTCGGTTGATGAGTCTATGTTGACAGGTGAGCCGCTTCCTGTTGAGAAGAGTGAGGGTGATTCACTTTACGGGGGCACATTGAACAGCGCAGGCTCTTTTCTGATGCGAGCTGCCCGTATCGGAAGCGATACGACTCTATCCGGTATAATCCGACTGGTCGAGCAGGCGCAGGGATCCAAGGCACCGATACAACGATTGGCAGATAAGGTAGCAGGAATCTTCGTTCCGATTGTGCTCGTTCTGGCACTGATAACATTAGTAACATGGTTAATGATTGGTCCCGAGCCTCAACTGCTATATGGACTGACCACCTTTGTATCAATTCTGATCATCGCCTGTCCCTGTGCTATGGGGTTGGCAACACCGACTGCTGTACTGGTGAGCAGTGGAACCGCCGCACGCAGAGGAATTGTGTTCAAAGGTGGAGAGACCATCGAAACCACTGCAAAGTTGAACAAGGTTCTATTCGACAAAACCGGTACAATCACAGTCGGCAAACCGACAGTGAGTGGGATCAGAGTGTCGGATGGTGTTGATGAGAACGAACTCCTCTCTATAGCTGCTTCCGCTGAACAGGGATCGGAGCATCCGCTCGCTGCTGCCATACTGACCGAAGCTGATAACCGCAATCTGCCGATTGAATCCATTACAGAGTATAAATCCGTCACAGGCAGAGGGATCAGTGCAAAACTGACAGGAACTCATGTTTATGTCGGATCACCGGATTGGCTGACTGAGAACGGAGTTATGATAGATTCCGATCACGAGCAATCACTCGAAGAGTTGTTGCAAAAGGGGCACAGCATATTGGGAGTCGGTCGCGGGAATCAACTGCTCGGGTGGATCGGTCTATCCGATGAAATCCGAGCAACCTCAATAGAAGCGATAGCTGAATTAAAACGACTTGGAATAGAAACAGTGTTGGTAAGCGGTGATCGGACAGCAACAGCAGACAGAATCGCCGAACAGGTCGGCATTGATCGAGTTGTTTCCGAAGTTCTTCCGGATGAAAAGGTGGATCAGGTCATAGAGTACCAGAAGAATGACGAAAAAATCGGCATGATTGGAGACGGTATAAACGATGCTCCGGCTTTGGCTCAGGCGGATGTCGGCTTTGCGATTGGGAGTGGCAGCGATATTGCGCTTGAGGCATCGGATGTGACGTTGATCGGATCAGATCCAAGCGGGGTGGCGTATGCTATCAGATTGGCAAGGAAAAGTGTCAGGATCATCAAGCAGAATCTGTTTTGGGCATTTTTCTACAACAGTGTGACCATTCCGGTAGCTGCCGGTGTGCTATATCCGCTGACCGGAAAACTGCTCTCGCCGATGATTGCTGCAGCGGTGATGGCACTCAGCTCTCTATCTGTTGTATCAAACAGCCTTCGACTGAGAAGATATAGATAATGCTAAAAATTCTGTTCCTGTGCACCGGAAACTCCTGCAGGAGCCAGATGGCTGAGGGTTGGGCGCGCTATCTGAAGAGTGATGAAATTGAACCTTACTCAGCAGGAATTGAGACTCACGGACTCAATCAAAACGCAGTAAAAGTGATGGCTGAAGCCGGAGTGGATATGTCGAGACACGAATCAAAACATGTTGATCGGCTTGCAGACATTCAATTCGATTATGTGATTACGGTATGCGGTCATGCTGATGAAAACTGCCCGATCTTTCCCGGTGACACAACAGTTCTGCATCACGGTTTTGATGATCCACCGAAGTTGGCAGAAAATGCGACGAGTGATGATGAGGCACTTAGCATTTACAGAAGGATAAGAGATGAGATCAGGGAATTTGTGGAGGGACTTCCGGAAGCTATTTCTTCGGTAGGGGCGTGATTCATCACGCCTGTAAAATGTTTACTTATTTCGGATTTGATAAATCAAGCCCCTACCGATACTGTTTACCTAAGTCGTGAGAACTCCCTCGGGTCGAACGCCTGTCTGACAGCCTCACCGATGAACACCACAAGCAGAAGAGTCCAAAACAGTGCTCCCAGCGGAAACAGTACCAGCCACCACGAAAAGATGTTTGACATACCCTGACCTACAAGTTCACCCCAAGACGGCGTGGGAGGTGGAAGACCGAACCCAAGGTAGTCAAGAGCGACAAGCGCACCTATTGTCCCTACAAGAGTAAACGGTCCATAAGCAATCACCGGAGTAAGTGAATTCGGGAGTATATGCTTGAAGATAACCTTCGTGTCGGTCGCTCCCATTGAGATCGCTGCATGAACATAGTCCTTTGCCTTCTCCCGATAAAACTCACCGCGAATGTAATAAGTCATGCCCATCCACCCAAACAGACAGAGCAGGAAGACCAGCAGCGTGAAGTTAGGCTTGACAATCGAGCTGATAATGATAACAGTGTAAAGGAAAGGAATCGAAGACCAGACCTCGATCAAACGTTGAACCGTAATGTCATAACGACCACCGAAATAACCGAGTGTCGCACCTATGGAAATACCGATGGTATAAGCGACGGTCATCACCAGCAGAGCAAACGAAATAGAAATGTTGAAACCGTATGCCAGCCGAACAAACACATCTCTCCCGCGGTCATCCGTTCCAAACCAGTGACCTTTACTCGGTGCATTGGGTGGGTTGCTCGATTTGTCCGTAAGACTTTCAAACGGACCGTACGGATAAAACGGCATCATCACCCAGTTTTCACTGTCATCCTCTTTGAATTCCTGCTTCAGACGTCGGTAATCTGCCTCGCCGTATTTCTCCTGACCGAACGACTTGGCGGTGTGATACTTGAAGACGGGAAAGTACAGATCACCGTTATACTTGACCACCAACGCCTTGTTGTTCATCAATAGTGGACAGAAGAAAGAGATGATGTACAGGACGATGATAACAAGGAATGAGACATATCCACGTTTCAGCGATTTGAACTTTTGCAACCGCTTCCTGAACAGGGATACAGATTTGTATTGTTGTTGTTCTTTCATCTTTACACCCTATTTGAAGCGAATCCGCGGATCAATTGTAGCATACGCCATATCCGAGATTATGTTGCCGATCAAACGAATCATACCCCCTATGACCAGAAATCCAAGTGTGACCGGATAGTCACGGTAGATAATGGACATATAACCAAGCATACCGAGCCCGTTGATATTGAAGGTCTTTTCAATCAAATACGATCCCGCAAGGAAGATCCCGATCAGACCTCCTATGCTGGTCGCCAGTGGGATCAGAGAGTTGCGCAGAGCATGGATGAACACCACTCGCTTCTCAGGTAGTCCTTTGGCAAAAGCGGTACGGACGTAATCCTGACCGAGATTTTCCATCAATGAGTTTTTCATCAGGATTGTCATCGTGGCGAAGCCACCGATCATGTAAGCGATCACGGGCAGAATTGTATGGTGAACCTGATCAACCATCTTTCCGATAACTGTCATCGAATCCCAATGCTCGCTACGGAACTCACCGAGAGGAAAAACATCCCAAAAGCTGCCACCGCCAAGCAACACGAGTAACACAGCTCCCAACGCCCAGCCGGGTATTGAATAACCGATAAAGACCAAGACACTTGAACCGAGGTCAAACGGAGATCCGTGCTTGACCGCTTTAGCGACACCGAGAGGGATACAGATTGAATAGCTCAATAGGAATCCGATCAGACCGAAGTAGATTGATATTGGGAATCTGCTCTTGATCACATCCCATACAGGTTCAGCATATACATATGACCTGCCAAGGTCAAAATGAAGGACATTCCAAATCCAGGTGATATAGCGGATGTGAATCGGCTTGTCCATGCCGTAAAATTTCTTCATCTCTTCAAGAGCTTCTTCCGGTATCTCCATCGGCTCACCACTGCCGATTGCCGAACCACCTGATGCTTCTCCCATCGCAGCCATCCCTGCGCGAAGTTTCATAACTTCCTGTTCCAGCGGTCCACCCGGAACTATCTGGAGGATGAAGAAAAAGATGATAGTAATTCCGAAAAAGGTCGGAATCGTCAGCAGGATACGACGAATAAAATAACTGGTCAGTCCACCCATTCACTGTCCCTATTAAATGCTGTTATTTACAACCACCAAGTCACCAAGACACAAAGAAGAAAGTTCTTAATTTGGTATCTTTGTAGCTTGGTGGTGAAGATAATTCTTTTAAAAATCAGAAGTGTATTTACGTCCGTGTGCTTTCTCTTGATCACGCCAGTAGGTCATCTCTGTCTTCCCAACCTCAAGCTGGATTGACGGATCTTTCTTTGCTTCCTCCAATCGCTTCTCTTTCTCAGGATCAATCCACCACAGTGCCGGAATGGCATTGTACCATGCAGAAGTTCTCGTGGTGTAACTTTCAGGATGTCCGAACTTATTCCAATAGAGAAGACGGGCATAAGGTCCGTACCAACCGAGTGCATAGGGTCTGATCTGCATCAGTATGCCGTCTATCTCACGGATAATCTCGATGCGGCGCGGTTGGCTGTAAGTGACATTGTACTCTTTTAGCAGTTCATCAATTCTTGCGTTCTTCACACCTGAGATGTTGTTTGTATTGTCCTGATCAGCAAGTGCAGACGAAAATGAGGTTTCGGGATTGGGGAATGTCAACCCGGTCCAGCCTTGCCAGTGCACCGTAAATTTCCTCTGCATAACCATCTTGAACATTGTTGGACCAGTTGACTGCTTCAAATTAAGCTTGATTCCCACTGTTGCCAGATCTTCCTGCATTACGGTAAAAATTCTCTCCCATCCCTTCAAGGCAAACATCAGATCAATCTCAAAGAGCTCCCCCTTGTCATTCATCAGCCAGCCTTCATCATTCCTCTCACGCCAGCCAGCTTCTGCAAGCAGTTTAACAGCGAGTTCGGGATCATAGCGATATTTCGGATTGGTTGGATTTTCATAAATTCCACCGGGGTAGTAGCTGTCAATATATTCGTATTCGTTGAAGAACAGTTTTTCAATCAATTTCTTGCGGTTGAGGATGTGACTGACAGCCTGACGTACTTTCAGGTCATCAAATGGAGGCTTGCGCATGTTGAACACCAATCCGGCTGTGCCTTGCGCTTCATCATTGTAGATCTTTCTCTTCTGAACCAGACCCCGCTTTATGTTGTCAAAGTCGGTCTGTTCCACCCACCATTGGGCACGACCGATCTGATATATATCAATTTCACCTTTCTTAAATTTCTCGAATGCGAGCCGTTCATCCGCTACCACAATCCATTTAATTGCATCGAAGTTGCCACTACCTTCACCTATCGGGTTATCTTCGTCCCAATATCCTTTCCGTTTTGTAATGGTCAGCGAGCGACCTTTGACGATACCGTCAGGTTTCAGTTCATATCCACCGGAACCCATCACCATTTTGAATTGGAACTCTTTTAAATACTCTTTGCCTGTATAGTGCCCAATTTCTTTCTGCGGCAGAATTGCCATAGCTCCGATATACAGGAACAGTCGCCAGTTCAGCTCTTTTGTGCTGATCTTGACGATGTACGGGCTGACTACTTCAGGCTCATAATACTGACCGAATGTCAACTGAGTGGATGGAAACAGGATTGTCTCGTCCATCCGCAGTTTCCACGAGGCAAGAACGTCATAAGCAGTAACAGGACTACCGTCCGCCCATTTTGCTTTCGGATTGATTCTGAAATAGAAGGTTTGCGGACGTTCTGTATCAGTTTCGTCAACTTCAATTTTCCAGTCGGTTGCCAGGCTGGGGATTGTCTCTAAGGTATTGGAGCTTACGCTGATCAGGCCTTCGTAGGTCATGCCTGCAATCAGGGAATTGATCCAACTGTTGGAGTCTTTGCCGATGTTTCGAACCGTTGACGGAAAGCTGACTGTCTGCAGCCTAAGCAGACCACCTTCGATGCCACGTGGATCAGCGGAGGACGGGTAGTCATCGTTGTTTTGCCATCCTTCTCTGTCAAAACCGACGCCGCCCATTTCAGGAGGAATAGTCGTTAGATATTCATGTGAGATTGTGTCGCCCGGTAGTGTTACCCAAGGTTTCTCAGCAACTTCATCCTGCTCCTTCTTGCCTCCGCAACCGAGCGTGAGCAATAGAGTGACGGTAAGCAGTACAACGAAAAGTTTGTTAATGGTCATAGCCTCCTCCAATTATCCCCCCACAATAATTTATAGAGAGTGTCAACTTTGTAGTGATTTTATCATCTGTAGTCGGGGTTGAGGACAACCCCGACTACAAAATCACTATTTGTTGATACTCTTATTTTCTATAGGTTGCCTCCCTGATTGGAGGCAAATTTTAATTTTCACAAGTTAAGCAATAATAGGGTCTATAACAATGGATGACAAGACCAAAGTCGAGCCTGCTCAAAGCTGCTGAATCAATCTGCCGGACGTGGCTGAATAGATCAGAATACCAGCTGCCACAGAAAGATTCAGCGATTCAGATCGTTTTGCTCCGGGTATATAAATCCTGTGATCAGCGAGTGCAATTTCATGAGATTGTAGTCCTTTGCTTTCCCCTCCAATCATCAAAATTGTTGACCCGGTTGTGGTAATCTTTAAGTCCGCCTTCTCATCATGGGCTACCGCTGCCCAAATTGATGCACCGGTCTGCTTAAAGCGATTGACCCGTTTTTCAAGATCATTCACACGAACCACCGGTAGCCGAAAACTGCTGCCCATCGTGCCTCGCAAAACCTTGGGGCTATATGGATCAACGGAACCGTGACCGAGCCACAGTTCATCCGCACCGAAATAATCCGCTGTTCTGATGACTGTACCAAGATTACCCGGATCTTGCACCAATAGCAGCACAACAATCAGCGAAAACGGATCGCTCGGCTCGCGGTAAATAAATCCGGGTTGTACAGCAACCGCAGCAATTCCAGGAGGTGTACTCATATCACTGATCGTATTCATCATCCTCTGTGAAACTTCTCTGAATCGTTGAAGTTCCATCTCCTTCAAACGGTGCAGCAACCCGGGCTCTGATGCAGCAAACCTTGGCGTGTACCAGACTGCTGTCAAAGGATGATTAGCCTGAAGTGCTTCCGTTAAAAGCTTTGAGCCTTCGAGAAAGATGCCAAGTTCACCGCTACGGCGATCCCCCGCTTTCTTGCGTTTTCCCCAAGAGATCAGTTTTCGTTCAAATGGGGGGAGTTTATTTTGAGTTTTTTGGTTGCTCACAATTGCCTTAAGTTAATCGAAGAACAGCCTAAAGGCTGTACTCTAAACAGTTCAGAGTTCACGCTTTAGCGTGGGAAACAACCTAAAGGTTGAACTCGATACCCTTTATTCCCCTATCACCTGCAGAACCAATCGGCGGGTTCGGGCGCGGTTGTCGAAATCCATCAGCACAACCTGCTGCCATGTGCCGAGGATCGGATTACCGTTCTCCATTGGCACAGATAACGACGGCTTAAAGAGTGCAGCCAGCAGGTGTGCGTATCCATTACCGTCATGCCAGGTAGCATCATGCTGATAGGTCACACCGCGCGGTGCAAGCTTTTCGCACAGCGCAGGTAGATCTTTCAGCAGTCCCGGCTCGTACTCGATGGTGGTCACGCCTGCAGTTGAACCTGGAACAAAGACGGTCAGCAATCCATCTGAAACATCTGCGTCCATCAGAAACGACCCGATCTGACGGCTTAGGTCAATGATCGTCGGAAAGCCCTTGGTGGACAACTCAATTGTTTTGGTAATTACTTTCATAATGTTGGTGGGGAAAATTGTTTGCTAATATTGGATCGGAAACATTTCGTTCCTTAATGCGGCGTTCAAGTCAAGTCTGTGTTTCATGGCGATAGCGGACACAGAACTCCGGTTCCGGCTCGATCACCGAAACTTGCCACTTGCTGCCACCTTTATCCGGCTTATCGTCGTAGATTATACCGATTCTCTGGAGAATCAGAAACGAAATCCAAGCCAGAATGACGAAAAACAAGATTATCCCGCCGAGGATGGCAAGCAGTTTGAAAACCATCTTTGCAGGAATATTAGCCATGATTTACTCCTTTCTGTAGTCGGGCTTGTCTCAAGCCCATATCGTGGTTGAGACAATCACGACTACATTACTTGTTAATCATTGGAAGCTTAACGCCGAGTTTGTGAGCACAAGCAATTGCAGTGTCATATCCGGCATCAGCATGACGGATCACACCGGTAGCGGGGTCGTTCCACAATACTCTCGCAATCCGCGCGGCGGCTTCAGGCGTTCCCTCAGCAACTATAACCTGACCTGCATGGAGAGAATAACCCATACCGACTCCGCCACCATGATGATACGATACCCAACTTGCTCCCGATACCGCATTGACAAGTGCGTTCAGTATGGGCCAATCAGCAATCGCATCGCTGCCGTCCTTCATTGCTTCGGTCTCACGATACGGTGATGCTACGGATCCGCAATCAAGATGATCCCGTCCGATAGCAATTGGAGCGGTCAGTTCACCCTTTGCGACCATCTCGTTGAACGCTAATCCCAGTCTGTGCCTTTCACCGAGACCGAGCCAGCATATACGTGAAGGAAGCCCCTGAAGTTCCACCTTCTCCCCCGCCATCTTGATCCATCTGCACAACGCTTCATCTTCAGGGAACATCTCCAGCACCTTCTCATCGGTGCGATAGATATCTTCAGGATCACCGGACAGCGCTACCCAACGGAACGGTCCCTTACCTTCGCAAAACAGCGGTCTGATGTAAGCTGGTACAAAGCCGGGGAAATCAAACGCACGTTCAGCTCCACCTTTCTCGGCTTGAGCGCGAAGGTTGTTGCCGTAGTCAAATACGATTGAACCACGATCCAACAGCGTGACCATACCTTTAATATGCTCAGCCATCGTCTGATATGAAAGCTTGATGTATTGTTTCTGATCACGTTTGCGGAGTTCTGTTGCTTCATCAAACGTGTAACCTAACGGATAATAGCCGTTTAGCTCGTCATGAGCGGAAGTTTGATCGGTTACAACATCCGGCGTAATATCGCGCTCAATCAGCCGATTCAGCAGATCAACTGCATTCGCCAATACTCCGACAGACAGCGGTCGCTTGTTATCCTTCGCTTCCAACGCCCAGTCAATGGCTTCATCGAGGTTCTCGGTCGAGCGATCAAGATAGCGGAAATCCAATCTGCGTTTGATACGAACCGGATCCACCTCAGCAATTAGTGCAACACCTTCGTTCATAGTAACCGACAACGGTTGTGCTCCACCCATTCCACCGAGTCCGGCAGTTACGGTTAATGTGCCTTTGAGTGAACCGTTGAAATGCTGTCGTGCGAGTTCGGCTAATGTCTCGTAAGTACCTTGCAGGATTCCTTGAGTACCGATGTAGATCCACGATCCAGCAGTCATCTGACCGAACATGATTAGACCTTTGCGCTCCAATTCACGGAAATAATCCCAGTTCGCCCAATTACCCACCAGATTGGCATTGGCGATCAATACACGCGGAGCATCGGGATGGGTCGTAACGATACCGACAGGTTTGCCCGACTGTACCAGTAATGTCTCATAGTCTTCAAGATTGATGAGGCTCTCAGCAATAGCGCCCGCCGCTTCCCAACTACGCGCCGCTTTACCGGTTCCACCGTAAACGATCAGTTCGTCACGATTTTCGGCAACATCAGGATGTAGATTGTGCAGCATCATCCGCAGTGCCGCTTCCTGAACCCATCCTTTGCACCGTAATTCAGTCCCCGTTATCAGTTTCCAATCTCTAATGTCCATATTGACTCCAAATTGTTTATGCTCCCGCATATATGGGGATTTTATGTAGCCCGGTTTCGCTGAAACCGGGGTTGTTTCCAAGGTAATACCGCTTCGGAGAAGCCGTGCTACATATCAAAGGTTATTCACCATTCCCAAGAAAGTGAGAATTCAGTGAAAGAGTATCCGTTGGGAAAAGCTTTTCAAGCCATTCCTTCTCTAAATCAGCCAAATCCTTACCGAATGCCTTCACATAGTCAACCGCTCCGCCCGTAGCTACTAATACCCGCAAAGCATCTCTGCCATATTTCGCATTTAAGAATTTATGGAATGAACCTGCCTCCACATAGCCTAAGTTTTTTGCAAGCTCACCATAAATTTGATAGCAAGTATTATCTTTGGCAAGATTCTCAATACTAATCAAACTATCACGATGCTCCATTACCCATTTATCAGCACTCTTAAATCTGAAAGGCTTATCAGCAAAATACTCTGACATAAAGACTGCAAGTCCCTCGTTATAAAAGCAGCTAATTTTAAGAGGTACAATCGCATGCGTAATCTCATGAAGTATATCTTCTTTTCCGGTAATCGAATACGGTGTCATATAGATATGCCCTAAACCACCCTCAATAGAACCATCATTAACAAGGAAGACTTGAAGGGTATCTGTGTATTCAATTCCAAAATATCCAGAAATCGAGTCTATCGCTTCTGTGATCGTGGCTTTCCATTTGGTTACATCGCTCTTAGATGGTGGATCAACGACTTCTGTGTTGAATGATATGATGTATTTTTCAGGTTCAGGATCTTGACATCCAACCGCTAATAGAAAGATAAATACAAATCCCAATTTTATCATTCCAGATTCCTCACTTGATACATCCCAGCTTCGGAGAGCCGAGCTACATATCAATACCAAAACAAAAAGGTGACCCGAAAATGAGTCACCTTTTAACTAACCGTGTCATGTTTTTTGCAGCCGTAATCTCAAATTCAATTTGGCTCAAGTATCATGTATAGAAGACTTCTCAGGCTATGTTCCTACTCTGATTTATCCTTATTCTCTTCGGTCTCTTCAGCTTCCGGTGCTTTTTCTGCTACTGTAGCATCCTCGCTTTCAACATCGGCTGCTTTGACTTCTTCACTTGCCTCAGGCTCATCTACCGCTTCCTCCGTTCTGACCTCTTCAGCGGCTTCAACAGCGGTTTCCTCAACCTCTACTTCTTCCGCAGGTTCGTCCTGCGTCGGCTGCAGTTTCGATTTCCTGGCTTTCTTCTTTGTCTTCTCGACGACAGCATCGTCAAAACCGACCAGTTCAAGCAGTGCCATCGGTGCAGCATCACCGCGTCGAGGACCGAGTTTGATAATGCGGGTATATCCGCCGTTTCTGTTCTTGAAATGAGGACCCAATTCGTCAAACAGTTTTTTAACCGCTTCCTTGTCGCGGATAAAACGTAGGACATGGCGTCTTGCAGCTACGTCACCTTTTCGGGCAAATGTAATCATCCGTTCGGCGAACTTCCGTGCATGCTTCGCTTTGCCCAGTGTAGTGGTAATCTTGCGGTGCAGGAAAAGCGATGCGGACATATTTCCGAACAAAGCTCGTCTATGACTGGCAGAGCGATTTAAGTGAGGTTTATTATTTAAGTGTCGCATTTTATATGTCTCTTGTAAATCTAAAGCGAGGGTCGTCGCATGGTTCCCGGTCCAAGATATTTTTCCACATCAAAACCGAATCCCAGACCGCTCTCTTTCAAAATCTCGGTTAGTTCGATCAATGATTTTCTGCCGAAATTCTTAAAGGACAACATTTCCGGTTCTTCTCGTGAAACCAGATCCGCAATCGTGCGGATTTTGGCTTCCTTCAGGCAGTTGGCGGCTCTGACTGAAACATCAAGTTCATCAACAGGCTTGCGCAGCAGCCGACGTATTCGGAGAGTCTCCTCATCATTCTCACCTTCTTCGTCCTCAATCGGTATGATATCAAAGTTGATGAATAGCATTATATGATCGCGAAGGATTTTACCAGCTTGGGTCAGAGCATCGTCCGGTGTAACAGAACCGTCTGTCCATATTTCCAGTATCAGCCGTTCATAGTCGGTTCTATGACCTATACGGGTGTTTTCGACCAGATATTTAACCTTCTCGATAGGTGTGTAGATTGAATCTACAGGAATAGTGCCGAGAGGAGCATCCTCATCGCGGTTCTCCTCGGACATGATGTAGCCGCGTCCGCTTCGGACGATGATCTCACATCTGAAGTCTGCATCTTCGTTCAGATAAGCGATATGATGATCCGGGTTCAGTATCTCAAACTCACCGGAACCTTGCTGCAGATCCTTGGCAGTCAGCTCCATCGCTCCCTTCAGGTGGAGCCGAATTTTATCTGGGTAACGGTTCATTAGTTTGAAACGAACCCCTTTCAACCCCATTATAATCTGAGTGACGTCTTCCTTAACACCATCAATAGTGCCAAATTCATGCAGAATCCCATCGAAATGAATTGATGTTATCGCAGCACCGCTGAGTGATCCAAGCAAAACTCTGCGAATGGAATTTCCAAGAGTGTTGCCATATCCCCGTTCAAGAGGCTGGATCGTGAATTTGCCATAAGTAGTGCTGAAGGTGGAATAATCAACATCAATCGCTTCCGGCATCTGGAATGTAATTCCGCTCATTTCAAACCTCTAACGAGAATAAAGCTCAACTACAAGTTGTTCGTTGGCGGTGATCGGAATCTGATCACGCCTGGGTCTTCCGACAACTACTCCTTCCATCTTAGCCTTGTTGAGTTCCAGGTATTCTACAAGTCTGTCTTTGCGAGAATGACGCATGGCTTGATGGATTAACTCCATTTTCCTTGACTTATCCCGAACCCGGACAATATCGCCGACACTTACGGAATATGAAGGAATATCAACTCGACGACCATTTACTTCAAAATGACCGTGTGTAACCAACTGACGCGCAGCACGCAGCGAAGGAGCGAGGTTAAGTCTATAGACAACGCTGTCCAATCTGCTCTCCAGACGAACAAGCATATTCTCACCCGTAATACCGCGTTCTACCGACGCCTTTTTATATGTATTATGGAACTGCCTTTCCATCAGCCCATAGCTTCTGCGAATCTTCTGTTTTTCACGGAGCTGGGTGCAATAGTCAGATTGCTTGAACCTCCGTTTCTGTCCATGTTGACCCGGGGGATATCCCTTGCGATCAAATGAACATTTCGATGAGAAGCATCTGTCTCCTTTCAGAAACAGCTTCTCTTTTTCACGGCGACACTGCTTACATACAGGTCCTGTGTCTCTTGCCATTTATATTCCTATGATTGAAGTTAACAAGTTGGCAAGTTATCAAGTTGACAAGATGCTTGTGGAACAAATGTACATCAGAAATGAAAAACTTGGTAACTTGTAAACTTGAAAACTTTTCAACTCGTTATATTCTACGTCTCTTCTTCGGACGGCAGCCGTTGTGCGGCAGCGGCGTCAGATCACGGATGGATGTAATCTCCAACCCGGCAGCCTGCAGCGACCTTATCGCCGATTCACGACCTGACCCGGGACCTTTCACATTAACAGCGATCTTCTCCATTCCCATCTCCTGCACAGTCTTAGCTGCTGTTGAAGCCGCCTGTTGAGCTGCAAAAGGGGTGCTCTTACGAGACCCTTTGAATCCGACCTTGCCGGCACTCGACCAAAGCACAACGTTGCCGTAGCTGTCGGTGATGGTAATTATGGTGTTGTTGAAGGTTGCTTTGATGTGAACCACACCAACTGCATCAACCTTTTTCTTTGTCCGTTTTTTCTCTTTCTTTGCCATAAAAAGTTTTCAGGTTACCAGGTTATCAAGTTTTCAAGTTGCCGATGACAGTCTGTTCAAATCTGCCAACTTGCTAACTTATCAGCTTGTCTTACTTATCTCTTAGATGGAGACGAACGACGACGACCTCGACGGGTTCGGGCGTTTGTGTGAGTTCTCTGGCCTCTCACCGGAAGACCACGCCTGTGGCGCAGTCCACGATAACTGCCGATATCTATCAAGCGTTTAATGTTCATCTGCACTTCTGTGCGCAAAGCCCCTTCGACTTTGAACTCATCGTTGATGATGTCGCGGATCTGTTTAACTTGCGCATCGGTCAGATCATCGGATTTAAGAGCAGGATCTATATCCGCTTTAGCTAATATCTGATCAGACGTATGCTTACCTATACCGTAGATAGCAGTTAAAGCGATATCTACCCGCTTGTTGCGCGGTAAATCAATTCCAGCAATACGTGGCACAAATCTATCCTTGTCTTTGTTTATGTTTGGGATTCTTGCAGATAACCCACACCACACCCTTGCGGCGGATTACCCGGCAGTTGTCGCACATCTTTTTAACGGATGCCCGCACCTTCATAATAACTCCAATGCTTGAAAGTATAAACCACTGTTAGTAGTGGGCTTGTCTCAAGCCCGACGTCGTGGTTGGGACAACCACGACTACACAGTTTACTTGTATCTATAAGTAATCCGTCCCCTCGACAGATCATAGGGCGACAGCTCAACTGTCACCTTATCACCAGGGAGGATTTTAATAAAATGCATTCTCATCTTGCCAGAAATGTGAGCCAATATCACATGACCCTGATCCAGTTCCACATGGAAGGTTGCGTTCGGCAATGTTTCAGTGACCGTACCGTCAACCTTTATCGCTTCTTCCTTAGCCAATATGTCCTCTTATAATTGGGCAGCTACTGTCCACGGATCCCGACCGTCATCAAGAAGTGTCAGAATCCGTGGATCACCATCCGTGATTAGAATCGTATGCTCAAAATGTGCGGACGGCAGCCCATCACAGGTCACTGCAGTCCAGTCATCTTTAAGAGTCTTAATTCTCCAGTCACGCACAGCCACCATCGGCTCTATTGCCAGCGTCATCCCGGCTCGCAACCTTATATTCCCTTCGCGCGTTCTATAATTCGGGACAGCAGGTTCTTCGTGCAGTTTAGACCCGATCCCGTGTCCTACCAAATCACGAACCACCTGAAATCTATTCTTCTCCACCCAATGCTGAACAGCTCCACCGATATCACTGACATAGTTATCGACCCGGGCAGCTTTGATCCCTTTGTACAGAGACTCACGTGTGACCCGCCAAAGCTTGCGGGTTGTGTCATCCACATCTCCAATCAGATGGCTGACAGCCATATCAGCAAAGAAGCTGTTGATCTCAAGTCCAATGTCAATACCGACAATCTCGCCCGGTTTCAGCTTTCTGCGCGACGGAATGCCATGTACGACTTCCTTCCCGACTGAGATGCAAGTGCTCGCGGGAAACGGATTCTTCGGAGGACCGTATCCTTTGAATGCCGGTTTTGCACCAGCCTCCAAGATCGCTGCTTCAACCGCCCGATCAATGTCAATCGTAGCCGTTCCCGGCTTCATCATCTCAAATATACTCTTATGCACCTGTGCCAGTATCTGTCCGGCACGCCTCATCCGCTCTATTTCACGTGGACTTTTAAGTCGAATCAACCGAGCTTGTCCTTTATTCGTCCGAATATCTCTTTTGGCTGCCCCATACCGTCAACAACGATCAGGACCCCCTTCTTGCGGTAGAAGTCAATAATAGGTTCTGTCTGCGAGTGATAAACTTCCAGCCTGCTGGCAATTGTCTCCGGTTTGTCATCCGCTCGCTGATAAAGTTCACCTTTGTCGGTACAGTCACAATTGCTCGGCAAATCACCAAGTGATGAATTGTAAACCTTACCACAGGCACGGCATGACCAACGTGACGACAATCTTGAAATGACGACATCGTCAGGGACATCCAACGATACAGCTTTCACCGTTGCACCCTTCAGGATTTCGTCAAGACCTTCAGCTTGAGCAGTTGTTCTCGGGAAACCGTCAAACAACACGCCCTCACTTTTATGCTCGGTGAGATAGTCGTTAATGATTCCCAGAATCACATCGTCCGGAACCAACTTGCCTGATTCCATGTATCCCTTGGCGAGACCGCCAAGTTCGGTACCATCAGCAACGGCACCCCGCAACAGGTCGCCTGTTGACAAATGGTTCAGGTTATAATGTACTCGAATCTGCTCCGCTTGAGTACCTTTTCCGGCTCCGGGAGCACCAAGTAATATTAAGATCATATTGTTAATAACTGTGACTATGTTGTGACCGATATAATTTCCGGTCTATTTCAATTATCTTCCTCTTCGTCCCTTCAACTTACCGGACTTCATCAACCCATCATAGTGCCTCATCAACAGATGAGATTCAATCTGCTGAAGTGTGTCGAGTCCGACACCGACAATAATCAGCAGTCCAGTTCCACCATAAAATGATGCGAAGTTATACGATACATTCATCTGCTTGGTGATCATCGTCGGAAAAACTGCTATCAACCCGAGAAAGACCGCACCCGGAAGTGTGATCCTCGTCAGGATGTTATCGAGATACTCCGCAGTGCGCTTGCCCGGCTTAACTGACGGGATAAGCCCGCCGTTTTTCTTCAGGTTGTTCGCTACTTCTACCGGATTAAACGCTACCGCTGTGTAGAAGTACGTAAAGAATATGATCAATATCATGTAGATGACCATATATGTGTATGACTGCATCGCGAATGCACTGTTTAACCACTCACGAAACGCACCTTCCGGCAAAAAAGTCGCCAGCGTCGTCGGGAAAAACATGATCGTCTGCGCAAAGATAATCGGCATCACTCCGGCTGTGTTGATTTTCAGCGGGATGTGAGTCGCACCACCGCCGTAAACCTTGCGACCGACAACTCGCTTGGCGTACTGAACATTGATCTTGCGGGTTCCCTGAGTCAGTGCAACCACTGCATAAACAGTGAAGAAACCCATTGCCAGCAAGAACACTTCAGTCAGAGGCATGCGGATGCCCTGCCTTAAAAGCTGGAACTCATCGAGGAATGCGTACGGCAGTCTGTCAATGATTCCGATGAAGATCAGCAAGCTGATACCGTTGCCGATCCCGCGTTCGGTGATCTGCTCCCCGAGCCACATAATAAACACACACCCGGTGGTCAATGTAATGACTGTCAGAAATGCAAACCCCATACCGGGACTGGGCACCACTTCCAGACCGCTTTGCGTCGGAGGAATTGAAGCCAGAAATGCGCTCGTACCGGCAGATTGCAATGTTGCAACCACAATGGTCAGGTAGCGCGTCCACTGGTTGATCTTCTTGCGACCCTCTTCACCCTCACGCTGCAGCTTCTGCAGAGCGGGGCTGACCATTCCCATCAACTGAAGGATAATGGAAGCGCTGATGTAAGGCATGATCCCAAGTGCAAACACAGTTGCTCGACCGAAGTTACCCCCGGCAAACATATCATAGAGACCAAACAGTGTGTTCTGCTGCATCTTGAGGAATTCACCGAGTGCCGCGGCGTTAATGCCAGGCACCGGAATATGACCACCAATGCGATAAATCACGAAGATTAACAGCGTAAACAGTATCCGCTTCTTAAGATCCGGGATTTTGAAGATGTTCTTAAATTTATCTAACATCGTAAATGCGCTTACCTATGTACACCAGTATAGTCACGGCAGATTGCTAACAGATTAGCATTTCTTAACCGTGGTTACTTAGCTTCCTTTTTCTTATTCTCTTTCGGCTTTGGTCCCTTCTTGACTCGACGGTCAATCGGATCCAATGGCAACAACTCGACGGAACCACCCGCTGCCTTTATCTTCTCTTCAGCACTCTTGGTGATTCTGTGAATCTTGATTGTCAGCTTGCGGTCAATATCACCGTTGCCCAACAGGACAATCGGACCGCGTCCCTTGACCAATCGTGCCTGACGGATGGTATCAGGATCGGCTACATCACCGTTAATACGTCCCAGATCACCGAGTTTAACCTCTTGATACTGAGTCCGGTTCTGAATGTAGAACCCACGCTTCGGGACACGGCGATTGATCGGCATCTGACCACCTTCAAACCATGCCCGACTCTTGTAGCCGGATCTCGACTGAGCACCCTTATGACCTTTAGTAGCTGTATCACCTCGACCTGATGCACGACCGCGACCGATTCGTTTTCTCTTTTTTAAGGAGCCTGGTGCAGGTGTAAGCTTTCCGAGATCTCCCACATCATTCTGCATTTCAGTCTCCTTCATTTCCGCTATAAGGTTCTATTTTCAACAGATGCACTACCTTGTTCAGCATCCCGCGAATGGATGGGCTGTCTGCCATAATCCGCGTTTCCTGCAATCGGTGAAATCCAAGTGCTTTTATGGTACGTCTTTGGGAAAAATGTCTCCCGATTGTGCTGCGAACGTATGTTACCTTCAACTGTTCAGCCATTGCTCTCCTCCTTTGGGGGGAGCATCAAAACGTCTCTGACTCTCAACCCACGTTTTTTAGCCATCCTTGCGGCATCGTACATGTTCTCAAGACCGTTTACCACTGCTCGCAACACATTGAGCTGATTATTTGTGCCGAGCGATTTACACAGCACGTCGCGAACCCCAAGACATTCAAACAGTGCACGTGCGGAACTGCCGGCGATGATTCCTGTACCGGGAGATGCCGGACGGATCATTACTTTGCCTGCACCGAATCTGCCGCGTATTGCGTGTGGGAGGGTCTTGCCGATAATCGGGTAGCGTTTCATTGACCTCTTGGCTATCTGCGTGCCCTTTTCAATAGCATCAATTACTTCGCGCGCTTTGCCGAGCCCGTATCCAACCTTACCGGATCCGTCACCGACCACCACAAGGGCGTTAAAGCTGAAGTTACGACCACCCTTGACGACCTTAGCCACCCTGTTAATGTGGATAACTTTTTCAATTAAGTTAACTTCGGAGACGCCAAATTCGTCGCGTTTGGGTCTTTTTCTGTTATCTCTTCTATCTCTATTCATATTTCCGCTATTTGCTAAAACTGCAAACCACCGGCACGAGCACCTTCCGCCAGCGCTTTAACGCGACCGTGATACCTGCGTCCGTTACGATCAAACTGAACCTGGGCGATCCCCTTGTCTTTTGCCATAGCGGCAATATGTTCACCTACCCTCTTTGCCTGCTCAATCTTATTCACGGCAGATGAACATTTCTCTTTCAAAAGAGGGGTCATTGTTGAGCATCCCACAATCGTATTTTGCTCAACATCGTTAATCAACTGAGCATAAATGTGCCGATTGCTGCGAAAGACATTCAGACGGGGTCGCTCGGCTGATCCGAACACTTTTTTCCGCACACGCTTCTTTCTTCGTATCAGTGTCTGTTTTTTGCGTTGTACCGCAACTCGTATATCGGTCATAATAAGTATCTAATATGATTAAATTTGCTCCACACGTGGAGCAATAATTCTAATTCTGCTATTATCCTGCTGCTTTACCGGCTTTACGGCGGATGTATTCACCGACGTATTTAATCCCCTTACCCTTATATGGCTCAGGAGGACGAACGGCTCTAAGTTTTGCAGCGGTATCTCCGACCAACTGCTTGTCTATACCTGAAACGCTGAACGCTGTGTTTGAAATAGCCTTCAGCTCAATCCCTTCCGGAGGGAAAAAGATCACACGATGGGAATATCCCACTGAAAGCTGCAGTGCAGGACCTCGCTGTTCACAGCGGTATCCGACACCGACAATCTCAAGGTCCTTCTTAAAGCCTTTGGAAACACCATAAACCATATTTGCCAGCAAAGCTCGGGTTAAACCGTGCAAGGCGCGCTGACGATGATTATCCTTTTCCCGCGTTACCGTAATAACGCTATTTTCCTGCATCACATCAATTCCTTCCGGAATCGTATGATTCAGCTCGCCCAGTTTGCCTTTAACCGTTATAAACCGGTCATCCATTGTAGCCGTCACACCATCAGGAATGGGCAGCGGTTCTCTACCAACCCGTGACATTATCTATCCTCAAAAAGTGAAATACCGAATGAAATTCTGCAATAAGCCACCGTTCTGACTCGTTTTGCACCCTTCCATCCGATTAAATTACCAAACTTTACACAGCGGTTCTCCGCCGACACCTTGTTCGCGTGCCTGTCGGTCGGTCATGACACCTTTCGGGGTGGTCATAATCAAAACACCGAGACCGTTCAACACTCGCGGAATCTTATTCGATCTGAAATACATCCGGCGACCCGGACGAGAGACTCTCTGTAAGTCATCAATCACGCTTTCGCCTTCAGACGTATATTTCAGATATAAGCGCAAAAGACCCTGCTTGTTGTCACGAATACGAATATATCTGGTGACAAATCTCTCCTGCACCAATATCTTCGCAATATCCCGCTTCAGACGTGAATCGGGAATGTCAATTGTCTTTTTGTTCGCACGTGTTGCGTTCCGAATGCGCGTAAGCAGATCGGCTATTGGATCAGTCATACTCATAACATCACTCCTACCAGCTCGATTTTGTTACGCCCGGGATCATACCGTCCAGAGCCAACTGTCTGAAACAGATGCGACAAATTCCAAAATCACGCATATATGCTCTCGGTCTGCCACAGCGATGACAGCGGTTGTACTTGCGCACCTTGAATTTCGGTGTTCGTCTCTGTTTTACTACTAATGCCTTTTTTGCCATATTCTCTAAATAAATAAAATTCTAAGCTTCTTCTTCCTGACGACTGAAAGGAAATCCGAATCCTTTCATCAGTTCAAACGCCTGTTCATCGTTCTGGGCAGTCGTCGTAATTGTGATGTCCATTCCGTGAATTTTGACCACTTTGTCGTAGTCTATTTCGGGAAAGACAATCTGCTCCTTTATGCCAAAATTGTAATTACCGCGACCGTCAAATGAGCTGTCGCTCAGTCCGCGAAAGTCACGAATACGAGGAATAACAATTCCTATGAGCCTGTCAAAAAATTCATACATCCGCTCATTGCGAAGCGTCACCCGGCAGCCGACAACCATCCCGTCTCTCAGCTTGAAATTCGCTATTGATTTCCGTGCCCGGGTCAATACCGCTTTCTGTCCTGCGACAAGCCCAAGCTCTTCAGCAACTGATTCAGCCAGCTTTGCATCAGCATGCATGGTTCCGATTCCAACGTTCAAAACAATCTTGCCGAGCTTCGGTACCAGCATCGGATTTTTGATTGAGAATTGCTTCTTCAAAGAAGGAATGATCTGCTCGCTATACATGCTCTTCAGACGCGGGACATAATCTTTGGGAACGGCGGCAACCTTCTGTACTTTTTTGCCTTTGCCCTTTTTACCGGATTTTCCCTTTGCTGCTTTACCCTTCGGAGCTTTGGTATCCTTTTTCGCTTTGCTCTTATCGGATTTAGCTTCTTTCTTCGGTGATATCTTTTTATCCGCCATTATTAACCAGCTAACGTTTCACCAGATTTTTTCGAAAATCGAACTCGTACTTTCTTGCCCTCAACTTCCAATGTCCTGTACCCGATACGGGTCGGCTCGTCCGTCTTTGGATCAATTACCATAACCTTGGATGCATGAATAGCTCGCTCACGCTCCATAATACCACCCTGCGGAAGTTTCGTGCTCGGTTTTGTATGCCTCTTCATAAAAGCGACACCTTCGACGACCACCTTATTCAAATCAGGATATACTTTCAGTACCTTTCCCCGCTTACCGCGATTGTTGCCTGAGAGAACAAGAACCGTGTCTCCCTTGCGAACATGCAGGTGGTTACCTTTGATTTTTTTTAAACGCTTTATCATAAGTGAATCCTACAGCACTTCAGGTGCGAGAGATACTATTTTCATATATCGTTTTTCGCGCAATTCGCGCGCAACCGGTCCGAAGATGCGGTTTCCGACCATTTCCAGCTTCTCATCGAGCAGTACACAGGCGTTCTCGTCAAATCGAATGTACGATCCGTCACGACGGCGAACCTCTTTTCTGACGCGAACTACTACGGCTTTGGATACCGTGCCCTTCTTGACACGGCTGGTCGGTGTTGCGCTTTTCACGGAGACAACTATAATGTCTCCAACGGTTGCATACCGCCGCTTCGTTCCGCCAAGAATACGGAAACATTTAACCCGCTTTGCTCCGGTGTTATCAGCGACGATCAGTTGTGTTTCTTCTTGAATCATTATTATTCATTAGTTTGCAAGTTTACAAGTCATCAAGTTGACAAGTCAGAAGAGATTAACTCTTAACTTTCAAACTTTGCAACTTGTGAACTTGACAACTACTAAAGTTTCCGTTGTACGATCTCTAAAAGCCGCCACCGTTTATGCTTCGACATCGGGCGACACTCCACAATTCTAACCAGATCCCCTTCGCGACAACTGTTCTCCGGATCATGGGCAAAAAATTTGTTCGATCGTTTGTAAAATTTCTTCACGCGAGGATGAGGAAGCTTGCGCTCAACCATTACGGTCATGGTCTTTTCCATTTTGGTGGAGGTGACCGTTCCCAGCATAACCTTGCGATTACCGCGGTTTTCCATCATAACTCCTCGCCGAGTTCTTCACCACTGAGCATGCGGATTTTCAATATGTGTTCTCTATATATAGTTTCCAATCGAGCCAGCTCACGACGTACTGTTCTGACTTGAGTGACATTATCCAATTGATGCAGCGACTTTTGAAACTTCAGATTCGCCAGCTCTTCCTGCTTATCTTTAATACTGTCCGCCAACTCGGACGGTGACATTTCACGTATTTTATGGGCTTTCACCGCTTAATCCTCACGCTTGACGAATCTGCTGGCGCACGGCAGTTTCTGTGCAGCCAGTGCCATTGCTTCACGGGCGACCGATTCAGGCACGCCTTCCAATTCAAACATGATCCGCCCCGGTTTTACCCGTGCAACCCAAAATTCAGGAGCCCCTTTACCCTTTCCCATACGTGTCTCAGCAGGTTTTTTGGTAATAGGTTTATCAGGGAAAACCCTGATCCAGACTTTTCCGCCACGCTTTACAAACCGGGTAATAGCGATACGGGCAGCTTCTATCTGACGCGAAGTCATGTAGAACGGTGTCGTCGCTTTCAAGCCGTATTGACCGAATGCAATAGTGCTCCCGCGATATGCTTTCCCCCGAATTCGACCGCGGTGTACTTTACGGTGTTTTACTCTTTTAGGAGCTAACATATTTACCTCCGACCCCTTCTCGGCTTAGCTTTAGGTTTCGTGGGCTGCTCATTCTTATCCAGAATCTCACCCTTACAGATCCAAACCTTCACACCGATAGTTCCCATTGTTGTATAGGCTACTTTCAAAGAGTAATCAATATCAGCTCTCAATGTGTGCAGCGGAATCCGTCCATCCTTTTTGGTTTCGGATCGAGCCATTTCAGCACCGCCGAGGCGACCCTTACACATGATCTTAATCCCTTCAGCACCGAGACGTCGGGTGGTCTGTATTGCCCGCTTCATAGCGCGGCGGAACGAGACTCTCCCAGCCAGTTGCTGTGCCAGATTTTCAGCCACGAGAGCAGCTTCCAGCTCCGGAACCTTAATCTCAACGACATTTATCTGGACATCCTTGCCTGTTAAAGTTTTCAGCTCAGCGCGCAGTTTGTCCACATCCGCCCCTTTACGACCGATAACGATACCGGGTCTCGCGGTGTGGACATTGACGATGATCTGCTTCAGCGTGCGCTCGATCCCGATGCGTGCAACGCTGGCATTTGACAGTCTCTGATCCAGATACCTGCGAAGTTTAAGGTCTTCCTCCAACTTGCTGGCAAAGTTCTTCTGGTCAAACCAGTTTGACGCCCAGGTTTTGTTGATTCCCAATCGAAGTCCGATTGGATTAGTCTTCTGTCCCACTAAAATCTCATCAATTTATTGAGGATAATATTATGCGATTACTCTTTTGCAGTTACCACAACCGTGACATGACTGGTGCGTTTGCGGATCCGGGTTGCTCTGCCCATTGCGCGAGGCTTCCAACGCTTCCACGTCGGTCCTTCGTCAATGCGGATTTCGCTTATGTACACCTGATCTGTATCAATTCTGGTTGCTTCGTCCTGCACCATCAGATTAGCGAGAGCTGATCGGATGGCTTTCTCTATCGGCTCAGAGGCTCTCTTTGTGGAGAAGTGAAGTACATTGACCGCTTCTTCAACACCTTTACCTCGAACCATGTTTGCGACCAAGCGCATTTTACGTGGCGCTATCCGCACCCATTTTGCAATTGCATGTGCTTGCAACATTTATTTGACCTTGCTTCCGCGATCTGTTTTCTTTCCACCGTGTGCCCGGAAAGTGCGTGTCGGTGAAAATTCACCTAACTTATGCCCCACCATATTCTCCGTTATAAACACAGGCAGAAACTTCTTACCGTTATGTACTGCCAATGTATGACCGACAAAATCCGGTGGAATTACCGAACGACGAGCCCACGTCTTAACGACTCGTTTCTTCTTCGTCTCGTTGAGCTTATCAACCTTCGCCTGAAGCTTCCGGTCTATATAAGGTCCTTTTTTCAGGGACCGCGCCATCTCAAACCTCTGATTAAGTTGTCAAGTTGTCAAGTTATCAAGTTCCCAAGTTACAAGGAAGTAACGTTTAATGGTTTCAAACTTGCTAATTTGCAAACTTGCAAACTTTTTTAACTTAAACTACTTACGTTTCTTCCGTCTTTGAACGATCAGCTTGTCGGAAGCTTTGTTCTTCTTCCGCGTCTTGTAACCCTTGGTAGGCTTACCCCACGGTGTACATGGATGACGTCCACCCGAAGACTTGCCTTCACCACCACCCATCGGGTGATCGTGCGGATTCATGACTACCCCGCGTGACTGCGGACGACGTCCCCGCCACCTGCTCCTACCCGCTTTGCCCAACACGACTTTCTCATGGTCAGCATTTCCTACGAACCCGACCGTTGCCAGACAGGTCTGTAGGAATTTTCTGGTCTCTCCTGAGGGAAGCTTCAGAAGCACATAAGGTGACTCTTTGGCAATCACCTGTACTCCGACGCCTGCACCGCGAGCGATCTGAGCACCCTTGCCCGGTTTCATCTCCACGTTGTGAATAGTCGTACCGAGCGGGATGTCAATGAGTGGCATAGCATTACCCGGTTTCACATCGAGATGCCTGCCGGACTTGATCGTGTCATCAACCTTCAACCCGTTTGGAGCGATGATGTATCGCTTCTCACCATCCGCATAAAACAGCAGTGCGATGTTCGCCGAACGGTTAGGATCGTATTCGATTGCAGCTACGCGAGCCGGAATATCAAGCTTATTTCGTTTGAAGTCAATGATCCGGTAACGTCTTTTGTGTGCACCGCCACGATGTCGTGCGGTTTTACGTCCTCTGCTGTTGCGACCACCGCTGCTTTTGACTGGCTTCAGGAGTGACTTTTCAGGAGTAGTCTTGGTTATATCACTGAAGTCCAGCACGCTCATAAAGCGTTGGCTCGGTGTGGTCGGTTTACGTTTTTTTACCGGCATTTATCCCTCCAACAGGTCAATACTATCGCCTTTGGCGAGCGTAACGACAGCTTTTTTCCAACCGGACCTGCGACCTGTGAATCTTCCTAATCTTTTCACTTTTCCGAGTACGTTCATGGTTCTCACTTTCGACACACTGACTTTGAATCGCTCTTCAACAGCCCGTTTGATCTCAATCTTATTTGCGTCGGAATCCACTTCAAAAGCGTACTGATTCAACTCTTCTTGAAGGCGTGTCATCTTCTCTGTGACCAGCGGTCGTTTTATAATTTCCAGACTACTTTTCATTGACAAGCCCCTTTACCAAATTGTCCAATGCCGAGCGCGTGATTATCAATCGCTTTGCCCTCAGAATATCATAAGTAGAGCTGTTGATCCCGTTTCTCACGTCAACTCGCGGTATATTGCGACAGGATTTGACTATAGTGGGTTTGTCTCCGTCAACAATAAACAGTGCTGACATGTTCCCGGCTTCAAAATGATTGAGGATCGTTGCCATCTCTTTAGTCTTCGGCTGTGGCAGGTCAAAATCTTCAATCAGCGTAATTGCATTCGCCTGAGCCTTGACACTCAGCGCAACACGGCGAGCCAGTCTCTTTGCTTTCTTCGGCATGCTCATGTTGTGATCGTGCGGCTGCGGTCCGAAAGTAATGCCACCACCTCGCCACAACGGAGAGCGAATCGTCCCGGCTCGAGCGCCGCCGCGTCCTTTCTGGTTAAACGGCTTCTTGCCGCCACCACGAACCATAGCTCTTGTTTTTGTTGAATGATTTCCCTGGCGTCGGTTGGTCATTTCAGTTTTGACCGCCAGATATAAGACATGATCGTTGCGTGGGAGACCGAACAGACGCGCATCCAGCTCGACCTCTTCGCCGGAAGGTGTGCCGTCAGTTCGATAGACAGGCAGTTTCATCACCTGATTGTCCGTTTTAGTTTCGGTCGCTGTCATGAGTTTCTCCTCGTCATGCAGACGCTGACGTAACGTCCCGAAGGTCCCGGCACCGCACCTTTAACCATCAGTAAACCGTTATCTGTATCAACATCAACTACTCGAAGATTTTTTACAGTGACTCTCGCTCCACCATAACGTCCCGGCATCTTAACACCCGGGAACACTCTCGATGGAGATGCGCATTGTCCGATTGACCCGCCGCCACGGAATGACTCATGTGTACCGTGAGTCTGTTTCGGACGATGGAAATTGTGTCGCTTAATGACACCTGAAAAACCGCGTCCTTTGCTGGTTCCGGTGATATTAACCACATCACCCGGCTTAAAGCGATCAACAGCAAGCACATCACCGTTCTTGAAACTCTGCCCGGCGTCATCATAGTGGAATTCGCTCAGCAGACGGTGAGGCTTAACACCGGCTTTCTTAAAATGTCCGGCTTTCGGACTGTTGACTAACTTGTCACGAATCGGTTCAAACCCGATCTGGACAGCATCATAGCCATCAGTCTCGACAGACTTTATCTGTGTTACGGGACAAGGACCTATCTCGAGAACCGTCACCGGTGTACAGCGACCGTGCTCATCAAACACAGCTCCCATTCCCTTTTTCTTTCCGAGCAGGGTAATCATGTCTTTATCTCGATATCAACCCCAGCCGGCAATTCGAGTCGCATCAGTGCGTCAATTGTGCGGGGTGACGAGTTTAAAATATCTATAACCCGCTTGTGCACACGAGTCTCAAACTGTTCGCGAGACTTTTTGTCCACATGCGGACTGCGTAATACCGTATATACACGCTTCTTTGTCGGCAACGGAATCGGTCCGGAAATGGCTGCTCCAGTTGCTCGCGCAGTGCGTATGATTTTTTCCGTTGACTTATCAATCAGGTTATGATCGTAAGCCTTCAGTTTAATGCGAATCGTTTGTCCGGGCATACTATTTTCTTATTTAATTCAAGCCAATAAATGCTTCATTGGCTGCAGATTCTATTTCACGCTTCCGAAAAGTCACAAACTTTAATATACTATTTTTTTCTCAGAGTAACAGATGATTCACTACTTTTTACTCCTGTTTTCAAAAAAACAGTAAAAATTCGGGGTTATGCCGGACGTGAAAAGCTGTTCACAATTCCGATCACCAAAACAATCAACCCAATTACCAAAACTATCGGTCTGCCATACTCTTCAGCACCAAAAATCACACCGAGCCAGTCCATTGGAAGCCATATCCCAACAAGCAGAACTCCACCAGCAGCTCTGATCCACGGATTATACGGTCCACTCCTTCCAAATCTGAGCGGAACAGAACCCGTGACCAACATGTATGCCGCGGCAATTGTTCCAAAAATTCCTAACATGATCTATAACGGCTTCTGACTTAAACTTTTAACCAAACCAATGAAGAGCACAATTACTCCAAGAACCAGCACTATCGGTCTGCCGTATGTCTCATGACCGAACAGTGCCCCCAACCAACTTAACTTAACCCACAATCCGATCAGCAGCAAAGCACCTGAAGCTCGTATCCAAACATTTGAATCCGCAATGCACCGCCTCGATAGAGAGGTAAGCGACCGGTTACCAAAAACCATCCGGCTGCTACGGAAATTAGTACCCAGTATCTTAGATATCCTGATGGCATTAGAGCTTCCTCCGGTGTCAACCCGCCGTGGTTGACACAACAACAGATATCAACAGCATAGAGCCGTCAACCACAGCGGGTTGACAGCTTGTTCATGCCGATTAAAAACCTCTCAGTTTCTCCAAAATTTCGGTCTGCACCTTCTCAGGAGTCTGCTCATAACGGAGAAACTCCATCGTGAACAGTGCCCGTCCCTGAGACTGTGACCGCAGATTTGTCGCATATCCAAACATCATCGCCAGCGGCGCTTCAGCAGAGATAACCTGATAATCGTCCTTAACATCAATCGCAATAATCTTGGCTCGTCGGGAGTTCAAATCTCCAACGACATCCCCGAGATACAGCTCCGGCAGGATTACTTCGAGCTTCATAATCGGCTCAAGCAGCACAGGTTGTGCTCTGTTCAGCGCATCCTTGACAGCCATTGATCCTGCCACAGAGAAGGCTAACTCTGATGAGTCAACATCGTGATGAGCACCGTCCAACAGCGTCACTTTAATATCAATCAGAGGATAGCCCGCCAGCGGGCCACTTTTCAGTGCATCCTGAATACCTTTGTTGGTCGGCTCGATAAACTCGCGCGGGATCCTGCCGCCAACCACTTTATTCTCAAATGTATATCCACTGCCGGGTTCACCAACCTCAATCTCAAGCTTGACGTGAGCAAATTGACCTCTGCCACCGGTTTGCCGGACGAACTTCTTCTGACCGGGTGCCGATTGCGTGATTGTCTCGCGATAAGATACACGTGGACGACCCTGACTAAACTCAATGCCAAACTCACGGCGGATCCGCTCCGCCAATACTTCGAGATGCAGCTCGCCCATGCCCGAAATCAGCGTTTGACCGCTTTCTTTGTCAGTGCTGATGTGGAATGTCGGATCCTCATCGGCTAACTTGTGCAGTGCTTCACCGAGCTTATCCTGATCCTGCTGACTCTTAGGTTCAACTGTGGTTGAAATAACCGGAATCGGAAACGTCATCTTCTCCAGGATAATCGGATGCTTTCGGTCGCAGAGTGTGTCGCCTGTACGGGTTTTTCGCAGACCTACTACAGCGATGATGTCACCGGTTTGAGCTTCCTTGAGGTCTTCACGTTTATTGGCAAACATACGCAAGAGTCTGTTCAGCCGCTCCTTCTTGCCTGTAACGGCATTGACTACAGATTCGCCTGCTTTAATCTTACCGGAATAGATGCGGATGTATGTCAGTTTGCCGACAAACGGATCCGTTACAACCTTATATGCTAAAGCGGAAAAAGGCTCATCAGGAGAGTGCGTGCGTTGTTCTTCCTGTTCTGTGATGGGTACCAAACCTGTGACAGGTTCAACATCAAGAGGGCTTGGCAAAAAATTCAGCACAGCGTCAAGCAGACGTTGTACACCTTTGAATCTGAATGATGAACCACACAAAACAGGGGTTACTTTCGATGCAATCGTAGCTTGCCTGAGTGCTGCAATTATCTCTTTCTCATCTATGTCTTCATCTTCGAGAAATTTCTCCATCAACGTATCATCATAGTCGGAAATGGCTTCAAGCATCTTCTCGCGCCATTTGCGAGCATCGTCAATCATATCTTCAGGAATGTCATCCTCTTCAAACTTCATCCCAAGGCTGTCTTTCAGGTAGGTGATTGATTTCATCTTAATAAGGTCAACCATACCGTTGAACATCTCACCTTGCCCGAGTGGGATTTGGATCGGAATTGGGACAGCGCCCAACCGCTCTTTCATCATCTTGACCACACGGTAAAAATCAGCACCTGCGCGATCCATCTTGTTAACGTATGCCAGACGAGGTACTCCGTAACGGACAGCCTGACGCCAGACAGTCTCAGATTGAGGCTCCACACCACCTACAGCGCAGAAGAGGGCAACCGTTCCGTCGAGAATACGGAGAGAGCGCTCAACCTCAACTGTAAAGTCAACATGACCCGGTGTATCAATAATATTAATGCGGTGTTTTTTCCAGGGACAGGTCGTCGCAGCGGAGGTTATGGTTATACCTCGCTCGCGCTCCTGATCCATCCAGTCCATAATGGCGGTGCCTTCATGAACTTCACCCATCTTGTAGGTTCTGCCGGTGTAATAAAGGATCCGTTCGGTTGTCGTAGTCTTACCTGCATCAATGTGCGCCATAATACCGATATTGCGCACGAGGTTCAGCGGGGCAACCTTTTCCTTCTTCTTCGATTTTCCGTTATTTTTTTCCATTGACATATATGCGAAAAGCAGCCCTACGGCTGCTTTGCATGAACATCCCTAAGTCTGACGATTTTAATTAAGCTATATTTCTAACTGCCACAGTATAAGTAATCTATCTCAAATTGTGACTAAGGTTTATTCTGTAATAGGGGTCAATCATAAACGACTGCCCCTGTAAAATTTATCTCTACCATCGGAAGTGTGCAAACGCTCTGTTTGCTTCAGCCATTTTTAGTGTATCTTCACGCTTCTTGACCGTCGGTCCTTCGCTGTTGGCTGCAGCGATCAGTTCAGAGGCTAATCTTCCGGCGATGGTGTTTTCCTTCCCTTTGCGGGCAAAACCGATAAGCCAGCGAATGGCGAGTGCCTGCTGACGCTCGGGACGAACCTCAACCGGAACCTGATAAGTTGAACCACCGACCCTGCGTGATTTGACTTCCAGCTCAGGCTTCACGTTCTCAATCGCCTGATGAAACACTTCCAGACCGTTTTTCTTGGTGCGCTCGGCGATCATATCCAATGCACGATAAAACGACCTTTCAGCAGTGCTCTTTTTGCCACTCTTCATCAGATTGTTGATAAACTTTGAGACCAGCAGATCCTTGTGCTTGGGATCTGGAAGTATCTCCCTGTGTGTCGCTCGTTTACGTCTTGACATAATTTTTCGTCAATTAGGACTATATAGTGTTATCGTTGAGAGTAACTTACTTCTTCTTGCGCTTGCTTCCGTATTTGGAGCGTCCCTGCTTCCTGTCCTCAACACCGGCGGTATCCAATGCACCGCGAACGATATGATAACGGACACCGGGAAGATCTTTTACACGACCGCCGCGAACCAATACAATCGAGTGTTCCTGCAGGTTGTGTCCTTCACCCGGAATATACGTGGTCACCTCGATCCCGTTTGACAACCTCACACGAGCTACCTTTCGCAGTGCCGAGTTCGGTTTCTTCGGTGTCGTGGTATAAACCCTGACACACACACCACGCTTCTGAGGACACCCACCAAGCGCGCGAGCCATGCTTTTCGTTTTCTTTGTCCACCGTCCTTTGCGGACCAACTGATTCAATGTTGGCAACGTTTTTCCTCTTTAATATACAAGTCAATGGATCGCAACAGTCTAAATGCGTCCATTTTGAGAATCTGATAATGTAGCTGTTTACAAATGACAAGTCAACTAAAAGTTATCCGCCAATCCTGTTCTCGAGAAATAGAGTGGAGAACACAAAAAACAACCCCGTTCCGGCGAGATTCTACCGAAGTTGTCCTCTGCCGATGACATCCAATGACAGCCCTTCGAGCTGTGCATCAAGTTCATCGCTCTCTTGAGCTTTAAGCTCTTCCAATTCACTCGCCGGGGGCTCAACTATCAGCGAGCGATACCGCTTTAAGCCGGTTCCTGCAGGAATAAGATGTCCCATGATGACATTTTCCTTCAGTCCATGCAAATCATCAGTCCTCATGCCGATTGCCGCATCGGCAAGGACACGCGTTGTTTCCTGAAATGAAGCAGCAGAAATGAAGCTCTCAGTTGCCAATGATGCCTGTGTTATACCGAGCAAAATCTGCTGCATTTTAGCAGGGCGTCCACCACGAGTTTCCGGTTCTTTGAGTCCATCTTTCTTAATTCGACGAAGCTCGCGCCTGAACGCACTCTTCTCAACAGCAGTTCCCACCGGATATTTTGAATCTCCCTGCTCAACAATGACGACTCGGCGCGCCATCTTTCGGTTTACAGCGAGCAGTCGGGTGTGTCCGACCTGATCACCTTGCAGATACATCGTATCACCCGGATCCTGAATGCGAACCTTCTGCATCATCTGACGGACAATCACTTCAATGTGCTTGTCGTTGATCTTCACACCCTGCAGCTTGTACACGTCCTGAATCTCATTCGCGAGATATTCCTGAACCTTTCCAGGACCGAGAATCTTCAGTATGTCCTGAGGAGATACGGCGCCCTCAATCAGACGTTCACCTGCAGATACATTTTCGCCGTCGTTGACTAGAATATGCCTTCCGACAGGGACCTGATATTTCTTTGTTTCAGCGACTTCCCCCTTTTCAGTGGGAGGCGGTGTGACGGTTATCTCGCGGACACCTCGCTTAACTTTCCCGAATTTCACCGTGCCGTCAATCTCGGTGACGACCGCCGGCTCCTTAGGACGACGTGCCTCAAACAACTCGGCTACTCTCGGGAGTCCACCGGTGATGTCACGAGTCTTTGATGTTGAGCGTGGAATCTTGACAAGTGGATCACCTGCCTTGACTTCATCGCCATCGTCAACTTCCAGCAAAGCACCTATCGGCAGGATGTACTGACCTTGGACTTCACCTTTGTCATCAACAATGTGGATCAACGGGTTGAGGCTGCGATCTTTCGACTCAGTGATGACTTTCTGTCTTTTTCCGCCGGTAACCTCATTGGCGGATTCGGTCATAGTCATTCCCTCTGTGATGTCAAGGAATTTAATCTTGCCAGTATGATTGGCGAGGATTGCCGCTGAATACGGCTCCCAGCGGAACAGCGGTTCCCCCTCTTTGACCTGCGCCCCATCATCAATGATAATTGCGGCACCATAAGGTACTGAATACCGTGAGATGACCCGGTTGTTATCATCAATCAACCTAATGATACCGTTGCGCCGTAACACCACGTTGGTGCCGTCATCCCGCTTCACCGAATCAATGTTTTCGTACTCGATCCTTCCGTCACCCTTCGCCGGAACTTCCGAAGCAGTGGTGAACAGGGATGCTGTACCACCGATATGGAATGTACGCAGAGTTAGCTGAGTGCCGGGCTCACCGATTGCCTGTGCAGCGATGACGCCGACAGCCTCTCCCTTATCAACCAACTCCATGTTGGTCAGATTGATGCCATAACACTTGGCACAGACTCCACTCGCTGTTTCACATGTCAGCACCGAGCAGATCATCACCTTGGTGATTCCTGCATCAGCGATCTTATTAGCTTCGTCTTCCTGAATCAGAGTTCCCTGCGGCAGCACCTCTTCTTCGGTTTCCGGATGCAGCAGAGGTTCAGCGTTGACCCGACCGATGATCCTGTCGAACAGTTGTGCAGAAATTTCCTCACCCTCTTTGGCTGCTTCAACATTTATTCCGCGAATTGTTCCGCAATCATCCTCTGAAACAATCACATCCTGAGCAACGTCAACCAGACGTCTCGTCAGATAACCTGCATCAGCAGTTTTCAGTGCTGTATCAGCTAACCCTTTACGTGCGCCGTGAGTCGAGATAAAGTACTCCAACACCGACAAACCTTCCTTAAAATTTGCGGTGATCGGATTTTCGATGATTTCACCTTTTGAGCCGGTCATGGTCTTCTGCGGCTTAGCCATCAGACCGCGCATACCTGCAAGCTGACGAATCTGCTCTTTTGATCCACGCGCACCTGAGTCTGCCATCATAAACAGTGGGTTAAAACCTTTCTGCGAATTTCTCAGATGCCTGAACATCGAGTCGGCAACTTTAACAGTCGCATTTGTCCATGCATCAATTATCTTGTTGTATCGTTCACCATCGGTCAGAATACCCATGGCAAAATGTTCCTGAATCCCTTCAACGCCATCTTTGGCGATTGTGATCAACTCTTCCTTATCCGGCGGCACTTCAACATCCGAAAGAGCGATTGACAAACCGCCGCGGGTGGCGTGTTTGAAGCCCATGCTCTTCAGATCGTCGAGAAATTTGGCAGTGCTGTTAAATCCCATAAGCCTATAAACATCCGACACGATTTGCTCAAGACGTTTCTTTGTCATAAGTTCGTTGTAGTAATGCCTCTCTTGAACCTCTTTAGGAAGGATGTCGTTGAACAGCACACGACCCGGCGTGGTTTTAATGACTGAGCCGTTAATAGTTACTTCAATCACAGAGTGCATTCCGACTGCACCACAATCCAGGGCAATCATAACTTCACGGCTATCCATGAATTTCTTGCCTGCTCCCTTTCCATCAGTGAGAATTTTGGTGATATAGTAACTTCCAAGCACCATATCCTGACTCGGAACAGCAATCGGACGACCGTCTTTTGGAGCCAGTATGTTTCTCGGTGCAAGCATCAGCAGACGCGCTTCGATCTGTGCTTCGTATGACAGCGGAATATGAACAGCCATCTGATCGCCGTCAAAGTCTGCGTTAAACGCCGAGCAAACCAGTGGATGCAAACGGATAGCTTTTCCCTCTATCAGGATCGGATGAAAAGCCTGAATACCGAGCCTGTGCAGCGTCGGGGCACGGTTAAGCATCACAGGATGCTCCTGAATAATATCCTCAAGAAGCTCCCACACCTTCTCATCCTTCCGTTCTACCAATCTCTTACCGGCTTTAACTGTTTTCACATAATCTTTCTCTATCAGCTTACGGATAATGAACGGCTTGAACAGCTCAACCGCCATATTTTTAGGCAGTCCACATTGATGAAGCTTTAGCTCAGGACCGACGACAATAACTGAACGACCCGAATAGTCAACTCGTTTTCCGAGCAGGTTATGTCTGAACCGACCTTGCTTACCACGCAAATTGTCGGACAGCGATTTGAGAGGACGGTTGCCATCCGAACGCATTGCAACCGCTTTTCTTCCGTTGTCATAGAGTGAGTCAACCGCTTCTTGCAACATCCTTTTTTCGTTGCGAAGGATGACATCGGGAGCATTGACACCGATCAGCTTTTTCAACCGGTTATTGCGAATGATAACCCGACGATAAAGGTCATTGAGGTCAGAGGTTGCAAATCTACCGCCATCGAGCGGAAGCAACGGTCTTAGATCCGGCGGCACTACCGGAATAACTCGCATAACCATCCATTCCGGCTTATTATCTTCCAGATTTTCGATTCTTAAAAATGCCTCAATAACACGGAGTCGTTTGATCAGATCGTTCTTTCGCTGCATAGATGTTTCGGTCAGAATCCGTGCACGAAAATCGCGAGACTGCTCAGCAATATTGGTATTCTGCAGAAGCTGAAGGATCGCCTCGCCACCCATCAGTGCGACGAACTTGTTTTCATCATCGTCAGGCAGCTCTTCATTTTCAGGTCCCAGCTCTTCGAGAATATCAAATCTTTCCGTTTCAGTCAGCAGTTTTCCGGGTTCCAGGTCGGTCGGACCGGGATTTACGACGGAGTACGCCTCATAGTAGATAACTCTCTCAAGTTCCCGACCACTCAGCCCTAATATATTTCCGGTCTTGGACGGAGGTGACTTGAAGAACCAGATATGAACTACCGGGACCGCCAGCTCGATATGCCCCATTCGCTTGCGTCGCACATCTTTGCGGGTAATCTCAACACCGCAGCGGTCGCAAATAATACCTTTGTAACGCATCCCGCGATATTTACCGCAGAAACATTCCCAATCTTTGGTAGGTCCAAAAATCCTCTCGCTGAACAGACCGTCTTTTTCCGGTTTGTACGAGCGGTAGTTGATTGTTTCCGGCTTGGTCACCTCACCCTGAGAGCGTTCTAAAATTGCCTCAGGAGAAGCTAAACCTATGGTAATCCTGCTAAAAGGATTCGGTTCTGCGTCGAACTGTCTTTGCATTTCTGACCTGAATTACTGATTTACACACCGCAAAACTCAATAGTGCTTTTCATATACGTTGCACTAAAAGAAAACTTCCTGATACTAATCATACTGAAATTGTAAATTCATCAAATCAATAGAGAGCTAACTACTCCAGCGTAACTTCCAACCCAAGACCGATTAGCTCATTGACCAGCACGTTAAACGACTCAGGCGTCCCCGGTACCGGAAGTATGTCACCCTTGACAAGTGCTTCGTAGGAGCGGGATCTGCCCATGACGTCGTCCGATTTAACGGTCAATATCTCCTGCAACGTGTGAGCCGCACCGTACGCTTCCAATGCCCAGACCTCCATCTCGCCGAATCTCTGCCCGCCAAATTGAGCCTTGCCACCGAGTGGCTGCTGTGTGATAAGCGAATACGGACCTATCGCACGAGCATGAATCTTGTCTTCGACCAAGTGAGACAGTTTCATCATGTAGATCATTCCCACAGTCACAGGCTGGTCAAACGGTTCGCCCGTCTGCCCGTCAAAAAGTTTGGTTTTTCCTGACGGATCCAAGCCTGCTTTGGTCATCTGCTCGTGAACATCTTCCAGTGTCGCACCGTCAAACACATTGGTGGCGTAATTGACATCCATCTTTTCGCCAGCCCATCCAAGCGCAACCTCCAGCAACTGCCCGAGGTTCATCCGTGACGGTACACCGAGTGGGTTAAGGATCATGTCTATTGGCGTTCCGTCTTCAAGGAAAGGCATATCCTCTACAGGAACGATCTTTCCGACAACACCTTTGTTCCCGTGACGTCCTGCCATCTTATCGCCAACCTGAATCTTGCGTTTTTTCGCAATTTTGACCTTAGCAAGTTGTATAATTCCACTTGGGAGCTCGTCCCCAACCTGAATGCGGTGCTTCTCGTTTCTATAGTCTGTTTCCTGATCAAATGTTGCTTTTCGGTATTTTTCGAGAAGGAAGTTAGCAATTTCATTGGCATCTTTATCATCGCACCATTCAACCTCCGTTGGAAGGTTTTCAAGCGGCAATGATCGAATAGTCTCTTCATCATAGACTATGTTTTCAGGCACCAATGTTCGCTCACCTGACCGATCAATAATTTTGACCGACATCTTTCCGGATAGAACTTCGAGCAGAGAGTCATACGCTTCAGAAACTGTCTCTACTTTAGTCTGTTCAAAATTCCGATCCAGAAGTCCTACCTTCTCCTTCTCATCTTTGCGGGAGTCAGCATCCTTTCGCTTGCGGCTGAAGAGCTGTGAATCAATTACCGTTCCCAACATGCCAGGATGGGCTTTTTTCGATGCATTCTTGACATCGCCGGCTTTATCACCGAAGATCGCCTTCAGTAGTTTGTCCTCGTGAGTCAGCTCAGTCTCACCTTTCGGAGTGACCTTACCGATAAGGATATCGCTCTCTTTTACCAACGCCCCGATACGGATGATACCGTTGTCATCCAGGTCTTTTGTCGTTTCCTCGGATACGTTTGGTATCTCTCGGGTTAACTCTTCAGTGCCTCGTTTGGTTTCACGGACACCGAGGTCAACCTCCTCAACGTGAACGGATGTGAACACATCCTCTCTGACTAACCGCTCTGAAACGATGATCGAGTCCTCAAAGTTGTATCCGTTCCAGGGCATAAATGCTACGAGGATGTTGCGACCGAGCGCCAAATCACCTCTATCGGTTGCGCACCCGTCAGCGAGAACGTCACCTTTCTTAACATTGTCACCCGGAGAAACCAAAGGTCTCTGGTTGATTGATGTGTCCTGATTTGTACGGTAGAATTTTCGCAGCTCAAAGGTGACGTCTTCAGTCGGTTGTTCGTCTTTGGGTGCGCGCGGATCGTAAACTGTTCTCTCTGCAACGATCTTGTCCGCAGCAACTTTAGCAATCTTCATATCTTCACGGGCGATCACCATTGTCCGTGAATCGTGAGCTGCCTTTGCCTCCATACCGGTTCCGACTCTTGGTGCCTGAGGATTGAGCAGCGGCACAGCCTGCCTCTGCATGTTCGATCCCATCAATGCACGGTTCGCATCGTCATGCTCCAGAAATGGAATCATGGAAGCTGCAATAGAAACAATCTGATTCGGCGACACATCCATGTAATCAATCTCTTTCGGGGCTTTCACCGGATAATCACTGCGATAGCGAGCCTTGACGAAATCCCTGACAAAATTACCGTTATCTTTCAACGGAGCATTTGCCTGAGCGATGATCAGTTTGTCCTCATCATCCGCATTCAGGTATTCTATGTTCCGAGAAACCTTCCCTTTTGTAACCTTACGGTATGGAGTCTCAACAAATCCCAGCTTATTGATTCTCGCATATGTACAGAGAGAAGAGATCAGACCGATGTTGGGACCTTCAGGAGTTTCAATTGGACACAAACGACCGTAGTGAGTGTAGTGCACATCTCTGACTTCAAAGCCGGCACGTTCGCGTGTCAGACCACCGGGTCCGAGAGCCGACAGTCTCCGTTTATGTGTCAACTCCGCAAGCGGATTGACCTGATCCATAAACTGTGACAACTGATTTGTGCCGAAGAAGGTCTTTATGACCGATGACACCGTGCGGACATTCACCAAATCCTGCGGAGTCAGCTTGTCAGTATCACGCAGGTTCATCCGCTCTTTGATGGTACGTGCCATACGGGACAGAGCCACCGTGAACTGATTCGCTAACTGCTCACCGACCGCGCGTATGCGACGGTTGCCAAGGTGATCAATATCGTCTGTTACCTCTTCACCGACGCGCAACGCCAACACACGACCGACAATTGCAACGATGTCCTTTTCGGTCAAAACTGTTGTGCTTTGAGGTACATCCAGTTCAAGTTTGTTGTTGATTCTATAGCGACCGACAGCACCAAGATCATAACGCTTTTCGTCAAAGAAAAGCCTCGCAAGCAGCTTTCGGGCAGTGTCGGTGTCGGGTGCATCTCCACCACGCAGCTCGCGGTAAATCAATCTGAGTGCCTCATCCTCGTTGGTAGTCCGATCCTTACGGAGTGTGTTGTTAACCACATTGTGGATAACTTCATGCTTCAGAGTTGACAGGATAACTTTTTTGATCTTCCTTTTTTTCAGCCGATCATGCAGTTCTTTTGTAAAGCTTATATCCTTACCCGCTAAAACCTCTCCGGTTTTCTCATCAACGATCTCCCGCAGCAGAGTGCTCTTGTCGAAATAGTTTTTGATCTTTTTCGTTCCAATGCTAACCTCTTCTCCGTAACCATAGAGCTGCTGAATCTTCCATGATTCGGGGAATCCGAGCGCACGGAGCAGAGTTGTGACAGGGAAGCGTTTGCGGCGATCAATGTAAACAAACAAAACGTCATTGATGTCGGTGGTGAACTCGATCCACGACCCACGGAACGGAATCACACGCGCTGAGTATAGCCTTGTACCGTTTGGGTGGATTGAATCGCCAAAAAACACACCAGGTGAGCGGTGCAACTGACTGACCACAACACGCTCAGCACCGTTGATGATGAATGTTCCATCCGGTGTCATTATCGGCAGGTTTCCGAGATAGACGTCGGACTCTATAGTCTGACGGATTTCGGACTCGTCGTCGTCATCGTCGTCGTAATCATCACGATTCGAAAGCCGAAGTGTCGCCTTCAGGGGAGCGGCATACGTCACCCCGCGCTCCCGACACTCTTCAATTGAGTAACTCGGCGGTGCCAGGAAATATTCGATAAACTCCAAAACGTTTTCCTCTCTGTTGTCCAGAATCGGGAAAACGTTCAGAAAAACTGCCTGCAATCCTTTCGGCACACGTTGATCGGGCGGAACACCTTTTTGCAGAAAATCCTCAAAGGAATTCAGCTGGATGTCCAGTAGATCAGGCATTTCCAGGACGGACTGTGTTCGAGCAAAGTTTTTGCGCTCGACACGATTAGCGTTCTTCAACCTGCCTCCGTAAAATATGAAGGTAACGGCATATTATTGTTGCGT
Source organism: uncultured bacterium (assembly GCA_964627035.1). GTDB lineage: Bacteria > Electryoneota > AABM5-125-24 > Hatepunaeales > Hatepunaeaceae > CAZVKN01. Next base: position 4,971 of record CAZVKN010000012.1, on the reverse strand, counting down.
GTGGTATGGATTGCTTGTTATATTGTAACGGGACTTTGAAACCCTGGTTCCGGTTTCGCAATGGTTCCCGTCTGAGATGCAAGCTACCTTACGCAATGAAATCTCAGGCTGTACTGCAGTTAGAATTACCAGAAAAGCACATCAAAGCCTTTCAACACATGTTTCGCAGGTGATCTACCTTAACTCCGAGTCACCGGCTATTCCACACAGTAAGCTGTTAGAATTGGCTATAAATACGGAAATCACGGGCAACATGTTGCTCGTGTTACACTGCTTTTTGTCATCCAGGACACAAAGTGCCACAATGTCTCCCGACAACAATCAAAAGTGCAATCCAAGTCATTTCACATCCGACCTGATAGCCGGATGTGAATGAGGATTTCCATACTTAAAAGCTGTTATTTTATTTCGACCTGTCCGCCTGCTCCTTCGATCTTCTCTTTTATCTCCATAGCTTCATCCTTGGAAATAGCTTCCTTGATCGGTCTGGGAGCTTCGTCAACAACAGCCTTGGCTTCTTTCAGTCCCAAGCTGGTTATTGCACGCACTTCTTTGATAACCTGAATCTTCTTGTCTCCGATGGCGGTCAGGATCACATCAAACTCTGTCTGTTCCTCAGCTTCTTCAGCCGCTGCCGGAGCTGCACCAGGCATCATTCCAGCCATCGCTACCGGAGCAGCGGCGGAAACGTCAAATTTATCTTCAAGAGCTTTTTTTAATTCGACCAGCTCAAGAACGGTCATTTTTTCTATCGCTTCTATAATAGATTCCACGGAACCTCCAATAGCACTTAACCCGTCTCGTCCTGCCGGATCTTCTTCAGCCTTCTCTCGAACAGCATCTATCACCGACACAAACGAACGGACGATTTCATTCAATGTTGATACAAATCCACCAAGGGGTGCTGCAATAGCACCGACGACCATGCCAAGCAAGATCTCACGTGGTGGTATATCCTTTAATTCTTTAACTTCATCCGGACTGATGAGTTTACCTTCAAGCAGGCATGCCTTGATTTCCGGCAGTTTGTGCTCTTTGATAAAATCGTAGATTATTCTGATCGGCACGATGGGATCATCAAAGCCGAAACAGAAACCTGTCGGTCCGGTTAAGATATCTTCGAGTCCGGAGTGTCCCTGTTTTTCAAACACCAGCTTTGCGAGGGTGTTCTTCGTAACAAAGAACCGGATCTCATTTTTGAAGCATTCGAGCCGCAAACTGTCAAATTGAGCGACCGACATTCCGGTAAAATCCGCCAACAGCACAGAACTGGAATCCTTTAACATTTGATCCAGATTGTCCGTCGTCTCAATCTTTTTTGCAGCCGGTTGTGCTGCACGTATCATGCGACAACCCTATTATTTATGTAAATTTATTATTGTCTAATTCATTGTCAGCTTTCACCACATCCCAAGATATTGTCGGTTCATCTTTACGAGACAGTGAAACTAACACATCATAAAATCTTCCCAAGCTTCTCCCCACTCACGAAGATCAAGGAGTACCGCCTTTTTCTCACCCATCGAATCAATTACAAAATCAACACCCTTCATAATCAATCATCCGCCCAGGCGGGCATAGCCTTCATGTAAAATCCGGCGCGTTCCATCGAGACCTCATCGCTGATGCCTTGCCAACTCTTCAGCCATCCGGCAATACCTTGCTGCGCCTGTTCACGCGATACACGGTTGCCTTTGTCGTCAGCACAGTACTTACAGTACTTATCTGATGCACCCTTAAATTCACCCTCTAGCGGTGCTCCGCATGATTCACAAAATCCACCCAGATTAACTCCTTTCAATAATTGTGATGATATATGGAGATTCCTGCTTTCGCAGGAATGACTGCCTACTCATCAGCCCAGGCAGGCATGGCTTGCATCCAATGTTCAGCTCGCTTCGCTGCAACTTCATCGTTGATATCTTGCCAGCTCTTCAGCCATCCGGCGATACCCTGCTTTGCCTGCTCACGGGTGATAAGATTCCCTTTATCATCAGTGCAATACTTACAGTACTTGTCGGAAACGCCTTTGAAATCGCCTTCTAACGGAGCACTGCATGATTCACAGTATGTTTGCATGGTTATCTCCTTAAAAAAGTTGGTTATAAGCTATTCCATTCATCCGACGAAATCTCCCGTTCCAATATGCCTTCCATCTCTCTGATCATCATTCTCAATTGCGGAACAGAATACTCACGGTTTGATGGAACAACCAATCTATGGTTGGAATACATCAAATACTGGTGCTTAGAACCGGAATACAGTCCCTCAAAACCAAGTCTTTTCAGCTTACTAATAAACTTTGACCGATTACATGGCGTCCACCGGCTCACGGGTCATTTCCACGTTTAGGTTAATGTCTTCAATTACCGGAATCGCATGCCCCAACTTCAGCCCCAACAGTATCCAGTCTTCCAAAACCGAGCGTAATTCGCTTTGGCATTCATACAGTGTTGGCGCAAAAGCTAACACACCCCTGCACACTGGTATCCTTCCGCCGTATGAATCATCTTCTAATTTATCATAGACAGCTTCCGCCATCGCCTTTTCCACATATTCGCTAAGTATAAACATATTTGCTACTCCGGTACAGCTAAACCATCTTCTTCAAGCGCAATAACATACTCGCTAATAGCTTCACGTATGTTATTGATAGCCTCTCTCTTGCTTCTGCCTTGGCTGATGCATCCCGGCAAGCTGGGACACTCAACAACCCAATAACCGTCTTCACCCGGATATATTACTACTTGACGCATAAGTTCACCTAATCAAACAGTTCACGATACAGTTCTATCGCTTCCTGAATGTTTTTCAAAGCCTCAGCTTCACTATCACCTTCACTGATACATCCTGGAAGTGACGGTACATAGACCTTGTAACCTCCTTCATCACTCTCTTCAAATATCACATTGAACTTCATAAGTCACCCATCACCTAATCGCCGCTAAGGCACTCGCTCTGCTAACCTTAACACCAGGTCCCATACTGCTCGACAGATGAATCTTCTTGAAATACTGCCCTTTCGCAGCAGCTGGGCGGAGACGCTGCAATGTACGGATAATCATCAGGATGTTTTCATACAGACTCTTGACCTCAAATGACGCTTTACCGACCGGCAGATGAATGATTCCGTAGCGATCCGTGCGAAATGACAACCGTCCCGCTTTGATCTCTTTTACCGCATCAGCGACATTTGGTGTGACTGTACCTGTTTTAGGGTTCGGCATCAGCCCACGCGGACCGAGTATGCGCCCGATCTTACCCACTTGTGGCATGACATCCGGCGATGCAATCACCGAATCAACATCCATCCAGCCCCCCTGAATCTTCTCAACATACTCCTCAAGCCCGGCAAAATCAGCACCGGCATCCAGCGCATCCTGCACCTTATCTTCCTTACACAAAACCAATACTCGTACAACCTTTCCGACACCGTGAGGCAGCGACACTGTGCTGCGGATCATCTGGTCTGAATGACGAGGATCTACACCAAGGTTGACCGAAATTTCAACTGTCTCGTCAAACTTGGTGCTGGACAGTTCCTTGACCTTACCGACAGCCTCTTCCAATTCATATTCGGTCATTCGGTCAACTTTACCAGCTATATCTGAAAATCGTTTACTGTGTTCCATGGCTATCCTTCAACCGTAATACCCATATTACGGGCGGTTCCTTCAATAATATTGGCAGCGGCTTCTATCGTATGGGCGTTCAAGTCAACCATCTTCTGCTCCGCAATTTCCTTCACCTGATCCAAAGTCACCGTACCGACTTTCTCTCGATTCGGCTCGGAAGATCCCTTGGCGACGCCTGCAGCTTTCCTCAGCAGAACAGCAGCCGGAGGAGTCTTAACGACAAAGCTGAATGACTTGTCCTTGTAATAGGTGATGATAACAGGCAGGGTTACACCCATCTGCCCTTCTGTTCGGGCATTGAACGCCTTACAAAACTCCATGATATTGATCCCGCGCTGTCCCAATGCAGGACCGACGGGAGGTGACGGGTTCGCCTGTCCACCCGTAATCTGTAGTTTTAGGAATCCTTCCACCTTTTTTTTAGGTGCAGCCATCTAAGTCCTCTTAGCAAAAAACCCCTCACGCAGTCAGTGATGCGCTGAGGGTGAATTATCAATCGTTCAGCTTATTCGCTGATATTTGTAGTAACCTGTAAAAAATCAACTTCAACAGGGGTCGAACGCCCAAAGATGGAAACCAAGACCTTAAGCTTCCGTCTTTCGTGATTAATCTCAGTGATTGAACCGATAAAGTCCTTGAACGGTCCGTCGTTGATCTTTACTTTCTCATCAATGCCAAACGGCACGTCAATCGTTACAGCACCCTCTTTAACCTCCTCACGACCCATAATCCGGTTCAGCTCTTCAATTCTTAGCGGCTCCGGATCCTCAGTGTTATCGGCAAAACCGATGACATTCGGAGTGTTTACGACGAAGTGCCTGACTCTTAGCTCAAGAGACATCTTAATGAGGATGTAGCCGGGGAAAAGCACACGGATCTTCTCACGGCGTTTTCCATCCTTCATTTCTATAATGGTTTCACTGGGGATGAGAACATCCTCAATCTGCCCTTTGAAACCTTCCCGTTTGGCTTGCTGCTCCATGTACGATTTCACCTTCTCCTCTTTCCCGGTGAACACACGAAGAACATACCAATCCAGAGCTTCAACCTGCTCTTCCATCAATCTATAAGATCAGCTTGAGAATGTTGTTCAAAATTATGTCGGTGCTGAACACAAAAATAGCCAGCATCAGCGCCAACACAATAACAATCACAGAGCTTTCGCGGAGCTGTGCGTGGGAGGGCCACATAACCTTGGCGGTTTCAATGCGGACTCCCTTCAAATAATTTGTAAACTTCTCAATCACCTGCAATCCTCACGTTATAGCAGGCCTGGAGGGACTCGAACCCCCAACCCCCGGTTTTGGAGACCGGTGCTCTAGCCAATTGAGCTACA
>CAZVKN010000011.1:74328-87836 GCA_964627035.1 uncultured bacterium | reverse complement strand
GGCTCCTCGGGAGGGACTTGAACCCCCAACCTAGTGGTTAACAGCCACCCGCTCTGCCAATTGAGCTACCGAGGAATGCTGAAACGCAAAGCTAAATCAAATTTAGCTGAAAGTCAAGGGATTGTCAGATAATGATCGGGAATTTGTGAAAAAAACTTTACCCACCGGTCGAGCACTCCTCGCACTGGCAGATATTTCTCAAATTATTGAATGTAAATATCCCTGTCGAGTGTCCGTCGGAAAACTCAACCGTCAATGCATACCTGCCAACCGAATCTACCCTCGTACAGGTTATGTCATCAGACACAGAATCGGGATCGAGCAGCGGCTTATTTGTCATCTCCTCCACACACAGCGCGCATGGACAGTTTCGCCTTAGATGTGATAACCACCATCTTCCCTGATGCCCGTCAGTCCACTCAATACCGAGCGTGTGGCGATCAATTTGCTTTATAGAGCTGACACCTATTTCACCGCTGTTCACTTTAACCCTCCCACTGAAGTGAAAATGACTTCTGCGACTGAGTCTCCAGCATGTTCACAATTGATAATTGAGAGGCGACCGACCCCGCTACCTTACGATATGCTGATGCCACCGGTGAGTCCGGCTTGCTGACTACAATCGGTACGCCTGTGTCACCACTTTCTGTTACCATTGGATCAATAGGGATCTCTCCATGGAATGGAACATCATTTTCAGCAGCAATAGAGGTTCCTCCACCTTGTCCAAAGATGTAATGCTTCTTCTCATCAGCGAGGAAATAACTCATCGTCTCACACACGCCGAGTACCGGAATCTTGGTCGTCTTGAACATCGCAATAGCTCGCTTGACATCAGCCAACGCTATCTTCTGAGGGGTTGTCACGATCAGTGCACCTGTGATAGGAGCTTGCTGCGACAGGGTTAGCTGTACGTCACCCGTTCCGGGAGGATAATCCACTATGAGGTAGTCAAGTTCACCCCATTCGACCGCACCGAGGAATTGCGACACATACTTGGAAACCATCGGACCACGCAGCACCGCAGCTTGATCTGCGTCAACGAAAAGACCCATTGAAATCAGCTTCAATCCCGCACCTTCAGCTGGTAACAGCTTTTGATCTGGTGTCGGCTCTGCTTGCTTCTCGATGCGGATCATTGTAGGAATGGATGGTCCGTATATGTCGGCGTCAAGAATCCCAACCTTTGCACCTGACTGTCGAAGCGCAACGGCAAGATTGACCGCTGTGGTGGATTTTGCCACACCACCCTTGCCGGAAGCGACGGCAATGATGTTCTTGACTGATTGTAGTATCTGACGCTGTTCGGTATGACTCCCGCGAGTCTGAGAAGTTAGGTTGACCTGCACTTCATTTACACCTTCCAGCGCAGACACCGCATCAGTCGCCATCTGCTTGAAATGCTCTTTGACCGGGCAGGCGGGTGTCGTAAGCTCGATATCAAATTGGACTGTGCCGTTATTTATGATCAGATTCTTTATGAATCCAAGATCCACGATACTCCGGTGCAAGTCAGGATCCTGAATAGGTCGCAAACTCTCAAGTACGGAGCTTTCTGTTATTGTTGTCAAAATCTATATCCTTTTAAAGCCTTTGTATCCGTTAAAATGGTTGGAATAAATAGTTGACTCATTTGACGCTTCTGCGAAAAGAAATTACCAAATCCAACCGGGGTAACTACTCAATCAGTAGTAAAGTGAATACGTTATGCGGGGTATTAAGTTTGTCAGGTCATTCAAGAGTATTGAGGCTCTCTTTCTCTTTTTCCATCTCTTCATAGCGGGCAATCGCAAGCATGTATGCATCTTCCGCCCACAGAAATGCATCCTCTGCTTTGTCACGTGATTCGTTTATCTTCCTGGCTCTGCCAAGCTCCATCGCTTCCTCAAAAAACACCTGTGCCTTCTTATACTCAGTTTCCGCCCAGTGCTCGGCATTAGCTTTATCCGCTTTTTTCAACATCTTCTCAGCCTTGCGCATGTCACGACGTGATGAAACATCACATCCGTTGAGCGGGATTAGTATCACGGCAAATAATAACACTGTTGCTAATGTGATAAACTGTCTAACAGTTTGCGAACTCATTGTATCTCCTTTGATTACGGCAATTTATCTGCTGACATCGCTTGATCCATAATCTCTCATAGTCCGCCGGTTCAAGCAGTCGTTCTCTCAAATCCTTTACAGTACGAATTCCATTCTCGATACACCAATTTACGCAAATTCGATACGCATCCCAATCCAATTCATCCGAATCTTGGATTACTTTCACCTCTTCACCACCATTCAAAAACACAGCCAATGCACGTGTATGACCATCACTGTAAATTACTTGTCCATCGAGTCTTTTGATCGGTATCGGTTCATACAAGTGATCCTTTAAGGTGTCGTCAAGTTCTCGCAACACATCCAATTTGGCTCGGTTTATATAGAGCTGACTCGGCTGAATCTCGCTAATCAGCATAAAGAACGGTTCGTTCATTTCATTTAATCGGATCCCTTCTTTTGAAATGCAATCCTCGGATCAACGAGTGAATACAACACATCCGAAAGCAGGATTCCAAACAGTGTCAGGAATGCTACAATCGTCAGTTCAGCCATGATAACCGGATAGTCACGTGCCATAATGGCTTCCCATGCCAATCGTCCCATACCCGGTATAGTAAAAATGGTCTCAATGATGATCGAACCGCCCATGACCGCCGGAAGGACTCCCGACAGCAGGGTGATGATCGGAATCAGCGAATTTCGCAGGGCATGTTTGAGGATGACTTTGCCTTCACTTAGTCCTTTCGCTCGTGCAGTGGTGATGTAATCCTGACGGATAACCTCCAGCATTGATGTTCTCATGTAGCGTGACAGTACAGCCAAGGATCCGTAAGTCATACAGAATATCGGCAGCACGAGATGCCAGGCAGTGTCGAGGACTCTGTCCCAAAATGGCATTTTATCCACACCGATTGATTCCAACCCGAACACCGGAAACAGATCTAAGAAGTCTCCCCCACCGAGAAACACGATCAGCATCGTCCCCACCCAAAACGGTGGCAGTGAATACATGATAAACAGCACCAGCGTCATAGTGCGGTCGGGCTTGGTGTATTGGTGACTTGCCGAGTAGATACCCAATGGAATTGCTATAAGATAGGACAACACAATTGCAGTCAATGCCAGCTTGAGTGACACCGGAATCCGCTCGACGATGACATCCCACACCGGACGCTTGAACTTGATGGAATCACCGAACTCCAGCGTCGCAATCTGTTTGATCCAGATCCAATACTGCACATACAACGGTTTATCGAGTCCGTACAGTTCGCGAGTTTTCTCTATAACTTCTTCGGTGACACCTTCCATCATATTGCCTTGAGCGGCCTGGGCTTTCATGGCAGCCGGATCTCCAGGGGCGAGATGGATGACTAAAAACGTTACTATGGTTATCCCGATCATCGTAGGGATCATCAACAGAATGCGTTTTATTATGTAGGTGGTCATGGGTTAGTATTTTGCTGTTTAATTAGCCATTCTACATAAGTAATTGTGTTTTCATACTTATAAATGATTCTATTGTCCTCTGAATTCTTTTGCATTTCTTTTAGAATAGTTAGGGTTTCCGGATAGATCTCTTTTTGCTCATTTTGTGCCCAATTGAGAACATACTTAACCTCTTGGTTGTAATTATCTTTTAGTTTGGGCGAGCACTCAGAAAACCATATCGGTATAATTTCAGTATTCAACGACTCAATTTTCTTATGACAGGAAGGATGTATAGCAATGCCTAACCATTCCTGAGCTTTTTCGAGGTTATGAGCATCTAAAATGGGTTTTCCTAAGAAAATTCGCTTCGACTTATTGATAATTGTTTCACCATAGGCAACGGCACCTCTTAAAGCAATACGGCGTTTCAGTGCTCTCATAAATAGATACTGTAATGGTCTAAAAAACCAATCGAAAACTTCATGGGATAAAAAACTCGAAACCACTTTCCTTGACGAGAATGTATTTAACATATAGGAAGGATCATTCTGCATCTCATCTAATAGTCTAATCTTCTTTTTAGCTAATCCATGGCTGTTTGGAAAGATGATGATTGAGTCACTAAATATATAAGGACTGAAGAAATTGTGAGAAACTGGAGCTTCATCATTATCTACCCATCCGCGACTGAATAAAACATTAGCTTGCTCTTTAACAAATTGTACCAATCTTTCGTAAGATTTGTAAGTCTCATCAATACCGTTCTCATGAAGTGAACTACTAAATCCCAGTACATCAATGACTGCTACAAATGTTTGCTTTGGCTTCAGAGATCCTCCGAACGTTTACAATCAGTTGAAAATCAAGGCGGGTTGATAACTGAGATTTGTAATCATTTCCCGCTGTCTGCGAGGCGCAGTTGACATTCACTTCCCGCTGTCAGCCCGCCGCGGCTGACAGTTCCGACAAATCAGTACAAATCCTATCATCCGATTCAATTCCACCCAAATACGAGCACTGGAGTAGCGATAATCAGTTGCTTCATCAACAACTCCAGATTTTACAGGATTATTATGAATGTATTCAATAGCATTAAACATCATCTCTTCAGTTGTAATCACTTTATCATCAAAACGATGCTCCCACATACTTTTATTTCCGACAATATCCTTACGAATTCGTCCTTTGATTGAACTGATGAACCCTGACAACTGAGCCCCACCACCTTCAAAGAATCCAAACAAGTGCATATGCGTTGACATCACCACATATGCAACTAATCTAATCTTCATCTCACTTGCAATTCTCAGCAAACAGTCTACTGCTATAGTTAACCTGCTGTCATTATTGAATATTACTCTGTGCTCATATGTTGATGTCGTTACAAAGAAAACAGTTGGTTCTTTGATGAGGGAACGATTGCGCAATCCCATGTGTTATGTTACAGTGTTAGTGGGAGTTGTCAACCGCGGCGGGTTGACAACGGGAAATAAGACAACTTACAAAATAACACCACAACCAACCTCAAGCAAGGCAGAAACCTAATCTTGCCCCATACTGTCATCACTCCTGAAAAACAGAGCACTTAACGGCGGCAGCGTCAGATTCAGCGAGTATGGACGACCGTGGACTTCGACAGCTTCAGCAGTCACACCACCCAAATTCCCCACGCCGCTGCCACCGTATTGAGTTGCATCGCTGTTAAGAACTTCTAACCAATGTCCTCCGACCGGACAACCGACTCGATAATCATTACGAACCTCCGGTGTGAAGTTGCAGACTATTAGCAGAATACTATCTGTCATGTTCGATTTGCGGATGAAGCTGATAACACTGAGTTCACTGTCATTGCAATCAATCCACTCGAATCCGCTTTGGTCAAAATCATCCGTATAAAGCTCCGGAGTAGTGCGGTACAAATGATTCAGATGCTTCACCCAATTGAACAGTCCGGCATTTTGTGGTAAATTCAGCAACTTCCAGTTGAGACTGCCGTCATGGTTCCACTCGTTAGATTGCCCGAATTCACCTCCCATGAACAGCAGTTTTTTACCGGTCTGCCCATACATGTAGCCGTACAACAATCGCAAGTTGGCAAACTTCTGCCACGCGTCCCCAGGCATCTTACCGAGCAGCGATCCTTTCATGTGGACAACCTCATCATGCGACAGAGCCAGCACAAAGTTCTCATGGTTGACGTACAACTGCCGGAATGTCAGGCTGTTGTGATGATACTTGCGGTATATCGGATCCTGCTTGAAATAATCCAGCGTGTCGTGCATCCATCCCATGTCCCATTTCATGCCGAATCCCAACCCGCCGAGATAAGTCGGACGCGACACCATCGGAAATGAGGTAGATTCCTCCGCAATAGTCTGTACATCAGGATAATTTTTGTACACCTCTTCGTTCAATTTTCGCAGGAATGCAATTGCCTCAAGATTCTCTCTGCCACCATGTTCATTTGGAATCCACTCACCCTCTTTGCGCGAATAATCCAAATGCAGCATCGAAGCCACACCGTCCACCCGCAAACCGTCCGCATGATATTTATCGAGCCAGAACAGGGCATTGCTGATCAGAAAACTTACAACCTCATTACGTCCGTAGTTGAAGATCAGACTGTCCCAATCGGGATGGATACCCTTTTTCGGATCAGCATGTTCGTACAACTGTGTACCATCAAATTTGCCGAGCGCATACTCGTCATCCGGAAAGTGTGATGGCACCCAGTCGAGGATGACACCGATTCCAGCTTGATGAAGTTTATCAATCAGGAACATGAAATCCTGCGGTGTGCCGAAACGACTGCTCGGAGAGAAGAATCCGGTGATTTGATAACCCCATGACCCGAAGAAAGGATGCTCGGCAACAGGCATAAACTCAACGTGAGTAAATCCTGAATCTGTAATATGCCTCACTAACTGATCAGCAAGCTCACGATAAGATAGCGAGCGGTTGCCTTCTTCAAGCACACGATTCCATGAACCGAGATGCAGCTCATAAATCGAAATCGGCGCATCGTTCGCATTTCGACCGTCTCTTCCCGACATCCAATCACTGTCCCCCCACTCATAGTCAAGATCCCATACGATGGATGCACTCTTGGGAGCTATCTCACTGAAGAAGGCATACGGATCACCTTTTTCTATTTCATATTCATCATATCGAGAGCGGATAAAATATTTATAGAGCTTTCCATGACCGACATCGGGAATGAAAGCTTCCCATATTCCGGACTCACCTTTCGGATGCATAGGGTTGCTGCTCCGATTCCAACCGTTATCATCTCCGATGACGCTGACATACTCTGCATCAGGAGCCCACACTGCAAAGTATGTCCCGTCTTGTCCTTTATACTTCGTTGTATGTGCACCGAGGTGATTATACAAACGGTAGTGGCTACCTTCATTAAACAGGTACAGATCGTTCTTTGTGAGCAGAGTTTTATTGTATTTTGTCATCGGTTCAGTTTTCGTTTTTTCTCCGATCTTTGTCCAGTCAGGTTGTGATGGATTGGCTTCACAACCTCTTCCAAATTGTCTAAAAACCCTAAGGATTTTGTTAATTGAACGATCATTATCAATCTCCTCAAGTGACAACCTTGCTTTTCGTCTCCAGTTCGGTCGCTCAAGATATGTACCGGGAACGTTCTGTGGTTTTGTTTCCAACCACAAGTCTTCGAGATTGATTAGTACTGTTGAGGCTTCACTTCTCGCGAGATAACTGTAACAAGCCTTCAGAATAGAATGCAGATCGTTATCGTTTTCTGAAAGCAATTTACACTCTTTAAGGTACTTTACCAAAGCATCCATTTGCCGCTCACGATATGCTCGTTCAGATTCAGCCTGCTCAACGCTGTAAAGCCCAAGATCAAGCAGATCATCAATATCGTTTCCGTGCCAAAATCCGGCAAAGGTCGGTGTGTCGTGAGTGTTAAGGCTGGCAACCGTGTTCGGAGGAACCTCGTTAATTGCTTTGACCGGGTTTCCGGTCAGTTCAAATTGCAGCACATACATCCGCTGAAATCTGTGTCTATCCATTGATTTGCGAACATAATCGGGTACAGTTCCGAGGTCTTCACCGACGATTGCAGTCTTGTTTCCATTAGACTCCAGACAGACTATGGCATTCATCTCTTCAGCGGGATAGTGTACATAGACACCGTCCTTCGCTGACATACCCTTCGGTATCCAGTACAGTCTGTGCAGACCCATCACATGATCAATCCGCAGCATATCCGCTTTCTGCATGTGGTGCCGAATGTAATCAATGAAATATCCATAACGACTCAAACGCAATTTGGATGGATGCAAAGGCGGAAAACCCCAATTCTGACCATCTACAAACAGCTTGTCAGGCGGCGCTCCTGCTGACATATTCAGCGCAAACAAATGACGATGCTTCCACACATCATAGCTTTCGTAACTTGCCCCGAGAGGCAGATCAAGGTACAGTTTGCTATCTGAATTACGCAGTTTTTTCATCTGTTCGTGTGCAATCCACCGAACAAACATGTGGTAGTTTTCGTTCTTTACATTATAATCATCCTGCTTTATCTCCCTGTCTCGCAAACTGCTATCCCACTGTGCCCAACTTGTTCCGGTTCGATCCACAACAGCCCGAAATCGAGCATACTTCCTGACCTCAGGATGTGACTCAACAAAACTATTAAACTCATTCCTTCGTTCAGATTTTCCGTTAGAAAAGTGCTCCGCCATCAATTCCAACAGGCTTTTCTTCAAAGCCATCTGTTCTTTATAGTCAGTCAGTGAGGATCTGTTTAGCTCTCTTACTTGCCTGCGAAAATCGGAAGACTTTGCAACATGTCGTGCTGCCGGGCAATCATTAAACTCAGGAGTGTCAATCGGATCTACAAACAGTTCATTCCAAAAAAGCCTGCTTGCCGGTGAGTAAGGGCTCGGCTCGAATGGGCTGTCAAGAAACGATGCTAACAGCGGCAGAGTTCCTGTAACTGTTGCGCCCTGTTTCATCCCCCACTTTTGAAGTGATTTAAGATCTGTCAGATCACCTGAGCCAAGACTCCTATCCGAACGCAAAGCATAGGTTGGACAGAATATCCCCCAGTTCTTCTCCGGTTCGGTTGGAATATAGGCGGTTGACGGTGCAGAGATAACTAATGCAGAATATGAATTATCAGAAATTTGAAGATTCAATTGGTGATAGCCGAACGGAATATCCTTTGGGAGCGAGATTCTCTTAACAACGAATTTATCATTGCCGAAAGATCTCTGTTTCAAAACTGATAATTTTGAGAGGTCAATTGTCCATCTCCTAACTTCGTTATCTCCAGTCTTTAACTTACAATCAATCAGACTCTCAGAAATATCAACCGACAAATTTAGGCGTAGATCAGTTTTTAGACCGTCCCAAACCACAACGACGGGCTCAATGACTCTTTTCCATAGCTCTCTATGCTTCCGCTGCAGTGCATCAGGTACGTCCGACAAAGTTGGCACTTTTGCACCAAGCTCCTTCAGTGTGAACAACAGTGCTTCATCGGTTGCCTGACGTTTCTGATTCAGACCATCAGTGTATTCGGTTTGCACACCGTAGAGACGGCATAGTTGGTGAAGTTTTCGGTTTAGCATTGATTTAATCATTGCATTATCAAACTATCAACATTGCATCGCCATAGCTGTAAAAGCGAAAGTCAGATTCAAGCGCTGTCCGGTAGCATTCATTTACTCCATCCCACCCGATCAAGGCTGCGATCAGTTGCAACAGGGTTGAGTCAGGTCGGTGAAAATTGGTCAGCAGTCTGTCAACAACCTTGAATCTGTAATCAGGTGGATGAATGAATAGATTTGTCGGACGTGCTCCCGGCTTTATCTGCGAATCATCATCAGACGAAGACTCAAGTGCTCTTACTGAAGTAGTCCCGACCGTTGTGATATTCCTTCCGACCTCACGAGCTACATTAATCATCTCAGCAGCTTCAGCCGAAATGTGATAACTTTCGCTGTGCATGTCATGTTCAGACAGGTCATCAGATCGAATCGGTATGAATGTTCCAAGCCCGACATCCAGCGTTATTTTAGCAATCTTTGATCCTTGTGACTCCAATTCTTTGAGCAGCTTCGGTGTAAAATGCAAGCCTGCTGTAGGTGCTGCTACCGATCCTGCGTTTTCAGCATAGACAGTCTGGTAACGGGTTCGATCCGATTCCTGCGCTTCACGACGAATATACGGTGGCAGTGGTGTTTGCCCTATCAGCTTCAGATATGATTCAATAGTTTCGTCGGTTTTGTCACACGACCATGTACCACTCCAACCGCCGTCAACATTCCGATCCGATAACACAAATCTTGCACTGTTCGGCAAAGATATGGTCATACCTAAACGAAGTCGTCGGGATGGATTGATCAGTACTGTTAACTGGTCATCTGTTGAAGCGGGAAGAAACAGCAATTCCACTTTACCGCCACCGGGACGAGAACCAAAAACTCTTGCCGGAACAACTTTCGTGTCATTGACGACAATTATATCACCTGCAACGTAGCTGACAATGTCACGGAACCGTCCGACATGAACCACGTTTCCGGCTGTCTTATCATATACCAGTATCCGTGAAGAATCACGCTCTTGTTTTGGAAATTGAGCTGTTCTATCTTCAGGTATATGCACTATGAATTCAGGTGGTATTCTGTTCATATAAAAGGGGCAGTCTCATAGTGACATATATTGCTGTTAACCCACCGTGGTTGACAGCATAATGCCTGTAATATCATTAATATAGCAATCAGGTGCAGTGATCTGACAGCGGAGAGTCTGAATTATCGGACAAACTCGAAAGCGAGGCTACAGCTTTCCGTTGCATGAACTATTTCACTAATCTTAATTCAATACACTGAGCGGGAAACAGCCGCGCCAACATAGTTAACTCATAGAAATCAATTAGTCGTAAGTTCAGATTAAAGAACCATTCTAACGGATAATTCAGATAGAACGGAAATTCTTTGTTGAAGACCAACTTCCGAAACTCGAACCTACGAAATTTAAAATCGAAGTAATAGTCCCGTTCATACCGTGAATCTTTTACAAAAAAGTCGAATGTCCTAATGGAAAACAGCTTCTTATGCGTTGGATCAACGAAGCAGTCCCGCGAGGTGAAATGTGGTACGGTAATGGTCAGTATCCCATCCGGTTTGAGTATCCGGTGCAAGTCTGCCAGTATCGGAATGTACTCAACATGCTCAAGGATATTCCTGCACAGTATTTCGTCAATCTCCTGATCCTCAAAAGGAAGCGGAAGATCCTCGATATTATAGACCAAATCCGCCCCCGGCAAGTCCGCACTGTCCACATTAATCCATCCATCAAGTGGAGCAGTACCACATCCAAGGTTCAGCTTCTTAACCATATGTTCAAAGTTTTCCTTTGCACAGGTGCGGTAATCTGACAGCTCATAGTTCTATTTTAAGACAGTGAAAAAAACGGCTGTGCCCCACCTTCGATCACAAACACATTCCAAACCACTGTCGCACGACGACTGAGACCCAGCGCCCCCACGGCACCCGATAGCTACACTTACCGCTGCTACCTTCCGGTCCTGACGGGGTTAGGTGCGCGATCGCTGCGCGGGACCAGATCGTTAACGTCGCCGATGCGGAGCGTCTGGAAGGAAAGTAAACCTCAAATGTGGGTATTCGACCTCGCTGTAGCGGATTGCGAGTTACAGGACACCGCTAACTCCCCGCCTAGCACAGCCGATTGATACTCACGCAAAGACGCTAAGTCGCAAAGTTTTGAATTATTCTAATTGTCTTGTCTTCATTCTACGGTTGATTGGTACAGAAACATATACAAGATCTTCGCAGCTTAGCGATCTTTGCGTGAAACGACTTCCTGTGGAGCTGAGCGGGATCGAACCGCTGACCTGTACGTTGCGAACGTACCGCTCTCCCAACTGAGCTACAGCCCCTTGTGAGCAAGTTGGAAATGTAATCTTTTAAGCAGCGAATGTCAACTGTCCGGATTGCAGGTGCGGTGCAAACCAAAGAGAAACGGCAAGTGGATGATTTAGATTTTTGAGGATATTTTAGCGCAAAAAAGGCAAATCAATGTGCCCCAATATCCGGGACCGACAATATGGAAGATTATCAGTTTTTCTTTCATCTCTATCCCCGCTACAAACAGGATGATGCCAGCCATAACGGTATAGACGATGCTGAAGGTGAATCCGCTGGTATAACGCCGTCCACGCAGAAAGGAAATAAAATACATGAAAAACATCAAGCCGAAGATAGCGACAGGCAGAAGAACAGCCAGTATGCCTGCCAACTTGAATGCAGCTTCCGGATTAGCGAAACCGACGGGTAGCATACTTATCACTTCAATTACATGCTTCCCTCCGGCATGATCATCCATGTTGATTAGCTGCAATCCCGCTTGAGATATCCAAAGACCTGAAAACTGGGCATATACACCTTTGGCATTGATCTGGTAAAACGGCAGAGTCCAAAAATACATCCCGGCAAGAGAGCTTAACATCAGCAAAATCCTGGCGACCGGACTGCGACCTTTGTACCTTACATCCTTGGCAACCTTATCGAAAGTTCGTTCGGTTTTTAGCGGTTTGACAGCAGGATGATGACTTTGTGTAGGAATTGGTGGTGGTGCGACCTTTGGAACAGGCTTTGGAACCGGAGGTCTGATTGTCGGATGCACGACCTTTGCAGGAGCAGGTTGAGCACGCGGAGGTTGTGCTCTTTTGACTGGGGTTGGCTGCGGAATTGGTTGTTGGGGCTGAGGCTGTGGCTGTTGCGCAACCGAATTACCGCATGAGGGACAAAATTTGCCTTGTGCCGGGACTTGTGTGCCGCAATTTGGGCAGAAACTCATATTGCCGTACCACCAGTTTTAACAGACTTGGAATATTAAGATAAGCGAGAATTTTGGGGAGGTCAAGTATTGAGCTTAATTTGAACTGCCTGAGTACAATTTCAAGTTGACAAGTTTGCAGGTTTTCAAGAGAAAACAGGGTGATTGGGAATCAGTTCAGAGTTCACGCTTTAGCGTGTCGGGAAGAAGAACAACCTAAAGGTTGAACTCTTAACGTTTAGAGTTCACGCTTCAGCATGTCCGGAGAAAGAACAGCCTAAAGGCTGTACTCTAAACTTTTGAACTATGAACTTCTAAACATCCCATTTCTTCCCATAATCGAGTATAGGATAAGATTGCCATAGTTCTGCAGCCCGTCTTTTACCTATCTGCTCAAGATAATCAGATGCACTTGAAAACAACCAGTCTGTCCAAAGCGAAACATAACCATGATACACAGGATTATGATGTACGTAGTTAAGGCTTACTTGCAAATGACGCTCTGATTTCATCGGGCGCTCAAAACAACTGTGCCAAACTTGACGCCCAGCAAAATCATCTTCAAGGTTCCATTTGCGAGAGGAGCGACCGTGGAACAGTCCAAGTTCTCGCCGCAATTCTTTTATCTTTTCTGTTTTAAGCAGTACATGATAGTGGTTAGGCAATATGCACCAGGCATATATCTCAAATGCGAATCTATTACAAGCAGCAAGAACCTGATCTTCACATTCTATGTAACGTTCTTTGCTTTTACCGACGATAGGAGCATGTTCATAACAAGCGGCAGTAACAAGATAGCAATGTGTACCTTTAAGATCGAGATGCGGTGGTGTATGCCAAGGTTGGCGATTGCGCTTCCTATATTCTAAAACTTCCTTACGTTCCGCTGCTGTTAATTTTCGCCAGTTGTACATTGTATTGTTGTTTTGTTCAGAGTACACGCTTCAGCGTGTCCGGAGAAAGAACAGCCTGAAGGCTGGACTCTGAACGGGTTAACGTTAGTAGTATAGAGTACACGCTTCAGCGTGTCGGGAAGAAGAGCAGCCTAAAGGTTAAACTCTGAACGGGTTAACGTTAATAGTATAGAGTACACGCTTCAGCGTGCTCGGAGAAAGAACAGCCTAAAGGCTGGACTCTGAACGGGTTAACGTTAATAGTATAGAGTACACGCTTCAGCGTGCTCGGAG
>CAZVKN010000011.1:71955-74228 GCA_964627035.1 uncultured bacterium | reverse complement strand
TAAAGGCTGGACTCTGAACGGGTTAACGTTAATAGTATAGAGTACACGCTTCAGCATGTCCGGAGAAAGAACAGCCTGAAGGCTGGACTCTGAACGGGTTAACGTTAATAGTATAGAGTACACGCTTCAGCGTGTCCGGAGAAAGAACAGCCTGAAGGCTGAACTCTGAACTGAATCACAGCAGAAAGGATGAAGCAGATAAAACCACCCTGTCACCCACCCATCTGCTTGAAATAAATATAATAAACTGAGACTATAGCAAGTAATTTCCAAAGAACTTCTAGCATATCAGATAAGTTAATTTCTGAATCTTCTTTTTGTTTCTGTGGTGCTTTTAAATATAAATCCACTATTTCACCATTTAATACTTCTACACGTTTACCTACAGTTAAACCATTTGACCAAGTAGCAGAAACCTGATACTCTTGTTCTGACAGGTTGTCAATGGTAAGAGGTGATACACCCTTTAAATTTCCATTGATATAAATACGTGCACCAATAGGATAAGTTATGATTCTTAAAGATCCCATTTGTAAACCGATTGTATTCTTTAAAGCTACAACCTTATTCAGAGTCTCGCTTAACATCTTAGTCTTGTCGGGTGCAACGGTTACTTTCACGCTCTTGTCACGATAACCGGATAAACGAAGCACTACAGTATGATCTTTTGCCTCTACATCCGTCACTTTCCCCGGAGTCTTAACACCCGATGCCTTCCCGTCAATAATAATTTCCGCACCGGGTGGAGTCGAAGATGCGTAAATTGATCCCGGCTTAGGCTTTAGTGTCAATGTGATGGGCTTAGTCAAGTTGAAATCTACCTCAACTGTTTGTTCCGTTGGATAGTAATGATCCAACTCAGCCTTAACCTTATACCGACCAACTTTTAGCATCTTCAATGACAATCCAGAACGAGTTGCCTCACCCCGAGCCTTACCGTCAAATGTGATCCACGCACCAACAGGGTCCGACTTTATTAGTAAGTTGCCGCTCATCATCACTAACTTGGCAGTTACAGGCAGCGAACGTCCGACAGGGATGGTTATCCCCTGAACATTATCCACATACCCATCCTTATGGATTAAGAGAGTATGATCGCCTGATTCAATACCGCTCTTGGTCAGAGGTGTAACGCCGAGATCATCACCGTCAAGAATGACAGATGCTCCTTGAGGACTGCTGTTGATTGCGATGCTGCCGTAACTCTTGCGCTCACTTGGTCTGACAGGGGTTGTACCGGACAGGTTCGGAGTAGTTGGAGTCATGGCAGGGATTACAGGCTGAAAACCTTCGCTCAATTCAGCATGGTCGCCCAAATTCATCTTCTCGCCTGAGACCTTAGCACACTGGGCCAGTTTCTCCGACAAAATCTGAACAATTTCAAGCTCACCTATTTCGCTCTCCTTGTAGCCGAGGAACTCACCCGTATTCGGATCGCTGATTCGGTCGCCTTGCCGTTTGATTTGGAGCCTCTGACCTACTTCCACCAATCCCGTTCCTGCATCGAGATAAATGTCACTGCCGTCAATCCTGACAATGCTCGCCTTCAGCTTCAGATCCCTCCCCAACTGCCATGCAATTTGATCCATGTCGTCCGTAATCTGCTCTTCGCGGATGTCGTCGTAGGTCACTTCTCCTGTGGATACTATCTTGCTCGTCTCAACATCAATCAACCTCGCCGATACAAAGTAGCGAATGCCCGATTTGACCGCTGAGCCAACGACGATCATCTCCGTGTCGAGAATCTGACCCATTCTGATGGCACACCCCTCCTCACTACAGTCATCGAGGTTTTCACCCTGAGCCTTCAGGACAGATTCCATCTCATCCCGTTCTCTGACCGTCACCCGTCCGATTTTGACCAGTTCGCGTCGCAAAATATCACTGGCAAGATCAGCGGTAGTTTGGCTCACTCCTGTAGCTTTGAACGGGAAGACAGCAACCACCGGTTTCTCCACAGCGTAGGTGATTGAAATAGATAGTAATAATATGAATGTGATAATTTTATTCAATGTTGACTCCTATGTTTCTTCCTTACCCCCCTTACTCCCCCCCTACTTCGCGGGGGGGGAAAGATATTCACAACAATTTAGTTCAGAGTTCACGCTTTAGCGTGTCCGGAGAAAGAACAGCCTAAAGGCTGGACTCTATACGTTTAGAGTTCACGCTTCAGCGTGTCCGGAGAAAGAACAGCCTAAAGGCTGGACTCTATACGTTCAGAGTTCACGCTTTAGCGTGTCCGGAGAAAGAACAGCCTAAAGGCTGGACTCTAT
>CAZVKN010000011.1:0-71855 GCA_964627035.1 uncultured bacterium | reverse complement strand
AAGAACAGCCTAAAGGCTGGACTCTATACGTTTAGAGTTCACGCTTTAGCGTGTCGGGAGAAAGAACAGCCTGAAGGCTGGACTCTATACTTATTCACAACGGATAAAGGTGTAATAATACGGCTGTCAAGCGCGGCGGCATGACAGCGGGGAGTTGATCTCTACCTCTTCAAAGCCTGCTTAACCAACTGCTCAACTGTGACATCCTCCCCCAGTTTGCTCAGAGCAGCCTTGACATTGTCTTCTGCGAGGGTTAGCGAAAATCCGAGTGCCTCAAGTGCCTGAACCGCCTCCATGAACACTGAACTCTTACCGACTACTCCATCAGATGATATAGCAGGCTTGATTCCCAATTTGTTTTTCAACTCCAACATCAACCGCTCAGCCTTCTTCTTGCCGATGCCGGGAACCGTTGTCAAACGCCTTGACTCACCGCTCGCTATCGCTTCAGACAGTGCGCTTGGGTCAAAACGTGACAGTATTGCCAGCCCCATCTTTGGACCGACACCGCTGATGCCAAGGAGTTGCACAAACAGATCGCGCTCTTCAAAGGTGTGAAAGCCGTACAGTGCAAGTTGATCCTCGCGGACATACAGATAGGTCACCAACGTTACCTCACCGCCGACGGATGTCAATTGCTCCGACGTGCTGACAGGGACGAAGACAGTAAAACCAATCCCACCGACTTTTACAACTACCTCAGTGACTGTTTTCTTTAACAGGATTCCTGTGATGTGATCTATCATTTTCTCCTCTCGTTTAGTGCTTCCCGAAATAGGCAGCAGAGCGCAATTGCCAATGCATCCGATGCATCCGATGCAATCTTCTGTCCCTGCAGATTCAACAGCTTCGTCACCATGAAATTAACCTGCTGCTTTGCAGCTCTGCCGTTACCAACCACCGACTGCTTGACAACCGTAGCAGCATATTCCCGGATCGGATACCCTTCCCTCGCTGCTGCCAACAGTGCGATCCCACGCGCATGACCCATCATGAGAGCACTTCGTGGATTACGACCGAGAAATACAAGCTCCACCGAGACCATGCCCGGTCTGTGCTCGGTTAACTTCTGGATCAATCGTTCATATATCAGATTGAGTCTGTCACCGAGTTCACCTTTGCCCGATCTGACGACCCCCCAATCGACTGCTGTCAGGCGGTTACCTATTTTGTCCACAACAGCGTAACCGGTGGCGGTCAAGCCGGGGTCAATTCCGAGTACACGCATACGCCAATTCCATTTGAAACCTATTCGCACGATATGATAACACAAACTTCCCAACTATCAATCCGGTACTCCCGTATTTTAATATGTAATTTAGTGATGACTTACACTATTATTGACAATTTCAACACTGAAAACAAGCTTTGCTTCCGTTGAAAACAGATACAAGATAACTATAACTGGAGAAACCTGTGTTTGCACCGACCCATACCGATACAAAACCACCTGAAAGTGTCGTACAAGCAATCCGACATATAGATCACGTGACATACGCTGTCAAACTTGAAAACGAAAAGAAATTCATAGACCTGTGGGCAACGCTCGGATTTCACGAGCATGTCAGACTTCGCTGCCGTCGCTGGCCCGCAACTCACATTGCTCTTGTGAGTGGATCAAGCCCGGAATTTCCGTGGGCGACTATGACAGGACTTTCTGTCAGCGAAAAAGAAAATTCACCGATCAATCATTTTATCAGTCGGTATGGAGAAGGAGTTCAGCATACTGCCTATAACATTGATCCGAATGCTGACATGAAAGAGATATACACTCAGATGAAGGAGCTCGGGTGGAATTTTATGACTCCAGTCCTGACTTACAAGGATCAAGCCGGAGCACGACTGAAGCAGATGTTCATCGCACCAAGTGCGCCGTTCGGTACTTTCATCGAATTTGTCCAGCGTCTTGAAGGTGAAAACGGGGCTGCATTTGACGGCTTCGACATTCGCAATATTGACGGCTTGTACCAAGCTTACTACGATTACAGCATAGCTATGGAGAAGTAAATGAAGTTTTCTCTATTCTCAGTTTCGGACTACTATAACGATGGACCGACCGATCAGCATAATTTCATAATGGAGCAGATTGAGCTTGCTCAGACAGCAGAGCAACTCGGTTATTACGGATATTTCAATGCAGAACATCACTTCCATGAGTATGGATTAATTCCTGATCCTGCTGTACTGTTTGGTGCTGTTGCTATGAAAACCGACACCATAAAGATCGGTCCGGCAGTGTCGCTGCTGACGTTTCATCATCCACTCCGTGTTGCAGAACAGTGGGCTATGGTGGATCAGATGTCGAAAGGCAGACTCATACTTGGTGTCGGTAGCGGCTATCTGATGCATGAGTTTGAAGGGTTCGCCTTGTCACCTGCGCAAAAGCGCGAAAGGTTTGACGAAACACTCGAAATCATGGAAATGGCATTGACAGGTAAGCGATTCTCTCACGATGGTCAATTTTTCAGCTTTAAAAATGTCAGACTGAATGTTACTCCTTATGAAGGTCGCAAACTGGAGATGATTGTGGCAATCCTGACAGAGGTAGCATCTTACTATCTTGGTAAGCGAGGTTACGGAATTATGACCATTCCGTATGCAACTGTAGAGAATGTTGATGACCTGAAACCGATCTACGACAACTACCGCAAAGGGTGGAGCGAGAACAGCAAACCCGGCAGAGGAGACGTCATGGCTGCTGTCCATGTTCATGTCGGTGATAAGCCTGCAAATGAGGATAAAATTGCCCACAAACATATGGAGAAGTATGTCAACAGCCGGCTTTATGCTCGTCATGCTTCGTACGATGAATGCCTTCAGCGCGGTGTGATCGCTACCGGAAATCCGGATGAGGTTACTGCGAGTTTGCAGCGAATGATTAATACAGGTGTGGATCACCTAATGCTGCTGTTTAATTACGGTGCTATGCCGATTGCCGAAGTTCAGAAATCTATGGAGCTGATGCAAAAAGAAGTGCTCCCTCAGTTGATTGATGCGCCGGGAGCAATAGATTGAACTGTGCAATTATCGGTGGAACGGGATGGCAAGGGGTAGGTGTTGCCATCCGGGTTGCTTCGGCGGGACATACCGCTCTGATTGGATCACGCAATATTGAGAGATCGAAGCATCTGGCTGACAGGCTTCCGGGTGAGATTGGTCTTCCCGCAGAACTGTTTGTGCCAATGACAAATGATGAGGCAGCACATGAAGCTGATATCGTGTTTGTCACTGTTCCGATGACTGCACATGCTAACACTGTCGAGCAGATCCAGCCATTTGTCCAAGGGAAGATCGTTATAGATGTTACTGCACCCGTTAACCCAAAGGATCAGATTGCCAACTTGTGGCCCTCAGAAGGAAGTGCTACTCAACAGGCACAAAAAATACTTGATGGAGTGGCTGAAGTCGTCGGTGCGCTGAAGAATATATCTGCAATAGCACTGATGAATTTTCGGCAACCTGTCAACGGCGACATACTCGTCATAGGCGAGGATCTGACCTCAAAGCATAAGGTGATGGGCTTGCTGCGTGAGATGGGATTGAACTCGTATGATGTCGGTTCGGGTGATGTTTGTCGTACAGTTGAAGGGCTAACGTCGCTGTTAATTTATCTGAACTATGCGTATCACTTGCGTCAACCGGAGATAAAAATAGCTGAGGCGCAGCCTGGGATTGGATTTGTTCCGAGTGAAGAGCTGATGCCACCGAAGTAGAGGTGGAGCGTGCTACTGTGTAAGAGAACACGTTGAAGTGTGAACTCTAAACTTTTCCCCATTATCGGACAAGCTGCTTTATAGGAATGACGAGCAGGAAATTCAGACATTGCAGCAGGTCGCCGCACCTGACTGCTAAATTATATATATTGGTGTCAACATCGGAGTGTTGACACCGGAAATTAAATGTCAAGCGCGGCGGGTTGACATCTGAAATTCTCCATACGGAATTAGATATAATGAAACAAATTGAAACACCACCACTCCTCGACAAGGAGACTCAGGAAAGCCTGCGCAAAGGTCTGTTCCTGCCTCATTACAAGCTTGACATACCGGAAATCATCCCCATTGAGCGGATTCATCATGTTGAGATCTGGGCTGGGAATGCTTACCAGTCAGCATTTTATTACAAGGAATCCTTTGGATTCAAGGAAACTGCTTATGCAGGTCCGGAGACAGGTGTTCGTGATCGTGCATCTCATGTTATGGAACAGGGAGATGTCCGACTTGTTCTGACCACAGCACTCGGACCTGATTCACCAATCTCAAGGCATCATCTGGAACATGGTGACGGTGTATCAATGGTTGCATATCAGGTGCCGGATGCACGTGCTGCGTTTGAGGCTGCAGTTGTACGCGGAGGAGAACCGGAACTTGAACCTACAACTTATAAAGATGACAACGGTGAAGTGGTTATCGCCGGAATCAAGGGGTTCGGTGACACCGTTTATCGCTTTATTGAGTGCAGCAAATATCATGGTGTCTTCCTCCCCGGATACGAACAGCGCGATGAGGTCTCTCGCATTACACCGCCGGGTGACCTAATTTATATTGATCACATGGTGACCAACGTTGAAGACAGAATGATGGACAGGTGGGTTGAGTGGTATAACAAGATCTTCGGCTTTGAACTTCTCGCTCATTTCGATGATAAGGACATTTCAACCGAACACTCGGCACTTCGCTCAAAGGTAATGACCAATCCTGATGGTGTTGTCAAGATTCCTATCAATGAACCTGCTGATGGGCTTATGATAAGTCAGATTCAGGAGTACATTGATTACTATAAAACTGCGGGCGTTCAGCATCTGGCTTTGGCTACTGACGACATCATCACCACAGTTGAGCGGATGAAGGAGACCGGGGTGGAGTTTCTTCGTGTACCGGACAACTACTACGACAACCTGATTAGCCGAGTCGGTAACATTGACGAAGAGGTTGAAGTGCTGAGACGGCTTGGGATTCTGGTTGATCGTGACGACCGCGGGTATCTGCTGCAACTGTTCACCAAGCCAGTGGAAGACCGACCGACCCTGTTCTTTGAGATCATTCAGCGAAAGGGATCGCTCTCTTTCGGTAAGGGCAACTTTAAGGCATTGTTCGTATCCATTGAAGAGGAGCAGCGACGGCGAGGCAATGTATGATTACTCTGATTGGGGGAGCAGTTCTGCTCAGCCTGGTTCATGCATTGATCCCTAATCACTGGATACCGCTGGTTGTACTGGGCAAAGCTGAGAAATGGAGCAAACGCCAAACGATTGGGATGACCGCAATTGTCGGTTTTGCTCACACCGCCAGCACGGTTCTAATCGGTGTTCTGATTGGAATGCTCGGGGTTAAGCTGTCTGAATCGTTTCATCATTTCAGTAGCCACATTGCTCCGACGATACTTATTGCTGTCGGTGTGGTTTACTTGTTGATCGGTTTGAAAGGGGGACATCACCACCACCATCATCACAATGACATTAACACCAAGAAGAAAAGTAAGCTTGCAATTGTCGGCGTGCTTGCTTTAGCTATGTTTCTATCACCATGTCTTGAAATTGAGGCATTCTATTTCACTGCTGCAGGATTTGGATGGCTCGGTATCATGATAGTATCATTTATTTACATGATGGTTACTATTTCTGGAATGATGATACTTGTATATCTCGGTTCAATGGGAATAGAGAAGTTGAACTGGCATTTTCTGGAACATCACGAACGCACCATCACAGCAGGGATTCTAATAGCACTTGGTGTGATGGCTTATTTTGTACATTTCTAAGAGTAGCAGTTGATAAAAACACGTAAATCGGAAGATAGAGGGTTTGCAAATTACGGGTGGCTGGACACCCGTTACAGCTTTTCATTTGCCAACTACTTTGACCATGATTATATGGGATTCGGTCATCTGCGGGTGATCAACGAGGATTTTATTGAAGGTGGTAAAGGGTTCGACATGCACCCTCACAGCGATATGGAGATCGTCACATATATCATTGAGGGAGGATTGGAGCATCGTGACAGCATGGGTAACGGTTCCATAATCCGACGGGGAGACATTCAGCGGATGAGTGCCGGAACCGGAGTCACTCACAGCGAACGCAATCCACTAAGCGAGACAACTCATCTACTACAGATTTGGTTGCTGCCTTCCGAAACAGGAATTACTCCCGGATATGAAGAGAAGAATTTTCGGGAAGAAGCAAAAAAGGATCAGTTGCAACTGCTGGTGTCACCTGATGGACGAGAAGAATCACTTTCAATACATCAAGATGTTGATCTGTACTCAACTATCCTTTCAACAGGTAAAATTCTGGAGCACACTTTAGCTGATAAGCGTTGTGCATGGGTTCAGATGATCAGCGGGGAGATCACATTGAACGAGATAACCGCAAAGGCTGGTGATGGACTGGAGATAACAGATGAAAATATTTTGTCCATTACTGCTGAAGCGGATGCAGAATTTCTCCTGTTTGACATGGGTATATCATAATGAAGCTGTGCAATCTGATAGTTGACGGCGAAAATGTGCTTGGATGTCTCCATGAAGGTAAAGTTGTAAATCTGGTGTCAACCGCTCAACGGGGAGGATGTCCTATTCATGCGGGATCCATTGATGATTTGCTGGTGAATTGGAAAAAATCAATCGGGCACGTCCGCAATGGATTTGAAATAGCTGAAAATTCCGGTGATCTGGATTATATCGAAAGTGATCCGCAATTCGCACCTCCCGTACGACGACCGGGTACATTTCGGGATTTTTACTGCTTTGAGGAGCATGTCCGCAATGCACGGAAACTGCGTGGGTTGGATGTTGTGGAGGAGTGGTATCAGTTTCCTGTATTTTACTTCTCAAATCCGAACACAATCTCTACAACGGGCGACACGGTTAAATTTCCGTCATCGTCAAAGATGTGGGATTTCGAGCTTGAGATCGGTGCAGTGATCGGAAGTGAAGTAGGCAACATCTCTGCTGAGGAGGCTGAAAGGGTGATAGCGGGTTATGTGGTTCTCAACGACTGGTCAGCACGCGACATTCAACGACAGGAGATGGCAGTGGGACTCGGTCCTGCTAAAGGGAAAGATTTTGCTACCTCGATCAGTCCGTTTCTGATCACACCGGATGAACTTGAGCCATATCGGCAGGGCAAAGGATTCAATCTTCATGCGATTGCGAAAGTAAACGGTGAAACCATGTCGGATAACAGTTGGAGCAGCATACACTACTCGTTTGGTGAGATGATAGCTCGCGCTTCTCAGGATGCAACACTGTATCCGGGGGATCTGATCGGATCCGGTACGGTTGGAATGGGATGCCTTCTGGAGCGAGGGCTCGATCACGATCTGTGGCTGAAGTCGGGGGATGTGGTTGAGATGGAGATTGAGTGTATCGGGAAGTTGGTTAATCGTGTGGGATAAGGATTAACACACCACGAAGATCACGAAGGACACGAAGGTAAAACAAGCAAAACTTCGTGCTCTTCGTGTCCTTCGTGGTTGATAAAAATTCTATTATTTAATAAGTCAGGAATCAAAATGAAGAAATTATTACATCGCAATATACATCTAATCAAAGGCAAGGTTGCAACCTGGGCGCATTACGACCTGCCTGAAGGAACCTCTGAAGAGGAATGGGGCAGGCTCGGTTTTTCCGGTCCGGTCAGCCATATCTACCACCGCAATTCTCCGACAGGATGGACGAACATCGAAGGTCCGTTGCGCCCACACGCATTTGACACTTTGAAGATGGATCTGCAGGACATGAGTCGTGTCCCGTTTCTGTACAATAGCGACGTGAAACTGTCGCTTGCTAAAGTTGAGACTGAGTGGGATTGGTTCTTTCGCAATGCTGACGCTGATGAGCTGCTATTTGTGCATAAAGGTAGTGGCATGGTTGAGACCAACATGGGATCGCTGACGTATCGCACAGGTGACTACCTGCATCTGCCGCGTGGAACTACATATCGGTTTATCCCATTAGAGGTGACAACGCTGTTAGCAATTGAGGCATTTAACGGTCCTTTTGAAATGCCTGAGCGTGGCACACTGGGGCAGCATGCATTTGTTGATCCGGCTGTGATCGGTTATCCTGAGCTTCCTGACAAAGAATTTGAAAAGCGTGATTGGCAGGTTCGTGTACTACATGATGGTGAGACCACCGTCTTCACATATCCTTTTAACCCGTGTGACATCATCGGCTGGAAGGGCGATCTGGCACCGTGGAAATTGAACGTGGATGATATCTGCCCAATCGTCAGCGATAAAATGCATCTCCCGCCGCCGGTACATACGACTGTGATGGCACCGGGTTTCATAGTGTGCAGTTTCCTGCCGCGTCCGATGGAGAATTTTCCTAAAGCGATGAAGGTTCCATTCTACCACTCGAACATTGACTACGATGAGGTTCTGTTCTATCACAACGGCAATTTCTTCAGCCGTCACGGCATTGATATTGGTATGGTGACCTGGCATCCTGCCGGATTCCCGCATGGACCTCATCCAAAGGCTGTCAAGGCAGCAGAATCAAAAACTGCTACGGACGAATCTGCAGTGATGATTGATACACGCCGTCCACTCTGTATGACAGATGAAGCAAAGACTGTAGAATGGGCGGATTATTGGAAGTCGTGGATGGAGGAGTAGGAAGACTGTCTTGCAGGCAGTATTACATTAACAGAGTTTGGTTTCCTCCTCACTTACCTGAAGGGGGGACTTTCAGTCCGCTCTCTTCACACTGTAATTTAAGGTTAGATAATTGTAGTCGGGTTTGTCTCAAGCCCGATGTCGGCATCGCCACTAAGTTTACACCCTTCAGAAAGTAGTTTAACCTGGATTCCCGCGGTTGTCCGACCATGTTCGAGTGAGAATCATCAAATGAAAAAAAATCAATAATATAGCTATAGACACTTGCTTTTGTCCTAACAGTTCATTACATTCCGAAAGGTGATACGATCCCCCCGCCTACATAACACACAGGATCATCTGGTCTTCCCAGCCAGATAACCACCAAAAATAAGACTGTCTCAAAAAATGTGGCAGTCTCAACTTGAACAGACACAGAGAATGTGTTCATCTGAAGATCAATTATATCCTGAGATATGGCAGATTTCGCAGGATTTTCATATACGATCAAAGTGGCGAATGGTTCGTCATTTAAGCAAACTTAACCGATAATAATTAACTAAACCCGATCATAAGACCGTTTTGGTCTATTGATAAAAAAAACCGGGTACGCCGGTTCCCCTCGTAAAACGGATCCGACGCACCCGTGATGTCAGGATGGGTTGTACCATAGGGGAATTTTCCCTGTCCTCACATCTCAACTCTGTAAGGTACGTAAAAAATCCCCTGAATCAAACATAGGAGGTTTTCAAAATGAAAACCAAACTATTGTATGCCCTGCTCGCAGTCGTGCTGCTGGCGACGGCAGTTGGAATTGGGGTGCACGTGCTGCACAAGGATGCCCACGCTTCAGTTACATATCAGGTATATATCTGGTGGAACGACAACGAAGTAGAAACCCCGGTGGAAAACCTTTGGATTCGATTCCAATTCGATGGTGGGGGATGGGTAGATTCTGATTCGCAAGGTGGCGGTCACTACAAAAAAACCAGGGATAATGCGGCAAATGAATGGCAAATCCGTATTATGGATGAAGACTGGGACGGAGTGGATCCAGATACACAGATATGGACTCCGCCTGCAGCCGAGACCAGTGTAGTATGGGAGGTTCAACCAATTTAGGTGAAGACCAGAAGTGACCTCAGACGTCATTTAACCGGATGGGTGGACTGACATCCACCCATCCACTATTTGTTAACTCAGTTTATTCCATGAGATACAAGATGAACACAAAATTAATTAGCTATCTACTGTGTACCACATTCATATTGATCTACTCTACAATAATCTTTGCACAACCCCGCAACCTCTGGGTTCGTTACTACGGCGGTCCCGGTTACAGTTGGTTTTCCGATGTGTACGCCACCACCGACGGCGGCTACGTTATGACCGGTGGAGAATTCAGGATCGGTATTCATCCTGATTCCCTTCACGGTGAAAGACAGGATGTATGGATAGTTAAAGTTGACGTTGACGGCGCTTTGCAGTGGCAGAATACGTTCGATATGTTCAACGGTGGCTTTGATGACCGGGGCAAGAGTATAATAGAAACCGAGGGAGGTGATTATCTTATTGGTGGAGCAACAGCAAGAGATGGCATGAATTACGATTTTATAGCCGTCAAGGTTGACAGTGAACAGGAGGGTGACTTGATATGGGAACGGCGCTACAACGGTGATGATCCCGGTTGGTGTTATGCCGTCATTGAAACCAAAGACGGGCATTATCTTTTGGGTGGCTGGATTGGACGGGGTAGAAACTCAACGGGATTTGCGGTTATGATTGATGATGACGGTGAAGTAGTCTGGGAACAAAGATATGAACGTGATCAGCTTGCAGTGATCAGGGCTATTCGTGAACACCCCGAAGGAGGTTACTTCCTTGCCGGCGGCGCCGACCGTTCTTTTAGCCTGATGAACATTGATGATGAAGGTGAAGTAATATGGTCGCGGCTTTACCCTTCGGATAATGGTAGTGGTTCCGCCCGTTCGTTAGTGTCAATGCCTGGAGGTTATGCCCTTGCCGGAGGTGCCGGTGGCGATTTCCGATTGGTTGTGGTTGACGAAGAAGGCAGGCAGATCTGGGATCGTGTTTATGATATTGATGGCAGTCAGATCTGCTACTGTTTGAACAGAATGAGTGATAACGGATTCACTTTGGTGGGTGAAAGCGTGATAGACGGAGACATACAATCCTTTGTTCTTCGCACGGAACCTGGCGGAAATATCGCCTGGGAACGACTGGATGACTTCTTTATTCACGGATGGTACTATTCTTCCATCATTGATGCACATGGGTTCCTGATAGCAGCCGGTATGGGGGCGAACCGGGAACACCGTCGGGATCATGGAGTACTTGTAAAGATTGTTCCTGAACGATCCGCACCGGTTATTACAGATTTTACTCCTGAGAATCTTGACTTGAGTGTACTGTTGGATGACTCTTTGTTCTTTTCGGTCAGTGCTGTTGACTTGCAGGAAGACTCTCTTAGCTACCTGTGGACACAGAACGGAGACAGCATTTCATCGGACACATCTACAGTTATTGCCTTTGATGAGCTTGGCATTGACACTGTCCAGTGCACAGTGTCAGACAGTGCTTTATCTGACTCAATTCGTTGGATTGTCCATGTCGAAGAGATGTACATAGATTCATACTCTCCTCAAAACCTCACCCTATCCATCCGCCGAAATAACGCAATAAACTTCTTCGTCACTACACGAGCCCTCGAAGACAACCCGGTCGAGTACCTCTGGCTCCTGAACGATGAGCAGATCGCAGAAAACGACAGCGTCTCCATCCGCTTCGAGCGTGGCAGGGAGCACTCGGTCACAGCCGTAGCATCGCAAGGTGAGCTTGCCGACAGCGTCACTTGGCAGGTTATGGTCAACGACCTGATTGTGGACTATATGCCTGAACAGCTTGAACTGTCATTTGAGGTAGATACAACATTCGAGTTTGAAGTCTTCCCCTTTGACCCTGAGGATGATTCACTGCATTTTCTGTGGACACTCGACGGCGACTCAATCAGTGACAACTCGTGGGTGTTGGTTAATTTTGACTCGGAAAGGTTATATAATGTGACCGCCTACGTCTCCGACACCACCGAATCTGACTCGCTGACATGGACTATCAATGTCACTCCAGTCGGCGTACACTCCAATGAACCCCGACACCCCGACACCCCGACACTGTTTCCCCCCGTGCCGAATCCGTTTAACTCGGTGACTACTGTTAGGTACTATCTCCCGACAACTTTGCAGGTTAGATTGAGCCTGTTTGATGTGAACGGACGGTTGGTGGCTGAGTTGGTGGACGGGTATCGAACAGCGGGGGAGCATAATTATGCCTTAAGAGCCAATGAGTTGTCTTCAGGCTTATATTTTCTTAGTTTGCAAATAGAAGGTCAGATAGAGACAAGAAAAGTGTTGCTAATAAGATAGGATCGCGCGAGCTTCCCTACCGCCTCCAAATTACATCATTGCATCGTGATATGCAATAATATGAGGAGGCAATCATGTCTCGAAGAATAATGGCTGTGACCATCGCAGTCGTGCTGCTGGCGACGGCAGTTGGAATTGGTGTGCATGTGCTTTACAAAGAAGCACGAGCAGCAACTTCTTATACTGTTGACATAACAGACGACGGGGATCCCGTTGTGGTCATGTTGAATGTCACAGTCTTTTGGGAAGATGAATTCGGTTTGGATATCGACGAAGTTGGTATGATTCATACCGGAAACGGTCAGTACAAGGGAGAAACCGAGCTGACGCAATCACAATTCACGACATGGCGTGTACATATTGGTGACGAAGATATTGTCGCAATAGAACCGCCCACTAATCCTGCTCTTCAATCAAACACAATCACCCACTTTGACTGGGATGTTGAAGACAACCGCTAACGAAAGTTGAACGCTGCAAGGGGGCTTCTGCCCCCTTGCATAGATTCTAACTAAAGGAGTGATAATCATGCCTCGTCCATTCTCATTCTATCTAAACTTAAAGTATCTATTTGTTATAACTCTATTCTGTCAAATTGTTAGTGCTCAACCCGGTAATCTGTGGGAGCATTATTACGAGGGTCCGCGAGAGGATTATGGTTCTCTTAGGGATGTTTTTAAAACTGAAGACGGTTTTGCTTTAACTGGGACAACAGGCAATTTCAATGGAGAGTTAGATCCATTTAGTTTATTCTGGCTTATACTTACAAATGAAAACGGTAACGTCCTGAACCAATTCATTTACCGTCCTCAAGAGTGGAGGATCGGTGTAAGCTATTCCGTTATACAATGTGATGACAGTGGCTTTCTGATGGGCGGTATTCAAAATAGTGGAAGTGATCGTTTTACTGTCATTAGAACAAACGATGATGGCGATTTGATGTGGAACATGGTAATGGGTGATATTACGAGATGTTATGCTGTTATAGAATTAAAAGATGGGAATTATGTCGGCTGTGGAAGAAATTTCGAGAATGGCACCTATAATTGCTATGCTGTTAAGTTTGATGACGATGGCGATGTGATCTGGGAAGAGAGTTATAACGGCTACAGATTCTGGGCAACTAAGGAGATTGATAACGGGCACATCTTCGCTGGACATCGAAGAGGAGGTGCATTGATTGTGAGGACTGACGAAAACGGTGAATCAGTTTGGGAAAGAACCTATGGGCGTGCAACATTACGCGATCTGATTTCTTGTCGAGACGGAGGATTTGCCGCAACCGGTGGAGGGAACAGGCACTATCTGCTGAGAATAAATGACAATGGTGACAGGCTGTGGGAAAGATTCTACAATGTTGGTGGGGAAGCAAACGGATTAGCAGAAATGTCCGATGGTGGATTTATTATTGCAGGTTCTAATAGAGGAGCTGAGTTAATTGGCACTGACGAAGAAGGTAACATGGCTTGGCATCGAAACGACAATGGAGGTGACAGAAACCGTCGATATTATTCGATCGTTGCAGGTGAGGATGGATTTGCATGGGCTGCGGGTTATTCTAGAAATAGCGGCTATTTGGTTAAAATATTGCCGATGCGTTCTGCTCCGGTGATAACTGACTTCACTCCTGAAAGTCAGAACTTGAGTCTACTGTTGGGTGACTCACAGCTCTTCTCAGTTAGTGCTGTTGATTGGCAGGAAGACTCTCTTAGCTACCTGTGGACACTTAATGGCATCAGCATTTCATCGGACACATCTACAGCTATTACCTTTGATGAGCTTGGCATTGACACTGTCCAATGCACAGTTTCTGATAGTGCATTGGGTGATTCCACCCGCTGGATTGTCCATGTTGTAGAACTATACATAGATTCCCACTCTCCTCAAACCCTCACCCTTCCCATCCGCCGCAACAATTCAATTAACTTCACCATCACTACCCGTGCCATCGAAGACGACCCGGTTGAATACCAATGGCTGCTGAATGACGAGCAGATCGCAGAAAACGACAGCGTATCCATTCGCTTCGAGCGAGGTCGGGAGCACAGTGTCACAGCGATTGCATCTCAAGGCGTGCTTGCCGACAGCGTGACATGGCAGGTTTTGGTCAACGATTTGATCGTTGACTATATGCCTGAGCAACTTGAACTGTCGGTTGAGGTAGATACAACATTTGAGTTTGAAGTCTTTCCGTTCGATCCGGAGGATGACTCGCTGAATTTCCTGTGGACACTCGACGGCGATTCGATCAGCGACAACTCGTGGGTGTTGGTTAACTTCGACTCGATTGGGCAGTACAATGTTACTGCCTACGTCTCCGACACGACCGAAGCTGACTCGCTGACATGGGAGGTCAATGTCACTCCGAACAGTGTTTATTCTAACGAACCGAAACACCCCGACACTCCGACACTATATCCACCTGTGCCGAATCCGTTTAACTCTAGGACAAAAATAAGATTCTTTCTCCCAGCAGCCGGTCACATCAGACTCAACTTATTTGATATTAATGGCAGATTAGTTAAAGCATTGTTTGATTCTTATTCCACTGCCGGAGAGTACGTTGTAGATATCAAAGGCAATAACCTGACCACCGGAGTTTACTTTATTCAATTTAACACCGGGGGAACAAATCTGTTTACAAAAGCGTTACTGATCAAATAACGCTATATTTTGACAAGATTTACATATTATAATGATTTAATGATACATTGTAATATCTCTTTTACATCGCCATTTACCCTGAATCGAGCAGATAAAGCCATTGTTAAGTCAACCATTTTACCGCATTTTGACACGACAATTGACTTACGCTTGAATCTGGCAAACCAATGACGATTACGACAGTTGTTCCGTTCAATACCGTGAGTGTTTTTCTTACTCATAATCAGCTTATCCTTGGAAAATACAGATGCATAGGACTCCCATTTATCTGTCAGATAAAAAATGACGTCCTATCTGTCGAGGCGAGCCACCATCTTGTTTAGGGTTGCTGTATCTCTACGACCACATTCCCAATCGAGGAGCTGACTGGAACAACTATCTCTACCAGACCAACATTCCCTTCTGATGATGCTAATGATGGGAATCCTGAAAAACCAAAAATTGATGGTAAAGATAACAGCACTATGAAGGATATTGAAGAAGTCGGTAAATGGGGTGAGGAATTGGTTGTAGGTAATTTGAAGAGTAACTCATCATCTGAAGTCATTTGGTATAATGAATATCTGATGCAAAAAAAACCTATGACATAGAGTTACGTAATAATGATAAGTCTACATACGTTGAAGTCAAAACCAAGAAATACGATAGAGTTGAAACTTTTCAATTGTCAGGTCGCCAATGGCAATTTGCGAGAGAAAAAGGTGTGAGTTATTATATTTGCTTAGTTGCTAATGCAAGTGCTGATAATGCTGATGATGTAAAGATTACAAAAATTCGTAACCCTAACCAACTTTGGTTAGACGGCAAAATAATAGCTGATCCAGTCAATATACAGCTTTAGAGTGAGCTCCCCCCCTCTCACACTCCCCTATCTTCGTCTGAATAATAATCATGTTGATCTATATTGAGAATCCATCTATTTCATCAGCAGCGCTTTACGGCTGATAGTTGACACACCTGAATGCAATCGAATAATGTACAACCCTGACGACAGATCTGAACCGTTCCAATAGCTTGATGAACCCCAGCTGACTTTCGTCCTTTCACTAACTTCGCAAATTCTCGTCCGGATACATCGTACAGAGATATTTCTACGTCTGAAATATGAGCCAAGCTAAAACGGATTGTTGTGGTTGAGTTAAACGGGTTCGGATAAACAGATTGTAGCCCAAATGAATTGACCAGCTCTGTTTCTTCTACCAAATTTGTAATGATACCCTGACCACTCATTAGTGAAAATCGTTGGATCACATTCGGCTATTCAAGTAGAGAGAGATTGATTGCGGTTTGCCATACCGATAGGTGGGATAGAATTCGGATTGTTACACACGTCCAGCCACAAAAAGAGAAACCAAATATCATGAATCAAGAATAGGAAAAATACGCTGACACAATGCGTGATGAATATGACCTCGATTACAGCCAAGCGGTTACGGGAAAGTACTACAACCGCTTAATGCGTGAAGGATCAAACATTGTCGTGCTCGAACCCGATGTAGCGGAAGTGTTTCACGATTCAAAAACAGTAAATGAAGCTTTGCGATCTGTGATGCACAACTATAAGTCACCGGTAAGTTAAGCCTCGCGCCGATGGTACTACATGGTTAACTGTGTGGTAGAGTAGAGCCTGTCCTCGTGAAAACGGGAATCGTTTCCGGGATTTTTTTGATCTTTTTTAGACAAACAGATACAAACAGATATATTTACCTATAACTACAATTTCTCGCAATTTCTATCGTATTACTCACAATAGAATAGCTAACTACCCTCCTTTATTACAAACTTGAACAATCCAACAAATATGGAACAACTATGAGAAATCTCTCTCTACTTGCTATTCTATGCATCTTAATGCTGTCCTTTAATACAGCTAACGCAGAGCTTGGGCTTGGGGTTACTGTAAAGGGCGGTTCATTAGGTATCGGTGCTGACATTACCAAGTCAATTACCGAAAAAATTAACGTCCGCGCCGGAATGACCCAATACACCTACGGAATGGACGGTGAAATGGCAGAAGATTCGGTCAGTTACGCAGGTGACTTTAACCTGAGTAATTGGTCTGTGCTTGCCGATTATCACCCGTGGGGCGGAGTATTCCGCTTGAGCCTCGGCATGATGGGCAACGGTAACGAAATCGAAGCAACCATCAAACCCACGAACGAAAAAACAATCGGTGATCGAACCTATACTATCGATGAGCAAGGTTCACTTACAACGCTGATTGATTGGGGTTCTATGGCACCCTATTTTGGTCTCGGCTGGGGAAATGCCGCTGAAGCTGGGAAAGGTCTCGGCTTTAATATTGACATGGGTGCGATGTATCAAAATTCGCCCAATGTCAAAATGACGGGTGTCGGTATGATCGCCCCATCAGTGCGCAATGCAGAAAACATCCAGAAAGACCTGGAAGGTGCTAAAGTATGGGCAGTCTTTTCAATTGGCTTGTCTTACAGCTTTTAATCATTAACCCAAGGAAACAATCATGACGAAAAAAACATTTTCGATCAAATTCGCAGGGTTAATGACCTTGCTGCTCGCAGTTCTGTTCACAGGCTGCTCAATTACCAATCCGGTTGACAACTTCAAGCTGGTTGTTGATGCTGTCGTAGAGGAAAACCTAATTCCAACACAGGAATTCACTGCAGATCCAGTTAATCAAACCCTGTTTCAAAACACGCAATTAGGCAGCGGAAGTCCAATGCCACCATCAAATAAAGGTGACGGATTAATAAGTGAGTCTGATGAAGATGCTTCTGTTTCGGTACAGATCGGACAGGGGCAGGTTTTCGGTTCAACTTTTTCTCAGACATTATTCTATGTTGCAATTGGAATGGCTGATTATCAAATATCTGATTTATGTAAGGGAACACTGGTAAACAACGGACAGAATGATGTGACCATCACTTACTACCTCTCAGCATCTCCCAATTACGATGATGGAGATTTACGAGACCTTGCAATGTTTACTGTGAATGCGGGACAACAGAAAACAATTAATTCTGATGATGATTTCGACCAACTGCTTGTAACTGCCAGTGACGCACAATGGGCGTTTTATGTTGGTCTTGGGTTATGGGGAGGAGGTAGTCGTAATTTTTATTTGCATGTTCACGGAACCGGAAATCCGGATTTAGATGTTGACATTCAACAATTGAACATGAGCCTTCCTGCCACAGTGCATTTCACACAGACGGTAACGTCAGATGAAGTTGCGGATTATTCCCTTGAGGAACTGAGAAATGTGGTTCTGATCGGAACGGCTACCAATAACGGAAATGCTGCTATTAATTCTGACTTTTATCTGTCAAATGGAGACTTGAACAGGGAATCGGACCGGGTAGCGGATTTCAGTATCAGGTCGGGATCTACGTTCAATTTTAATACTGATCAGTACTTCTTTATGGATAATAACAATAATAGCGTCGGTCAGGATACGCTGATGGCAAGGTTTACCTCTCTTTTTAACGGCAATGATCTTACTTTCAACGGTTTCTTTACCAGTAATCAATCAATAACAATACAAGTGAGTAACCTCGGTATTTCAGCGGATGCTCAGGTGGGCGTGGAATAATAGCAGGGAAGTAACAGTCCCTTAGTTTTTAGAAACGTCGGTAGTGAATCTACCGACGTTTTTACATCAGTCTCTTATCAACTCTGTAGATCAGGTTCCCCTCACACTCCCCCGTCTTTATCCGTATATATAGTTAAATGTTTGACTCCATCATAATTGTGGTGGGATTTGCAATTAATAGACTAACATACGGAAAAATATTTTGTCAGATAAAATTATAACAGTAGTCGGTGCAACTGGTGCTCAAGGTGGTGGACTGGTGCATGCGATCATGAGTGATCCCGACAACGGATTCACAGCACGCGCAATCACCAGAGATATCAACTCTGACGGCTCTAAGCATCTCGCAGAGATGGGAGCTGAAGTTGTCACTGCCAATGTCGAAGATCGCGACAGTCTCATCAAAGCATTTGAAGGGGCGTACGGTGCATTCTGTGTCACCTTCTTTTGGGAGCATTTTTCACCTGAAAAAGAACTGGAACATGCAGGTAACATGGCTCATGCAGCAAAAGAAGCTGGAGTGCAACATGTAGTCTGGTCCACCCTTGAGGACACGCGTAAATGGATCCCACTGGATGATGACCGAATGCCTACATTGATGGATCATTATAAAGTTCCTCACTTTGATTGTAAAGGTGAAGCCGACAGCATCTTTGCTGATCTGAATCTGTCTGTGACAAACCTGCTGACAAGTTTTTACTGGGACAACTTCATCCACTTCGGCATGGGTCCGATGAAAGGACCTGACGGCAAACTTGGAATCGCTTTCCCGTTGGATGATAAAAAACTACCCGGGATCGCAGCGGCTGATATCGGCAAGTGTGCACTTGGCATATTCAAAAGCGGCAATAAGTACATGGGTAAGACAGTCGGTATTGCCGGTGAGCATCTTACTGGAGACCAGATGGCTGCTGGACTGTCTAAGGTTGCCGGCGAAGAAGTGCAGTATCACGCTGTGCCAGCGAATGTTTATCGCACGTTTGATTTCCCCGGTGCGGAGGACATCGGTAACATGTTCCAGTTCAAGCGCGACTTCGAGACCGATTTCTGTGGAGCGCGGAACCTCGACGAATCGCGTCAATTGAATCCGGAACTGCTGACATTTGACGAGTGGCTGGCTGAATATGGAAGTCAAATTCCAATCGGATAGACGAATCAATTGTTCACGAGGCTGCTTATTGAGTAGCTTCGTGGACAGTTCTACTTATCACCCAGAAAAGCATCGCACTCGATTGACCTAAACCGCCATCCAATCATTTCATCAACAGCACTTTCCGGTTGACCGTTGACTCACCTGAATGCAATCGAATAATGTACAACCCTGACGGCAAATCTGAACCGTCCCAGACAGCTTGATAGCCTCCGCTGACTGTCGTCCCTTCACCAGCTTCGCAACTTCACCTCCGGTTATGTCGTAGGGCAATTTCGCCGCCCCGAGAACATCAATATCACCATCAATGGTATGTTCATAGAATTCCGGTGGCAGGGCAAAAACGAATTGTGTCATCAGCGCAATGATTGTGAAGGTTGTTATGAATAACTGCATGATCGATCCTTAATTGAACCTATATTAATTAGCGGATCTCAAATTTGTAACAATACAGTTATTCTGCAATCGGTTTATACTAAAGCCCGGCATCGTGGTTGATACTACCACGACAAGATATAAAAGCCCACTTGGTTAAGGCTCTTACGGTCATTTTTAATTTGGTGCTAAACCAGCAAGTTACCAACAGTATAACACAAGAATCACGATAACAAAGTGAGATTCGCCACAAATCATCCGCTTGCCAGTTAAGTGTATGAATTCCCGCAGTCGTTTGTAGCTTGTAACAATTCCACATCCCTTGCACACTCTGAAACATACCGTTCAGCCAAAAGCTTTGACCAAACGTAATTCACAATCTGTCTTCTCACATCTTGACGCTCTATGTACTCCGCGCCGCCCGTACATTCTCACCCTCAGTTAAAAGCCGTTTCCTCAGCCTGATTGACTTTGGTGTGACCTCTACCAGCTCATTGTCCTCGATGAATTCCAGTGCCATTTCGAGTGACATGATCCTTGGTGGATGAATCTGATATACGTCATCCGCTGCTGCTGCGCGCATGTTGGTCAGTTTCTTCTCTCTGGTGGGATTGACCCACATATCGCGTTTTCTGGAGTTCTCGCCAACGATTCTCCCTGAATAAACCTCCTCACCGGGTGCAACAAACAACACACCTCTTTCCTGAATGTTCTCCAGCGAATATGCTGTGGATCTTCCTGTCCTGTCAGCGATTAGAACACCGTTCACTTCCCGGCTGAATTCACCTGTGTGAGGACGCCAACCGAGGAACACGCTGTTCACAATAGCTGTTCCTCTTGAATCAACGATTAGAGCAACTCGTAGTCCGATAAGCCCTCGCATCGGTATCTCATACTCCAGCCTGACCCATCCCGATGAATGGTTGATCATTCTTAACATCTTAGCCTTTCGAGGTCCGAGAAGTTGAGTCACCGTTCCGAGGTAGTTTTCCGGACAGTCAATCACGAGATGCTCGAACGGTTCCATTAACTGACCATCCTCAACTCTGGTGCGGACTGTAGGCTTGCCGATAGCCATCTCGAATCCCTCGCGACGCATGGTCTCGATGAGGATAGCCATCTGCAGCTCACCTCTGCCGATAATACGAAATGAGTTTGAGCTTTCGGTCTCCTCCATCTGTAGTGAAGGATTACCCTGTATCTCCTTATACAACCGATCATGCAACTGTCTGCTGGTCAGAAAAGTCCCCTCACGACCAGCGAAAGGTGACGTATTTATCGTGAAAACCATTTCGAGTGACGGTTCATCTATATTTAGTGGTGGAAGCGGTTTTGGAGTCTCTACATCTGTGAGTGTGTCGCCAAGTTTAATGCCTTTAATACCTGCTATAGCAACAATATCACCCGGTTGAGCTGTTTCAATCGGCACTCGCTTGAGCCCTGTGAATCCAAAAAGCTTGGTGATCTTTGCTTTGATCCCACCATCCTCCTCAGTGCCATCAGTCATCATCACAGTGTCGCCTGAATTGATATGTCCATTGGTCACTCTACCGATGCCGATTCGACCGAGATAGTCGCTGTAATCAAGCGATGTGATCTGAAGCTGAAGCGGATGGTTTTCTTCGTAAACGGGTGATGGAACATGCTCAACCAGCAGTTCAAACAGCGGTCGTAAATCTTTGCCTTCCACAGCCATTTCCATCGTAGCAGTTCCCGTCTTGGCAACCGTATAGACCACAGGGAAGTTACACTGCTCCTCAGTAGCGTCGAGGTCGAGGAATAGCTCCAACACTTCGTCGCGCACCTCATCAATGCGAGCGTCAGGGCGGTCGATCTTGTTGATGACCACAATGATCGCCAGCCCGTTGGTCAGGGCATTCGACAGCACGTATCTCGTTTGTGGCAGCGGACCTTCGGAAGCGTCAACCAGCAGCAGACAGCCGTCAACCATTTTCAGTATGCGTTGCACTTCACCACCAAAATCAGCATGTCCCGGTGTGTCAACAATATTTATCGTGGTGTCCTTATACGGGATAGCGGTATTCTTCGCCATGATGGTGATACCTTTCTCGCGCTCGAGATCCATCGTATCCATAGCTCGCTCAGCGACTCGCTCGTGATCGGAGAACAGCCCTGACTGGTGCAGCATCGCATCAACGAGTGTAGTTTTCCCATGATCCACATGCGCAATAATAGCCACATTACGCAGATTTTCTCTTATCTTCTTCAATTTATATGGTCCGTGATTAGGTGATTCTTGATTACGTGATTATGTGATTGTGTGATTGTGCGATTCTTGATTCATGATTTTGTGTTTGGAGATTTAATCACAAAATTACATAATCACTCAATTACAAAATCAGAACAATATAGCGGTTATTGGGGAGGAATCAAATGAGTTATGAGGTAATGTAGGAGTATTCAATAAGTTTCCTGAACCATTAATTTCCCCCCCATTGCCGCAACCGTTGGAATTCTCTGATATTGTTAATACCTTAACAGTGTGTAAAATCACTCTGAGCTGACGTTTCAATAGATGTAACTACGAGTCGCTTAACCCATGTGAAAAAGATTATTGGGTGGAAGCAGCGGTCAAGATCATGGAAAGGATCAAGCATCCCAAATTCGAAAAGTTGATTTATGTGAGGAGAATTGTTATGAAAAAACTGCTCTGTCTAATAGTATCATCTTTATTTCTTTTAATAGCCGATTCAGTGCAGGCTGCAGAAAAAGTGATATTCACTGTGGAGGAGATTAGGAGTATGCCATATTCAGAAATGGATAAAATCTGGGAAGTTCTAGAGACAACGAATCTGTCCTATGATGACGTGTACGATAGCTTAAAGAACGAATACTTGACATCTACAATTGCGAGAAACGAAGTGACGAAACAATCTCTCCCGCTGTCAGCACGCCGTTGCTGACAGCACAAATTATTGACTATATTGTGACGGCTGTCAGGTC
Organism: uncultured bacterium; assembly: GCA_964627035.1. Lineage (GTDB taxonomy): Bacteria > Electryoneota > AABM5-125-24 > Hatepunaeales > Hatepunaeaceae > CAZVKN01. Next base: position 49,088 of record CAZVKN010000011.1, on the reverse strand, counting down.
GCCGCACCTGACAGTGGACGATTACTACTATCAGACAGATTTGCGATAGGAATCCATTTCAATAGCGATAATATCCATCAACACCCACTACCTCTTTCACTCCGTCCGACGACTTTACCATCTTCACCCATTATGTAGTATGACCAATCATGGAAACCGTCTCCACTATTGTATCGGTAAATCATCACCTCGTACCTACCATCAAACTGCAGATCCACAGATCCCATAATCGTAAGTGATTCCCGATCCTCTGCTTTAGAGGAATAAAATCCCATACTCTTCGCCCACTGTCTCCTCTCTTCATAGCCTAATCGCATAGGTGGTCTGACATTCTGAACTATACTCACTATCCGATAAATTGAGTCCGTTCGCTTGACAATTATATCGTACTGACTCTTCATATCGTCAGACAGTGACTCGTATCGCAGACGGTAGTAGTCTATATCGCCAAAATCATCTCCCGCACACCCTTCCTTGTAAACAATGGAGTCAGTCGGGGATTCAGCCGGATAGCCTCTTCTTATTAAAGAGTCAAGTAACCAGTGGAACGTTGTCACATCGGGGGGGTCTATCTCGTGTCGCTTCAAACGTCTGATACCGTCAAAGCTGTCAGGGTGAAACTCGCTGTCGCCCGATTGCCACGATCTGTCCGGCAGCCAGATAACATAGCGACCGAATGGGTACAGTGATTTTGCGCTGTGTTTGGTTGTTTTGGCTTTGATTAGTGAATCAACATGATACTCCCGACTGAGTACCAGATCACCGTAGATTTCAGAAGCATTAAATACATTGTAGGAGTTGAAAGACCCTGTGTAGTAGCATCCAGTATAAGGATCATGGAAACCGGCTTTGCTGCCATCAGGAGAGGGAAACTCGTTGAATTTTGGTATATCTGTATATTTCAATGTATCGAGAGAGACATCAATACGGAGTGAATCCTTGAACAAATTTCGAGTCTTGGATGAAGAAACGGTACCTACTGAGACCTGGAATAGCTGAGTTGTTGGATAGCGATAAAGAGGATGACTCTTATGAATCACTCTCCTGTCATTGTTTATGGTCTTGTGTGGTGTAACAGTATCAGCTTCAGCACTTTCCGGTTTAACGGAATCGGTAAAAACTTCATTCATTGAATCTCGTTTGTGGGTTGTGCTGTCGGTGTATGAAGATTTACGGTTATCAGCTTGTTTTACAGTATTGCCCTGTGACGATTGTTCAGAAGCACAACCAAGCAGCAGGAACAAAAATGTTACTGCCAATATCAACAGACTTCTTCGTTGAACAGTGAACTTCATCAATTAGTGTCCGCTATAAAGGAATGTCATAGTGACCCATAGAAGTAGAGCAATTATAATCATAACGACTATAAAACAACCAACTTTGTAGGCTCCAGATAGAGATCCTCGTTCTTCTTTAGTATTATCCATTATTATACCTCAAATTGAAAAACTGTCATTGTATGTATTATTTTAAATAGAATCAAGTGGTAGCTGTCAAGCGAAGCGGTATGACAGCGGAGAACAAGCAGAGATCTGGATTCCCGCCTTCGCGGGAATGACGCAAATACGTTCGTGCTCTTCGTGTACTTCGTGGTTGCTAAGTCCCAATAAATCAATCAGTCTTGAGAATTGCCAGAAATGCCTCTTGCGGAAGCTCAACCTGGCCGACACGCTTCATCCGCTTCTTCCCTTCCTTCTGCTTTTCAAGCAGCTTGCGCTTGCGCGTGACGTCACCACCGTAACACTTGGCAAGCACATTCTTGCGCAACGCCCGAACTGTAGAACGAGCTATCACCCGTGAACTTATCGCAGCCTGAATCGCCACCTCAAACATCTGGCGGGGGATGGTTTTACGAAGCTTGTCAACCACGCGTCTCCCCCACGCATACGCCTTTTCCTCATGCACGATAACCGACAGAGCATCCACCTGTTCACCGTTCAGCAGTATGTCAAGCCGTACCATCTTCGTCGCAATGTGACCGTAATGTTCGTAATCCAACGAGGCATAGCCCCGCGAGATTGACTTCAACCGGTCGTAAAAATCGTAGATTATCTCTGTCAGCGGCAGTTTGTAGTGAAGGATTGCCCGTTTCTCGTCAATGTATTCGGTTGTCTCATACTCCCCTCGTCGTTCAGTCGCAAGCTGCATGATAGCGCCGATGTATTCCGGTGGGGAGACGATCTGAGCTTTGACAATCGGTTCTTCGATCATCTCAATCGAACCCACAGGCGGTAGATGAACCGGATTATCCACCCGTTTGACAGATCCATCGGTAACCGTAACCAGATACTCCACGCTTGGAACAGTCGAAACCAGATTCAGTCCGTATTCACGCTCCAAACGCTCCTGAATGATCTCGAGATGCAGCAGACCGAGAAACCCGCAGCGGAATCCAAACCCGAGCGCTTCAGAAGTCTCCGGCTCATATTGCAGCGATGCATCGTTCAGTTGAAGGCGTGCCAAAGCGTCACGAAGCTGCTCATATTCATCTGCATCAGCCGGAAACAGACCGGAAAAAACCATCGGTTTAGGCTCGCGATAACCGGACAGAGGATTCGGCAGAGGATTTGCGGTATCACCGACCGTATCACCGACACGAGTTTCACTGACATTCTTGCTTCCGGGGATGATGTACCCGACTTCTCCGGCAGCCAACTGCTTTGTCTTGTACTTCTTCAGCCTGAGGATACCGACTTCATCAAGCAGGTATTTTCTGCCCGTTGAATGAAAAAACAGCTCCATGCCGGGCTTGAGTACACCACTGACCACCCTGACGTATGCGATTGCTCCGCGATAGTTGTCAAACAGTGAGTCAAAAATCAAAGCCTGCAGAGGTTTGTCAACCTCATCTGCCGGTGCAGGAACGCTATCAATGATTGATTCAAGCAGTTCTGCAACACCTGTGCCGTCTTTTGCGCTGACAGACAACACTTCCTCAGGCTCACATCCGATCAAATCCACAATCTGTTGCCGGACTTCATCCGCTCGAGCAGACGGGAGGTCAATCTTATTGATTACAGGCAGGATTGCGAGATCATGCTCAATGGCGAGATAGACATTGGCGATTGTCTGTGCCTCGATTCCTTGAGATGCGTCAACGAGCAGCACTGCACCCTCACAGGCTGCGAGTGAGCGGGATACTTCATAGCTGAAGTCAACGTGCCCGGGAGTGTCAATCAGGTTGAAGCGGTAGGTGTCCCCCCCTTTAATCCCCCCCTGCTGTACAGAGGAGGTATAATTCATCGTCACAGCATGAGCCTTGATCGTGATGCCACGCTCACGCTCCAAATCCATGTCATCGAGCATCTGAGGCATTCCGTCACGTGGGTCAATCACACCGGTCAACTCCAGCATACGATCTGCAAGCGTTGACTTGCCGTGATCAATATGGGCGATGATGCAAAAATTGCGAATATGTTCCGGTTTTATATCCATCGCTGTGATAGAATAATCATTACTGTTATAGGTTTAATTTTTCGCTGTCAGGTCGCCGCATCTGATAGCTATATATTTGTTATTGCGTAGGTTATGTGTCAGCCACGGCGGACTGACACCGGATAAATGACGGCAGGCTGACACCGGGGAATCGAAGGTTCAGAATGGTCGTTATTCCCGTATCCAGGCGATGTCGAAGTTCACCACACCGCGTGCTCGTCCGGTCAAATCCCAACCGTGATACGGCGTATTGTCCGACTTTGACACCATCTTCGCACGGTCAACCGTCCACGTTTCATTCGGATCAATCAGTGATAAGTTTGCAATCTGCCCCTCACTGATGGTCACCTTTGGTAAGTTCAGTATCTTGCGTGGTGCAGCACTCATTGCCTCGATCATCCGATTGAGTGTCAATCTGCCTGCTTCAATTAGCTTGGTCATGACCACCCCGACAGCGGTCTCCAGACCGAGCATTCCAAACGGGGCATAGATAAACTCTACCTCCTTTTCATGCCTCGCATGGGGAGCATGATCGGTAGCAATTGCTTCAATTGTCCCATCAGCTAACGCTTCTATCAGAGCTTCAATGTCATCTGTCGTTCTTAAAGGAGGATTGACCTTCAGATCACTGTCATAACCGTCCAACATAGTGCTGTCGAGCGTCAGGTGGTGTGTGCATACCTCAGCAGTAATCTGGACACCGCGAGCCTTAGCCTGACGAATTAGTTCCACTGACGCTGCTGTTGAAATATGCGCTGCATGAAATCTTGCACCGACAAATTCAGCCAATCTGATAGCTCTTTCAAGCGCTATCTCCTCAGCAATCGAGGGCCAGCCGGGAAGCCCAAGCCGGGTTGACATTTCTCCCTCGTCCATGACGCCTTTCCCGCTGAGAGTGGACTCCTCACAATGTTCGATTATAACCGCATCCAACATTTTGCAGTATTCCATCGCCCGACGCATCAGTTCAGCCGAATCAATCGGGTCGCCATCGTCGGAGAATGCCGTGGCACCTGCCTGTGCAAGCTCACCGAAGTCAACGAGTGACTCTCCGGATCGCCCACGCGTCACCGCAGGAATAGGATGCACTTCTACAGGAAGACCGACAGCCTGATCCTGAACAAATTGTACGATTCCGGGATTGTCAATTGCGGGATTAGTGTTCGGCATACAGGCTACTCCGGTGAATCCGCCGACGGCTGCTGCGCTTCCGCCACTCTGGACAGTCTCCTTGTATTCGTAGCCCGGTTCACGCAGATGGACATGCATGTCAAACAGACCGGGGATAACAATCCATCCCTCAGCTTCAACAACTGTTCCGCTGAAACTGACAGGGATAGTTCCAATCTCTTCGATGATGCCGTTCTTGATGATTATGTCGGCGACCTGATCCAATTCAACTGCCGGATCTATCAGCCTTGCGCCTTTAATAGCGATGTTTTCTGTTGATTCTGTCCGCCATCCGTCGGGCGGAACGGTTGTTTTATTCACTGATCTGCTCTCCACCGGAAATTAAGTATAACACTGCCATTCTGACCGCAACCCCGTGCGTCACCTGCTGCACGATAACCGACGATTCACCGTCCGCTACATCACCGTCAATTTCAACTCCACGATTGATCGGACCTGGTGCCATTACAACAATATCTTTACCTGCATCGTCCAATCGTCTTCGTGTCAGACAAAATTGGTTACTGTACTCGCGAAGTGATGGGATCAATCCCTGGCGCATCCGCTCAAGCTGTAACCGGAGCACATTGACAACATTACACCACGTCAATCCTTCTGCAAGATCGTAGGTTACATTTACACCAAGTGACTCAATATCGCGCGGAATTAATGTTGAAGGACCGCACACAGTTACCTCTGCCCCCATAGTTTTCAGTCCGTAGATATTTGAACGTGCGGTGCGGCTATGGGCTATATCGCCCAAGATCAGCACTTTCAATCCATCGAAATGTCCTGTCTTCCGCCGAATAGTAAGCATATCAAGCAGTCCTTGTGTCGGATGCTCGTGCCAACCGTCACCGGCGTTGATCACTGATGCGCCGATCCGATCTGCAAGGAAGTGCGGTGCTCCTTGAGCGGAGTGACGGATTATCACAGCATCAACCTTCATCGCTTCAATAGTTCTGGTGGTGTCAATCAACGTTTCACCTTTACCAACACTGGAACCGCTTGCCGAAAAGTTGATCATGTCCGCAGATAATCTTTTACCGGCAAGCTCGAAGGAAATCCGAGTGCGGGTTGAAGGTTCAAAGAAGACATTGGCAATTGTCAGCCCCCGTAGTGAGGGGACTTTGGGAATCGGTCTGTCGAGAACCTTCAGGAATTCGTCGGCAGTGTTGAGGATCTCGGTGATGCTTTCACTGTTGACTCCGTACAGACCTAACAGATGATTAAAACGTACAGCGCTCACTCTTTCTCCACTATAACAACTTCATCAATTTCGTCAACCTCTTTGACGCGCACCCGAATCGTCTGCCCAGGTGCGATGTGAACCGACTTGCCGATAAAATCACCCTGAATCGGCATTTCCCGTTCCTCTTTTCTATCTACAAGTACCGCAAGTTGAATACGATCCGGTCTGCCGTTGTCAAGGGTTGCTTCGATTGCAGCCCGTACTGTCCTTCCCGTGTATAGCACATCATCAACAAGAACGATATTTCGACCGTTCAACTCAAATGGTATGTCCGTCGCCCGAACCTGTGGCGTCTTGCGAGACATGGCAAAATCGTCACGGTACAGGGTGATGTCGAGAATTCCGACTGGAATCGTCCCGCCGTCTCCAAGATTGGCTATCATCTCAGCCAATCTTTCAGCAATGGGTGCTCCGCGCGTTCTGATGCCGATCAGTGCAAGCTTCGATGAGCCGTCGTTCTCCTCCACGATCTCAGATGCCAACCGCGCGAGAGTGCGTTTCATTGAAGATGCATCTAAAATGCGTTCAACTATCTTATCCGGCATTCCTTCTCCAAAAACGTAAAAATTGTAGTCGGGGTTGTCCTCAACCCCGACGGTCGGACTTGAGACAAGTCCGACTACAGTATTATAATATTACTGATTATTGTCTTTAATGCTACCGAGCAGAGATTCTTTCAGAGTCCTGTCGCTGATGTAAATCCCGGACTCACTCTTGTGAGCATCCGATATCCCAAGCGCAGCCTTGTTCACCACCTCGCCGATAATATCTTCAACCATATAATCCGGATGACCGATTTCACCAACCCATACACTGCCTGTGGCAATGGATACATAGTGCCGCATGGTCAGGTCATCCACTTCCTTGCGAAAACCGTTGGCTATTTCATGGGCTGCTTTGATCGCTGCAGTCGCATCATTAAAAGTAAACAGTATCGAGTCACCGATATATTTACGAATGACTCCACCGTTGTTCAGTATGATGTCGCCTGCAATCCGGTAAGATTCATTGAGAACATCGAGTATCCCCTCTTCACCAATAGATCGAGCTACTCTTGAAAAATTTGACAGATCGGCAAATCCGACGGTCATCACTTGTCGTTTCATACGTTAATCCTTGACCTTCTTCTCCAGCTCCTTTACCCGTTTCAGCAGTTCAGGCAGCTTGTTCAACGCCGCTTCAATCCTGACTTCTTTCATGTGCGGTTTGGCAGGATAGCCTGAAATCATCCCCTTGATGTCAAACGACTTGGTCACACCCGCTTGAGCTCCGATGATCATACCGTCACCGATTTCGATATGCCCGGTAAGACCTGCCTGCCCACCCATCAGCACACCGGAACCGATGCGGGTCGAACCGGATATTCCGGTCTGGGCAGCTATACCGCTGTTCTCACCAATCTGAACACCGTGGGCTATCTGAATCAGGTTATCTAACTTCGTCCCTCGTCCGATGCGGGTTACGCCGACCGCAGCACGATCAATGCAGGTTCCGGCACCGATCTCAACATCGTCTTCAATCTCGACAGATCCAACCTGTGGTATCTTCAGAAATCCTGTCTCGCTCGGAACGTACCCAAAGCCGTCAAATCCGATCACTGCTCGGTCACCGATCACTACACGCTTACCAAGAGTTACTTCATGACGAATGACTGCGCCAACACCAATGATGCAATTGTTACCTATTACGCTGTTCTGACCGATATATGACCCGGAGTAGAGCGTTGAACCGTCACCGATCTTGGCTCCTGCAGAAACGTGAACGAATGGACCGATGTGCACATTGTCACCAATGGATGCAGTGGGGTCTATCTCAGCTTTTGGATGAATACCCGGTTCAATGTCCGGTTGTCGTGGGGGATACAACAGCTCCAATGCCTTGCGGAAAGAAGAGTATGGATCCTCTGATACGAATCGTTCTATATGCGGTGGAGTATCCAGCTCAGGAGAGATAATGATTGCTCCCGCCTTGCAGTTGGGGATATAGCGGCGGTAGCCCGGATTTGCAATAAAGGTCAGTTGGTCTGCGTCTGCTTCTTCAATCGGTGCGAGTGACCGGATAACCACATCACCCTTCCCCTCAAGTTGACAACCGAGGAGATCTGCCAGTTGCGAGGTGGTGAACGATGCGGTTCTATTCATTTTTGTAATTCCTCCATTACCTGGTCAGTGATATCCAATCCCTCCTTTGCAAACACAATGTTACCCGCTATGGTGTCGAAGACAAGATCCAGCCCTTCCTCCTCCGCAACCCTCCAGATTGCATCATTGACCCGCGCATCAATAGGAGCCATCAGCTCACGCCGTCTCTTGACATAAGTGCTGTTCTCCGCATACCAAGTGTTGTGTCGGAATTTTTGCAGGGCTTTGCGTTCATTCACCAGCTCCTTCTCAAGCTCACTTAACCGTTCCTCGCTCAGAATAAGCCTGACTTCTTCCAGTTCGCGCTCTTTGCTGCGCACTGTCTCATCCATTTTATCTGCTTCAGCGAGCCATTTTCGATTATCTCTTTCAAGGCTGTTGTCTGCGTCACGGTAGTCGGCATACTTATCGGAAATCACATCAGAACGTATGTAGCCAATTTTCAAACCACCCCCACTTTGCCACGGCAGAGTCGGAATTCCCGCACCACCTGTTCCCGTAGCGGTAGTTCCGGCACACCCGATCAACAGCATCATCAACATAGAGGCTAAAAGCACTGTTCTCGTCATATTATCCTCATGCAATTCGCACTAATGCGATCACCTGTCTTGCAGTGATCTCAGCACACTGTCGGTAACATCTTCGGGATCTCTGGCATATATAACCGCTCCGGCACTGTCAATAATCAAATCGTAATCCTCTGCTTCACCGACCTCTTTGACGATCTCGCGAACGCTGCTGAACACCTCGTTAAGTAGCTCTGCGCGTCGCATCTGCAGTCTCTCCTGATCTTGAGCCATCTGCATTTGGAACCGCTGCTGGAAATCCGCCTGCAGTGAGTCGAGTTGCCGCTGGAGCAGATTGCGTTTGGATTCACTGAGCATCTTGCCTTTCTTCAGTTCACCGTCACGCTGTATAATATCAGCCTGCAACCGTTCCATGTCCGCTTCCCACGGTTTGCGAGCGACTTCCCACTGTTTTACTTCATTCGCAAGCTGTGCTTCCGCCCCTTGCAGCAACTGTGGATGTTCTTGGAGGATGACATCGGTGTCAACCACACCGATCCGGAGTTGAGCGAACAGTGACCCGGTGAAGATCAGTAACAGTGTAATTGTAAGTACGAGTTTATTCATGTTTAGATAGCCTTTATATTACGATTTATCCTGTAGTCGGGTTTGTCTCAAGCCCGATGTCGTGGTTGAGACAACCACGACTACATTGTCTTCCTTTGTAGAAGTACAGAGTTCATACTTTAACTTGTCTACACTGAAGACAGGCTGAAGCCTGAACTCAGAACTTCTACTTAAAACTGTCTTCCGAACTGGAAGTGTGTCTTCCATACTCCGCGTCTGCGGTCGGTCAGCCTTCCAAGCGCATCACGCTCAGGATGGTCGAATCCATAACCGAAGTCGAGCCCGATCATTCCGATCATCGGCATGTACAATCTGACTCCGAATCCGGCAGAACGCCACAAGTCCCACGGATCAGTGTGACTGAATCCCTCCCATGTATTACCCGCTTCTGCAAATGTCAATCCGTAAATAGTCGGGTTGTCAACCATTTGCAGCCTCAGTTCCATCGCCGCTTTGAACTGCGATTTCCCACCGTCAACCGAACCACCGATCAGATCGTGCGGTCCAACACTGCGCTCGTCGTATCCTCGAAGTGGAGTTCCCAACGACAACCCGCTGCCACCCATGTAGAAATACTCCAACAGCGGAATATCAGACTCTCCGCCCGTCAATGTTCCGAGGTAACCTGCTGTCACCGAATTGTACAGCACAAACTTCGGTAGTATGCGTGTGTACCATTCGAGAGACGCTATATGTTTGTGATAGCGGTCGTCACCTCCGAGAAGACCACCTGCAAGTTCCGTAGTTATATTGGCGACCGAGCCAGTAGTGGGAAATTCAGGAAAATCACGGCTGTCACGTGTCAGGATGTGAGTCAGAGTGCTCGACAGTCGTACATCACCTTCGCTTATTCCCTGTGTGTTGCTCGCACGAAACGACTGAGAGAACTCGTCATACATGCTGCGCTCGATTCGATAGATCCAAACGCTACGGAAGTAGTCATCGGGCCAATCAAGCCTTTGACCCAGCCTCACCGATCCACCGACGAGTTGCTCGGAAAATCCGTCAGCCCAGCGGCGACGCACCATATAGAACGACCCACCAACCAACAGTTCAAGGTCAAACAGCCACGGCTCGGTGTATCCAAGCGAAAACGAACCGTACTCCTGACCGAAATTCCAATCGAGCGTAAGCTGCTGCCCGGTTCCATAAAAGTTTGGCGCAGCGAATCCGATAGCCCCGATCACACCATCCTGCTCGCTGTATCCGGCTGACAGGTTTGCTTGATCAGTAGGTTTCTCCTCGACCTTTATATAAAGATCTACCTGATCTTCGCTGACCTCTTCAACATCAGGCTCAACATTCGCAAAATAGTTCAAAATTGTTACATCACGAATAGAACGTCGAAGCTTGGTCACGTCGAATGTATCGCCCGGTTTAAGGACAAACTCACGGCGGATGACCTTTTCTAGGGTCTTGCTGTTGCCCGCAATATGAATCTGCCGGACGCTGAAGCGGTTACCTGCTTCGATGTGGAAGTTGATGCTTAAAGTATCACCACCTGCTTGCGTTTCGGTCGGTCGCACCGATGTGTATATATAGCCTTTGTCATAGAACAGCGTGCTCAGTTTCTCACGCCATGTCAGTTCATATATCATCTGGTTAAAAACATCTCCCGGCTCAAACATTACCTGACGCTGCAACTCAATTTTACTGAACAGGTCGGAGCCGCTGAAGGTCACATCACCAAAGTAGTACAACGGACCTTCGGTGATATCAATGCGTAAAAACATCCTCTTTCTGTCTTCCGTGTACCATATCGAATCACCGAGCACTTCAGCATCGCGGTATCCTTTTTCTCTATAATGCGAGATCATCACTTTGAGGTCTTCCTCAAACTTATCACGGTGAAATTCACCCGATCTGAACCACGCTTTTTGCTTGGTGTTCTTCAGTTTTTTGCGCAGTTTCTTGTCAGGGATCGCTTCATTGCCGTTGAAGATGATCTCCTTTATCTTAACCTTGGTTCCCTCATCCACCCGAACCAGCAGATTGCTTAGACCTTCGGCAGTTCCCGGCTTGATCTCAACGATGATGTCAGCGAGCAGATAGCCTTTTTCTTCACACAACTCGCGCAATTTACGGTGCAGTTTAACCGGGTCGGACGGCTTCAGCACCTGTCCTTTGAACAGGTCAATCGCTTCCTCCATTTCTCGCTTGCCGATCTTCTTGCCTCCGCTGATGTCAATGAACTCGAGACGCGAGTATTCTTTGACGTGAATGGCGAGAAACACACCGTCTCCGGTCTGCTTTTCGACCATGACCTTCACATCTCCGAACAGCTCAAGCTCCCATAATCTGCGGATCACATTCTGCACCTTTTCACCGGTGAGAGGCTGTCCGATGACCAGCCCGCTTGTGGCGATGATCAGACCTGAATCTGCTCGGTGGTTTCCCTCTACTGTCACGCCAAGCAGTGTGAGCTGCGGTTGCTGCTGCGCTTGAATTGCCGTTGCGGACAGCAGTATCAGGACAATTACAATAAGATTTTGTTTATAATATTTTTGCATATCATATAAAGATAGAAAATCTGTTTTCCTAAAACAATGATCTTAACCGTTTAATAGGGGTAAAATGACATTGCTCGTCAATAGTTTTGCGAATTTAGACCCCGGTGTCAGCCCGCCGCGGCTGACACAACAACTGATGAATATCAATTGCATAGCAGTCAGGAACGGCGCCCTGACTGTGGAAAATAATGTGGCATTTGTAGTCGGGCTTGTCTCAAGCTCGACGTCGTGGTTGAGACGACCACGACTACAAGATCAACTTCAATCCAGCAGCCACTTAGGATACAGTTTTCGTGCCATATTGATATAAAATCCGTACCGCAGTGACCAGCGAAGGTTATCGGTTTTGGTCAGGCTGTCGTACATGTATTGGCAGTTTACACGCAAGTTTGGCGAAAGAGAGCTTAACCTGAGCTGCAGGTTCCAGTCGTGAACTACTCCCAGACGAGTGACATCCTCTTCCAGTGTGCTTTGCAAAACACCCGTGTATGACAGATAGAGGTCACGGGTCAGGTATTTCCCGACCGTGACGCGTGATTGATCGAGCGTCCTCAGATAGTTGAAATTATTGTCGGTTGAGTCCGGGCTTAAAGCGTTGTTGAGTTGCCACTCGATCAGGTTTTTTGCGACCGCAGACTCGATTTCCAGCCGATCAATACCCAGCAATCTCTTTGCTTTCTGTTCAAGCGTTCTGCTCCACTCGCGTATCGGAATCGCATCCTCGACAAACATCTTGCCGATTGCGCCAAGTTTCGGCAGCAGCAGGTCCGGGGAATAACCCATCAACCGCAGGATTTCCTCTTGTGATGATCCCTGGTCATCTTCCAGCACAAAGGTCATATCTTCAAAGCCGGCACGCTGTGAGATTGACTCGTCTTCGATGGTCGAGTTACCGGCTCTTAGCTGGATGCGAATCTCCCTCCCGCCTGTAATGCTGCTTGTATCCTGAACAACCGTATATGCTCCACCCTGAAGCAGCGGGTATATGTCCGATGGGTTGAACAGGATGCTCATTTGGTCAACCTGAAACTCCATATCGAGGAAATTTATGTCCCCGCTGGATGAAGTCAGCTCTCCTTCAAGATGCAGCGTGTCCGCTACCGATCCGGTGAACATCAAGCCGTCAGGATCATCGTCAATGCCAAGGTCCATCATCAGCTTGATATCCACAAACGGCAGTGTCTCTGTCAGATCCTCAAACGGAGTGTTCTCCAGTTGCGACATCTCGAGTATGTACCGACAACCGCGTGTAGGGATAACCCTCATATCCCACCGGATGCTCTTGACAAAATCGAGCAGCACTCTCATTGACTCAGACGATTTCATTTTTGTAGTGAGCATCGGATAGGTAAAGATTGCGCTTCGCAGTTGAACTTCACCGATGCCGAGCGGTGAATCTGCGGGTCCCTGAAGCTCAAACGGACCTCTGCCGCCGTGACCTCTCAGCCGGACAAATCCTCCCCAGTTACTTTCCATTAATCCCGGTACGACCATCCAAATGCCGTCAGAGCCTGTGCTCACCTGGATCACCCCAAGATTATAATCGGCAAATTTCAACGGTTTGGCGATGTCCGTCTCACTCGGGAACCGGTTGGAGATATTAAAGCTGTTCCCTTCGATGCGAGCTTCAAATTGCCCTATCTCAACAATACCACTGCTGTCAACATCTATCTTGACATTAATTCTGTCAACCTCTTCAACCACATTCTTGATAACCATCTTACCGTTCCGGATCGAAAACTGACCATGTTCAAGAATGGGATGCTTGATATTTCCCCCAACTTCAAACAGCAGGTGTCCTGATCCACGTGCGCTGTTGAAATAGGGATTAATCCGGTGCAGTAGAGTCATGATTTCACCGCGAACGGAACCGGCTATATCAATATCTTCTTCAGTAGTCAACGGAATAACACCGGCAATAAGCCCCTCGGTGGTACCCCAATCAATATTAATTGAATCAATTCCAACACGAGGCTTCTTAGCGTCAAGTCCTGTCAAGCTGATGATTCCGGTCATCTTGTCGAACGACACCGGACCGAGTGCACCCGGTTCTACTACAAACTGTGTAGTTGCCAATTGGTGATTCAGACTTCGTTCCATTGTAATGTCAAAGTTTCCTAAACCGGACAAAGGTCCCGGTTTTCCTGTGGCTGTCCTCATCACAGACTGCACATTCACGTTTCTACCGAGCACACCGAGGTCATAAGTATAGTTGTAACGGTGCACTAATCCTGCAAGATCGAGCATTCCGGAAACACCCTGACCGAAATTGATCTGATTCACCCAGTAAAAGCTGTCAACGGTTGTCACGTTCACGTTAGCCCAGTAACCGTTCTCCTTGCGAACCTTTCCTGAGGTCAAATGTATATCAGCTGTCAAATCAGGGAAATGCAGATCACCGTCAGCTATGATCCTTGCATTAAGCAAACCGCTATAGTCTTCTGCTTGCGTCGGTACAAATATCTGCAGGATTCTCTCCAGCGGCAGCTCACCTGCAACTATCGCCAGCGAGTCGAAAGCGTTTTCATTCAGGTTCAAAGATCCGGTTATATTCAGAACATTCTGCTGAGTAATACTCTCTTCAAGGTGGAGATGTTCCAGCGTAATCCGGCTGCCTGTGTAGTAGCCGTTGCTGTATCCGATGAAACTGACCGAATCGGGATATATTAAATTTGCTTTCCCGATCCACGATATTGAGTCTGACCTGGTCTCAATCTTTCCGCTCAGTAACATCTGGTAATCTGTAGTTAGCCCCGGCACCACGAACTCGAGCAGTCGGGCTGCAGGTAGGCTGTCCAGTTCAATGCTCAAATGACTCAATGGGAACCGTTTATCAATTGAGGAATGAGTTGACAGTTGGATCAGCGATTCGCTGTCGAACAGCGTCCTCCCAAGATGATCGCGGAGAGTAGTCTGCTCGATATTCAACTGCCCGTTGCGGTAGTCACCCTTCATTACACCGCTCAGCGATTGGTCATCGGATAGATGGAACCGAACCGATGCACCCCAGTTCCACCCGCCTTGTGTGCGCCGCAGCTTCCCTTTGATGCTGCCGCTGCGTCTGGTCGAGTCTGACTGCCAGGACATTTTAAGATCGGTCTCGTTCAAGTAGCCCTTGATGCCCATGTCAATCGAGTAATCTGACAGGAATTCAGGTAAGTAGCGATCCCTAAGCAGTTGCTTCAGAAAAAAGTGGAAATTGTCTTCATCTAAGCGGTAGCTGAATTTTCCATCACTGAAACCGAATGATAGCTTAATCTGACCCGATTGATCAATGGGGTTAATGAAGATGTTGCACTGCTGATCAATTATCCTGACAGAACCGTTCAATATCTCGTTTCCATCACCGTCGCTTAACCGTATCTTACCTCTCCCATCCCAGAATCCGTCCGTTCCGGTAAGTTTGCCTCGTGATTCGACAGTAGGTCGCTCGATCTTGCTCCAATTATTGCTTTCAACTTCTTCCCACTGATGTTGAAATATCCAATCCAGTGATGTACTCTTCTTACCTATATCGTGTGAGCCCGTTACCACAAGTTGACTACCTAACGGCATCAAGATGAACCGCTCAAGATTAATGATTCGATTTTCGGCTGATGCTCTAAGATCAAGTGCATCTATCTGTATGCCGTTGACCTTCAGACCGTCACCCTCAAGTGACAGATCGCCACTCCAATCTATTCCTTCACCGTCAATGTCAATTTTAAGGTTGATATTACCTGAAAGCGGTGGAATCCCCAACAGCTCATTGTCTAATTGTGTCAGGTTAATTTCGGGCGGTTGAACATGCAGATCCCACTCCATAGCGAACAGATCGGATACGGTTCCGTTAAATGGCAGATGAATTCCGTTTATATCAAAGCTGCCGTTCAGCTTAAGAATAGGATCAAGGATGTTTCCGTTAAGTGTACCATGTTCCAGATATAGAAGGTCACCGTAGTTGACGTTCATATCAGCAATCACCATCTCACCGTCAACAGTGAGTGAGTCACTGCCGAAAATCTCCATTTGGATGTCCATGCTACCTGATTTGAAATCCATATCGGCAAATGCTTGTGGCAGGGCAATAACAGAGACATCTTCAATACCTGCTTTGGCTTTCATGTGGAAGCTGCCTTCAAACAGATCAGCCAATGCTTCAACCCTAAGCTCAACATCAGGCATCCGGATCATACGTCCGATCAATTGTAATTTTGCTTCTGACAAATCCTTGAAATTAATCGTTCCGGAGATTGAATCTGCGAGTACTTGTCTCGTATCACTTGCAGTTTCGATTGAAGCATCCTGAATGCGAAGTTGTCGTAGGAAGGTTAGATTGGAAAACGGTTTCAGTGGAAACGGTTTATATTCCCAGCTTGAAGTGGTGTCCCGCTTGCTGGGAGTTAGGATAAGATGTGGACGAACGAGTATAATCTCATCAAGAGCACGAGTCAGTTTGATCCCACCTTTTAGTAGCTGAAAGTAGGAAACTCGGGCATCAACAGCTTCAATCTCAAGGGAAACACGAGGGGATATATCAACAGTGAATCGTCTTAATGTCGCTCCCCGATGGTGCAGCGAAATCCGATTAAAATCGAGACTCTGTCCTACTACAGGACGTAGTTCATCTAACAGTGTTTCACGGAGCCAGCGTTCTCCATCATAAACATACCAGATGCTTACACCCACAGCGAGCGTGAACATCACAATCAGGCTCCACAGAATCAGTCGCTTCACTGCACCACCCCCATCCGCTTCATTGCCCCGCCCACATTCTATGTGCCGGATCAAAGAGCAAACGAATAGCAGGATCAACTTCAGCAGTGTTCATTTCAGGTAATGCTTTATTTACGGGATCGCTGCCAATCACTCTACAGCGAAAGATTGCTCGTACGATTATACCTGTCATCCCTCGACATCCGGTGAAAGCGTGCCTGAGGTCATATCCGGCAACATCCTTTATGCATTCACCACCGGTTTTTACAATGTCACCCATCGGTAGGACAACATCCAGCCCAAGCAAAGACTGAATCCAGCCAGATGAATCACCAATACGGGGACTAGATGGAATTGATGATAGTCGCCCTCCGACTGTGCCCTGTTTAAATCGAGCCAATGCCGGTACGAACAGGTTGTGCTGTTTGAGAGTTTTATTTACGGTTTGAACGATAATCCCTGCTTCGACGACCACAGTTTGGTTGGGGATGGAAACAACAGGATCACCGTCTAATCGGGACGTTGAAATTGTAAGTCCATCGAAGCTCTCGGGTGCCAATTGATCGCTACCACTTCCTGTAACGGCGACTTGCCCTTTATACTGTTTGAGCAGACGTGATAGCTCCGATTCATCTGAGGGTGCTACAGTCGTGTGGGCATCATCAAGCCAACAGTCCCGACCAAGTATAGCTTCGATCTGACCGATTCTGTCGCTGTCCGCAGGTTGGCTCACTTCGCAACCTGCTCACTAATTTGACCAAACCGTCTTTCACGGCTTTGGTAGGAATGTATGGCTTCGTAAAGGTTGAGTCGGCTGAACTCTGGCCAGAACCGATCCGTAACGACAATCTCGGTGTATGCGAGTTGATAGAGCAGAAAATTGCTCAAGCGGTACTCACCTGAGGTGCGGATCATTAGATCCGGATCGGGAAATTCGGCTGTGTCTAAGTATGCTGCAAAGCTCTCCTCGTCTATCTCGGAAACCTTTGCAGCAATAATTCGATTGATCGCTTTTACTATCTCACTCCGGCTGGAATAGCTCAAAGCCAGCACGAGATCCATACGGTCATTATTTGCGGTTTTATCTATCGCATTTTGCATCGCCCGGCGTGGTGCTTCGGGAATGCTGTCGAGGTCACCGATCACCCGCAGACGAATCCGGTTGCTCATTAAATCATCCAGCTCACGATTGATTGCTTCGAGCAGGATTCCCATCAGGGCGGACACTTCAAGAATCGGTCTGCGCCAATTCTCGGTCGAGAAGGTGTAGAACGTCATCACTTCGATGCCAAGCTCGGGACCGATTTCCACCATCCGTCTAACCGTCTTGACTCCCTGACGATGCCCGGCAATTCGAGGCAGAGTTCTCTGTTTTGCCCACCGACCGTTGCCGTCCATGATGAATGCAATATGCCTCGGCATTCGACCGACAGAGAGGATCTGCTGTTTTAGCGTTTCCTCTTGCGGAACAGCTTCACCCGCATTTTTGCGATAAAGTGGCAATTACCCGAATTCTCCTGAACTTTTGTGTTCGGAATTAATCCTCAATATCCAATTCAACTTGGATTTTATAACTTGCTACCTGGTCAACAATTGTGTCCGTCAAGTTTGCTTCAAAGCTTCTAGTAGTACCCTTCTCAAAATCATTGATTGAGAAGTTGTCAACTTCTAACAATTTTCCAGTAACATCGAAAGCACTAATCCTAAACCAGATTACAGTGAAAGTCTTGCCAGATTTATTTTGCATTTCCCCAATGACTCTTACTGATCCAAGTACTACACCTGACTTGAATGTGACATTCTTGTAGTAAAAATCTTTTCCTGCAGGAATAAGTTTATCCGGCATGACTGTGTCAATCTGTAGAGATTCTTCACTTGACAGGAACCTCAGCTTTTCAGCCATCTCCTGACCCTTGCCGTCCTGTTCAGTTTCAAAATAGGCTCTCATCAGGTTTTGAATCACGCCGACTTCATCCGGCTTCAAACGGTGAGAGGTTTCAAGATACGGAATCGTTTCAGTATATTTCTCCTCGCTCAGAAGCTTGTAGCCGAGCCAGTTGCAGACGTCGAAATCCTCAGGGTTTTGTTTAAGAACCGCTTTATACGTCTGCTTCGCTTTCTCCGATTGATCTGAGCGGTCGTACAGAATCCCCAGATTTTTCCTAAGATCAACTGTTTCCGGGAATAGCTCAACTGCGGCGATGACGAACTCGATTGCCTTCTCAAAGTTTTCAACTTTTTCGTAAGCTTTTACGACTGCATCTAAAGATCGAAGATAGGTGTCACGCTCGGTTTGTGGATCAATTAAAGACATTAGCTCATGCGCGATTACCAGAGCTTCTTTCTCATTACCAAGCTGAGTGTTCGCTTCGAGAAGCACTTGTCTGACTGAAATGTCAGGCAGGTTTTCACCTTCACCGTTGGCAATCATGACCTTTTCAATCTCAATCGTCTTTTTGGCGTACTCAATTGCCTTGTTGAACTGCTGATCGTTGTAGGCGATGATTGCACCGTTTTGATACAGAATGATCTCACCCGGATCAATGACAGTTGCAATGTCAAGTCTTGCCAGAGCTTTTTCAGTTTCCAGGCTGTCGAGATTTCTGATATAGCGGGCGACGAGCATAGAACGACTCTTCTGGATCTTATCCTTGAAAAGTTCGGACTTTGACAGTGATTTGTCATAGTACTCTGACATCTTCGCCCAATCCTCAAGATTTTCATAACAGAGACCCATTCGCCAAAGGGCTTCAGCGTTGTCAGGATTAACCGCCAGCTCTTTCTCCAGATTCATTTTGGCACGTTCCCAGTCCGTTTCGTTCATGGCGATCCGGGCAGAGCGGAGATCAGGTGAGATGCAGCCCCAAAATAGCAGTGCTGCGATGATTATTAAGATTCCGTTTGTAAATAGTTTCATTGTATCCTCTCGGAGTAACAGATAAGATGGTTTACGTTTATAATAACCGGGAGTTCCGCTTCCCATTTATTTAAAGATTTGTGAGTATCAATTTTGTAGTGATCTGTTTAACTGTAGTCGGGCTTGTCTCAAGCCCGACGTCGTGGCTGAACTCGATCAGCGAGTTGAGACAACCACGACTACAGAATTCACCAAATTGTCACCCTGAACGTAGTGAAGGGTCTCTCCGGAGAGATTCTTCACATTCGTTCAGAATGACTGAATGAAAGTAAGGAATAACAATCCACACACAATACCGACAAGAAGCCGAAATCCCCAAAAAAAGGAAAGGTAATACACAGACAGGAAGCTAACAATACATTTCAGCCGTTTCTAACTGTTATATCAACGTTCATTGAAGTTGTAAGGTGGTCGGTTAACTCTTTTTTCGGTGATTATGCCGGTTATTAACTGCGACGGGACCAAGTCAAACGCAGGATTAATGGCTTTAACGCCTTCAGGCGAGGATTTTACTCCGTGAAACTGAGTAACTTCATCCGAGCTGCGTTGCTCAATTGGGATGTCTTTTCCTGATGAACTGTTCAGGTCAATCGTTGACCATGGAGCAGCTACGTAGAGAGGGATGGAGTGTGCATGGCAAGCAAGCGCAATCTGATGGCTGCCGATTTTGTTGGCGACATCACCGTTTGCAGCAATACGATCTGCACCGATTATACACAGATCAAATCGTCCCAGAGCAGCCTGCCCCGCAACAGCAGAGTCAACCATCAATGTCACCGGGATGTTAGCCCGCTGCATTTCCCAAGCGGTGAGCCTGGCGCCTTGCAGCAGCGGTCTGGTCTCAGGGGCAAATACGTGAACCCTCTTGCCGAGGTCGTGAGCCTTGTAAACGGCGGACAGTGCCGTGCCGTCACCTGCGGTTGCGAGGAATCCTGCATTGCATACGGTGAGTATGTTCGCTTGTTTCGGGATTACTATCTGAGCGGAATTCCCAATGTCAGCGCATCTCCGCTCGTCATCGTGCATGATATGGATTGCCTCATCAACCAGCGCAGCAGCGATTTTTTCACCTTTCACTCCCCCTTTTACCACAAGCGGTGAGTTCCTTAGAATTCGTTTCATCCTTTTCAGTGCCCAAAACAGATTCACCGCTGTTGGGCGGGATGCAGCAAGCGAGTCAATGACATCCATCAGCATGGGATAGATCTGGTCGTTGCCGGCATACTTGACAGCAGTCGCTGCCACCGCTAATGCAGCCGACACACCGATCAGTGGAGCACCTCGCAACGATAGCCTTTTAATCCCTGCTTCGATAACTTGCCAGTCATCGGTCTCAATGATGGTGAATTTTCCGGGCAGTAGTGTCTGATCTATGAAACGGATTTTACCGTCATACCAGCCGATTGCACGTCGCGATGGTAAAAGCTCGGTTGAAGTGATCTGATTCCCCATTAGAACTCCTTAATCTTGAACAAGTTTTTCATGTGATCCGATTTTATCATTTCAGCAGCGTTATTTTATTCGTCTTGACTTCATCACCTGCTGCAAGCTTGACGAAGTAACTACCACTTGGCAATTGCTGCGGTGACCAGATGATACGGTGATGCCCCGCCGGATAAGTCATCTCGCCCCAACTCTGCACTCTCCGTCCGGTGAGGTCGTAGATGTCAATGGACAGACTGCTCGGATTGGGTAGGGAGAATGATAGATTTGTTTGGGAGTTGAATGGGTTGGGGTAGGGCTTCAGCACAATATCATCTGGTGTGAGATTTGGATTAAATAGTTCAACACCAGCATCAGTATTGTAATAGTATGCCCCCATGTCGGCTCTTGTCCCATCCGGATCACGTGGACTGTCAGGATCACCCGCATCAATACATGGAGAATCCTCGGTCAGGTGGAAATCGAGTGAATCTATTGATACAAACTGTGGATCCTCAATGATGTTACTGCTGTCCGGTTCAAAATTTAACCGTCTGCAACTGCGATGCATAATCTCATCAAATCCCCAAAAGCAGTTGTATCGGGTTGTGGGGTAAAGGTTTTCATCTGCTTCATATCTGAGGTTAAACACAGAACTTTCTTCCCCTTGACAATGTATAATATTGTTTATTATAGAGTAATCAGTTGATTCGTAGTTATTGCGATTTTTGATTTCCAATGCCGCATCTTCAGATTCGGGCATTACTATTGTGTTATTGATGAGGTGCACATTCCTAAACCCGTTGATGACAGCATTGTTCAATAATACAGAATGCTCCATTGTCAGTTGCGCATACTTTGTTCCGATAAATTGGTATCTTCGATGTTCACCGTTCGCAATGACGCGATCACCAATGATGCAGCTATCAATCTGCACTTCAACCATTCCCTCAATTTCAAATCCACCGAGGCATTCGCAATCCACAATGTGGACAAGACTATAGGATATCTCAACTTCCTCTTCAATTCGTGTTCTTTCCATCGCTCCACGAACTAATGATGTATAATATCCACCCGTTCCGGTAAAATCAACGGCACCCATTACTTCACAATCTGAAATCACCGGTCGGGCAAAAGGTAGATCGCCGACTACGATATCCCCTTCAACATAGCAATCTCTTACTTCGCTTACCCCTGCACCGGTTAGAACATATAAGTATCTCAGATCATCCGGCTTGATGAATTCACAGTCAATGTAATCTGTACTGGCAATTCCGTATCCGTTGCTACCAACACTGCCTAATACACTACATCCTTCCAATGATATTGAGTTTGAAACTCTGAAACCGTATCTGGGAGCCCTTCCACAACGAAAGTCACAGTCGGTAGCTTCAAAATATACTCCATCTAAGCTTATCGTACTACGACCACTAATGCTACAATCAGCCATCTCAACTGTGATTCCATGACCAATTATATTTCTTACGTCAAACCATAACGGCTCGTTATAAACATGAATATTACAATCGCTCAAATTAAGAATACAGTCCCCTGTCAGCTTTATACCATCAAATGCATCAACTATGCTACAGTATTCAAAGCGATAACGAAAGTCTTCTGAAAAGTAAATATCTATGCTCCGCCATTCTGCGCAACCTTCACCGGGCATAAATCTCACAGAGTCATCTTCTGTTCCCTCAACGGAAATACTACCGAAGATGTCAAGTCCTAAAACATCAGAAAACAGAACATCAACACCCGGTCCGATTGTCAGAGATTCACCCTCCGGCACCCAAGTAGAATCTAGGATAATATACGGGCTCCCCTCAACCGTCCATTCACCGGAAACCTCACCGGATACTTCGGTTTCAGCGAAAGCCTGAGCCGACAGCAAAATTCCCAGCATTACAATAATCATTGATATTTTCACCGCACTCTCCAGAATATCCTTCCTGTAATCAATATAACTTGCTGATCCCAATTTCACAATCTTGCAATAAGAAGAGAGAGAAAACCCGGCTTCAAGCCGGGCTAAACATAATAATGTAGCTCGGTTTCTCCGAAACCGGGGCAATTCAATATCATTGCAAACTCGGTAAAGCAATTTCCTTGCGTATTCTTTGTGTCTTGGTGACTTGGTGGTTCAAAATCTTTGGATTCCCTGTTCCGTCACACTTCGTCACATCTTCGTCACACCTTCAAACGCTTTGCCACAAAGGGATTCAGGCGATTTTGTGACTAAGTGACGATAAATTCTGCCCACCTGTAGGGAGGACGGACATTCGTGTCCGTCAAGCCTCGACAGGAATGTCGAGGCTCCCCTGATAATGAAAGAGCGGACTAAAAGTCCGCTCTTCATGATTGTTGGTTCTGAAGGCTGTCAAGCGCGGCGGCATGACAGCGGCAGCTACTCAAACAGGTTAATCTGCTTTTTGAACAGCTCTTTGTCCTGCTCTATCTTCCCTGCACTTCCGATCACCGAGTAGCAGTTTGTTGACATGAGATCCTGAATCATCTTCGCAAAGTTGCGGATGTCCTCTGCGGTCACAGATAGAACGTCATCCCGCTGCTGCTGGATCTCCTCCTGAGTCAGATTGGCGATGTAGTGCGATGCTGCTGTTTCACCTTTCATTGATGGAGTCATCGGATGATCAAGGTCACCGATTGTGCCGATGATATATTTCTGCATCTCCCTCTCTCCATCTTTAAAAGCGTTCAGGTAGTCAACCGTCTGATCATAAACTTTATAGGTTTCACTCAAATTCGGGTCGCGATACGATCCCATGAACATGTTGCCGTTGCGACTGAAATTAATCATTGCACCGTAAGCACCACCCTGTATGCGAATCCGGTTGAACAGGTAATCCAGATGCACGATCTTGCTCATAACAGCCATCTTGCCCGAATAGTCATATCCAGCTTTACGGAAATTGTAAGCTTTAGCTGCATACTGAACCTGACCGGGGGTCATAAACGCCTCGTTGTCAATTGTAAGATCAAAGTTGTAATCGAAATGCTTCGGCTTATCAGAAGAAAGTGTGCTCAGATAAGAACCAAGATGCTGCTCCAAATGCTGATAGTCATCTTCAGAAGATGTGAAACTGACCAACAGGTTGTTGCGATTGAAGATCAGTTTGCAAAGATTTTTGAGATTGGCTATGACTTCCGCTGATTTCGTTTCAAAGTTTTTGTCAATATCTGCGAGGAACTTGTAAAAGGAGATTCCGTCAATCAACTCCCGGTACTTTGCAGAGGGTGAGAAGTAAGCAGTCGCTCTAAAAACAGCGTACATCGTTCCACTGAACGAGATATTCATCTCCAGACCGGACTTAGCCTCTCGGATGATCTCGCGCAACCGGACCGGGTCATCAAAGTTTGTTCGATTGGTAATCTCATCAAGTAGCTCTATCAACTTAGGCAACTTATCAATAAGCACCTTTGATTTGACTTGCAACTTCGGATAATACAGTTCATGGTTATCCTTCTCGGAAACCGCTGATGCTCCAAATCCGATTCCTCCGGTTTGTATCAGTTCCTCGTTGGATAGCTGAGAGTAGTCGTAATTTTCGGTTCCGATCATCCCCAGCACTTCCGTAAGCAGTGCGATGTAAGGAATCTTATCCTGAGGTACAACGGTCGTATCAAAGTATAGATTGAGGTAGCCGATGCCATTGGTAAAGATAGGATGAGATAGCACCTTGGTGGCATCAATCTCCTTCTCAACGAGTGGCAGTTCTTCCGCTTTTCGATCAATCTCATCCAGAGATAGTAGCGGTAGTTTGGCAAGATTCTCCGGACTGTTCGGAGTTTGCTGCTGAATCCTCAACTCATTTGTCTGCTCGACCAATTGATTTATCTCATCATTAGACAAGCTTGCTTTATAATCGGCGAGTTTGGCTCGCAACTCTTCGCCTTTCTTCTCAACCAAACCGCTCTCAGGTTTAAGAATAACCATACTGCGGTGATTGTTGTTCAGTAAATATGTCTCAATCATCTGCTCAAAGTAGTCGGTCGTAAGGGCAGTTTTTATCTTCGACAACGGTTCTTCATATCGTAGCTGTGCGGTTGGATCGGCATCATGCAGCCAATTCCTAAGAACCAATCCGTTGTAAAACAGTCCTTTTGGAGAGCTTTTGGTATCAGCTTCACGAAGCTTGAATTCGGTGATCGTAATAGCAGCTTCTACAAGCTTTTTGTCAATTCCATTATTCACCAAGCCCTGAAGAGTGTCCAAAACCACCTGTTTAAATTTCTCGCTGCGGTCAGCTTCACTGTTTTTGACAATCAGATTGAAACTCGATTGCTGAATTGAATTCATGGAAAAACCGAACACATCCTTACCGATCTCGGCTTCGAGAAGTGCTTTCTTCAGTGGTGAAGCAGGTGTCCCGACCAAAATATAGCTAAGGATATCGAGAGCGAGCGCATGTTCCGGATCGGTAGTCAGATCGGTCATAAAATTAAACCCAAACAGCGTCTTTTCACTCTCATCCTCACCGGGCGTAACAGGATATGTTTCAGTAACTTCTCGAGGTTCATCGAACGGCTTTTGCAGCGGAATAGTCATATCAATGTCAATTTTATCGAAGTTACTCAGGAAATCGTCATTGATCAACTGCAACTGCTTGTCAAGATTACCGTCACCATACAGGAATATGTAGCTGTTGGACGGATGATAATGCTTTTTATGGAATGCGAGAAACTGTTCGGATGTCAGATTCGGAATAACCTCCGGATCACCACCGGATTCATTTTTATATGGTGTGTCAGGATAAAGGTAGTGACCGTTCTTTCGCATTAACATCTGTTCGGCTGACGAGAAAGCTCCCTTCATCTCGTTATAGACCACACCCTTGTAGGTGATCTCTCCATCTTTCTCATTTAACTCGTAATGCCACCCTTCCTGCATTAGCGTTTCCGGTGTGTTGTAAATATTTGGAAACAACACGGCATCAAGATAGATATCCATCAGGTTGTAGAAGTCCTGCTCGTTACGGCTGGCACAGGGATACATGGTCTTGTCAGGATAGGTAAAGGCGTTGACAAAGCTGTTGAGCGAGCCTTTGTTTATCTCGATGAACGGATCTTTGACCGGAAATTTACGCGAACCACATAGCACCGAATGCTCAAGGATGTGCGGCAGTCCGGTGTCATCATCAGGTGGGGTTTTGAAAGTAATGGAAAAAAGTTTGTTGTCGTCATCATTTTGAAGATTGAACAGTCGGGCTCCGCTTTTTTCATGCTCAAAGATGTTTACAGTCGCATTTATCTCATCTACCACCGACTGTTGCTTCAGTTTGAATCCGTGAATTATATCGCCTGTTTTCATAAGTTGGTACTCTTAATTTGATTTGTTGTCTGATAAACTACATTATCTATCGGATTGATTCAAGTAATTGACGTGCAGAATCGTACTGCGGATCAATTTTAAGTGTCGTTTGTGCATATTTTAACGCACCTTTAACATCGCCCTTTGAAGCACGCACCAAAGCGATCCTGTAATACAGTTTTGCATCCTGATGTTCAATAAATAATGCTTGTTGATAATACTCCTCGGCTGTCACAAATTCTCCCTTTTGAAGCTCGAAATCACCAAACTTCATATATATTCTTGCCAGATTGAACTCTGCATCCAGATTATCCGACACTTGTATAGCTGCCAGATAACACTGCTTCGCCCGTTCGTAATCTTCACGACTCTCCGCTATCACACCGAGATTGTTCCATGCTTTTCCATTGTCGGGATCACTTTCCAATTCTCTTTGGAATGCACTCTTCGCTTCGGTAGTATCACCTATCCCAAGCAAGGCAGCACCGAGATTCAAGTTCAGCTCAGGATAAGATGAATCCATAGTAGCAGCTTTACGGTATTGAGTAACCGCTTCATAAGGACGATCCAATCTCATCAAGCTGTTACCGTGCACAAAAGCAGCCTGAGCCCGATTCGACCAATCGTTATTGATCCATCCGGACAGTGACAAAAGTACTCCGATTGACAGAACAGCGAGCGCAACAACATGCAATCTGTTAAGCGTCTTGTTCTTGCGATATTCCAAAAGCAATTCAACCAACCGCTTAATTCCCAGCCCGGCAAGAACTGACATCAGCGGCACTAACGGCATTCGGTATCGGCTGTTTACGAAGAACAGCAGAAGTGATCCTCCAAACAGAGCCATAAACAAAAGCAGTGCTTTCACTTCAGGAAGCTTGTAATTCGACACTGCACCGAGTAAAGCAAACGGCAGCATAAGTCCAAGGGAAACCCACATCAAGGGTCTTAGAAGCCATGAGCCATCAGTCGCTAACAGCAACGGACGGTTATTTCCAATCTCGCGAGCATCCACAAGCAGCAGAATCTTCTTCATCATTAGCTTTAACCAAGCGACAGGATCTGATGCTATCTCACGCCATCCCATCTTCCATAAGTGACCATCTGCAATGTGCATAGTCATCGCCTGATAGGGAGAAGCCATCGGACGTCGAATGATGTCTCTTCTAACTGTTTGCATCACATCTTCGTCTGTCCAGTTCCCCCCGACCTTGGGAAAGATCGAAGCCCATCCAGTCGCATATTGTGCATTCCCGATGTAAAAGTTGACACCCCCCTGTGTTGAAATCGGTATAAACTGACCTGAAGCCTTGTGATTTGCGATTGTCACCGGAAACAAGATTATAATTGCTGCCATCCAATGTATCGTTACTTTTCTCAGTGCTTTTAATCGGGTTTCCCCCTGTCTGATGACAGTAAAAGCAAATATCAATCCGGTGAACGGCAGGATGATAAATGCATTCGGACGATACAGCGACAGGAGAGCCAAGAAGACACCGCTCATAATTACATTTGAGGCAGTTGGTTTCTTCCATGCCTTTGCTGTCGAATATACGAATACAACACTCAGAAGAGTTGCCAGTGAAGTCATTAATGTCTCGCCGGAATAGTAGATAGCTGCACCGGATAGTGCGTAGAGTGTACCAACTACGGACGCTATTGTCAGGTTCGCAATCTTCCGTGTGAACCGAAACAAGAGGATAACAGTCAATAGCTCTGCTATCAGATTCAGCATTAGAGCGACAAGCCAACCATCTCCGAAGATCTTGTGAATTAGTGCGAGCAGGTATGGATATAGTGGTGCACGAGGAAACGGAATGTAGTCGGAGCCATTCCCGGCAATAATCGTATCCGCCCAGGTTTTGTAGAATGCCGGATCCATGCCGGGTGCGATGAACCACGCTTCTTCGTAAACATGAATCCAGTATAAAACGCGGACAAATGCAGCGAAAAAGAGGATTGATACGAGTATGATTCGATCACGCACTGAGCTACTTAGAATCAGGTTTTCGGAGAGTGTCTATGATGTTTAACAGCTTGGAGATGTCATCAATTTCATAATCCGCACCGGAATCCACAGTATCGTGTGAATCACCGTACTTGGCAAAAACAGTTTTAATCCCGACTTTCTTCGCACCGACCATATCACGCTCGGGCCAATCACCGACCATCAACGCTTCAGAAGCACTCACGTTGAGCTTCTTTAGTGCTAATCGAAATGGCAACGGTGACGGCTTTATAGCACCTGAAGAATCATCAGGTGTAATCACAATGTCGAACAGGTGATGCAGATTCAGATAGCAGAGACGCAGCCACGCCTGCTTGACCGGAGCGTCGGTCAGAATTGCCAGTTTGATGCCCTGTTTGATCAGCTCAGTCAAAGTCGAGGTAACGTGCGGATACAGTACCAGTGACGCTTCTTTTGCTTTGCGATAAGCAACGACTCCTGCAGCGAGGATTTTGTGATCAATAGTGTCGTAATGTCTGTGAAGGAACAGGTCGAAGATCTCCTGATGCTCAATCCCCTCTTCGCGGTAAATCTTGGCTATAGAATCAATTGCCGTCTCAAAATCCATATTAAGACCGGCATCCACCATTGAACTGACGGCAGCTTTGATCGCTTCCCTCTTCATCCGAACAAAATCAACCAGAGTATTATCAAGATCAAACAGCACTGCGTGGATCATCAGTTGCCAATCCCTTTATGTTTTGTGCAGGTTTGCTTCGGAACCATCTCACGGCGGAACACCTCATCAAGCTTCTTTGGACAGTAGCGTGTCGGAAGCAGCTTGGTATCTGCACAGATGGTCGCTTTTGCTATACCGGGGGGAACCTTAAACTCAACATCTTCCAGTGCGGTTGAGTCGTACACCATCTTCATAAACCGAGCCCACACGGGTAAAGCCGCTACCCCTCCTGACTGTCCTCTGCCGAGTTGCTCAGCAGGATTATCCAGACCGACCCACACTCCGCACACAAGCTCGGGTGTGAATCCGATGAACCAAGCATCGGTGTAGTCATTTGTTGTTCCTGTTTTTCCGGCTGCATTTTTATAGAACTGATATTTCCATCTTGCTGATCCACCCGTGCCTCGATTGATGACCGTGCTCAGCATGTCAGTCATTATGTACGCGGTCTCTGCAGAGAGTGCAACCCTCTGTCTAACGGGATTTTCTGCAATTGTGTTGCTGAACCTGTCTTCAATAGAGAGCCAATAGCGCGGTGTGCTGTAGATCCCTCCTGCTGAGAAGACACTGAATGCGGAAGTCGCCTCAATCGGATAGACACCTGATGCACCAAGTGCCACTGCATCAACCGCAGCGATGTAGGTAGAGAAACCTAACAGGCGGGCGTACTTGACGACCATGCGGGGGGGTACTACTTCTTGAACCAGTCGGGCTGCTATTAAATTCAGTGATCGCCGCAAAGCTTCGCGCAGTGTGGTCAAGCCTCCGTGCGAATAGCCGTAGTTGTGTGGTACCCAACGCGTACCGTCATGCATAGTCAGAACTACATCCTGATTGTACAGCTCGAATGTGGGTGAGTAGCCGTTGTCAATTGCTGTTGTGTATGCTACAGGCTTGAACACCGAACCCGGCTGCCGGATCGCTTGAACAGCACGGTTGAACTTATACTTAACAAAGTCGCGTCCACCAATCATCGCCAGTATGTCACCATTGTCCGGATCAAGGGCGATGAGCGCAACCTGCACAATTGCCCGTTTTGGGAAGAGGCTGTCAATCTTCAGGCTGTCTCCATAGAGTGAATCTAACGAAATGACAGACTTGAATTCATCGTCAAGTGCAGTGGAGTCGTACAGTGCGAGAGTCACCTCTTCATGGTTGTCGCTGATAAACCGCTTGCGATATGCAGACTGGAACGGGTGAATGTGTGTGTCAATCGAAGCTTCGGCAAATGTTTGAAGTGTGCTGTCCAGTGTTGTGTGAACCGTTACCCCATCGGTCAGGTAATCGAAACCGAGACGTTGACCTTCTTCGTGCATCTGTTGACGAATCTGCTCGGTGAAGTAGGGTGCGATCCCGAGCGGTTTATGAATTGATCCGCGGTTAACGAACAGGGTGTCCCGGATCGCTGACACAAATTGATCCTCAGAGATCAATTCGCGATTGAACATCAATCGAAGCACAAGATTGCGTCTTTCGAGTGCTTTCTGAGGTCGTCGAAACGGTGTGTAATATTCCGGTGCTTTCGGCAGTGCTGCCAGTAGTGCAGATTGAGCCAGTGACAGATCCTTGGCGGACTTCTGGAAGTACTTTTGCGATGCAGCCTGGATCCCATAAGCTCCGTGTCCGAAGTAGATCTGCGTCAGGTACATCTCCAAAATCTCTCGTTTGGAGTAGTTCCGCTCGATTTGCACCGCAACCAACGCTTCCTGAAATTTTCGAGTGAAAGTCCGCTCCTTGTGCAGGAATAGGTCACGAGCGAGCTGCTGAGTAATGGTAGATGCACCTTGCTTGACGCTGAACGTGGCAATGTCAACCAGTGCTGCCCCGAAAATGCGGATGACATCAATCCCCCAATGGTTGTAGAAACGGCTGTCCTCAGTGGTCAGCAGTGCATCAATCGTATGTTGCGGGATCGAGTCGAGCGGGATCATCAACCGTCGCTGTGCGTACAGCTCCTTCAGCAGCACTCCGTTGCGGTCGAGTATGCGCGTGGTCAGGCGCGGTTTGTAGCCTGTCAGCTTCTCTAGATCCGGCAGATCATCCTCAAGCATCAGAACAATGCTGGACAGTCCTGCGAGACCGATCAACAGACAGAGGACTCCAATGAAGATTATCCGCACGAAATCGTTCGGACCGAACCAACACCAGATTGACTTGATGATATGACGTATCTTTCTAACTATTGACTTCATAAACTCGATTGACATTCAGATCACGTTTTCACTGACTGCAATCTATGAAATTTATTGGTGGATGTAAAGAGAGGGGGGAGGTTTTGTCATTATCAATGATGGGTGGCATGGGCTACTTGTTGCCCATGTTTCTTTATTTGTAAAAATTCCTGTCAATAATAGCATGTTCCATACTATAGTCAGTCCTTTGCCAGAACCTCGATTCTCGTTTCCATATAATGACCAGTACCGGAAGCAATGGGCGTTGACCTGTTCAGTACGGTTAGAAATTGCGGCTATCCCATTGAATTGCTGAAGGATTACAGTGAAGAGATGAATCGCTATGCAATTCTGCTGGTTGAATGATCAAGATCCAGATCACGTTTTCACTGGCTGCAATCAATGAAATTTATTGGGAGTTGTAGAGGAAGAGGACTACATGAATGAAAATGCTTTGTGTTGTCTTAAAATCGGTCATACTTTCTTGATATAATTCACGAGAGGTTACTCGCAATTAAGTATAATTAGGTATTCGGCGGAATTTATTTGCCAACGTGATATACTCCACTCTTGGACGTTGATTTACGTCAAGAGGAAGGTGAATCTTCTTGTTGAGGAATATGCTAAACGGAGTTAGTCCACCGTCTAAGCTATTCACCTTCAGATCGTTTGCTTTTTCTTCATTCAGTTGCATAACACAGTCTTCATCAAGATAAATCAAACAGTTATCGAATGCTCGGTGAAATGTCGGGGATAATGCAATTCCATTTGTAACATGATCACTGCTATCATCTGAGGGTACAGGTAGAATATGCGCCGCATCTACAAGTCGCAATTGGGCACGCGTAACTGCACACCTGTTATCATAAGCATTTAACACTGATTTCCTGAAATTTGCATCGCGCGAATATCTACTAATTTTTTCTACAACGCGTTTTCTATCCGAAGTTAGATCCGAAATATCACCTTCTGGTATATCTTTAAGTTCCACAGCCTTTGTGAGCATTGCCGTTAAATTACTTTCAGCACCATAAAGATGAAGAAGTTCTGAATTCAAGCAATAATTCATGAATTGATCAGGTCTTATACCGATAGCAATCTCATTATTATCTTTTGTCACAAAGGATAGCCCATTCTGTAATGCTTCATGTAGCGCGGTGATTCCAACCTGCACAGACGGAGACCCTACAGTAAATGTACTATGTTTTTCGAGATCGAATCCTGCAAACATTTGCAAATCATCAAAATAGCCCATCAATACTGTAATTCCGTTAGGGTTTTTCTGTAACGGTGAAGAAACGGAAGTCATCTGTATTCTGTATTCATTGGGTAGGTTTGTTCTACCACCGTGAGTTAGTGTCCAAATGTAAATCCAAAGACTATAAGTGTTTCCAAAATAATTTATTACGAATTCACGAGGATGAGTTTGTATTGATTCTGAAACATAGGTCGCTACCCCTCCAGATTGTTGAATAGAATCAATAATTTCATTAACAATTACGTTTGGATGAACTGCTGGCATTAATTTATACCTACTGTTTTCTTAGGTCTCTGTCTTCCCCCATCTTCTGGTAGTGGATTCTCATTCTCTACACCATCCCAAAGAGCACTTGGATGTGAAATGGAATAAGTCGGAGCTTTTTTATGTATCTTCTTAATCGGAAATCGAAGTTTTCCTCCATCAAGATACTGCTTTTCAAGTTCAACACATACCCACTTACGCTCCAACTTTTCTGATGCTTCACCAGTTACACATGACCCAGCAAATGGATCAAAAACAAAATCTCCTTTATCTGTTAACATTCGTATGAAATATTCAGGAAGGTCAATGGGAAATCTAGCAGGATGCGGTTTAATGCCTAGTTCTTTGCATTTAACTAAGTAGGAAGAATTGCTTTCTGTGTTAGCAATTGCAATTAAATTTGGCGGAATTGAAGCACCATTATCTTTAGAAAACTTTTTGCTAATATCATGCCCGCTTGGTCGTAATTTGGCTTTATATCCGGTTTTTAGCAATCCCTTCATTGAATTGCTATAAGGGACAAGTATCCTCCGGTTAGATGCTTTAGGCCAAGGGGACTTAGACAACCACCACACACAATTAATTGCATCCTTAACACGAATACGTCGAATGTTAACCCATTCTGCTGGCGTGGGCAGCTTTGAAGGATTCCACCAAAAAAAATCTTGCGCCAAATGAAATCCATATTCTCGACACAACATTATCATTAATTCATAATGATAAAGTGATCTTGTAGGCTGTTTAGGTATCCAAGCACCGCCAATGTCTATTACTAAGGAACCATCTTCTTTTAGTATCCTATTGAATTGTTCAGCAAACGGTCGAAACCAATCTAAATAATCATGAGCATCGGCGTTGCCATAATCTTTTTTCCTAACTAGACCGAAAGGTGGTGATGTCATAATTAAATTAACTTCACCGTCTCTCAATGTCGGCATGTAATGCAATGCATCAGCCTGACAGAGACTACCAAATTTCGTTTTATAAAAGGCTTTCATCTGAAATTAATGCTCTTTTGTGTTGGAACTAGGACATTATCCATCGGGTTAATTCATTTCCAAACTATCCTTAAGTATAGCGCAGGTTGAGTGTGAAATCAAGAAACAACTGAAAACTGTGAAGATTATTACGTAAATTCCTTCCACTGGTTTTATAGTACCTGTAATAGCGGGAAGCGGTCTAGTGCGCATCGATGTCTGTCTTAATAAAATACGAACGGATGATCTCACCCTCACCTTTCACAGTCCAGAATGAATAGCACTTGGATTTCATCTGATCGATTCCCGGTGCAGGTAGGAATGTTGTGACAAGCTCAATGATTTCACCCGGCTTGACGCTCTTTGCCTCTTTCAGAATGGTCACAAGTGTCATCTGGTCTTTGTCACCTGTCTTCGCTTCATCAATCGACACTACGACTTTGCTCTCGTCAAACCAGTCAGGTTTGTCCTGAAAGTAGTCTTCATCCTGATAGCTGTCACTACTCACTGACTGACCTACAGCTTTCCTCAGTTTTGTGATCAGTTCATCAAGCGGAACCTTGCCGACCGCTGATATGTGCTTGATAGTCGCAACCTTCGCTACCGATCTCCTCAGAATCGGATTTCTCAGCTTTTTGAACGGAGGAGCTATGCCAATCAACACATCTTCAAGCTCCGGGTATGCCTCCAGCATTTCATGCACCGTGACCGATGGGGTAATATCTAACTTGTGATCTTTCATTTACCGTCCTTTTTATATGTAGATTTTTATTTTTCAATTGGCTTATGCTATGGCACTAAACATATTACGAGGAAACTGATGACTCATGTGAAAATTACATCGCTAAATCATCTATGTCAAGCAGTTGTGCATTCCTCTTGAGATTGCTTCGCTACGCTCGCCATGACAATCATCCCCAAAACACAAAAAACCGATGGAATTTCATCCTCCGGTTTTTTGTATCAGTAATAGCGGGAAAAGCACCGCTCGTCATGACAACTTACATGCTCGGGTTCACCCGTCGGAAATATCTGCTTCATCCTTCTTCTCTGCAGTGAATCCGGGATCCGTTTCATCCGTTCAATCCATTGTGCATTCTCTAACTTCACCCTCACCCCCAAAATTCCGCCAATATTCCGCTTTTAACAGGAATAAAATGCCAACAAATAAGAATCAAAGCAGATAAAAGGCGGAACAGCTCGCCAAAACAGTTCTATTCGTGCATACATTGCACGCTTTCCCTAAGCTGTTCCGCATACTATCCGCCTTTTACGGCATAATGAATTTTGTAACTTACGTTATTCCGCATTTTATCCGCAATATAAAAAAAGCCGATGGAATCTCTTCCCCAGTTTTTGTATCAGTGATAGCGGAGAGCAGGTTAATGCATACCACCCATTCCACTACCAGGAGGCATCGCTGGCTCTTCCTCAGGCTTGTCAGAGAATGGACGCAACTGTCATTCTAACAAATGCTGGAATCCAGTAAGCCATTGTTAACACTGGGTTCCGAATCAAGTCTGGAATGACAAGCTGATACTTGCTCTATCCCCACCTTTACCTGATATATATAATCTTCTTGACTTGATATCTACTCGCTGTTTCTATCCGCAGCAGATAAATCCCTGAGGGAACTTCTGAAGCATCCCAGGTTATGCGGTGATAGCCGACCGTCGGTACGGCATCGTAAAGACGATGAACACTTCTTCCGGTTATGTCGTGAATTGTCACATCGGTCTGCGCACTCCTGTCAATTCCGAACTCAATTGTTGCAACGGAGTTAAACGGATTCGGATAGACGGAGCGTAGCCCGAACTCAACAGGAATTTCATCAATCCGATCATTAACTTCATTCGGTAGAAAATGAAAACTAAACCTGTCGTTGCTGAAAATAGAATCCTCGCCGCTGTAGGCAACAACCCACCAACTTACATCGCAGTCGTATTCAACGGCTATTTCCAATGTGTCAATGTTCAGATCTAATTGTGTCTCCAAGGTACTACAATGAGTAGAATCTTCCTCAGACATCAGCCAAAGACCATACTCGACAATTACACCAGTATCAGGATCAAAAAACTCTTCCCATTCAAATGTAACTACACTGCTGTAAAGTGTGTCATCATCTATAGGCTGGAGTAATTCAAAAGGTGGGATGGGAGGTATTCCTAGGACCTCAAGTGTTGTTTCAATAACTGTATGCAATCCGGTAGCATTATGCCAGAAATGGAGTTCACCAGTATACGGTACTCGGTGGTGGAGGTTAGTGGCATCGAGAGTTAAGATGAAGTCTGTAAATTCATCGGGATTAATAATTCCACTTTCAGCTTCAAATCTTCCATTGTCACCATTAACATCTAAATTGAACCAGTTTGTATTACCTTCAATTTGCCACACATCAATTCTGTCCCCTCCATCACGAGCGGGTGAATCGGCAATGTTAAGGAAGACCCAACTATAGATGTCATACGTATTGGTGATGAAAGCTCCCTTCCCCGAACCACCGATCTCATGAATTAGCTCAGCCACAAAAGCGGTGTCGCCGGTTTCGACATTGACCTTGTGAATCGTGGGTAAGTCGGTTTCCCGATTTTCATGCTGAATATATAGATGGTAATCATCGGGATCGTTCTCACGGATTGAAAGACCGTAGATAAGAAATCCGCTGCGATCTATTCTCATATCATCAAACGGTTGACCGTCTCTGGTGTAAGCAACCGGGTCATTGGTTATACCGCATAGCCAGAGGCATTCGCGGATCGGATCCCAAGTTATGTTTGTAGTGAAATTGTATGGACTCACAAAAGTATTTATCACTTCACCGTTAGGCGTTATGCCGTACACTCTGTCATGAACACTACCCCAGATCAGTTCACCGTCGTATGTCAGATCCCGCATACCGTAACGGTCTTCAATCGGTTGAGCTAATGTATCTATTAGATTACCTTCTCTATCGAGTATATAGATAGTAGGGTGCCTGTCGTTAGCCCCACTAACATAAAAATGATCGTTAACATAAGCCACTCCCATAATTCGAACATCATCGAGAGAATCGCCCACATAGAAATTCTCACGAAACTCCCAGGGATCGGCTCCAGCATTGCCGGGCAGACTTTTCTCCACCCGCCACGAAAGCAGTCCGTTTCCTTGATTTTCGATTCGCAAATCGAACTCCGTCTGCTGACCTGAATCAAGAACTGCCTCAAATAACACTTCGGAGGGAACAAATTCAGGATGCAACATTGCAAAGTTCACCTCGAGGCTATCGTCCTCTTCCACAACGATTTCTACTAAGGTTGAATCGTTATATCCTTCAAGCAAAGCAGTCAATGTGAATTCCATCTCAGCTATAATCGGATCAATCCGGTAATAACCCCCTTCGTCCGTCACAGCCTCAAACCCAACGTGCGAGGTAACACTCACTCCTTCAAGCGGTTCTTCAGTTTCGACATCTGTTACTGTTCCATAGAGAATTCCTGGAACAATCAATAGATCTCGTACATCTTCAAGGTCAGGTCGAGGACCGATATGCCCCTGCCTGCCTTCCTCATTTTGAGGTGTTCCTGTTTCAACCAGAATATCGCGGATCTCCATGCTGTTCAAAGTCAATTCTCCACCGGTACGGGCTTTGTACATTCCTTGCACACAGGCAACAGATCCGGCTACAATGGGTGTAGCACTTGAAGTACCACTGAATGTTGAAGTGTACTTTTGACGTTGATCATTGTTCGGGAAAAAAAGATTCCCATATCCGGCAGTTGTTACTTCCCTGCCCCACCCTTGAAGATCAACCCGTTGTCCATAATTAGAGAAGCTGCATCGAGAACGATCCGGTCCGAAGTTCCCGCTAGGCGGGCAACCGGCACCGACCAGAATCGCACCGGAATGACGATTTTCCGGATCGAATCTTCCCTCATATATTTCTGCATCGAGATCAGAGTTTCCATTGCCACCTGCTTGCACCGGAATGATTCCGTTTGCAGAAGCTGTTTCAATTGCATCGAAGTTATCCTGCCAGGTTTCCATCGGTGACAATCTGCCTTGGAAAACAGCGTGGAGTTCGATCAGGAAAATATCGCCTTCATCAAGTTCTGCTGCAGTTTCATTAATACCGTCAGCTACATTGGGCCAATCTCCCAAATCATCGTAAACGGAATAGCCACCAATCTCTGCTCCCGGGCATATACCGTCAATCCCATACTCATTGTGACCACCGATCATAACTCCAAACACCGCAGTACCGTGATCAACCCATTGTGGTCTCTCAACTGACTGAAAGAACGGCTCTCTGAAATCCTCATGGTCGAAAGTCCAGCCTCCTTCTATATCAATTATCTTGACATCCTCACCTGTACCGCCTTCAAATTCCCAGGCAGCAGGAGCATTAACACCTTCCGGCGCTTCATAGAGATATCCCTGATCGTCTGTAAAGTCCGGTGTTTCCGGATCTATATCCACAGCAACTGAGGGGATTGGCACAGCATACGCTGTTTCTATAATCATGAGTTTTAGTAGTGCTGCAATGAAAGGCTCAGGATGTTCAGACTTATCAATGATTATCCTGTAGTAGTTGTTCAGATCGGCGAGTTCCTTGCCCGATTTGAGTTGACCACTTTCTCTCTCATCATCTAATACTGGTTCCGATCTTGAAAACAGACGATAGATTGAAAGCACCTTAAATCGGTTAATAACCGCATTGAATGGCTTCAGATTATAGCTATTCAGAGAAATCAGGTTGCTATCCCGCATCCTGACACCACTCCCTTCAACAAATTTCACAGTAATACAATCGCGAAAATCGTCAGCAGTAACACTAACTGATTCAGGTTTTGGTGGTGTCCAGCGAGGTTTTAATGCGGT
Source organism: uncultured bacterium (assembly GCA_964627035.1). Lineage (GTDB taxonomy): Bacteria > Electryoneota > AABM5-125-24 > Hatepunaeales > Hatepunaeaceae > CAZVKN01. The sequence continues at coordinate 10,870 of CAZVKN010000011.1, read as the reverse complement.
ATTTCCGGTTGAGATAACGGCAAGTAAGGCTATAATTAAACATAAGGGGAACAGATTGATTTTCATGTTAGCCTCGTTAATATTTGATTATTTCATCAATACTGTTATAATTCATAATGTTCGTTTTGCTATAAAACTTAATACACATAATATTGGTATGTGCCAACTGTGAATCTGCTACTCTATCGGATAAGTGCTATTTTCATGATTTGATATCTACCCTCTGATTCTATCCGCAGCAAATATATCCCTGAAGGTAGCTCCGAAGCATTCCAATTTATCCTGTGATAGCCGACTGTCGGCACTGCATCGTAAAGGCGAGATAGAGTCCTGCCGGATATGTCGTGTATTGTCAGGACGGTTTGGTGACTCCTGTCAATGTTGAATCCAATGGTTGTGATGGAGTTAAATGGATTCGGATAGGGCTCGAACAGCTCGAATTGAGCAGGTGTATCGGCAGTGTAATCCTCTTGGATATCCAATGCGACATTGATTGTTATGGGTAGTAAGTATTCTCCTCCATCTGCGTTATGTTGAAACATCAACTCACTATAGTAGGTCGCAGTGTCCATCGGTGCATTGAACTCAAGGATAAGATCCTGTGTACCGTCAGCCGGAATGGTGCCCTCTTCAGATGGCGATAGTGTAAGCCAATCTGTGTCATTTGCAACATGCCATATATTGATGACATCCTGCTGATCCTCACCGGAATTGGTGGTTACGTTCATCATTAACCGACTGAAGATGTCAAACTTAGTGCTAAAACAAGCTCCTGCAGGAATACCACCCTCTTCCGGCTCAAGAACTGTGACAAATGTGGTGTCGCCGTTGTCGGGATTTATTTTGTGAAGTGTGTGCCCATCAACACCGACCCTATGGAATATGTATAGCGGATAACCGTCAGGATCATTGCTCCAGTAGCACAATCCGGTGATTCTAAAACCGTGACGAGGAATTTGTGAAATCTCCTGACCATCCCGATCAAAGCTGTATATCGCGGTCTGGTCACTGCATGTCCAGAAAACCGAACGATCAGAATCCCAGGTTACTGCTTTCAGCGGGCGGATCGGAACGTTAAACTGCTCGACCCGCTCACCTTGCGGGGTGAAGCCGTATAGAGTTCGATCATCACCGCCCCATATCAACTCACCGTCGTAAGTCATGTCCGTCATCCCATAGCGTGATAATCCAAATTGACGCACACTGTCAATCACTACTCCTTCCCGCGTGAGAATGTAGATGAAGTTTGCACCACGATAATTACCGGCGGACACATAGAACCGGTTGCCTGCAAAGATAACACCGGATACCACTTCGGAACCTATTCCATCAATTGTCACTGATTCAAGGTGATCAAAGGGCTCAATTTCATTTGCATCCAGCACCATCCACCGCAATTCACCATTGCCATCATTGATGATTGTCAGAGGAACTTCTTCCGTAGAACCGATCTGCACCCTTATGTCTATTCGTTCTTCAGAAAGGCGAAACTCAGGATGCAAAAGGGCAAAATCTATCTCTAAGCTGTCCTCTTCACCGACTATCAGTCCGTCACGACTGATGTCGTTAAAGCCGGACTTTGTGACTGTGATCGAGAATTCGTGATCTGCACGAGCGTCATCAATTCGCCAATTGCCGTTGACATCACTGACGGCGTGATAGTTGTAATCAGTCAGAATAGTTGCGTCTTCAATGGGATCACCGGATTCTTCGTCCGATATTGAGCCGTATATGATGCCTTCCTTGTATGCAAGGTCGGTGGTAAAGATGAGTGCGCGTTCTGCTTCGATTCGTTCAGCACCATCAGGATAAATATCGTTAAAACAGTAGTTGATGCCGGTGGTTCCGTCAGGGCTTGATATTCCAACGGACGCATAAGGGACACGATTTGTCCAGTTTCTTCCTCTTCCCTCGCCATGGATGTCTTCAACAGTTCTGTACTGGAACAATATCTTCTGGCTCCCTGAGATTGAAGGATGCATATCTTTGTCATAAAGAACAGCCTCAAACGTCAATTCGTCATCGTTATCATCCCGATGATTCAGTTCATACCATTCCACAATAAATCTTCCGGCTTCCTCGTCATGGTAATGATAGACTTGTGCGCCGTTACCTATTTCCAACCAATCCCAGAATGGTGCCAGAACTCCGCATCCGCTACCGAATCCGCGGTCAAGGGGCCAATTCTGGAAATTGATCCCTTCTTCCTGATCGCCCATCAGGATATAGCCGTTGCTGCAGATTGTGATCTCTTCGTAAGAACGTCCGTAGAATTCGGTCGAAAAACCGAGATCAACAACAGTGGCTTCACCTATATTTTGTGGAGAATCACCTTCAAAATTGCAGCTAACACCGTTATAATCCCGCTCTATTTCTTCTCTGCTAATCTCAATCCAATTATAAGTGGGAGCAATAATCCAGTTGTCGGTATCGTCCAGACAGTAATATCCGAAATCATCAGGTCCTATCGGACCGTCGTCAATCTCTTCGCCAACCTGAATTGAGAATCGTGCCGTGTCAACAAAGCCGTTTTCCAGCCTGCAAACAAGCATCATCTCCACCTCACCACCTGGAAACGCCTCGCTTCTTCCTTTTATTCTGAAGGGATCACCGTCAACCTGATTGGATTCTCCGGCTTCTGTCGCCGGATAGTGAGCGCTATCCTGCACTATAGAGATTCCAAAGCTGCGCGAACGCAGCACTGCGGTAAAACCGGTTGCATCCTGTCCACCGATATTCTCAATTCGCAGGTTAAATTCCCGCACTCGGTTGTCACGCGGGATTACCATATTTTCAACTTCATCATCTGCCTCAAAATCCGGAGCAACCGGCGACAATTCCAACCATGAACTCCAACTATCTTCTCCATCGTTGAATTGTACCAAGAGTCGAGGTTTTGTGGCTGACCTGCTCTCGCCGTCCGGGCATGATTCGCTGATACGTATTTCAATGGGCTCCGCGCAATCAATTTCTTCATCAGCATCACAGTCACCGAAACTTAACTCACCTTCAACTATTTCAATCCAGGGCGATTCGCTCGTAACAGTTGCGGTGACATCGTTTAGATCTTCGTCACCGATGTTTACTCCGGTAACGGACAACAGAATAGTCTCACCCGGATTAATTTCTCTGTTGTCATTGCCTTCAACTTCAATGAATGAGAATTCAGCGACTTTCATCTCTGCCGACAACTGTTCAATATCAGCCCTTTCCATAAACGGCAGCAGCTCCCGACCGCTTACCGTTACATAGAGTGGTGTTCCTTCGATCAGCTCGATATCGTCATCGAAGAAGAAACGTGCTGCGCCGTCTTCATCAGTCCTCTCAGTCCACTTCTGCATATCGGTATAGGCTGCATAATCGTCATCATCAAAATCCGGCATATCACCGGGAGCATATAGCGTCACAAGTGCACCTTCTACATTTCCGTCATCACTGTTAACGGTGACGTTGTAGTGTCCCGGATTGGCTGAAATTATGTCATCAAACTCCGCCTCGACCGTTAGCGGCACACCTTTCCAATACTGGAGCGCAGGATCGCCCAAAAAAGTAGTCAGGTCTCTATAATATCTTCCAATGGGCTCAAACCCCTGAAAGTATTCAACCGGTCCAATAAGTCCTTTCAATTGTGACCAGCCAAAAGTCATATCGTGCTGGAGGAAACCGCTCACAATCTCCAACCATAAGATACTGTTAACTATAGTGGAAGGATTGCCGTAGGAAGTGGTCACGGCTACCGCTCCTTTTGGATGTTCCACGGTACCGCTACGTAACAGTGAATAAGCAGATACTTCTTGATGTCCACCGAGATAGATGTCAATAGGGAATACATCGTTGTCTTCAACGCCGGGAAGACCTCTGCTGAAGTATCCATTTTGGGCTCGACCGATCATCACATTGGTTCTTGCGTTGTACTGATCCCTGATAAAGGGACCGACTATGCCGCCGCCTCTGTCATTCTGGCTCAGGTTAATATGAGTGTTTACATCCTCAAACCCGAGATTTTTTAGAACGGTAATACCCCATTGCACATTGGTCGCGAGACTGATATGATAGTTGCCGCCCCATCGCTGGGCATAGACCGCTCCACGTGTGAACCAATCCGGCTCTTCCATCGGCGGTTCTGCTGCATAAGCAAAGTGTCTGAGGGAGTTTAGCCTGAGCATCTCCGGACTGCCGGATGCCCATCTTGATATGCCAACGTCAGCATGATTATCGTTTCCCTCAAGACATGCATAGTCCCAATCACTTTGCGGTCCATCTGCATGTTCAAGAACCCACTGAGGCTGGGGTCCGTTCCCCCAGTATCTGCGCAAATCACCTATGATAAAGATATGATCAAACGGGTCAATCCCGTTTTCAAGATATTCGTCGTAAACATTCTGAATTTCCCTTTTTACCGTATTCACGCTCCGTGCATCGTTATTGGATAGGCTCAACCACTCCATCTTCCAGCCCGATTTCCGTCGCCACTCGATATATGGTGCTGCATATTCCACACAGTTCTCGTGTGCTACCACGAGACAGTGACCGACATACGGTGCTTCATCGCTCGGGTCGTCTCTCCCGACATCGTCAGCATTAATTGCTAATGATTTAAGGAATTTAAGAAGATGTGGACTGCGGTATCTGCGAGAGGGGACGTACGCAGGATTGACCGGCTCTTCGTCGGTGAATACGATGTCCGTTTGAATGTTGTCGTGGTAGATATAGCTGTTGGATGCAGGATCGTACTGCACCGGATGAGTGGTGACTGTGACTAGTCTGACTCCGCGGATGACCACCGGACCGCCCATAGAAGCAATGTCTAACGGGTATACACTCAGGGGTGTCGGGGTCGGTGACCCGACAGGGAGCCTATCATTGTACGGTTTATCCGGTTGGGGAAAATCTTCATCAAGAAAGAGTGCGGGTGGATGGTCTGCCGGGACGATGCGGGGGGTTGAAGATTCAACAGCCAATCTCAGACCGACATCGGGTGGTACTACTACAAAGCGTGTAATTGCAGGAAGCTGAGGTTTGCCGTATTCGTATGTTGATCCGGCATCAGTCATGGCGTGCATCGTGTAAGTCTTGCTGTCTTCGGTCACGTTTGACCGGGTCACATCTGCCAGATCAAAGCTTAAGCTTACAGACACGGCATCGGACGAAAGTAGTGATACTATCGCATCACTGTCAATAGGTTGAAGACCAAAGGCTATAGCAGGAAGCAAAACAAACAGCAATATAGTGCAAAATTCCAATTTCATTGTTCCTGTTCCCAAGTTATGTATTCACAGGATATTCATGTATTACAGAACAACATAATAAAAAGATAGCGAAATGTCAATATATAGAAGCAGTGAAAATTAATATTTGTAGTCGGGTTATCTCAAGCCCGATGCCGCAGACAACCAGACTACAAAATTGGGTGAGTGAGTGAAGCGACACAAATCTAACGCAACAGCACGAGTTTCTTCGAACTCTTATAGCTGTTTTGACCATTTCTGATCAGTAATTCTGCAAAGTAAACCCCGCTGCTGACATCTGACGCATCCCAGACCAGTTTGTGTTCTCCGGCAACTGATGAGTGCTTTGACCACTGTTTGACGGTTCGTCCTTGTAGGTCGTGGATGGTTAGATGAAATTCTCCATTTGCGGGTAGATCAAATCCGAGATGAACTTGACTATTAAACGGATTAGGATAGGCTTCACTTATCACAAACTCATCCGGTAGATTGGGTTCAGTCAGCTTTTCCATATCACCGAATTGTGACAGTAGTTTACCCATCTGATCGTGAATACTGACTATTCCATCCACACGGTCAATATCAGCCAGCTCACTCACCGACAGGTAGTCAATTACCGCCATAATCGAATCGGCGACATTGTCGGTTTCCTCACGAGCAACATTGTACTCGTCCATCGCATCCTCATAATCTTCCAACTCGGTCAGGCAGTGAGTGGCATAACGGTTGGCAGTCCATGCTACCCGATCATCGCGGTGATCTTCAGCAACCTCCTGCAGCAGTCCGCGAAGATCATCGAAATCACCGTCCTCCATCTCACCGACGCAGCCGGTCAGATAGCGAACCGAGTTGATACCTATACGACCCGTGTCGTTCAGGCATCTTTCAAAGTAGTATGCAGCATCCTCATACTCGCCGTCTTCCCAATATTCCATTGCGATCTCGTAGTCGTCAGCGCCGGTGACCTTTGTGTTTGAGTATGGATCGTAGTCTATTGCTGAGCCTGAGCCCCGGTAGAAGAAGCTGGATGTCGGTGTGGCGCCCCAGTAGTTGTCTTCCGCATCGAGGTTGCCCTTGTTGCTTGTGCCGTGCTTGTAGATCATATACCCGACGGGACCGAGGTCGTAGTCAATGATGTTGTTGTAGTTGATGTCGGGGTATGAGCTGCTGGCGAGGTAGATCTCTGCGCCGTCGGATCCGGATTGGGTCAGTCCGCCGTTGGATTGGATGGTATTGGGGTTGTTGGTTGTGCCACCGGCGTCGAGGTCGGGGCTGGAGCTGAAGCAGGCGATTCCGGCACCGGAGTTGTCCTCGATGGTACAGTTGATGATCTCCGGGCTGGATGATGACAGGGTGATACCTGCGCTGCTGTAGGTTCCGTCAATGCCGTTGTTTTCGATGGTGCAGTTGTCGAGGATGACCTGACCGGAGCTGCTGCTTGTCATGTAAACACCTGTACCGGAAAACGAAGCCATATCGCAGTTGCTGACGGTTGTATTGGTGATTTCTACGCGGGAGTTGTTGATATAAACTCCGACACCGCAAGAGTCAATGGTGCAGTTGTCAACGTCAAGTCTGTCATTGAGAAGGTCATCTACACCAGCGAAATAGAGACCGTATTCTGCATCTCGGATTTCACAATAGTCCAGTAGTGTGGAATCTGTGTTAGTTGTATCATCAAACAGTAATCCACCCCAATCTGATACACCGTATCCTCGAAGGATAATCGGATTTACAGAAGTGCCGTCAAAGTCAATTGCACCGTTGACGTTCAACTGCTGGTCGTCAAACTCCATGATTGTACCTTCAGCAAATGATAATTCAGTACCGGCAGGTACTTCCGGTGCATTGATGTCATCGTCAATGCGATATGTGTCCCAAATCAGTGCTGCGTCAATCTCAAAGATGTGATCATCTGTAACCCAGCAATAATCATCTGAGAGAACGAAAAATCTCGTAATGTTTTCATCAGCATATCGACCCCCATACATTCCAATATCAGCAGGTGAGCCGTCCGGATCTGTGCCATCGGATGCAGCATTTATTAGTGCATTGATATCCGATGATGGATCCATATCATCTACAAGTAGGTGAAAATCGTAGGTTAAACCATTTGGATTTTCATTTACCAGATCCCAGTTGTCATTGTCATTGTTAACGCAATTTGCGGCAAATCTATTGGCATTACCGGCAGCTCCGTTTATTCTGAGATCAGTGACGTCACCCTTCAAACCTGTGTAGGTGATCCCACCGACACCTGGATCGAGATCAGTTTCAATTGCAGTTGTATTCTCCCCAAATGCATTATCACGAAATGCTACATCCGTTGTAAAGTCTGCTCCAGCACCAAAGTTGAACTCGATTCCATCACCACCGTTTTCCCAAAAAACGTTGTGTCTGATAACAAGTGAATCGCCACCACCACCAGTGTTTTCGACGTCAACATTTATCCCATCTCCTTCATTGTCGTAAAAGGCGTTGTTCCAAATGTGCGGGTGCTCGTCTGTGTCGGTATCGTTATCAGAAGCAACTACAATTCCGTGGCCAGTCCCATTGGTATTATCACCATCGCTAAATATATTGTTCTTTATTAGAGCATCGCCGTGTGGCACATTTTCACCTATCCGAATACCTACTTCACACCCAAAAAAAATATTTTGATCTATAGTAAATGTGTGTCCCCCCGTCCCCTTAAAATCAATCGCAACACCTGGAACATCTTCGAAATGGCATTTATTCACCTCTACCACATCTCCCGGATTGCGGATGTTGATGCATTCAATTTGTGCAGCTTGCAAATCTACGAATTCCGAACTAACTATTACCGTTCCGTCACATCCATCTATTTGTAAGCATATTGTTGCATCAGGCGATTCCGAGAATGTGCATCCATCAATAACAACCTCATCTAAATTGCCATCAATGATGAGAATCGGTCCGTCATTAGCACCGTCAGTTCCACAAGCAGTGAAAGTTGTATTTTCGAATGTGACATCTAAGCAATCCTCCATCAAGAGAAAATATGCTCCATCAATCTGTACTGCATCGCCTTCAGTATCGCCAATCAGGACAATCTGATCCTCGCCCCCGCTTACCGTAAGAGAAAACCGCTCACACTCTAACAATATTCCCTCTTCTACAAAAAGGTCGTATTCGAGTGTAATGTCCTCGCCAAGTGCGTAAATACCAGTTTCTTCGTTATCCCAGTCCCAAGATTGATCCTCATCCATGTCCGCCTGCCAAATCGTGGTTTGTCCAAATAAAACCGTTGAACAACCGACCAGCAGTAGTACGAGAATGAACATAACGTGTGTTCGATGAGCATTCATGATTCTGTCTCCTTTGTGTATGAATTCTGCAGGAGAACCTTTCTCCTGCATACAATCAAAATTATTTATTCTATTTCACAATTTGCATTTTTAAATATTCAGTTCTATCGGATGCTGAAACGGACACAAAATATGTTCCTGTAGGGATTTCCGTAACATTATAGGTTCCGACATGCTTTCCGATGGAAGTATTAGTTTCGTTAAACAACGTTATTTTCCTACCTGACAGGTCAAACAGTGTTACTGTAACCACCTGACTTTTACTCAGGTTCATACGAAGGCTAAAGTGCGAATTAGATGGATTAGGGTACATCTCCAACGTATCAAACGACTGTAGTTTCGATAGGTCATCTCGTACGGATAGAGTTTGATGGAAGTAGTATCTCCCTATATCACTCCTTGTCCCATCCGGATCGTTTGGCAAGTCAGGATCACCGGCATCAATACAGGGGCTGTCAGCAGTCAGACGATAATCACCCCACTCTATGTCTGCAAACCGTGGATCATCATAAATATTGGTTTCGTCAAGTTGGAATTCCGGTTCTTGATCATGATAAGTCAAATACTCGAATCCAGAAATACAGTTGTACTGCATATCTGGCAGGCTGTCCTCCCGTATTGCCATAAAACCCTCATTATATCCCAAGGAAGCGAATATGTTGTTTCGGATAGTGCCGCCAACTTCATCTACAATTGAAACATTTAGCAAGGGGCTTTGCGTGGAATCTATGTAAAATGTGTTATTTGTTATTTGGAGAGGATGCGGATGATGAAGGGCAATCTTACCCCTGATTAAACATTGGTCTATCACCAGTTCTGATCCTTCTGGAGCATCCCAGTCACCGAGGAAAAAAAGCTTTGTCCGGTTTGTGCCGACAAATTCCGGCATAACGCAATTTCTGAATACGGCTCGTTTGATTAGAGTACAACGAACTTTCTCTCCCAACCGGCAATCCTCCACCAACACATCTGTTCCATCACTGTGGAGATACAATCTACCACCGATTCTGGTATTCTTAATTTCCCCGGTGAAGTTACCATTTATCATCGAATCAATAACACAATCGCGGATGGGAATGTAGTATTCATCACGACCACCTACATCTACTTCCCCCTGAACATAGCAGTTAATCATCCCCCCGGCACCCTGCATCAAACTCACTTCAACCGGAAATCCTCCTGGACTCCTTAGAAATTGACAATTGCTGAACCGACTGCTACTCGGATAGAGATATCCAACAATGCCGATGACAGTACTATTATCAATCTCCAACCTGCTTGACTCTGCATTTATGCCCCATACTGAGGTCCTGTCATCTCTGGTTGGATCACGTCCCGCCCATATTTCACTATCGCTAATTATCAATCTTCCGCGCCCAACAGCGAGCATTCGTCCAGCATCTATCACACACTGATCTATACTCACATCATTCCTGTTATAGCCATCATCATTTGGTGTGCTTCCAAGTGGACGGTGATTGCTTCTCAAGGATGAGTGCGATAGTGCCAGTGTAACATCTCCGGGAAGTACCAGGCAGTGTTCTGTATCTTTAATACTACTATAACTGAAGGAGTATTCCAGATTACGGTTAAGCAGCCAAATTCCCGCCCAAATTGGTTCTGGAATATCGTAGATATCCGCAACAAGCTCATTGCGGTCGCGAACGCGGAAGATGACCGAGTCCTCTTCAGAGCCTTGTACCGTCAATCCTCCGTAAGCATAAAGCCCCAGGCCATCCTCGAAAAGAACAGTCACACCTTCATGGATTACCAATTCTCTGTCCTCGGGTATCCATGTTGAGTCTATCACTATGTATGGACTCCGATCCGCCTCCCAGTGTCCCGCTACTTCACCTGCTACGAAGGTTTCAGAATAGGCGAGGTTGCAGGCAATCAGAGCCGGCAAAGTCCAGCAGAAAACGAAGTTATGTAATTTTACTTTAATCATTGTGATTCTCGGTCTATTTTATAGATGAGCAATTACCGTGCCACGGAGCAAAAGTTTCTGAAACCCCTTGCTGCACTGATACTTTTTGGAAGCGAGAAAAAAATAACTTTTGCCGCGCCTTTTTCCGCGACTAAGTGTAAATTATTTTTACACTTTTTTTGCAAAACTCAATGTTTATTGATACTTTTTCTGTAAAGAAAGTTTACAGGTAAAAAGGAGCAAGAGGGGATTTCAGTGAAAATAAGTGTGCAAAAGCAAGTGCTGTAAAGGGTTTATAGCAGTTTTTAACTCCTGTTTTAGTGTGTAAAGTTTTTGGTAATTAGTTAAGGTTTTGCACAAAGTTAGTTAGATAATTGACCAAGATT
>CAZVKN010000010.1:0-88472 GCA_964627035.1 uncultured bacterium | reverse complement strand
CTTTGATTATTATGACTAAGTGCAATAAAGAGTGTGATTGTCATTCCAGACTTGATCCGGAATCCATCTTAACTAAAGGACGTTATGGATTTCAGTATGCGCTGTAGTACCTGCTCAATTCTGCACTAAGTAATAGTACCTGTAAAATGAGCGGATTCACAGGACACACAATATAGCAATAATTCACCGGATCTTAAGCACAATCCGGCAAAAAAACAATATAGTCAAATTATTGTCTTTTTGCGATTATATTTTGCGTCAAAATACGGTTTTACTTTATTCTACGCCCTTTATCTTCCTGAATGAAAATCCATCCGACCAGTTCACCCTCTTTCAGTGGATCATCAGCCTTCCAGAACGATCTGTCACGCAGGAATCTGGAGCTGGTGTTACTGCCGTTAACGGAACCTGCCTCACTGAGTATCTCAGTCAATCGCTCTTTCCATTTGACCATGTTTGAAGAGCGCAGGTCAACCCAACCGTTGTCACACCAATTGTTGATGTTTTCGGGGGCTGCATCGAATGTTGTCGTCCTCGGGTCTTGAGGTACTTTGACCTGAGGTCCTCGCAACAGATTATCGCCGTCCGGCAGCAGTATAGGAATGCCTATCGAGATGATTTTACTTCGCAACTGACCGTCTGACTTGATGATTTCCGCTAGTTCTTTTGACAATTGCTCCGGCGATTTCGCCAATATCCCGTTGATGCTTACGCTACTCTTCTTTAACAGCAATGCTTCATACAGCAGTTTGGAAAGACGTGGCGGACCGAGCAGTTCAAATGCTACAGTGTCATCTTCGTTTTCGGCTGCCAATGCTTTCATCTTGTCAATCGCAGATGCTCGCATTGCGCCCGCACGGTACGACGGGCTTAGGATTGCTGCATCGAGGGCTCCGACGATGTCGTTGCCGCTGTTTCCCCCTTCAATTTCCCAGATCACAGATTGAGCGATCTCCTCCGGTGTCACATACTCCATCTGTCCTGTGGTGGTGATTGCCGTAAACTCTCCGAGTGAAAAGGTACCGTTTTCGCCGGTATCTATAAACACACCCTGCAAATTATCCTTAAGTAATTTGGCTGATTTCGGATCAGCAGTGTTAAATTGCTTCCCTATATGAGTAGTTTTATCCATAGAACAGTCATACAGTGGGATCGGTTTGCCGCCTCGCAAGATATTCCCATATTCTATCTTTTTCCATGCAATAGCTGCAGCAGGTTTTATCTCCTTGGTGTAGGGTGCGTCAGGAGTTCTGCCCATCAACAATAGAAGCAGCGAGTGTGCTCCACCGACACAGCTTTTTGAGAGCAGCACTCGGGACGGTTTGTCCTCCGAATGAGTATATGGGATATTCAGACCCATACCACCGGTTCCGGTTGTTCCGACTTTCATATATGATTGAGTGCCGCTGTCCTTCATCGCCTGATATAAAATCTGTACGTGCCTTACGAGTTGTGGGAGGTAGAGAGTTCCGAGCAGTTTTTCTACATCATCATTAAAGTTTTCCGGTTTTTCTCCTTTACGGATATCCCTGAGCGACTGAAGCAGCTTTAAGCCGACGTTGTAAACATTTTGATATGCGACACCGGTGGCGGTGTTAATGCAATCAATCACAGCATCAGGTTTATGCTTTGAGATCAAATCATACAGAAAGAAACGCTTAAACGCAGTCGCGGTGGTTCGCTCCAAAACATCGGCAGCGAGAGTCAATCTATGTTCCGGATTCTCAAGCAGCTCATAGCGGGGAATGTCCTTAAACTCGGTTCGGACGAATGCATCCCCCCATTCGGGGATTAATTTTATGTCACCTGCATAGGTGGAAAGTTCCTCACAAGCAGATTCTGCCTGTTCTTTTGTAAGCGAAGATATTATAATAATTGACGGTTTTCTGGCAAATAGCTTGTGGCAGATTGCGGTGCCAACCAACCCCCATCCTCCCAACAACAGTACAGTTTTGCCTTTGATATCCATTTAGTGCTCCCAAATGACAGCTCTTTTTGGTCGAATTCCGGGAGTGTCAACTTAATAGTGATTTTGTAGCCAAGGTTGTCCACAACCCTGACGTCGGGCTTGAGACAAGCCCGACTACAAAGTTGATACCCTCGAATTCTGATATAAATATGTATTCACAGCGATGAATTGCTCACAGTTGATTTAGACTCATCGGAATATAATTCTTCAACAATTTATTAAAACGACCGGAGAAATCCTACTCGCATCAGCCTAAACGCCTCTGTTCTATAAGATTCTGTTTTTTTAGTGAGAGGTTACTTTGTACGGAGTATTGATACTGTGATCGTGGTTGAGGCAACTACGACTACAAAATATCATTTAGTTAACAGTGGTTCTTTTAAGTTAACTGGACTTAGTCAGGAGTGGTATCGGTAGGTTCATCCTCAACTATCGGCAGTTGATCCAGTGAATCGAGACCAAAATGGCGGAGGAACCCGTGCGTGGTTTCGTAAAGTCTTGGCTTACCTGGTGTATCTGCTTTTCCGGAGATAATAATCAATTGTCGCTCAATTAGCTTCCGTAAAATGCCGGATACATCCACACCCCGTATCGCTTCGATTTCTGCGCGTGAGATAGGCTGGCGGTAGGCTATGATAGAGATCGTTTCAAGTGAAGCCCGGGACAACCGTATCCTGTGCCCGCCTGCAACTAATTGTTTCACCCAACCGCTGTATTCCGGTTTAGTTGCGAAATACCAGCCTCTTTCACCGCCTCCGATGATATTAAAAGATCTACCTGTTCTGTCATAAATCTCGTTCAGTTGGCAAATAGCTTCACGGATAGATTCGACCGTCTGATGCTCAATAAATTCAATCAGATCCGCTTCACTGACCGGCTCGGGAGCAGCGAGGATAATTGCCTCAATTACCGGCAGGTATGGCTGTGACGGTTCTGTAACATCCGAGTTTTCAGTATCTTGAGATGTCTCAATTGACTTGCTGCAATTTCTTTCCTTTGTCATCATTTTAATTTATCAATATTATTGATAGCGGTGCGAAACTTTTTTCCTGTTTTACAGTGATCCTGCGATGCCGGATCAGTTCCAAAATTGCCAAAAACGTCGTCACAACTGCAATTTTACTCTTGAGTGAATTTGCTATGGCGTCAAAATGGATGTGGCTGGTATTCTTAAAGAAAGAGAGGACAAATGCCTTCTGCCCTTCAATGGTATATGGGACCTTTTCGATCTGTCCATCGGGTTCGGTCGGTAGTTGTCTAGTTATGCTGTGAAATATTTCCGCCAGGTTGTGGAGAGATACGGTTGAGAGCAGTTCCGTCCGCACATCACTGTCCAGACCGGCAACATACACGTTTCCCCGGTCGAACCATGCTGTCTGCTCCAATTCCATTCCATCAAGAATATCTATCCCGCTTTGATAGGCGAGCAACAGTTCTGCGCTGTTCTCGCGCCACCATTCAGGCGCCTCAGCTTCAAGCTCAACGATCTCTTCCGGCAGGAGCGAAGAGGCTTTATACTCAAAAAGAATCGCTGCTGCCAATATAAAATCACCGAAACTGTTCCACAACTCGGTGCTCTGCGACAGATCGAAAACAGCACTCTCGATAGAGTAGTTCGTCTGCCACCAATCAACATAGTCGGATGTAATTTCACTCAATGAAATCTGTGCAACATCCATCTCCTTTTGGTGGACAAGATATATCAACAGATCAATAGTACCGACAAAATCTTCAATGCTGATTTTATATTCGGGTCTGTATTGCTGCCGGTCAATACGGCGATTCAGTTCTAAAGCCTTGATTTCGCTAAACCATATATACAGAGCGAAGAGAGGAACAGCAATCGTCCCACTCTTCGCTATTGATTGGAGAAAGAATTAGCAGAAGAGATCCTTGACTTCGGTCAATAGAATCACTCTTCTTACAGAATGACCCTCGTCAATGTAATATCCGCTAATGACAAGTTGCTCTGTTTCGACTGAACGGTTGCCACGGCTGCTGTAGCAGTCTGTGGCTGCATCACGTTCAATCCGGGTAATTCTAAGAGGATAGTTCAAACCCTCCGGAGCGCGACGGTAATGAAGCTTGCTGTTGTCGAATATTGTCAGGACAGCGGGACGCAACTCTGACCATTTACGGGCAATTGCTTCCCATGAAGCGTGACTGTAATGTCTTTTCAGTCCCACCAAACCAAACCGCCTCATGTCCTGCCTGAATTCATAGGTCGGCAGCATCAACTCACCGGCAAACTCATCTGCTTCCCGTTCAGCAGCAAGCGTAACGGTTTTATGACTCTGATGCCCCAACAGTATGTGTGCCAATTCGTGACAAAATCTAAAATTGGCACGAGGTTCAAACATGTCATTCGAGAGAACTATCATGTTCCCCATGACGTACGCTTCTACCCCGTCAAGATTCCGGAAAGCAAGCTGAACATTATGCTCAGATGCTAAATTTCGGATGAATCCGTATTTTCGGCTGCTGCTGCCTCTTCTTTCTTCTTTCGCGATGTTTCGCTCCTACGATAGGCGAGAATTGCATCCAGATAAAACTGTTTATCCGGGACATATCCGCCGCTGAAACGTATGCCTTTGAGCATCTCAACTTCATCAACGCCAGGTTGAATCAGCATCATCTGGCTTTTGTCCGACAACAGTTCGTTCAGGGCACCATACATCTCGAATTCATCGTCGAGGTCGTACGTAAAATGTTCCGCGTCCATGTCAGCGAGAAGTCGCCAGGTGTTGACTCCGAGACCGGCGGCTAACCTTGAAACAACGTCCATTGTTGGGGATGAATGGCCGTTTTCAATCATGCTCAGGTATGAACGGTTGATTTCAGCCTTGTCAGCGAGATCGCCCTGAGACATGCCTCGCGCACGACGAACCTTCCTCAATTTTGGTCCAAACATATTAGGTCCTTTAAGTTGTGTTGGGAAAAGGGTGGGTTAGATTCTCACAAATCTTTTTACTGTTTACTGGGAATGTTTAACTGTAACAAATAATACAGCAAATATCAAGTGAGAAAGCAATATAAATGGTAAAAAAATAAATTTATTTGTGACCATTAAACAGATCAAGTTGTACAATCTATATATAAGGCTGCAAAAAAACTTGATCGGAAACAATACAATGCAGAGTTTTTCCGGTTTTAACAGGTTGACAGTGCTTGCCATGGTGGAAATGTTTGTGGAGCAGGCTTGACTAATCTATAGCTCGTAATTTATATTAAATTCAGTTGTTTATTTGAGAGTATTAACTAAGTAGCGATTTTGCCGTTCTTTTAACCGGATTTAGTATTCTGCCATTCTTCACTTCGTTCAGAATGACAAATAAACATCATATCGCTACAAGGTTAACACTCTCATTTATTTTATATGCAGGAACCCGGGCATAAAGGGTAAGGTTGTTCAAGAATCATAAAATAACGACTTTATCGGCATTTATGACCTTAATTCCGGATCCACTAAGTAAAACCGGATAATCCTTTGGTTGATAAACTAACAGAATCGCTGAAGATTGCATCACGCGTAATTACATTTGAAGCTGAAGCTTTAGAAACTATTGTCACAAGACTCGACAGTTCCTTCACGGACTGTCTGAATCATCTGCATCAGTGTCAAGGGAAAATAATCGTAACCGGTTTGGGCAAATCCGGGATCGCCGGAAAAAAGATTGCAGCAACATTCGCTTCGACAGGTTCGCCGGCACTGTTCCTCCACGCTGCTGAAGCTGTCCATGGCGATATGGGGGTCATTTCAAGAGATGATGTTGCCATAGCACTGTCATATTCAGGTGAGACAGAGGAGCTGTTATCACTTATCCCACGATTCAAACTGTTGGGTGTGCCTGTGTTAAGTATTACGGGCAACCCCATGTCATCATTGGCAAAACTGTCCAACTCGGTTCTTGATGTATCTGTCCAATCACAACCTTTCCCGTTTGGTGTAATACCGACAGCATCCTACATCACCACTGTTGCTGTCGGTGATGCACTGGCAATTGCGCTGTTGGCAAAGCGTGGGCTTAAAGAAAGCGATTTCGCATTGCTGCATCCCGGTGGACTTCTCGGGACAAAAATGCTGGCTAAGGTGGAGAATCTGATGCACCAGGGTGATGATCTACCGATAGTAGAACCCGGTACGAATATGAAAGAAGTGTTGCTCGAAATGACAGCCAAGCGGCTCGGTGTTGCGTGTGTGGTCTCGGATGACGGTGTGATGAAGGGCATAATTACTGACGGTGATTTGCGTCGTATCATGGAAAAACATGGTGATCCATTGAATATAAATGCAGAAGAAGCAATGACCCGCAATCCCATGTCTATTGTCCCTGAAGCTTTGGCAGCGAGGGCTCTGCATGAGATGGAGAGCCGATCAATCACATCGCTGCCTGTCATTGGGCATGACGACCGTTTGATCGGTCTAATTCATATGCATGATATCATTCGACTGGAAACAAAAAAATGATCACTGTAGCAAATGTCACTGAAATGCGCGAGTGCGACAGAGTGACTATTGAAGAACGATCCGTTCCCGGCATTCTGCTGATGGAGACTGCGGCTCGAGCTGTCACCAGAGTAGCAATTGACCTTCTCGACAGCGATCCCTATGGCAAGCAGGTCATGATTTTTTGTGGAAAAGGTAATAACGGAGGTGATGGATTTGCGGTAGCCCGTCATCTACTTAGTCTTGGCGCTGTCGTTCAGGTTCATCTAATGGGTAGAGTTCAAGACTTGAAGGGTGATGCCAAAACCAATGCAGATCTATTCCGCGGAACGATTAAGGAAAAGAAGAAGTCAGGAACATTCCCGGCATCTGATTGGTCAAACGATTATTGCGATCTAATTATTGATGCATTATTGGGTACAGGATTCAAGGGCGTTGTCAGGGATGACTATGCTGTTGTTATCAAATCAATAAATGAAGCAATACCCCCCGTGATTGCGGTGGACATACCTTCCGGTGTAGAGGGTGATACCGGAGTTGTCACCAATGTTGCTGTCAGGGCTGATGAAACTGTTACTTTTGGATTATATAAGCCCGGGATTCTGCTCCCTCCGGGGCGGGAATATGCCGGGAACGTCACAGTTGCTGACATCGGAATTCCGGTTGATGTTGTTGACGCACTGAATGTCAAAACGCACGTAGTTGAAGAGTTTGATGCTGCAATGCAATTGCCAAAACGTAGCCAAACGGCACATAAGGGCGATGTCGGTCACGTATATATAATCGCAGGATCACCCGGATTGACAGGTGCTGCTGCTCTTGCCGGTGAGGCGTCCATGCGAACGGGTGCAGGGTTGACGGTTGTTGGAGTTCCAAAATCACTCAATCCTGTGCTTGAAGCCAAACTCACTGAGGTTATGACTAAGCCGCTGCCGGAAAATATGGACGGACTGCTGTGCGAAGATTCGCTGCTTGCAATGAGTGACAAACTGGAGTGGGCGGATGCGATTGCGTTCGGACCGGGAGTCGGGACTCATAACGACACGGGTAAGTTCCTGCATCTGCTTCTTGCAGAGGTCAAGAAAACGTTGATCATTGACGCTGACGGGCTCAACCTGCTTGCAGATAATCCGAAATTACTAACAAAACTCCCAAAGGATACAGTGCTGACGCCACATCCCGGGGAGTTTGCCCGATTGACAGGACTCAGCACGAAAGAGATAGCTGAAGACAGAATAGGTTTGGTTCGCAAATATGCTATTGAGTGGGGTGTTACTGTTCTGCTAAAAGGGTCACCTACATTGACAGCACTTGCTGACGGAATGGTTTATATCAATCCGACCGGAAATGCGGGGATGGCAACCGGAGGCAGCGGAGATGTTCTCACCGGAGTAATCGCTTCCTTGGTAGTACAAGGCATATCGTGTGAGCAAGTTGCCTGGGTCGCAGCATATCTCCATGGTGAAGCAGGAGATATCGCAGCATCAGAGTACGGTCAGGCGGGAATGATAGCCTCTGATATAATCGAATCGCTTCCGGAGGCAATTCTATCGCTCGGTGGACAATGACACTCTCAAGTAGGGTATGGCTGATTCTGACAGTCATTTATATCGTGCTTACTTTCGTTGCGAGTGGGATTTCTGACTTCTCATTTCTAACGAAACTAACGGGCAATCTTCTGCGAATGCCTGAGGATTCGGACATCTTGCTTCACATGATCGAGTACGGAGTATTGGCGTGGTTTCTGTTGAGTTATCGTTCGGCGTCTGGTATCTTAGAGCCATGGTTCAGAACGGTTGCGGTGACAATATTGATCTGTGCATTGGTCGGGGGATTGAATGAATTGCTTCAAAGCAAGATCCCGGGTCGGTATCCCAGTATCGTTGACGAGATAGCGAACATACTCGGTTCAGCGGTAACTGTTGTTTGGTTCAGATTGAAACTAAAATAAATCAAAGGAGTTAAAATGGCACGTGGTGTAAACAAAGCTATACTGATTGGTCATCTTGGTCAGGATCCTGAACTAAGATATTCACCTAACGGAGTGGCGGTTTGCAAATTATCTCTCGCCACAACAGAAAAAAGGAAGTCTGGGGAGGGTCAATGGGAGGATGCTACTGAATGGCACCGTATTACGCTTTTTGGTAAAACCGCAGAAGCTGCAGGCGAATATCTTCAAAAGGGTAGGCAGGTGTACATTGAAGGTAGGATTCATTATGATTCTTACACTGATAAGGATGGGATTAAGCGTTATACCACCGAAATAATCGGAAACCAGATGAACATGCTTGGAGGTCGTGGTGATGGCGGAGGTGGCTCAACCTATCAACCTCCATACGAATCAAATGCAGCACCGAAGTCACAACCAGATAACCAGCCGTCAAACGACGAAGAGGATGATCTTCCGTTCTGATCGTTTTATGCGGGAAGTAGTCTTTTCGCTGGTGATATTGACTTTCGTACTGCTTGTTATGCCGATACAGGCTGCTGACAGTCTGTCAATCATTATCACAGGAAGCATGCGGGGGCGTGCAATGGGGTGTGGTTGTAAGGTCGGGCTGATTGGTGGAATACCACGCAGACATACGTTGATGACCGATAAATTTGGGAATCAGGACGGAGCAGGAGAATTCCCCATCGGAATTGACTGCGGCAGACTGTTCGACTTGAATCCCGAAGGAGGAAAGCTTTCCAGTAGGTGCACTCTGTATGGACTGAGCAAATTAGGACTCAGAGTTTTGGGTGTAACGCCGCGTGACATCTTTTACGGTATCGGTTTCTTACGGGATATTGCTGATTCTGCGAGTGTTACTCTTGTCTCTGCTAATCTAATCAGTGGCGACAGTGGAGAACTTCTGTTTGACAGGTGGACGATATTGGATGCGAAAACGTCCAGCGGTCGAACATTCAAGATAGCGGTCACATCCCTCATTGCATATCATCCCGGTCAGGAGTATGTTGCCGGACTGAGGTCGTGGATGGTCGCTCATCCTGATTCCATGTTGGATTCACTTAGAGATTCCATGCCGGATGCGGATTTGCACTTTCTGACCACAGACATGAAGGAGCACGATCTGCGAAGTTTTCTAATTGGTGTTGATCTGTTCGATTTTGTGTTGACATCGAACCGTCAGGTTTTTACTCCATCTCCGTTTCAGGTAGATTCGGTTATTGTGTTAAACCCGTCAAACGACGGTAGAACGGTTGATGGACTGACATTTCAGATCAATGAAGATACGGGAAAACTGTCCGATAATTTCATTTGGTTCAGCTACCCCGTCGGTCGTGGATTGGCTGAAGATGTAGAGACTCTCAAATGGCTTAACGGTTGTCTTGGGCGGATTCCGATAGAATGAGAGAAATGGAATACGATCTGACACAGCTTGAGGTTGAACAGAGCGGATCCGGAACACCGCCTGTCTTGTTTCTTCACGGTTGGGGTGGAGATTTAAATAGTCTAAAGCTGATCGGGGATTCCTTCAAGCAGCATCGGGAAGTGATCCGTATGTCGCTGCCGGGATTCGGCAATTCACCAGAGCCACCTGACGGATGGGGGACGTGGGATTATGTTGAACTGGTAAGAAGCTGGCTTGACAGTCAACAGATTGAAAAAGTGGATGTCATCGCTCACAGTTTTGGCGGTCGGGTCTCTATTGGATTCGCTTCAGAATATCCCGATTCGATGGGTAAATTGGTTCTTATGGCGAGCGCCGGTCTTCGTGCTCAAAGAACCTTCGGGCTCTGGGTGAAGCTGGAATATGCGAGGGTGTTGAAACGGCTGGCGATGGTGCTTCCGACAGTTTTAGCCAAAAAGATGCTTGTACGGAGGAGTAAACTCGGATCATCGGATTGGCGGTCGGCATCTCCTATCATGCGAGGAGTGATGGCGCGGGTTCTGTCACAGGATGAGGATTTAACCGACAAACTGTCTGAAATAAAAGCAAATACGCTGCTTTTGTGGGGCGGGAAGGACAATTCGACACCTAAGTATCTCGGTGAAAAGATGAATTCAAAGTTACCACACTCACGTTTGGTTGTCTATCCGAAGGCTGGGCATTACATGTTCATTGATAACAAAGGGGAAGTGTTATCTGAGATTTGTGAACATCTTGACATTCCTAAGGCATGGTAATTAGAGGTAATACAATTGTGATTTCAGCTATGAGGCATTTCTATTTGCTGATGCTATCTTTGCTGCTACCAATTTGTAGTATCGGTGAGGAACTCCCGCAAATTGAGCTGCCAGAGTATGTGATCACCGGAGTTGAGAAGGCAACGCGTATTTCCGGTGATAAACTGCCTGTAACTTCTATGCCCCAATTGATTACACCGCGTCAGATGAGAGCAACCGGAAGACCTGACCTAATCCCATCGGGGATAGTGCACACTCCTACACGACCTGATATTAGTGCAATATTGAGCGATGGGAGATTTAATGCCTCCATAACAGGAGGTCAGTATGAATTGGAGGCAGTCAGTGTAGATTTTGCAAAGGTATTGAATGACTGGACAATCAATGCAAAATCCGGTTTTGCCCACTACCCCAAACGGTCTGGACACACAACATACCCGACTTTCTCAGCAGAAATTAGCGGAACTTCCTATATAGCTGAGAGAAGTCTCGTAACAACACAGCTTTCATTCATTAAAGACATTTTCCATCTTGTGGGTCCCTTCTATCAGGAGTATTGTTCCACATCAGATTTTCAGCTTTCATCAACACTTGCTCCAATCAGCTTTGGTAAGGGACGATTTGCCGCTTTTATCTCCTATGACAGGCTTAAAATTGAACCATACTATCGCAGGGACAGTGATCTTTTTGCACTGAACCTCAACTTTGATACAAAGCTTGGATCAGGTTGGTTTGAAAGCCGATTTTCAGGATGGTATGACCGTTATGATGATGTCAGTCTGATCACCATTGCAGGTGAATACAATCAGTCGATCTGGTACGGTTGGATGATGCGATTTGGAGGCACCTTAGCATCAACAAAAAACAGTCCATCCGGCAATTTCACAAACGGTTATTTTACCGTAAGTCTGGAGCGTCCATCGCTATTTGGTGGGAGGGTTCGGTTATTGAGAGATGCCGGAGTGGATATGATCTCCATGAAATCTTTGATGAACAGATGGTATATGGTGGAACCTGTTTCGATGGTTTCAGAAATGGTGTCCAGAATTGCTCTGTATTATGACAGAGAATTTACCGACCGATTGAGAGGAGCCTTTTCTGTTGAGAACAGAGTAAAACGGCATGAGCCGTTCCCACTGTTTTCAAACAGTAGAGAGTGGGTGATCGAACCTCGACGGCTTGAATCGCTGCTTACTGCAGTTAAGATAGATTATGAAATAGATCGTTCTCTTAGTGCTTCGATGTATGCAATCAATGACCAAGCGGTCTCTTACGGCAGATCAACCGGTGAAAGAGATCTCCAACGACCGGAGTGGCAATTTGGATCGCAATTGCGGTATCGGTGGCGAAATTGGACAATTGAAAATGAACTGGAATTGCCATACTCAGGTTTGAACAGATATCAGGGAACGGATAAAAAGCCGGATCGTTTAATAGATAACTTTAGTGTAAGTCGTTCATTCAGTGAAAAAGTAGATTTTAAGATTGGTATTGATAATCTGTTTAATAGCAGGTATTATGATATTCCCGGTTATGATGAAGATCTTTTCACGCTTTATCTGAAATTTAGTTACAAAAATATTTTTTAAGATGTTCTATTGTAATCCTGTAGTCGTGGTTGAGACAACTACGAGACCTTTGAAATATTCACTATTTTGATATTTATTCGTCATTCCGTGCAGACGGGAATCCAGGAAGTCAATACAGGACTGGATTCCCACCTTCGTGGGAATGACGCGAAGAGTTAATAAAAAAAATCAAAGGTCTCAACTGCGTCTACAATATTCAATCCCTAATTATTCCAAAATAGAGAGTTCAAATGAATATTCTTGACATAATGATCCGTGGTGGCTTGCCCATGATTCCGATTGTATTGTCATCACTGGTGGTGATTGCACTTGGAGTCGGCAGGCTTCTTTTCCTTCGCCGTGAACTGAGTGACCTAACCATGTTCAATCTTGAGTGGGAATCAGCCTCTCCCGAGCCAGATAGATATCTGATTGACTGTGAAGACGGACCGACATCACTAATTGGAATGTCGGAAGTAGTTGATGATAAGATGTCCACGGATGAACTGACTATGCGGGTGGAGTCATTCGGTCGGAGTGCAATGTTCGATCTCGAAGCGGGGCTTGGTACATTGGCGACCTTAGCGGCGGCAACACCTCTGATCGGATTCTTCGGAACGGTCACGGGAATGATCCGGGCTTTTATGCAGATTCAAAACCTTGGGGGAAACGTCAATGCCAACGTGTTGGCAGGTGGTATCTGGGAAGCACTGGTCACCACAGCAGCAGGTTTGGCGGTCGGAATCATGGCTCTGATCTTTCATAACTACCTCGCTGGCTTGGTTCGGAACGCTGCGTTTATGCTTGATAAATGTGGAGAAATATCCATCAAGCAGCTTGGTGGTAAACGGAAAGCAGAAGAACCACCTAAACCAAAGAAACCTTCAACTGTGGATGGCGTAATACGAGGATTCAAGCATGAAGAGGCTTGAACCGAGCAATCCACCTCTGACCACCTTTTCAATGGCATCGCTGACAGATATCGTCATGCTGTTGGTGATATTTTTTCTGCTGTCGAGCAGCTATATCGTCCAACCGGGTATCAAAGTAGAACTTCCTGACAGCGAAACAGCTCAGGTTGTGGATGAGAAGAACATTGTGATTGCTGTAACTCGAGAGGGTGTGGTTTGGGTACAGAACGAGCGTACCACAGTGGCTCGTCTTGCAGCGAGTCTGCGACCGCAAATTATTCACGGGTCGTCACAGACTATCGTTATCAAGGCTGACAAGCAGGTATCGCTGGAAACAGCGGTGCATGTCATTGATCAGGTGAAGGCAGCCGGAGGCGAACGCTTCCTGATTGCAACGGTGAAAGAGTGATGCAAAGCGTCAGAATGGAAAATCGCATCGGCTGGTGGATTTCTGGAGTACTCCATGCAATCCTCGCCGTGATTTTCTTTTTCATGCTGATTGATGTTCGACCTTTTGTGCTCGACTTCACGGAATTGAGCTTTGCACCCGCTTCTGATTTTGAGTCCGGTGGTGGTGCACCGCTTCCGACACTTGAGGGAGGAAGTCCGGTGATTGAACTGCCAAGCAGACCGATGATTTCCGAGACTTCACCACTGCTAAAGCTGCCAGACCGCAACCGTCCTATCGCTGACGCTGTGCCACCACAAGAGCGTCCAAAATTTACAGACAGCGATCTGCTGAAACCGGGGAAGCGCGCATCGCTGCTCCCATCAGGAAGCGGAACGAAGGAGCGTCCATCCATGTCCGCGCTGCCTGTTGATGATGAACTGTTGACCGGAACCCGTCCGGAAGCGTCATCAGATCAATTGGTGTCCGATGAAATGTTCACCATAAGTTGGGACAGCGGCGTCTTACGAACCAAACAGAGCGGTCGTCTTCCCACCTTTCCGTCGGATGTCAAACGTACAGCGACGGTAAAAATTTCGTTCACGGTTGCACCTGATGGTACGGTCATATTCGCTACTCCTCACACCAAATCTGATCCCAGACTCGAACAGGTATCCATTGATGCCTTGCGAAGCTGGAGATTCAACCCGTTAGAAAGTTCCCATAAACAGCAAAATCAAAGCGGTGTTATTACCTTTGTTTTCAAATTGAAGTAGTGACAATTCTGTGACCTTTGAAATATTCACTATTTCGATCTTTATTCGTCATTCCCGTGCAGGAGTCTGTCCGATAATAGGTATATCCGCTGTCAACCCACCGCGGTTGACAGCTTAACCTGCGGAATATCAATAGGATGGCTGTCAGGTGCGGCGACCTGACAGCAGGTTGTTAGTATTATCAGACAGACTCCTTCGTGGGAATGACGGAAGGGAATAGTTTCTTAATAAGGCAAAGAACTCATCTCTGTTGCATTGCCACCGTTAAGAATAATTCGTATAATACAAATTAAACTAAAAATCCATTTACAGATAACGAGGACAGCATGCTGACTGAAAATGAAATGAAAGGCTTGAGGGATATAGCCTTTTCCCATGCTGAAGGTTACGATGTCGAACTGATGATCTCATCGGGCAATAGTGCTCTGACCAGATTTGGTGAGAACGTTATAACCCAGAATGTGTCATCACGCAGCGTTGGGATTGACGTCCGTTTGATCAAAGACGGTAAGATGGGGAAAGCTTCAACCCGAAACCTATCCGATGACGGCTTACGCAGTTGCGTTGAAACCGCAAAAGCAGCACTCAGTGTTGCAGAGACTGACGACGAGCTTTTGCCGTTATTGGGCAAGCAATCATACAGCGAAAGAACAAACTATCACCAGAATTCGGTTGATCTGTCACCACAATCACGAGCTGAAACGGTTGCTAAAGCTGTGGGAATATGTTCAGATAAAGAGCTGCAAGGAGCTGGGATCTTCTCTAACGGTGGCGGGAATCTTGCAATTGCAAACAGCAACGGACTGTGGGCTTTTCACAAAAGTTCAAGTTCAACATTTTCACTTTCAGCGATGAGTGACGATTCTTCAGGCTGGGCAGAAGAAGGTGATCCTGATGTCAGTCAGATCGCTGCTGATCGGTTGGCTCAGATTGCTGTTAAGAAGGCATTGATCGGTCGTGATCCGATTGATGTTGATCCGGGTGCATGGACGGTGGTGTTTGAACCGTCGGCGGTGGCAGATTTTCTGTTGTTTCTCGGTTGGGAAGCTCTGAACGGCAAAGCATTTGTCGAAGGCAGGAGCTGTTTTTCCGGTAAAGTTGGTGAAAAAGTGGTCGGTGAGAATATCACCCTCACCGATGACTCATTCCATGAGATGAGCCCCGGCAATCCATTCGATTTTGAAGGTATGCCTCGTCAGAGAGTGGTCATGATCGAAAACGGTGTATTTAAAACTACTGTTCACGACCGCAAGACTGGAGAAAAAACAGGATCAGGCTCAACCGGACATTCGCTGCCTCAACCTGATACTTACGGTCCGATGCCGTTGAATGTGATCATGTCACCGGGTGATTCGTCACTTGAAGAGATGATTGCGAGTACCGATAAAGGACTGCTTGTGACGCGACTGCATTACTCGAACATGCTCGATCCGATGAAAATGACCCTGACCGGGATGACTCGGGACGGTCTGTTCATGATCGAAAATGGGGAAGTGACCAAAGGAGTCAAAAACATGCGTTACACCGAGTCAGTGTTGCACGTGTTATCGAATGTTGCAGCATTAAGCAGCCAACTATACAAGACAGAGACCTTCTGGGGTGGCGGCGGCACTGTCGTACCGGCGATCAAGGTCAACGATTTCCATTTCACCAGCCGAACCGAAAACTGAGGATAGGATATAGATATGAAAGATTTAGCACAACGAGCGATTGAAACAGCTAAAGTGCGGGGCGCATCCTACGCTGACTGCCGAATAATTTTCACCAACAGTGAAGAGATAACGGTTCAGAACGGCAAGGTCGGTGATCTGACCATTGACGAGGATATCGGATTCGGTGTTCGGGTTATCGTTGACGGTGCATGGGGATACGCATGCAGTCCTCACGTGACTGCTGAGGAGATAGACAAAGTTGCTGCTGAGGCAGTTGGAATCGCAAAAGCTTCTGCAATGCTTAAGAAGGAAGATGTCCGACTCGCACCGGAACCGGCTGTTGAGGCGCGATGGCTTACGCCAATTGTCGAGGATCCGTTTGCTGTTCCGTTAGAAGAGAAACTGGCTCTGTTGTATGAGATTGATAAGATCTTGCGAGCGGACAAGCGGATAAAGACTGCCGAGTCCACTCTTGCTTTCAAGCGTGAACATCAATGGATGGCGACCAGCGAGGGTTCCTTTATTGACCAGATGCTCATCCGCAGTGGTGCAGGATACTCCGTAACCGCAGTAGGTGGTGGTGAAATACAAACACGCAGCTATCCAAACTCTTTCCGTGGGCAGTATATGTCCCTTGGATATGAGCTGGTACGTGGACTTGATTTGGTCAACAACGCAGAACGGGTTCGTGAGGAGGCAATTGAACTGCTGACAGCTCCAACCTGTCCATCCGGCAAGCATGACATTATTATTGACGGCAGCATGATGGCACTTCAGATTCATGAGTCGGTCGGTCATGCCACCGAATTAGACCGCGTGCTCGGCATGGAAGCCAACTATGCCGGGATGAGCTTCGCCACGACCGAAAAGCTGAACAATTTCCGCTACGGTTCCGACCATGTCAATCTTGTTTGTGATTCGACCATACCCGGTGGATTGGCTACACTTGGTTGGGATGATGATGCAGTTCGGGCACAGCGTTGGCATCTCGTGCAGAACGGTCAGTTTGTCGGTTATCAGTTCAGTCGCGAGTTAGCACATAAAATTGATGCTCCTCGGTCGAGTGGCAATAGTCGTGCAGAAGGATGGCAGAACATACCGATTGTGCGGATAACGAATTTATCCCTGATGCCCGGAAAGTGGGATTTTGATGAGTTGTTAGCTGACACTGAAGGTGGAATTTACCTTGAAACGAACCGATGCTGGTCAATTGATCAATGGAGGCTCAACTTCCAATTTGGTGTAGAGGCTGCTTGGGAGGTCAAGGGCGGAAAGAAACATCGCTTGCTGAAGAATGCAAACTATCAGGGAATAACTCCTGAGTTCTGGGGCAGCATGGATGCGACCTGCAACAACAAGCACTGGGTACTGTGGGGAGTTCATAATTGTGGTAAGGGACAACCGGGTCAGACCGCCGAGATGTCGCACGGTGCTGCACCGACACGGTTTAGGAATGTTACGGTTGGTGTTGGGAATTAACAATGCTCAATTGCTATTGAGATGAGTTCAGAATTCAACTACATCTACACAATAAAACCGATTCGCTCCGACCTTAATGACAATTCAATACCTGAAGAAGATCAGATAATGTCGGAGCATTTTGGATATTTGCAGAGCTTACTTGGTGAAGGTAAGTTGTTGTTAGCGGGTCCTTGCTTGGATGGTACATTTGGAATTGTCATCTATCAAGCTGATTCCGATCAAGAGGCTGAAAATATCATGATGGACGATCCGGCGGTTAAAGCTGGGATCATGACGGCAGAGTTCCATCCGTTCAAAGTTTCGTTATTAGCAAATTCATAAACGAGAGGATGACATGTTTATCCCATTCATTTTAATCTTAGGAGTTTCACTTATGGCTCACGATGGAGACCACGGAAAATATCTGTCCGATGAAGCAACCGTTGACACTGTGTATGGCTTCATCCAATCCGGAGAGATTGAGAAAGCAGTTGAACACATTAAGGGATCGAGTGAAGACGATCAAAAGATTGCACATGCATTCGTCAGCGTGCAATGCGACATAAATAATGTCAAGCATGATCCGGTTGGTTCCGCAGCACTCGCTCAGCACGGTGTTGCGTTCATGCAGGAAAAGGGGTTTAAGCGCGGTGAAGCGATGATGCTGCACAATATCTCCGCTTTCTTCATGCCGGATTGGGATGAGAATGCGATTGAAGGTGCGACCACAACCGGGCTCGCAGCGGCTCGGCAACAGGTTCCGGTGCGAAAAGAAATAGGCGATCAGGGACCTCTGATGTGGGCGCATTGGGATCTCGGAATGTGTCTGCTCGTTGCAGGAGAGATTGACGAAGCAATCAAGACTTTGGAAGAAGGTGAGAAAGTTGCTATCAAACAGGATGACAAAGATGGCGCTGCATGGTGCCGCATCTTCATCGGTAAGGCGAAGGTTAAGTACAAGCCTGAATTGAAGAATGAAGGAGAGAAGGAGATGCTTGAAGCTGCCAAGGTGATCAATGAGGTCGGTGCAGACTGGGAGAAGGAAGAGATTCCCAAGATATTGGCGTCAGTGGGGTTAAAGCTCGACTGAGCGAATGGAGGAGTTCTTTGATTCATCCAATAGCAAGTCCCATTTGTCATTCTGGACTTGATCCAGAATCCAGTGTTTTTAACAGTTTACTGGATTCCCGCCTGCGCGGGAATGACGAAAATTGAACAGATTTGCAAATATTCCAAATATCTCGAAGGAGTTTGTTAACAAGATTTTCCATTGTGACAATCGGGAGATATTTGATGATCTTCCCGATTCGTCCATTGATCTGATTGTTACCGATCCTCCGTATAAAGACTATCAATCCAATCGTCCGGTTGCTCGTCCGAAGGTTAATGCTATCAACGGTCAGGATTTCGACCTCCCATTTTTTCTGAAAGAG
Source organism: uncultured bacterium (assembly GCA_964627035.1). GTDB lineage: Bacteria > Electryoneota > AABM5-125-24 > Hatepunaeales > Hatepunaeaceae > CAZVKN01. Next base: position 69,735 of record CAZVKN010000010.1, on the reverse strand, counting down.
TCTGCTCGAGTGCTGAAACCGGGTTCGCATTTTTACTGCTGGTGTGATCATTTGACATTTCCCGGTATTGTGTGGGAGATGAAACGATTGCAGCAGAAATGTCAAGAGGAAGGATCTAAAGATTTTCTGATTTACAAAAATTGCCTGATCTGGGTAAAGAACAACCACGGATCAGGTGATCTTAAAGGTGATTGGTCACCTCAGCACGAGTTTATCCTCTACGCTTCAAAGGGTAAACGGAAGCCACTTCGAGGCAAACGCAAATCGAATGTTCTTTTCAAAAGGAACGATAATGGCATCGAGTTCTATCGGAAAGTTTCCAACTATGACTACGATCACGGAACCGCCAAACCCGTGGAAGTTTTGAAGCTGCTGATTGAGGCTTCATCGGACAGAGGAGATCTGGTGTTTGATCCTTATGCAGGAACCATGTCACTCGGTGAAGCTTGCATCCTGACCGATAGAGATTATCTTCTAATCGAGATTGTGGAAGAACATTTTCGGACGGGTGAGGAAAGGATCAACGGTCTATGTTCACAGATAAGAAAATAAATAGAATGGGATTGAAATAAGATAACCACATAAGACTAACACACAAGCATAAAGGGAGGGTAAAACCATGCGAAAAACAGTTGTTAGAATTATTATAACTTTCGTGATTGCAGTCTCAATATTACAAATCACCGGCTGTACTTTTATTGGTCTTTGGGTCGGTGCAGAAAAGGATAGTAAGAAGGATGTCAGAACGTTAAAGATTCCCGTTTTTTATCTGGACAGTCTTAACATCGGACGGGAAATTGAGATTCAACTGAAAGATGGGTCTCAAATCACCGGCAAGCATGGTGGTTATGACATAGTATGGGGAGATGAGTACATTAAGCGATATGATGAAATTCGGAATCGAGATGCTGAGGAAATCAGCCTCCCAACAATTGGAGATGCGGTCACTGTTATTATGAACTCCCCTGAAAAGAAATCAGCACGTCTTTGGTTTAACGGGTTTGATATTGATTGGTCACGGAATGAAGTGTCATCCTTAATGTATAGTGGTGGTTTTAATCAGTTGTGGCGGATGAAATTAGACTTGTCAAAGATTGATTCGATCTACAGTGAGGGTGGTGAAGCATTAACGACCGAACAAATTCGCAAAGTATTTAAGCTGGATGATGTCATCCAAATGAAGGCTGTTGTTGTTCAGATGAAAAAAAATGATGTCTCTATACCAATTGATCAGATTAAAACAGTGACTGTCTTACCTGAGAAAAGAAATTCGGCATTTCACGGTTTTTTAGTCGGTTTCCTGCTCGATCTGGCAACGTTCGGTATTTTATATTTAATGGTTTTAAATATGAGTATAGGGATGGGGACAGGATGGTTATCGTAATAGCCCTCGATACTGATCGTATATCCAGTTACTTGTCGGATGCTGCAATTGTAGCAAAATATAGCGCATACTAAAGAAGAATTTAGAACGAAGGTTCACATAGGAAACTAAATGAAACTAAAACTACACTGGCAGATTCTGATCGCAATGGCTATCGGTGTCGTGTTCGGACTCATTTTTCAAAACGTCTATCACGGATCACCGACCGGCTGGTTTTACGGGTTAATTACTTCACTCGGAACAATCTTTATCCGATTGCTGAAGATGGTGATTGTACCGCTGATCTTCTCCTCGATAATCACCGGTGTCTCAGGAATCGGTGACGGTAAAAGTTTGGGTCGGATGGGCGCTAAGACTTTTATATACTATATGACTACGTCACTGTTTGCAATTCTGATCGGCTTAACACTGACCAATATCATCCGTCCGGGTGACGGAGTTGAGCTTGCTACGTCCGCCAATTTTGATCCTTCAACTATACAGACTCCCGGTTCTCCTGCAGGTATTCTGATCCGTATGATCCCTCTCAATCCGGTTCATGCTGCTTCATCAGGTGATATGCTCGGAGTTATATTTTTTGCTATTTTCCTCGGTGTGGTTATTACCAAGATCAAACCGGATCATCGGAAAACTTTGCGGAATCTGTTTGAGGCGATCTTTGAAGCTATCATGAAGGTAACTGAAGCAATTATCAAACTGGCTCCACTGGGGGTGTTAGGCTTGATTACCAAAGCGGTAGCGACATCCGGGTTTGATCTGTTTGCAGCAGTCGGCATATACATGGCAACCATAGCAACCGGACTTTCGATTCATTTTCTGATTGTTCTGCCTCTGCTCTTTTTCCTGTTGACCCGCATCAACCCGATTTTGCACTATAGAGCGATGGCTTCAGCGATGGCGACGGCATTCTCGACCAGCTCATCGAGTGCTACTCTCCCTGTGACTATGAGGAGTATAGAAAACAACGCAGGAGTATCAAATCGGACATCCAGCTTTGTGCTGCCGATGGGAGCGACGGTTAACATGGACGGAACTGCACTGTATGAATGTGCCGGGGTGCTGTTCATCAGTCAAGTTCTGGGAATAGACCTGAGTTTTTCACAGCAGTTCCTCGTAGTGATTACCGCTCTGTTAGCATCTATCGGTGCTGCGGGAATCCCAAGTGCGGGACTGGTTATGATTTTTATCGTTACTCAGGCTGTAGGCTTCAAAGATGCCGACGTCGCTTTGATCATTGGTACGATGCTTGCAGTTGATAGACCGCTGGATATGTTCCGTACGATGGTCAACGTGACCAGCGATAGTGTCGGCACGGCAATCATCGCCAAGAGCGAAGGGGAAGCAGATTTGTATCGCAGTTTAAGGAAGTAGTAAGTGCGCTCCACTGATCTTTCAGTATTGGTATTAGCAATCTTATTTGTTTTATTCTCGGATGGTGTTTGTCGTGAAAAAGTTAGTGGTTATGCAAGTCCTGGGTTGAGGCTTGGCTATACTTTTGGTGAGGGTCCAACCATTGGACTTGAGATTTCGTTGGGTGTATTTCACAAAGATATATTATGGAATAGTGCTATTGTTCTCGGTATTGTAGGCTTGCCCAGTGAACCTAGTTCACCTATCAAGTACATTGCATTGCAAGGTGGCTTTGGATACTTCGGTGCTTCGTATGGGTTAGCGTTTCACGAAAAGTTTGGAATTGGAAATCGATTTACCACGTTTGCAGGCGTTCTCGTACCATTCGTTACATGGGAGCATCTCGATTTTACACCAGAAGGAATGGACTATAACACATTTGGAATATGGTTTAAGGTACCCATATTAGAAGATCCAATAGAAATTGTTTGTTAAGATACTGAGCTATTTGATATGTAAGGTAATTTACCGATATACCTGCTGATTCGACCAATATCGATAACGAATTGCATTTGAACTGATAATTATTCACTGTAAACGAATAGGAACGGTTGTCATGCAAACAGTGAAGGTGAAACTGAGCTTTATCAAAACACATAGCCCTAATTCCTCTAATTCAGGTTATAAACTTGCATTCATTGAAATAATAAATTATCTTGAAAGTGTGGTGAGGAGGATGATTTTTATACTGTTTTTCTTTGTTACTTACAGATATCATCTAACAATTAGAAGGAGTAAATTATGATCATCGATCAAGTTTTGAAAGGTCATGACCTATTCGCTACACTCACCGTGGACGAAATTCACAAGCTCAGCAGTTTTGCATCAGAAAAGGAGTTCAGGGCAGGGGAGACTATTTTCGAGTATAACCAATATTGCAGTCACCTCTATATGCTTAACGAAGGATCAGTGTATCTGCAACTTCCTGCAAATCCCACAGAGTTCAGCTTTGCAATCTCGAAAATCGAAAAAGGTGAACTTTTTGGTTTATCTCCCTTACTAGAAGCCACACGGTACACAGCTACTGCGAAATGCTATGAGGCAACCAAGGTTCTTTCGATTGAAGCCCAACCATTTAGGGAACTTCTCAAGCTCAATTCCCTGGTAGGTCTTGATATCATCAACCGTATTGCCCGAATCTATTATGTTCGGTATCTTAATCTCCTTAAGAGACTTCAAGATATCGTCAGTCAAGTATCAATGGTTCGGTAAGCTGATACGGCATCTGTTATCGGCACGGAAAGTATTATTAAAAGTGTGGGGGACGACAGATCTCTATGCGAATTTGAAGAATTGAAAAATGCGTAATGTTGAATATGCATTTGCATTTGTGATAGTGTTGTTACTGCTGTCAACGAATTGTTATGGTCAGAAGATCTGGGGCTATGCAAGTCCCGGAGTGAGGTTTGGTTATTCATTTGGTGAGGGACCGACTTTTGGTGTCGAAGTTTCATTGGGTGCTCATCGTGATGATCTTAATTGGCATAGTGCCATAGTAGTTGGAATAGAAAAATACCCCGACAAGCACCAATCAGCAATAAAGTACATAGCTGTGCAAGGTGGAAGCGGTCCATTTGGTGGATCATTCGGGTTAGCTCATAACACGGATTATGGGTTTGGAAAGTGTTTCAACGTTTTTTGTGGCATTGGATATTCTTTTCTGTCACTTAAGTCTTTTATCTTTTCATCTCAAGTATCAGGATATGATTCAATAGGAATAATTTGGAAATACCCGATTTTGAATGTAAATTTCAAACCTTTTGGATCATTTGGGGCTGTATATTATGACTGAGTTTAAACAAGAAGTAAAATCTATTTTCTTTTCTACATAAAACACAGGACGCAATGAAAAATCTATTTGTTTCTGTTGCAATAATTCTGTTTGCAACGACATGCTTCGCAGCAGAAATTACCAATTTGTGGGGGGTGGTATCATTCAGGGAGCGGCAGGAAGAGGAGAAACTGTACTATTCAACTCCCGGCTCCGATATTTTTGGAGATCCCTGGCAGATACGGACAAACACAAAAACCAGATTTGGTTACAAGTTTGGCATGAATCTAAAAATTTCCGAATACCTTTCAGCCGGTCTGACATTTCGCTCTGGTATAAAATCAGTTATGTGGCAGGATATAGACAATAAAAACGGTCTGACACCCGGAATTCAGGAAGCATATCTCGATTGGAAGGTGCCGTTCTTTGATGTACAGCTCGGAAAAGTGCCCCAACAGGGGAATGCAATCTGGGATGTCTATGCCGGTCATAACCAGACCGACTTCCGCACAGATGATCCGAGAGACGGCATATTTGCTGACAGGATGTCTGCGCTGAACGGTGTCAGGTTGACTACTGAAGCAGGTCCGATCTCGCTGAGGGGAGTGTATCACATTGATTATGTCGCCGGAAACAGGATCGAGTTTGTGGGAAGTTCAAGCGATGACAAGAATAACCCGGATAAGTATGTCTATATGTTTGGCGGTGCGCTAAGCATGTCTGATCTTATGTCTGAGTACATGACAGGTCTAAATCTGCGCGATGACTTTCATTTTGATGTCGAAGGCGATTACGGTTTCCCGTACAGGTCAGCCAATTTCTATCTCGCAACCGATGACTCTGTGTTTTTCGATGAAGATATATGGGGTGCGGGTCTGTCCACCGGTTTTGAGTGGGTTGAATTTGAAGCGCAGTATGCTTACAACTGGCGGGAGCAGTATTTCACTTCGCGGTTCTGGGATTACAAGCTTCAAATCGGAGCGCCTGAGAATATGCTGCCGGAATTGCTGTCGGATCTGCGATTGACGGTAAACTATGAGTATCATTCTCAACAGCAGAGTGTCGGTCAATTCAAGGATACTCGAGCGGTGCGGGATGCGCTGCATCTGTACTTGAATAAGAAAATATGGGATCTTGACATTCAGCCACGAATAATCTGGTTCAAAACAGAGATTGACGGCATCAAGACCAATACAAACGTCAGAATGGAGCTGACCACAACCACAAGGTTTGATCTGTAGCGGTTAAGACAACTCAAACATGATGGGCAGGATGATCAGGATAAGAAATCCTGTATGTCATAATTTGTCATTCTGGACTTGACAGTCTGTCCGAGAATACGAATATCCGCTGTCAACCCGCCGTGGTTGACAGCGTAACTTAAGTAGTATCAATAATGTGGCTGTCAGGTGCGGCGACCTGACAGCGGGTTGTCTACATTCTCGGACAGACTGCTTGATCCAGAATCCAGTAGAAGTTTGGCGAATTAAAAGAGGCTGTCCCTATTATATGGGACAGCCTCTTTCTCTCTCTATCTGATAAGAGTTATTTTTGCCAAACGAGATTGACCACTGCCATGCAATCTTAGTAAATAGATACCGCTCGGTAAATCGGATACCTCCCAAGCAATACGATGCAGACCACGACTCTTGAAACCTTCACTTAGGTTTGCAACTGTACGTCCAGACAGGTCAAATACTCTCAGATCAACCATTGCTCTTCTCGGTAGCGAATAACTTATCACTGTCTGTGAATTAAAAGGGTTGGGAAAGGCTGAATAAAGCTCAAATTCATTCGCAAGAGTGCTTTCTTCAGGTGCTGACTGTGGTTCACCGGTTCCTAATAGTTCTATTACTACATCTCGTCGCTCGGTGTGTATTGTCAAAGCTCCGAAGTAGGCGCGTGTTTCTCTCGGTGCAAATGTTACAGGTACGGACGCTTCTTCATCCGGTTCTAATGTTATCGCATCGTCAAACTCCACGTTGAAAGCCGCACTGTCTATTGTTACACTCAGAATGTCAACCGCTTGCTCTGCAGCGTTAGTCAACGTGAGTTCCCAAATTGCCGTTGAACCGGGAGAAACATACTCAAAGTTATGCGAATCCTCTGATATCTGTAAATCCCAAATGCCATGCAGCTCTGCGCAATCATAGATTCCCAGTTCGTAATCATCCGCAACGTAAACATATCCTTCGCTGCTCTCAATGTCATAAACTCCCCCAGGGGTGTCGTAGTATCCAACAATTTCTGGATTCTCAGGGTTATTAATCGAAAGGCAACCGAAACCTGCTTTGCTTCCCCCAAGATAAATGATATTTCCGTCAATGGACATATCAGTTACATAACTAATCGAAAGTTCCACACTCCTAACAAACTCTGGCTCAACAGGATCTTCTACATTATAGATCCATATCTCATGTACACCGTCACACCAAACATAAGCATAAGAGTTGCGAGCAAGTATCTGCATTCCAAATCCAACATACTGGTTTTCTGGACCTACCGGCCAACTGCCGAGAAATTCCGGTTCGCCTGGATCTTCTAATGAATAAACAAAAACACGCGGAGTAGCGTCACCCCAATCGTTTAGTAAACCGATCTGGTAAAGCAATGATCCATCAAGGTAGCTTATTGGAAGTGGTTCTTGGCAGTCCTGCCGGATGACAATTGTGTCCGGATCTGTCGGATCTTCCAAAGTTAATGCAAGGAAGTTCCTTTGCTCTGGATAGTGACGACCGGCAATAAACCCATAGTGGTCAACAATTTGCATCTGAGGAGGTCTACCGCCGAATCCACCATAAAAACCAAAAGCTCCCACACTGTCTGGTTGAGCCGGATCTTGCACATCAAGGATGATTCCTCTAAGAGCATTCCTAGCACCAACTCCACCACCATAATATATATAATGCAGATATTTCTTAAGGAATAAGAGGTTATTACTATTGTATGGCTTCACATATTCCCACAGTACTTCTGGATTATCGACATCTATCACATCAGCGATCAGGAATCCCCTACTAACGGTATGTATATAGGTGAATCCATTATCTATCTCGAGAGATCTAAGCTGGTACTTGGAGTGTAGTGCATCTTCATTGACAAAAACCGGTTCTTCTGGATCGGTGACGGAGATTACCTCAATTCCCTTAGTTCTCCCTGCTGCATACATTAGGTCACCATGTTTTGTAATAAGAGTTCCCCGCCAATCGTTCCATTCAACTAGTATCCTAACTTCTTCAGGATTAGAAATATCGAGGACAGAGGCTTCTCCCTAAGTATAACAATAGTTTCCATCAAGAAGGATATAATTACCAGATTCTATTTCAGGATAAGCTCTAATTAATTTCGGTTCTTCAGGATTCGATATGTTGTAGATTGTAAAATGGTACGCACCTGTTATAATTGTTCCCACACAATATAGCAAACTGTCCAGTATTGCAATTGCATCTATATTTTGGACATCAATTGAAATGATTAGATCAGGGGCTTCGAGGTTCTCGATGTTTAAAACCAACAGACCGTCACGGCTGTATTGAGATAGATAGGCGATATCTCCATTCAGTACGAAATCACTTACTTGTCGTTGAGGTGGAATCGACACACTAATTATCTCAGGATGAATTGGGTCTTCAATGGAAACAATCCAGAACCTGTACGGGGCAGATAGGAAAAGGACATTATCACGGATGAGGATTTTTATGTAACGCTCTGAAGAATAGCCACTTTGGACTAAATCTTCTAACTCAAGAAATCCATTCATGATTGGCTGCTCTGGATTTGAAATGTCAAAGACTTCCAAGCCATGATATAGGTCGGCAACATAAGCATATTCACCTTGAATCGCGACTGCCTTAGATATACCCGGTGTTGGAGTACGGGCAATTTCGACGGGTCTTTCATCCTCAGACAAATCCCAAACGGATAAACCGTATTCATCAGCGCAATAGGCATAATCACCGCTAATTGCCAGATCAACCACATCCCGACCTAAAGTTAATCCACCGACTTTGGTAACGTTATCAGACCATTGCCATTGGCAGATTGCATTGCTTGTTAATACAATCACCATTACCAAGGTAGATTTAATAGACGAATGCAGCATAATACATTCCTAATTCTAGAAGAAGATGGTATCAAAATCGTCTATCCTCAAGATAGGTACTATCCTCAGACAGGTCAACTCATAGCGAATTCAGACATTCCCAAAAACGTAAAGCGGGTTGCTCAATGAGCAACCCGCTTTCTCTCTCTATCATCGAGACGTTCCTAAGAATCCTCATCCTCTTTCGGCATGAGATCTGCGGGTCGCTTGTTCAGATTCTTAAACGAGCTTTTATACACTATAAACAGCGTCTCTTCGTCACCGTTCTTCCTCGCTACATATCGCGAATCGGAATCTGAATCCGGCTCGGGGATGAAATCTATGCGGTCTGTTTGATCATCCTCAAGGAACACCTGAACTGTAAGGTCAGGTTTTGAGAAGTCGGGAACCTCATCCGAAGCAGCATCAATAAAATCGGTGGCATTCAACCGCTTAAGTGTGTTCAATATCCGGTTCAGCGGCTTTTCGTCCGGCTCGAACGGTTTACCACGCTGAGGGATAACCTGCCACGATGTGTCCGCAGCTACCAAAGTAGTATCTTCCATCGGTGAAGAGATACTACGAACCAGTTCAACACGTTCATCCGGGAATGCCAGCACCACTTTCTCAAGCATGGTCTTGTCGACAGCAAGTACCGACTTGTTGCGCCAATCCTTTGGACGGCGGGTAAACGATGAGCGCGGAGTCCCGGAAACCAGCAGCACGTCATCTGAATCGGCATACCTCATGTAGGTATGTGTGTATGTGTCTGAAGGCTTGCCGCAGTAGAACTTGTCAACTGCACCGCCCTGAACACCGACCTCTACATAAGCAGCGGTGGTATCGTCCAGCTCATAGAGCGTATGTTTTGACTTATTTGATGTGACAGTTGATTCAATCTCCAGCTCATTCAGTTTCTTTAACAGTGTCTTTGTGTAACTTAGATTTGCCGGATAGTTGTATGGCTCGACAATCTTCCAGTTTGTCCCGACACGGTTAAGCGTGATCTCTCCATCCTCATTCCTGATCTTCACATAATTGATCGAGCTTGTGTCACTAACAAGGAATGTTTCCTTTTTAGTGACATGATGCGTGTCCATGGAGAAAATGCCAAGTAGGATCAACTGAACAATCAGGATTCCCCCAAGTACCGTTGTAGTCTTGTTCATCGTACACCTCCTGAGTTCACTTTGTTCGTTCGTGAAGCAGCATAACCTGCGACCATCGCCTTTTTCGTAGCGGATCGAATCTTCCATCTGAACAGCCCGAAGACAATTATCAGCAGCGGCGGTATCAGCATGTTAGCGTATTTGACTGTCTTGCGGGCAGCATCTGATACTTCCTCAATCGGTCGGCTGGAAACCTCACGGGAACGGATTGAGATTAGTGACTCATCCTGCACCAGCCAATCTATCAGGTTCAGAGCCATAGTCAGGTTGTCCAACCCCTGAACGAGGAACTGATCGTTGATGAAATTAGCATCACCTATGACAACAATTCTCGTTTCCGGAGATTCCGGGATGATCTCTTCTTCGGAGATCTTATTGCCGTCACTGTCAAGCGGTACAGATTTATCCTTCCAGAAACTGGTGAACTTACCATTCAATACAGCACCGAGCGGCAGTTTTGCCTGATCGTAGATAACCATCCCGCGCTGATTGAAGGTCAATGGATTGATGTCATACGATCCGGTCTGGGTCGAAGACTTGTCGGACGACCACAACAGTGGTGAGATCGTCACATTCTCCATCTCAGCGGTTAGTGATGTATCAATGCTGCTGGGGAAATAGAGTCGCACTTGCCGCAGATTGCTCATCGCAATATAGTCGCGGTTAAAGCCGACTATTTCAGGAAACAGTGGATAACGCACCAGCGTAATCTGACGACCGTAGCGGGTCATCGTCTGGAACGGCAGCGTCGGTGCCTTGGAATCGAGCACCAACTCGTCATTAACTTTGAATCCGTAGTGCTCAGTCCAATTATCAACCCGCAATGCACTTTTATCTGCCTGCATGGTCTGAAGGTCAGCCGCTATCTTATTCATGCACATGAACAGCTTACCACCACGCATGATGAATTGGTCAATAGCAAACTTGTCCTTTTCAGAAAAGTTCTGTTTTGGACCAACTACACACAGCAGATCAATCTCCTCCGGAACGGATGCTCTTGAGGTCAGATCAACCGGTTTGATGTCATACAGCTTGCGGAGTTCCCTGTCCAGCATGGTCATTTCCTGTCTCAGTGGAGTCTCTTCGTGCCCTTCAAGGAAGCCGATAACCTGATCATCATCTGCAGTGATCCGTTTGATCTTGGTTAATATCTCGTATTCTAATTGCTGTAGAGATTGGATTGCCGGAATGACCTCCTGCTTATCTTCATAGAGCAGCACCATTCCGAGATAAGCGAGCTTAAACTCAACCTTGTCAGCACGCATCTCGTTGACCTGAATCGGTTCAAGCCTGAACTTCTCTGCTTCCTTCTTCAGCTCCTCTTCACTACCGGGATCGAGGAACTCATAGCGGAAACTGCCTCGTCCGTATGCTTTCATCTCGGAGAGTTGATCTTCAACGAACCTTGCGATGCTGTTGTAGGGTGCAGGCAGATCTTTGGTGAAGTAAGCCTTTATCGTTAAAGGTTCTTCAAGATTACGAAGTGTGCTTTTTGTGACATCCGACAGAGTGTACATGTTGTTCTCTGTCAGGTCAATCCTGCCGAACAGCCTGCTCGATAGCAAATTGAATGCAATTACATTTGCAATTATGAGGACAATGCTGAGCGGCGCAAATATGCTTTTGTTTTTCATAATCATTACCTCTTAGCTTAAGCGTCGTGCAGACATTGAACGAACTGCCAGAAACAGCGCAAAAGCTATTAATGACAAATAATAGATCAAATCACGTGTGTCAATCACTCCACGAGAGATATTCTGGAAATGGTATTCGATGGACAGGTATTCCACAAACGACACCATCCAGTTCGGCAGGAAGAAAAGTATTTTATCCAGTAAAAAGAAAATAAATACCAAAATCCAGCTTACGATGAACGCCACTACCTGATTATCCGTCAAACTTGAGCCGAATGTACCTACTGCGAGATAAGCGGCTCCCATTAGGAGTAAACCGACATATCCTCCGATTGCAGGACCTCCATCCATATCACCGAGTAGAGACACGGTGATGGCATACACGATTGTAGGGAGGATCATCGCAAAAAGCAGAGCGACTGAAGCGAGATATTTGCCGATTATGATAGACCAATCGGTGATCGGCAGTGTTACCAGCAGCTCCATTGTACCGGTTTTCCGTTCTTCCGAGATCAGTCTCATGGTGATGGCTGGTGTGATGAACAGGAATACGAATGGGATAATTCCAAAGATCACACGCAGGTCTGCCTGACCGGCAACGAAAAAATTGCTGGTAAAAAACCATCCGGTCAAGAGCAAAAATACAATGATGACAACATACGCCATCGGTGAATCAAAATATGATCTCAATTCTCGCTTGAATATAGACCAAACACTATTCATACATGTTTCCTTTATAGTAAGAAAGTGAGAAGGAGAGAAAGTAAAAAAGTTTGTATGTAAGAAGGTTATGTTCCTTTCTTACTTTCCAACTTTCTTACTTTTTCACTTCTAATTTGTCAATTTATGGAATACTTCTTCGAGGCTACGTACTTCGCGAGACATTCCAATGATAACCCAATTGGCAGCGACAGCCTTTTTGAACACATCACTGCGGGCGTCGGTTCCGGGTGCGGAAATCAACTTGAAGTTGCGTCCGGTTGCCTTATCGGGATGCACCTCTTTGACTTCCTCGATGCATTCCAAGCCGCTGAGTTGTTCGACGACTCCGTTGTCCTCAACAAGCAGTTCCAAGTTGATCGTCTCTTTCCCGGCGATGTCGTGACGCAGTTCAGACAAGGGTCCGTCAGCTACGATACTGCCTTCATGGATTATTATCGCCCGGTCACACGTAGCCTCCACCTCACGCATAATATGAGTTGAGAGGATGACAGTTTTTTCCTGCCCCAACTCTTTGATGAGATTGCGGATATCAACCACTTGATTTGGATCAAGTCCGATTGTCGGTTCGTCGAGGATCAATATCTCAGGATCATGGATCATCGCTTGTGCCAATCCGACGCGCTGCTTGTATCCTTTGGATAGCTGACCTATGTCTTTATGCAGCATGTCTCCAAGAGCACAGATGTCAATCACTTTACTGACTCTTGCAGAGTGCTGTTCTTTCGGGATGTTGCGCAGTTCTGCGATATAGGTGAGAAAGTCAATTACATTCATGTCAGGATAAAGCGGATTCTGCTCGGGCAAGTATCCGATCATCTGCCGGATCTCCAGCGAGTGATCCTGAACTGACATCCCATCCACAGTCACTTCTCCGGAGGTAGGAGGCATGTAGCAGGTGATGACCTTCATTGTAGTACTTTTACCCGCTCCGTTAGGACCGAGAAAGCCGAGGATCTCTCCTTTTTTTACCTTGAAGGAGATATCATCAACCGCAGCTTGATCACCGTAGTTTTTAGTTAGATTGCTAATTTCAATCATGTTTGGTTCAAGTTACCTCTTGTTTTCATAACAGTCAGTTAAAAATTCAGAGTTCACTATTTAGCGTGTTTTCTCTACGCTATACACAGGTTAAAGCTAGAACTCTGAACCAATATTATATTAAAAGATTGCTCCGCTCACTATATAGCGGAGCAATCTTTGGTTTCAAAACCGATTTATCGAAGCATTAGAAAGATATTCCAACTCCGAGTGTAGCTGCAGTGTACTCGCCAATTGAGTAATCAGCAGTAACTTTCAAGAAAGGAATAGGCAAACCAAGTCTTACGCCGCCTGTTATGCGGGATTTATTGTTGCCGTCAAGATCAAAGGAAATAGGTGCTCCATGTAGCGGATGCCCTGGTTTATCCAACTCATACTCTACTTTGATGTTGGAAGTTTCCATACCAAAGCCGATATATGGCGTTATGCTGAAAACAATCAGATTTAGACCATAGGAAGCATGAATGTTAAAGGCTGTATGAGTAGATTCGATAAGGTCACCGACCTTAAGTTGTTGCCATACATACTGAACTGTAACATCAGGGATCAATAAACCTGGAACCGGGATGTACTGCGAAATGCTGTGTTTTAAACCGATACCGAGAAATGAAGCTTCACCGCCAATCTTTGGAACTTCAACAGGAGGAGCATAGCGAAGCATAATTTCACTGTTCATCGGTAAACCAAGCGAAACCTGCGGCATAACCATTGGTAACATATCCAGCCCTGAACCAGGAGCCATAGGTAAATCAGGTATGTCGCTAGCAAGTGTATCCAGATCCCCTGACAGACGCAAGGCGTTCACAACCGCTGCATCAACTCCAGCGTCTAATAAAGCAGCAGCTAAATCATCAACATCAGATGTGAGTGCCTCTGCTGAAGAAGAGCCAAATAGTGTAGGTGTTTCACGATTTGGATATAAAATCTCCGGGTTCAGAACAAGCTCATTTACACCAAATCCTGCAAAATCACTAACATCAAGCACTAAAGAATCACCGACCATAAATTCATAGGTCAGATCTTCATCAGATACTTGAACCATGCTGAACTTAACCATCACATCGAATCCTGGAATAGGAAAGAAGCGATGAGTATTGGCTGAATGGTACAGACCGGAATTCATCACCGTACCGAAAGCGGTCGGGAAAGGTCCAAGATAGCCTTCGGCATTCTCTGCGGCTAACTTCTTAACTTCTTCTTCGAAGTCAAAAGCACTGGATTGGCTCGCTATTGCGAAGACCAGACCGACAACCAGTAAGATTGTAAATAACTGTCGCATAATAACTCCTGCTATTCTGTAATTTAATTGTATATCAAAAGTGGAATTTTCTTCAGCTCACCGCAATTGGTACGATGTAAAGATAAAACAATAGAGTGAAAAATCAAACGATTATTCACTCTATTGCATTAGTTGCGAGATTCCGATTACAAAATCAGACCAAGTCTGTAATTTCCGGATCTCCGAAGCCGGGGATCAACTTGACGCACAGCAGATGAAACGGGGAGTGCTGATATTCTTGTCAGCACAGCATGGACAGGAATGTCAATGCTCCTCCTTTCTCTCCTCACTTACTTAACAACAGCGACCTTTCTCGCGCTGTTTTCCCCTACGGTTTCGAGTCGGATCAGGTATAATCCAGACGGGAAACTGTCGGTTTCCCAAATGACTTCATGATAACCCGCCTTCGAGGATTCGTCAACAAGCGTGGCAATCTCACGTCCGACAAGGTCGAAAAGCTTGAGCGTAACTCTTCCCGCTTCCTCCAATCCATAAGTGATTCTCATCGGACCGTTGGTCGGATTCGGATAGCTTTTCTGCAAGCCAAACTCTATGGGAGCATCTCCGCTTACGGTAACATTTCCTATGAACAGTTCGTCTGTGCGATAAACCGGTTCACCTTTGACAGGCTGCAGTAATGCGAGCATCTCATTCTCACCATCCCAGATGCGGAATGATAAAGGTGATCCGTTGATGATGCCCTCGATTTCCGCTGTTGAAGGATCATCACCCCAAAGAGCAAGACCACACTTTCCGGCTGCGTCAAATCTACCGGCTCCGATTAGATCACCGTCTGCATTGAATGCGCCAAGTTCCCAACCGTTTTGCGATTGATCGCCGATTGCAAGCAGACTCATGTTTGACCCGGTGCTAACGAAACTTACAAAATGTGACGGTGACGCCGGAATCCGTCGTGGTGTCATCGCCACACGATTTTCAACATTGTAAATCAGTTCGACATCCTCAGAAACTTTGAACTGGTAGCCGCTTTCCGGCATCATCTCGCCGATATTGTCGAAGTCAAAATCAGGCAGATAGAAATTACCTGACCCGTCTTTGACGATGATTAATTCGTCGAGGATGTTGTCCAATGCAAGCGCAGGAGCCAGCGGTTCCAAAGGATAGTATGACTTCAGATTCCAACCGTCTTCCAGATCAATGGGATCATCGTGCAGTACTACCACACCCTGAACCATAAAATCTACAGCTTCTGCCATATACATCTTATAGCCGTCTGAGAAGTCCCAACCCGGTATGTTGTTAAAGTCTTCTTCAGGTCGGTAGAATTGACCAACACCATTTTTCATCAGGATCAACTGATTTGCTTCAACCAACGGCTCCGTTATAGTCGGGATGTCCTCTTCATTCGGCTCGATATTCAACGATACCATGTTCCAGCCTTCCTGCAGATGGAGTGTTCGCCGAGCCGGTTCACCGGCTCCGACCTGAACCTCCATTGAGATTGGAATCACGGTGTGACCTCCGGAGGCGTTATGCACAAAATCGAAGAAGCCGTCGAAAACAACTGCGGGCAGACCCTCCGCATTTAGGGTTAAAACGAAATCCTGCTGTCCATCAGGTGCCAGCACTCCCCCATCATTGGGATCGAGAGCGAACCAATCTTTCCTGGTATCTATCTGCCAGATAATCAAGCGGTCTCCACCGTCATTACCGCTTACGTTTGCGATACCCATATAGACCCAACTGTACACATCATACGTGTTGGTAATGAATGAGCCTTCAGGGGTTGTAATGTCTTCAGGTTCGAGGATCGTCACCAGTTGCGTGTCGCCGGTCTCCGTGTTCATCTTGTACACCCAAGGACGAGTATCACGCGAGCGTTTTGTGTTGAAATATAGCGGGAACTCACGGTCTTCGGGATAATATGACAGACCGTAGGTTGTAATCCCGTTTCCGGGACGATCTAATGTGTCAACCGGATTACCGTCTCTGTCGAATCCGAAAATTGATCTGGTTGTCTTGCCTGAAAGCCATAGAATCTCGCGGTCTGTGTCCCAGGCAAGATTTTGGGTCGGATTATATGGGCTCTCAAACGAAATGACCTCCTCACCCTCGAGATTCATACCGTAAATCATTTCTCCTTCACCACCCCACAGAAGTTCACCATCCCATGCGAGGTCGCCCATGCCGTAACGGCTGTCACCAAGCTGCGGGAATTGATCCTCTACATTCCCTTGGCGATCCAGGATGTAGATGAAATTGTCATCACGCGCACTGGTTCCGCCGCCTGAGACATAGAATTTGTCATCTACGAATATAGCACCCTTAATACGAGTATTTTCGACTTCCTCACCAACCTGATGATTTACTCTTTCTTCCCATGGGGGCACATCAAATTCGTCCGCCAATCTCTTTTCTACCGACCATTCCAAAGGACCGTTGCCGTCATTACTGATGCTGAAGTCTTCCTCAATTAAGTGTCCTCTCAGGATGAATGTCTCATACTCCTCAAAAGAAGGAGTGAACTCCGGATGGAGCAGAGCAAAGTTTATTTCGAGGGTGTCATCTTCCTCAAGGAACAGATCAACCAGAGTCGAATCGTTGTATCCTGCCAGGATTGCAGTAATGTCGAATTCTGTTTCCGCCAATGCTTCCGGAATCTCCCAATTTCCGTTCTCATCTGTGGTAGCAGTGTATCCGTGCTCGGTGTTGATGATGACATTTTCCAGAGGCTGGTCGTTAGCTACGTCTGTCACATTACCGTATAGTAATCCGGAGAACAGGGACAGAGCCGTTGTGTAAAGGATCGCCTGTCGGTCGCCCAGCGCATTTGATGTCACCGGATACTCGTTATTCCATGTATAGTTGATTCCGGTGGTGCCGTAAGGACTGCAGATTCCGACTGAGGCATAGGGATTATCCTGCACTCGATTGTTCAATCCGCGGAAATTGCTGACTTCCTTGTATTGAACCAGGATCATCTGATCGCCGGTTTCAGTGGGCCACACATCGCGATCAAGCAGTATGACTTCAAATGTCAGATTGTCGTTGCCGTTATCTTTATGTCTTAGCTCGTGCCACTCAACGATGAACCTTCCCTCATCTTCGTCGTAAAAGTAGGAAACATCTGAATCGTCAATGAATCTCAGTTTATCCCATAGCGCTGCGATCATACCCAAACCACCACCAAGTGATCTGTCCATGGGCCAATTCTGGAAGTTGGTCACACCCTCCTGATCGCCCATTGCGATAAAACCGTTGGTGCAGATGGTGATCTGATCATATGTTTCACCGTAAAATTGAGTCTCAAATGGGAGATCTACAACCTGAGACTCGCCGGTGTTGGAGTTGTGATCGCCTCGTCCCTCAAAATCACATCGAACACCGTTGAAATCGCGGTCGCGTTCATTGCGACTGATCTCAACCCAGTCATACTCAGGTGCTATATCCCAATCCTCATCGCTGTTGTCAAAACAGTAATACCCGTATGTATCCGGTCCTTGTGGGGCATCCTCACGCGGTTCTTCAAGCTGAAGCTCAAAATAGGCGGTGTCAACGAAACCCGCCTCCGAAGTCAGAATCAACAGCATGTCTGATCTGCTTCCCGGGACTGCCATGCGATTTCCCGACGTTATGAAGTCATCTCCCTGAAGTAGTGAAGTTCGACCTGAGGCAATGGCTGGATAGCGGCTCTCACTATTGACCATGTTAATGATACCACTTCCGATGCTCACCAATTCGGCAGTTACCGGAGGTCCTGCAGCTGATCCGACATTTTCCAGTCTGACATCGAGATCGTGACGATCAACCGGAACCACATCACCACCGATCACGCTACGCACTTCATAGTTTGGAGCTGAAGGGTTCAGCTCAATAGCAGATCTCCAGCGCTGCTGTCCGGCTGAAAAAGAGATCATCAGGACAGGACGTGTGACAGGTCGGCTGTTGCCGTCCGGGCAGATTGCTGAAATGTGGATTGCCACATCCTCATCCGCCTCAGATTCGTCACCCGCAGCGATATTGCCAAATGACAGCTCATTGTCATCTACAGTAACGTAAGGCGACAGCGAAGTAACTACAGCGGTGACATCCTCAACATTGTTCCGGTTACCGATGTTTCCTGCAATGATTGTGAGGTTGAAGCTCTCAGACGGGTTAATCTCGTCATCGTCATTGCCGTCAATTTGATCCAGAGTGTAGGAGACCACATCAACTGCCGCATCAACGTTTTCGACGTCAATTTCGCTGAAGAACGGTCGGATTTCCCTGCCGGTAACGGTGACGAAGATGTTGCCTGCCTCAAGCTCACCATCGTCAAAAACAAATCGGGCTACGCCGTTCTCATCCGAAGTTGTCGTCCACATCCTATAGCCATCATAATCGGCATAGTCATTATCGTCAAAGTCAGGCATATCACCGGGTGCATAGAGTGTCACCTGCGCACCCTGAATGTCAAACTCTTCCTCCTGATCGAAGACATAGATATCCACCATACGCGTATCTGGCGGGATTGTTTCATCATGATCGGCTGCCACTTCCTGCGGCACACCTTTCCAATACTTGATGCCGGGGTCGCCATACGAATCAATGTCACTCTTCACCATACGGTATAGAGGTTGATTTCCGAAATTGTAATTTGGGAAGAAACGCTCGAAATCAGTTACCGCAAATGTCCTCGCCCAACCCAACGGCATGTCGTGCAGCAAATGACCGCTGACCAAATCCATCCATACGGCGCTCATTGGTGCCGTAGGCGGACCGCCCCAGCCGCAGGTTCCGGCAACCTGTCCCATCAGATCGCGATTGCCGCGGTTAGTCCGGAAGGAATTCTCAGCAGCCCACTCACCATGACCGCTGACAACAATCCTGATCGGAAATGTTACATTTTCATCCACATTGTTAAAATTATAGCGCCAGTAGTAGTTTTCCGCTCGACCGAGATGAAGATTTGCACCGTCATCAAAAAGGCGACGTTCAAACGGTCCGACTCTTCCACCATTTTGATCCCAGTTATAATCCTCATAAAACCTGACTTCATCAAAGTTTAAGAACTCAAGAACTTCGACACCCCATCTTGCATTAGTATGAATAGTAATGTGCCAGGCACTTTGGGGACCGTTTCCCCAATGCTGCGAGAAGACTCCACCACGTGTAAACCAATCAGTATCATCCATGCTCGGTTCAGCTTCATACGCCAATGTGCGACCGACTGCGATGTTCAGTCTGTTTGCATCACCGGAGATCATCCGGCAGAGGGCTACGTCGGGGTAGTGATCGTCACCTTCAAGAGTGCCGTAAAGGTAATCAGCATGACGCGCCCGCCAGGGCCAGATTGTGTTTCCGTTAAATGATTCGACCACCCAGTTGCCGTTCTCCTGATTACCTCCCTGGTTGTATGAAGAGCGGTCACCGACTATATACAGATACTCAAACGGGTCAAGACCGTTGTCAAGATATTCATCATAGCGATCTTGTATCAAATCTTTCACATCACCTTCATCGCGAGCGTCATTGTTACGAATGGATAGAATGTCAACCTTGTATCCGGCTTTTCGACGCCATTCGATGAACGGTGCTACATACTCAAGACAGTTCTCATGCGCCGCAATCAGATAGTGTCCCATAAACTCCGGTTCCCGATCACGATCCGGGTCATCGCGACCGACCTCATCACCGTTTATCGCCAATGCATCAATAAACTTGAGAAACTCTCTGCTTCGGTTGCGTCTGATCGGACGGTAAACGGGGTTGACAGGCTGTTCATCGGTATAAACGATCTCTGTCTCTATCCTGTTATAGTGGAGATAGTTGTCGGAATTTCTGTCATACCGCACCGGATAGGTTGTCACTTTCACCAAACGAACCCCGCGAATGATGAACGGCTCGCTCATCTCCGCTAACACAGGCGGATAGATTCCTCCATTCTGATCAATGATGGAGTTTAACCTGATAGTGACATCACCTTCCTGACAGATCAGCGGACGATTTTCCGCTCTCTGTCGAACCGGTTCATCTGCCCGAACCACAAACTCCAGTCCGGCAGACGGTGGGACGACCACAAACCGTGAGACTGAAGGCAATAAAGGTTGACCGTAATCAAAGGTGGTTCCCTCTCCGGTCACCGAGACCGCATCGAAGGGATCACCGTTAATTTCCACCTCTGATCTGTTCAGATCGGATAACTCAAATTCAAGGCTTATCATCTGACCGTCCGAAGAGACAACAGTGGCGTGTTCCTCAGCAGCGTTATATGCTGCATTGGGATTTGCTGTCGTCTGCTGCGAACTGACTGCAATAAGCAAGAATAGAGCAAATGTGGTAAATCGTGTCATATGTCGCTCCCGGTGTTTGGTTCTCTGTTGTATGTAATGCTAACGGGTTTTATATACATGAGTGATTGTCCTGAAAAAGCCTGTTTAACCTATCCGTATAACTGTAGTCGGGCTTGTCTCAAGCCGTTTCCCGCTGTCAGGTCGCCGTACCTGACAGTTATCAGCGTAGAATTAAACAAGTTACGTGTCAGCCACGGCGGGCTGACACCGGATAATTTCTGTCATTAGTAACTGTAGTCGTGCCCGGCGTCGTGGTTGAGACAACCACGACTACAAAATCAAAATTCCTTAAAGCGCACTATCTCAGCAGCGTGAGCTTAATCGAGTTGACCTGTGCCCCTTGTTTGAGGTGCGCTATGTACAGTCCCGATGGCAATTCATTAGCATTCCATGCAAACGTCTGGAATCCGGCTGCCTGATGTCCTGCAAACAGTTGAGCAACCTCTCGTCCTGAGAGATCATATATGGTGAGTGTGACCTCACCACCATCCACCAATCCATACCGCAACGAAACGGAGCTGTTAAACGGATTCGGATATGCGGATTGGATGCCAAATTCAACGGGCAAGAAGTTGTCAACATTAATTTTACCGACGAATATTCCGTCAGTCGTGAATTCTGCCTCGCCGAATAACGGATCAAGCTCCACACTTATTTCACGCTGACCGTCCCATATCCGGCAGGAGAACATATCCCCCTCGTTCAAACCATCCACTGCGGTTGATGACGGATCGTCACCCCAAAGTGATACGCCACATCTTCCATCCGGGTCAAATCTTCCCGATCCGAATAGTTTACCTGCATCATTGTATATCCCGACTTCCCAATCCTCTATGTTGCCGTCCCCGAGCAGCAGCAGGCTCATGTTCAGGTCAGACATTCCGCTGAAATTGAAGTGGACAGGATCATCTATCGTCAGCTCAACCGTGCCGTTCTGATTGACATCTCTATAGACGAGATCTACATCTTCGCTCACCTTATATCTGTATCCTGAGCCTTCGCGCAGTGGAGGCATATTGTTAAAGTCAAATTCCGGCAAATAGAACCTGCCATGGATATCTTTAGCGATAATTAACTCATCTCTTATGCGTGACAGCGCCACAGGTGCATTAACCGGATTGCGCGGATAGTAGGCTGTCATGTTCCACCCTTCCTCCAACGGTAGAGCTTCCCAGGGGTCAATGACACTTCCTTCAACGTTCCATTCCGCTGCATCGGACAGATACATCTTATAGCCCTCGGAAATCACCCATCCCGGGATGTTGTTAAAGTCCCGTTCAGGACGGTAAAATCTGCCCTCACCATCTTTTATGAGTTCGAGCAGACCGGCTTCAACAAGCGGTGCCATCATTTGCGGAATATCAAGCTCTTCAGGTTCCACGTTGAGGGACACCAAATTCCAACCCTGTGTAAGTTCAACTGTTCTGTCATCGAGATCTCCGGGGCCGATCGCCACTTCAACGCTGATCGGGATTTCAGTTTCGCCGCCGGATGCGTTGTGGCTAAAGAGAAGATGTCCCTCAAGTTCTGTTCCCGGCTGGAAGTGGTTTGCTCGTAGTGTCAGAACCACATCCTGCCGCTCACCGGGCAGCACTTCACCTGCCACCGGTTCCGTGCTCATCCAGTCGCGTCGGGCTTCAAAATGCCAGGCGTCCATGCGGTCGCCACCTCTTATGTTAGATAGCGAAGCAACTGAAACCATCACCCACGACATCGGATCAAATTCATTGGTAAAGAAAAGTCCTGCTGAGCGGGCACTGCCATTTCCTTCAAGATCAAGCTGATGAACAAACATTATTTCTTCAGTCTCTATGTCAATCTTATGGATTTCCACATTGTCATCATCATTCGTTGTCGAGAAATAGAGTTGATAACCGTCAGGGTCATCGCCGTAAAACGCCAAGCCATAAGTTCTCTGCACCGGATCATCAACTCTGAGAATCTCTTCGCCATCGAGGTCAATAGCCACTATGTCGTGTATCAAATCAGAGACCCACAAGACATTTCTTGTATAATCCCAGGCTATTGTGCTAAGAGATCCGTATGGACCTTCAATAGAAGCGATTAACTCGCCATCGGGAGTAAAGCCATAAACCGTATCATCGTCAGCTCCCCACAACAGTTCACCGTCCCAAGCCAGGTCGCGCATTCCAAATCTTGTTTCACTGAATTGATGGAATCTGTTCACTTCTTCCCTGTTTCGATCAAAGACATAGACATAATTTGTGTCGTTCCCGCCGCCGGTGATGTAAAAGAGATCATCTGTGAAAACAGCTCCTTCAATTCTTCGGTCATCAACCGAATCGCCGACCATGTGATTGGTCAGATGCTCCCAAGCTTCAGGTTCATCCTCAAGATCAGCTACTCGCGACACTCCCCAGTTTAACACACCGTTCCCGTCATTTGACAGGACAAATTCGCTATCTTCGCGCTGTCCCGCTCCGAGTAAACTTTCGAAACGTTCTACCGATGCTTCAAACTCCGGATGTAGCAAGCTGAAGTCAACGGTTAATGTCTCATCTTCGACAACCTCAAACTCACTACGTGTCGAATCATTCCATCCCAATGCGCTGGCTGTTACCGAGTAATCGTCATTTGCAAGTATGTCTTCAATCCTATAGAAGCCGTTTTCATCCGATGTTCCCCAGAAACCGTTTGTGGTAATCACGTTTGCGTTTGGAACGGGTTCATCGGTTTCAGCATCTGTTATAGTTCCCTCAATGATTCCGCTGCTGTAACCGGTGGTTGTGATGAACTTGATCGCCATTTCGCTTTCGATCTCTTTGGCGCCATCGGGGTAGTCGTTCCAGTAGGTGTATTCCAATCCTCCCGAATCATCCAGATTTCCTATGCCGATTGTGCAGTAAGGAGTATCGTTATGAGCTGGCTGCCGCTGGTTCTCAACATCCTCATATTGGAAGACAATGATCCCGTCACCGGTTTCGGTCACATACACTTCAGGATCATACAGGACGATCTGGAACGTCTCTTCAGCACCCTGTCCGCCCCCGTCAAGCAGCCGTTTCATTCGGCTCCACTCTATAATGAACAGGTCATTTTCTTCGTCGTGGTGGATGAGAATTTCTGAATTATTGTTGGTGACCAGATTATCCCACCAGACACACAACTGCGCATTAGGACCGAGAGCCTGACCGATATGCCGATTTCTGAATGCAGCGAGTTCACCCTGCTCTCCGAACGCCGCCCAGCCGTTTGTACAGACCGTGATCCGGTCGAACATCTCGCCATAATATTGGAAATCGAACGGCAGATCAACGACTACACTTTCATCCTGGTTATCGGTGCGGTCACTGAGATCAAGCTCTGTGCCTTCAAAATCGTGCCCGTTAATCCCTCCATTTATTTCGATCCAGTCGTATTCCGGTGCCAAATCCCAATCTTCATCGCCGGAATCGTAGCAGACATAGCCGTATTCATCCGGTCCGAATGGATCGGTCTCATCGGGTGATCCGATTGTAACCTGTACGAGAGCGCTGTCACGGAAACCGGCTTCGGTTTCAACCGCAACCCCCAGCCAAGCCGTTGTACCGGGGATAACCAGAGGATGAGTCGAGATTGTGAATAAATCGTCGTTTACGGACCTTCTACCGTTTACGGCAATCGAGCTGTACTCCGCTTCGTCCTGAACGACTCTGATGACCTTATTTTTACTATACAAAGTTGCCGAAGCGGCATCTAACCGGTCGTGACCTATGTTTTTTAACTCAATGTCAATATCTCTGACTTGCGCCGGCTCGAGGGGGTCTCTGCCGATGTCAATTGAAGTGACCTCAATTCTGGGGCTGACTGCCTCCAATGATACCATAGACTGCCAGACGGACTCACCGTCACTAATCTCAAAGACGATCTGTATGTCGTTTTCATCGGGACATGTCGGATGAATCGTAACATCTACTGTGATTTCAGCAGATCCATCAACATCAGGTGCTTCATCCAAAACAATGTCTTCTTCAATCTGCACGAGTGCCATTCGGGTGAGCGATTCAGCCGATATGGTGATCTCACCATCAGGAACGTCGGTACCGAAATTGGTAACATGCAGAGTCAGCTCAATGTTCTCACCCGGATTAACCTCACCGTCATCGTCATCATCTCCGGTGATCTGCGGATCGCTGATGCCAAGATAGAACTCACGTTCGTCAACTTCAATCTCACCAAGATAGGGTAGAATATTATGTTTTGTGACCGTAACAAGTAGATCTCCAGATTCGAGAGCATCGGGAGCAATGTGAAACTCTGCAACGCCGTTCCCGTCAGTGTATATTACCTCGTGATACTCATCGTCCTTATAGAGACACACCAACGCATCGGACAGCACTGCTTCAGCGTCAACATCCTCAACTGTCACGGTGACTCTGCTTTCGCCCAAAGAAAGTGTTTCGACATGCTGCACTTCAATCTCCCGCGGGAGACCGGTAATGATGTGTGTTCCCGGATCACCGATCAGGTTGTTCCACTCCATAAAACTTTGGTAAGTACCTTCATGTCCATCGTATGCTCGCCACAGTTCATATTTGCCTGCGTTTAATCCCCATCCGAAGGCATAAACATCTTGATTGAGAACTGCCCGCCAAAATCCACCAGAAATAATGTTGTTGAACTTAACATTGGTTAGAGGTGTTGCAGTACCGATTGCACCGATGCCGCCGCCCTGCGCACGAAGAAACACCTCAGTATAGCTTGTTTCATTAACATAGTTCCCTGTGTTACAGGATATCGCTATGACTGCGGGCCACCTTCCACGCCTATTGGGCAGATTCCACAACACATTTTGGTTCAGTGCATTCATCCGCGAAAAAGCTCGGTAATGAAAGAGCAGCACTCCTTCATCAAATTGATCTGAAACAAACGGTTGTTCATTTCTGATTTGACCGTCATCATTATGGTACCAGCCGTCAACTTCAGCCAATCCTTCGGAAAGCATTAATCTTCGGACATACTTTGCCAATAGAACCGTACTCAGACCATTTCCAATGTGCCCTGCAACTACCGCACCGCGCGAAAACCACTCCTCATCATCCATGTAGGGGGTTGATTCATAAGCTACCAGTTTACCGACTATTCGTCTAAGCTCGTTAGTGGAGCTGCAGGATATTCTTCCCACTGCGACATCCGGCAGCGGATCATCACCCTCCTGGCGGGAAAAGCCGTAATCACCGTAGCCGTTATAAGCGGGAAGACGGATCTGACCGGCGCAATCACCGACGATAGCGACATATTCGACCGGAGGTTCCGCTTCGTAAGCGTCACGGATCGCATTCCTCACTGTGGCGATGCTCGCACCGTTTTGTAGCTGGTTTACCGTTACTTTGTGACCCTGACGCTTACGCCACTCAATCAGCGGCAGCATGGCGTCCATCACACCGTTGGCGTTGGGGACAAGGTACAGGTATGACCCACTCATGACATCGTCTCTGTCGGGTGAATCGGGAGGATTCAACACCAGACCCTTGAGAATTCGATTCACATAACCGGACGGCTTTGGACGCTCAGGATGCTCTACGATATTCTCGCCTATTCCTTCATAGACCAGGCGGAAATCAACCGATTCATTAACCTTCAACTCTTTCGTTGAACGGTTGTATTGTAGAGGATAGTATCGGAAGGTGAGGAGTCGGTTTCCTCGCATAATCGCAACTCTTCCGAGTTCAATCGGATGGGGGGGCCAATAACCGCTGTGATTCCGGTATTCTCTCACTTCACCGATATGATCATAGCCTCCATCTTCGTTTTCATGTGGGGCTATGACCGGATTTATATCATCCTCAATTCGATATTTGATGCCTTCGATCTCAAGCGCAACATCGCTCTGCGGCGGAATTATCAACGTGCGGGCGATGAGCGGCAGATCAGGAAATCCTTCGCGGGATATTGTCAACTCATCACCGACGGTTATCACGTCGAACGGCTCGCCGTCGAATCGAATCTGCTCAATATCAACATTAGAAACCTGAATTGATATTTCTGACGAACCTACATCCTGATTTACGACACTGTCTCTGAATTGAACTGTCACTGCTTGATTATCATCTATCATCGCGCCGTTAAGAACGGAACAAATCAGGAGCGATAGTATTAATGTCAGTCTCATACCGGTTAATCTCATTTTACATCCCCTATCGCAACAGCAGCATTTTAACGTTCATCACCTCACCTCCCGATTTCAACTGGGCGAGGAAAACCCCGCTCGGCAGCGATCCGGCGTTAAACGTGATCCTGTGATGACCGGCTGCAAGCGGCTGCGACAGCAGCGTGGATACCAACCGCCCTCCGACATCGTATATTGCGAGTTCAGTAAAGCCGTCTTCAATTAGTGAAAAGCTCAATTTGGTGGAGCTGTTAAACGGATTCGGATAAGGCTCGGAGAGCATGAACTCATCAGCGACCGATGCGCTTCCGCTCAAGTTGATCTCGGCAATTGATAGAGCGTCCTTCACATATCTGCTTTCACCTTTAATCCAGGTAACGCGCGCATCAACCAATTGATCCTTGTGCCATACCTGCATATCAAGCAATTCACCGTCAATCGCACCGTCAACATCTTCAGTGGTCGGATCATCGCCCCATACTGCCAATCCCCACGGTCCTTCACCGATAAGCTTACATTCACCCACAATTAGTCCTGATCCGTTTTGAAGAGTGATTTCAACTCCGTCGGACGGCAGATTTGGCAAGCTCTGAATGAGAAGTGACATGTTTGACTCTGTAATCAGAATCTCGGATGCGTGGCTGACTTCTTCTTGCGGGGAAGCACCCGGCATGAACTGCTCGGGAACATTCCACACCAGTTCGCTCTCCTCACTCATGTTCACCTGATAGCCTTGACCTCTGCTCAAATTGCCCATGTTACTGAATGGGATGGCTGGAACATAAAATCTCCCACGGACATCTTTGGCGATTATCATAATGTCATTCACATTCTCAAACGCATCAGGAGCTTCAACCTCCTGCTCAGGCAGATACGCTACCATATTCCATCCGGCACGCAGAGGAATAGCTGTGTCCTCATCCGCCCACTCACCGACAACCAAAAGCGAATCAGCTTCTAACAACCTCGCCTGATAGCCTTGCCTGAAATCCCAGGGGGGCATGTTTGAGAAGGGTATTGCTGGAACATAAAAGCGACCGCTTTGATTTTTCAGGATTGCAAGGTGCTCACGTTCAACCACCGGACGCCATAAAACTGTGACATCTCCGTCTTCAGGAATCATCGGAGCTGAGCATAGATTCCATCCTTCACGCAGCTGCATCATAAATCCCACCACTTCCTCGTGTACAACTGACAGTGTCAGAATCGTTAAGCCGTCATCATGGTAGATGTCGTCACCGTTAATCCGCTCGTTCTGAATGAACTCCGGTTCTGCGACATACTCTTGTTCAGCGACGTAGTCCCACAGCTTGAACGTCATCTGCTCATCTTCCTGCATTCCGTCAACAGCTTCGGTCATCTCATTGTCGCCCCAGGCAATTAGACCGGCTTGCTCACCCATCCACATCA
This sequence comes from uncultured bacterium, assembly GCA_964627035.1. Classification (GTDB taxonomy): domain Bacteria; phylum Electryoneota; class AABM5-125-24; order Hatepunaeales; family Hatepunaeaceae; genus CAZVKN01. The sequence continues at coordinate 41,434 of CAZVKN010000010.1, read as the reverse complement.
CACCTCCACAGCAGAGGTTATCGGGTGAAAAGACTCCGACCTCGTTCCCGAGTTCAAACTCTTCTTCATCAATGGTAACTTCTCTGACGAGAATTGTGTGATTGGTTCCGGTGTTTGCGGTAAACGCGTAATGCAAATCGGGGAGAACTGCGCTTCCCAATATGTCAATGTTGACCTCTGGCTGATCCGGATCGTTACAACTGATTGACAGTGACGCATTGAATTGACCTAAAACTCCCGGTGTGGCGGTTACGGTTACAACCTGATTCTCATCGGGTTCAACTTCCAGCGCATCAACGCTGATCTGGATGACGTCCGCCTGTTCGCCGCCGATTGTGATCTCTTCTACGATCAATGTAACATCACCACCATTGGAAATAGTCAGGTCAACGGAGCTGTCAACTCTGAGCGCAACCTCTCTGTAATCAATAGTCTCAGTGTCTATCATTATCTGCGGAATGGGAGGTTCAGCGAATCCTGATAATGCAACTTCAAAAACTTCATTATCGGGATCATCCGTTTCAATTTCGATGACAGAATTGAATTCGCCTTCTTCATCCGGGGCAAATGTGACTATTACCTCATATTCCTCTTCAGGAGCAATTTCAATTGCTTCTTCAATTGCTTCAAACTCAAAAGGAGCTTCTCCCTCAATGCTGATGGAAGTAACATGTGCCGGTATCGCTCCCACATTCTCAATAGTGAAGCTTCGCTCGAGTTCCATACCGACTCTGGTTCTGAAGTTTAACTGTTCCGGCGCAACCGCCAGCTCAGGTTGGTGTGTGAATGATAAAGCTCCCATATCATTGCGGCTGCCGTCGGGACTCTCGGGTGAATCGGGATCGCCCCGGTCAATGCAGGGGCTGTTATCTGCTAAACTGTAATCACTCGCGTCGGCGTCAACGAACCGCGGGTTGGATTCTATATTTCCTTGTCCGTTATAGCCGTCTTCTACGTCTGAATAGGTTATGCTCAAATCATCCTGAAGTTCTGCAGGTTCATTGTTCCACACAATGCAATTAGTCATATTAATAGTGGATTCGTCATTGGTGCGTATCGCACCTCCTGCTTGCTCCGCGGAGTTATCGGTTAATGTGACATTGATCAAGGTCGGTTCGGAACCATGAGTAGCATAGATTCCGCCACCATAACGGGTTGCATGATTGCTATAAATAACTAAGTTTCTAAGTGTAGGGGCGGCACCGTTGATGTAAATTCCGGCACCGTAGGTTGAAGCACCGTTTCGGATGGTGAGCCCGCAAAGGATAGACTCCTCATCCTCATCACTTCTGAACGAGAACACACGCCCTTCATCGTTGCCGTCAACAATAGTTTCTGCGATATGAGATTCATCGCCGGTGGTAAGGTATAAACCGGCTACAGTAATTCTTTTACCTTCAAAATTTGGATACTCAACATATTCACCCGGCTCAACGAGAACGGTATCACCGTCTTCAGCCGCTTCGATTGCCCCCTGGATGGTCTCGTGATCGTCAGGGACATTTATGATGTCGGCGAAGAGTAGCGTCGGAAGTAAAATCAGAATTGAAAACATAGATGCGAGCAGTCTCATCTGTCAGCTCCTGTATTGTTTACTTGCTGCATCAATAGGTTCGCACGCTATAATGCAGTGAATATCATTGTAATATAAAAGATATTATACCCGAAAGTCAAGAGTATCAGCCGGTGCGAAAAATGTTCACACCACGTTACAAATCTATGCACTGTAAGCAATTCGGGTATCATCGTTTTCTACCGGGTAATGTCTTAAATCCGGTTAAACCGTTAGATTTTAGAGAGTGTTAACCAAGTAGTGATTTTGTAGTCGTGGTTGTCTCAACCACGACGTCGGGCTTGTCCCAAGCCCGATTACGATACTGTATCACCACTTAGTTAATGCTCTCAGATTTTATTCGTTCACAGCATCTTGCGCATCTGAAGACTCTTATATGATAGAGCCCATGCAAAAAACATACCGACTACCAAAAATACGAATGTAACCGGACATTATGAGGCGCAATCCATTGACCTATGTTGATACTTGACACTCAAACCCTTGATGGTTACATTGTAACAACTTGGTCAGGTGTCGGATTGCTGCTGAACTCCATTATATAAATTACTGCAAAATGTGGGTTTATCTATGATCCTGATCACACTTCCTTTTCAGTTTGAAGTTGAACTATACATCAATATTACTGCATTAACAGATTTGGAGATTTGTAATGAATCTTAATATCCTGGAAAAAGATGGATTAAAAATTATTTCCATGACCACAGAGGATCTTGATGCCGGCAACTCCAAGGACTTTCGTCGTGCGATGGAGCCTCTGCTTGGTGAGAAAGCCAACATCATATTTGACATGAACGGGCTTCGTTTCGTTGACAGTTCAGGTCTGGGAGCACTGTTGTCCTGCCTCCGCCAGCTCAATTCGGTTGACGGTGACATGAAGCTATGCGGCATGTCAAAGCAGGTGCGTGCACTATTTGAGCTGGTTAGAATGCATCGCATCTTCGACATCTTTAACGATCAGGACGAAGCGATCCGAGCGTTCCAGGAACAGCAATCGTCTTAACGCAACTGTTTCACAATCCTGTATAGAGTTATTGAGAGTATTACCAAGTTGTACGTTCGTAGTTGTGATTGTCTCAACCCCGACTACAAATGAACAAATTACAGCAAAGGAAATACCCTCACTATTAACCAAACTTTGATCTGAACTCCTTTCTGACAGCATGTTTGGCTGAGTGCCGTCACTCGATCTATATAAATAGCCCGGGATTAACTCGGATACCGTAATTTCGTGACAAATGTTAGTGATGTTGTCATCCGGTAGTCGCGGTTGATTCCAAGTCGCATTCAAAATGGCATGATATATTGTAGTCGGGGTTGTCTCAACCCCGACGTCGGGCTTGAGACAACCACAACTACAAATCCACTGTTTATAGAATGGTTCCGGTACTTCATTCGAATTCTGAGGTAATCAATGGTAAAAACCAAACGCTTAGCCCTTTTTACATTTATTGATGCATTCGGTTGGGAGATACTCCGGACACACTCATTTCTGGATGACATCCTGACTCACAAGCAGCCGCTTGGAACGATCTTTGGCTACAGCTCCACGTGTGATCCGACCATCATCACAGGTAAAATGCCTCGCGATCACGGGCATTTCTCCTTTTTTTACTACAATCCAAAGCAATCGCCGTTTAAGGCTGCGCATTGGCTGAACATCTTTCCGAAAAATCTGACGAGCCGCGGACGTGTTCGCAGATTAATGAGCCGATTTTTGAAGCGGTACTACGGTTTCACCGGCTACTTTCAGATCTACAACATGCCGTTTGATCTGATACATCACTTTGACTATTCGGAGAAGCGTGACCTGTACCAGCCTGGAGGAATGAACAGCGGTGTTCCGACCATATTTGATCATCTTCGTGATAACAGCATCCCGTTTTATATGTCAGAGTGGTGGAAATCTGAGGAACACAACCTGCAGCTACTGAAAAACGATCTCAACAAAGGTGAGATTGTTTTCGCATATCTGTACATGGCTGCGATGGATGCGACTCTTCATGCCGATGGAAAGGTGTCAAAGAGGGTTGACGATAAGATAATCTGGTATGAGCAGCAGATGCGCGACATACTAAAAACTGCTTATCAGAATTACGAGGAAGTAAACCTGTACGTGTTCACCGATCACGGGATGACCGACATCACTGAAGATTGTGCATTAATCCCTCAGATTACCAATCTCGGATATAAATTTGGTGTGGATTATGCTGCAGTTTACGACTCAACGATGGCACGATTTTGGTTCTTTAACGATGATGCGAAACAGGCAATTATTGAGGCTTTGAAGAAAGAGAAGCGTGGTGATATCCTGTCCGATGAGACTCTATCCAAATGGGGCTGCGATTTCCCGACCAACATGTATGGAGATCTGTTTTTCCTCATGAAACCCGGCATTCTACTCTGCCCCAGTTTTCTCGGTGAAACGACACTTGCCGGAATGCACGGCTACGACCCGTTCGACAAAGATTCTGTAGCGATGTTGTGTAGCAATGTGACACCGGAACCACCCGCAAAAGGACTTGAAGATCTGTATGACATTATGAAGCGCGAAGCTGACGTGGCGTTATCATTTCCCCCCCATGCAATGCAGGGGGGGACTAAAGGGGGGTAAACATGAAACCCAACATCATTCTCCGCTCATACAACGACATGCCTATGATTAGCGAGACACTAAAAATGGTCTCTCGGCAGGACATGGAGTATGAGCTGATAGCGATGGATAATGAGTCAAGTGACGGCACCGCTGAAGAGATTAGCAAATATTCAGATAAGATAATTAATATCCCGAAAGGAACTTATGTGCCGGGTCGGGTGCTGAATCAAGCGATGAAAGCATCAGAGGGTCAGTTCGTTGTGTTCCTCAACTCTGACTGCACACCCCAGAACGATAAGTGGTTACGACACCTGCTGACAGGTTTTCAAGATGACAAAGTCGGTGCGGTATTCGGAAGGCAGATTCCTCGACCTGACTGTAAACCGTTATACGCCAAAGATACAGAGGCAACTTTCGGTGACGGTTCGCTGCAAAAGTACTGGAAACACTGTTTTTCTATGGCATCGTCGGCTATCAGACGATCAGTCTGGGATGAAATGAAATTTAACGAGGACATTCAATACTCTGAAGATGTTGAATGGACATGGCGGATACGACAGAAGGGGTATAAGATCCAATATGTTAAAAAATCTGTCGTGGCTCACTCGCACAACTACACCTTAAAGCAGTGGCACAAACGACAGTATGGTGAGGGCAAAGCTGAAGCGGTAATATTCGACTGGTCGCTCTGGGAAACTTCGCTGCTACGCTATTCAATTCTTCCATTCGGCAGGCAGGTGATTGGTGATTGGAAGTACAGCCTGCCACGACTGGCACTCGGATCATTTATTTATTCGCCGTTTATGAGGATGGCTCAACTGCTCGGACGAAGAAAAGGATTCAGGGATGGACAACAGACTTAAATACGCCAATCACGCTTCACCTGAGTTTAACCGGCAGATGGAGGATGTGCTCGGGAGGATTGCGATTGACACTGAAAAAGTACTCGGCGACAATCTCGTAGCACTTCTTCTCGGTGGTGGATACGGTCGCGGTGAAGGTGGAGTGGTGGTGGTGGATGGCGTCGAGCACCCATACAACGATCTCGATATGACCTTCATTGTCAAGGATAAGGGGGCAATTGACTGGAAAGGGATTCACAGTGTCAGTCATAAATTTGAGCAGGAAATTCATATTGATGTTGATTTCAGCCGTCCTCTGACCATAGATGATGTACGCAATTGGTCCTGTTGGCTGATGTGGTATGATCTTCTGAACGGTCATATAGTCATGTCCGGTGATGAGGATATTCTCTATAAGAACGCACCTGATAGTCTCAAGCTACCACCATCAACCATCGAAGCAACGCGACTGGTGCTTAATCGGGGAGCAGGGCTGCTGTGGGCTCTGCGAGTCATAAGAGGTGAGCCGAACATTGAAGGAATGCCTCTGCCCGACAAGGATTTCATCAGGCGGAACTATTACAAATGCTGTCTGGCAATGGGGGACGGGCTGCTCATCACATACAAGCGGTTTACCACCGCCTACAGCGGGCGCGATAAGCTGCTTAACAAACTGATCGAAGAAAATAATTCGGTTGCAGATCTCGGTATGAAAGAGCTTTATGAGGCTGCGCTGGAGTTTAAGTTTTCGCCGGACAGTAAAGAGGGAGTCTCTTTCAATGAGGAGCAATTTCTTGAATTGGCAGCGCGGTGGGGCGAGGTCTTCCTGCATATTGAACGAATAAGAACTGACAAGAAGTTTGCATCAATTGCGGATTATTCAAATTGGTCAGGACTGCGTGAGCCTGAGCAGCACGCTTTGGACAAGCTGCCAAGGAATATCGTGCGCAGCTTGCAGCATAAGAAATTGACATGGAAGTATCCCCGTGAACAGCTTTATCGTCAGCTGCCACATCTCATCGAATTGACAGGCAGAAAGATCAGTAATTGGTCAGTGGAATCAGAGCGATTCCTCAAAGTATGGAACAGGTTCAATTGAGCAACTCCGAGACAAAATTCTCTGTCGGGCAACTGTCCGGGTATCTGGATCAACCGATAGACGAACTCCGGCTCATCAAAGAGAACAAATACTGCTACATTTTCAAAGCAGTGTCTGATAAACAGCCGTTTATCATCAAGCAGTACAAGGGTGAAGACCCGTCGCTGGTGACTACCGAAGCTGAAGCGCTTGATTTCTACCACACGATAGCTGAAAAAGACAGTGACCTGATAGACTCAAGAGCGATCAAGCTGATCAAAGAGAAGAACCTGCTAAGCATCGGATATGTTGAAGGTGAGCCGTTCAGCGAGCTGCTTTACCGCAGCAGACGAAATCCTGAACTTCAACAGCAAGCAGTCCGAAATATGCGCATTCTCGGAAGATTTTTGAATCGTCTTTACAGCCTGACCGTTTCTGAAGATTCAGTTCCATCACCGTTTCTGTTTGAGTATAGTGACTACTGCGCTGAGAAACTGCGCAGACTGCTGCTTTTCGGTGGAACGACATTCCGTCACATCATTGACGAGACACATGAACTGTCCGAGCAGTTCAGAAATGCTGATGTTCCGACATCATTCATCCACGGTGACTTTGTATTCCTGAATATCCATATTTCCGGTGACAGGGTCGGCTTGATTGACCTCGCCAATACCAATCGTCACAGTCATTTGCTGAACGATCTGTATAATCTGCTGCTGGCTCTCGACAACATGGTTATTCCAAACAAGCTGAAGCAGCGGTTGCGGGAAGCTCTGAAAGATGGTCTTGGAGACCTGCAATTTCCCACGATCGCTCATCACTTTTATTACGAATATCACCGCCGTCGCTGGCTGATGTTGAAGCTCGGCAGCTTTAATCCAAAGGATTTGCTGCAGGGAATGCGTGGTCTGTTCGGTTTTGCGGTTCCGTTCAAACCTGAGAGAATGTTCTAATGTTTTTAACTCCGGCATCTTTAGGCGGTATTACTGTCGGACTGTTCGGACCGATTATTGTCGCTCGGTATCTGCAGTGGATGCCGCAGCAACGCAATCTGCTGTTTGGTCTGATGGTTTTCTCCACATGCCATATAAAGAAGCCGTTTTATCAGGAAGTGTTCTTTGTGCTTTATCGAGGAGTGGATCGAGGATTCGGTGTTACTATCCCTGATGTGATGTTCATCGGTTTTTTTCTCTTCATACTTATCGGAGGATACAAGAGGAGAATCATTATATGGCCCAACAACAGTTTCCCGTGGGTACAAGAGGAGAATCATTATATGGCCCAACAACAGTTTCCCGTGGGTATTGGTCATTTTCATCTCGATGTTCTCTCTGCTCGGCAGTCAGGTTGCGTATTACGGTCTGTTTACAGTTCATAAGTTTATTAAAGGGCTGTTACTGTATTGGGTGATGGTCAACTATATCCGCAGCCGAAAAGAGATTGACGCAATTATCAAAGCGTTTATCTGCGCAATGATCTTCCAGGGCGGATTCGTCCTGTTTTCAAAGTATGTAACCAAAGCTGTCGTGAACCGTGCTATCGGCAGCTTTCCACATCCAAATACATTGGCGATGTACCTCGATTTGATCAGTCCGATTATACTGTCAATGCTGCTTTCAGGAGCACTGCCAAAAAAATGGAATAAATGGGCGATATTGGCACTGGCTCTTTCTGTAATCAGCATCCTGTTCACAAAGTCGCGCGGTGCTTGGGTGATAATGGCAGGTGCATTCATGGTGGTAATGTTTATGTCATTTATGACAAAACCTACTTGGAGAAAGAGCAAATACATTGTCACAGGTATGGTTCTCGGCATTGTATTCGGTGGTATCATGTCTCCGAAGATAATCAAAAGGTTCAAGACGGCACCGAAGGAATCTGCAGATACAAGACATTATTTCAACAATGCAGCGACAGGAATGGCAGGTGACAAATATTTTGGGGTAGGATTGAACTCCTACTCCTGGATGCTGCGAAATATCGAAAAGTATTACTGGATGGTCTATCCTGATAAATGGGAGAAGTTTGAAGAAACGGCAGATTTCCTCGCCGCTGATGATTTCCGATGGTCCAGAGGTGGTGAGAGCCGACTGGGGACATGCCATCACATCTATCTGCTGATGGCTGCTGAGATCGGTTATCTCGGGATGTGGATTTTTATCGCATTCATCGTTCGGTTCTATCTAAGGACTCTCTGGTTCTTTCTCCGAACGAAAGACTGGTATTTCAAATCTATTGCACTCGGCATGGTGACGGGGTTAGCAACCTTGCATCTACACGGTCTTTTGGAGTGGATTTTCCGGCAGACTCAGGTTTTCTATCTATTTTTTATCATTTCAGGACTGTTTACGGCAATTTACAATCTTTACAAATTGGAGCTGAAGGTTGTCGAGAAATTAAAAGATCAGGAAAAGCAGCAGGGACAATTAAACAGTAACGAAACTGGTTTAAAAAGGGGAAAACCAGGCTTTAATAACATTAATCCTATACCGATAACCGGAATGAGGAATTAGCTTGACCCGATCACAACGAACAGGACGATCTCGATACATTATTGTAAACACAATATCGAGTTACGGGCGTGACATCGTTGATGCTGCCACGTTAATTATCCTGACTCCGTTCATCATCAGCATGATCGGGCGGGAAAGTTTCGGACTGTGGTCTCTGCTGTGGGCGTTTATAAACCTGCTCACATTGATAGATATGGGGTTTGGCACCTCGGTTGTTAAATACGTTGCTGATGCTAAGGGCAAAGGTGACATTGACCGTCAGAAGCGAACAGTCGTTACACTGTTCTGGATTTACTCAGCACTCGGTTCGATATTGCTGGGGTGTGTCGGGTTAAGTATGCTGTTCTTCAACAGTTTGTTTGAAATTCCTGAGCAGCACAGATTAACCGCTCAAGCAGTGATGCTCCTGATAGGGTTGCGGTCAGCACTCAATATGCCGTTTGGGATGTTTCGGGGAGTGTTGGTCGGTTACCAGAAGCTGAGTGTAGCTAACCTGTATAAAGTTCTCGCAGCGATTGTCTATTTTGCATCTGTTCTATTGTTTCTCAGAATATTCCCCGATCTGCGGACGCTGGCAATTCTCAACCTGATAGCCGGTGTTTGGCCCATGGTGGCGATGCTGATTCATGCGAAGCTGACACTTCCCGGAGTTTCCCTCAATCCACGATATTTCGACTTCAAAATCGTAAAAGAGGTCAGCTCGTTCTCGGTTTACTTTATGATTATTCAGGTATCCACTCTGATTGCCACAAAGGTGGATGCGATGATAATTCAGAAGGTACTGGCATTGGAGATGGTGGCAGTCTATACAATCGCAATGCGGTTATCTGAAAAGGGTCAGCAGTTCTGCTTTCAACTGATAAAGACGTTAACTCCGGTTGTCGCAGAGCTTCACGGAGCGGGGGAAACACAGAACATCAGAGCTGTGTGGAGAACCGGATCAAAGCTGACGATTGCATTTGCGGCTCCTCTGCTTGTGGGGTTAGTGCTTCTTGCTAAGCCTCTGATTAACTCGTGGGTGGGAGCTGAATTCAACGAACAACAGGTACAATTGTCCGTCTGGGCATGTCAGTGGCTGGCAGGTGCAGCGATGATAATGGTCATTCATGGGAACACTGCAAATGTGCTGAGTATGCGGGGACAACAGAAATTCCTCGCGTATTCCATGATCGGTGGTCAACTCCTGAATCTGACTTTGACGATTCTGTTTGTCCGACCGCTTGGGATTCCCGGGGTGGCAATGGCTACTCTCATCTCGGCGCTGATTTCGCAGGTTTACATACAGATTCACGCAGGTCTGAAATTTGATTATTCGATTAAAGACTTCTATTTCCAGACCTTATTCCCCGTTTTAGTGCCGATTCTGCTTATGACAACTGTTTTCAGCCTGATTCAACGCAATTATACATTGACAAATCTGCTTGAAGTAGCTATACTTGAATTAATTGGGGTAATATTATTTTGGCTAACTTTTTGGTGGATAGGTTTTAATCAACAAGAACGCAAATACTTCAAGGAAAAACTTCTGCGGAAATTTCTTAGGAAAAAGAGCAATTAGCATTTTGAGCACAATGACGGACTCAACACATAATCTCGATTTCGATGTATAATCCCGGAGTGACAGACCTTTCAGCGACAGCCTCTCAACTGGGCATCGAGGAAGAGGGTAAGCTGCCGTTCGACCCCGCCACAACGTTAATCGGGCTATGGCGCAGACGGAAGATATTCGCTGTAATCGTGGTGATGTTTTCGGTACTTGGTGTTGTGTCTGCAATACTGTTCGGTCAGAAGACGTATGAAGCGGAAACAGTTCTGATGTACAGTCCTGTAGCTGTTGCTGAAGCGGAGGTTACTTCGACATCGCAAGATCCAAAGGGACTGTACACCCAGATGAACATGGTAAAAATCCTTTCAAACCTGGAGGAGACAAAGAGAAGGCTGAATCTGGGAGCATCACCTCGTGCGATAGGCAGGGCATCCTCTGCTGAAGTACAGAGAAACACACAACTTATGACGCTAAGGGTCAGGTGGGGCTCACCGAAAGAAGCCGCTGACATCGCCAACACGTTGCGAGAAGTCTTCCTGGATAACCAGAGAAGCATCAGTCATGCTCAGGCAAAAGGACAGATAACTTCATTTGAAGCAAGATTGAAGACTATACAAGTCCAACTAGATGATGCATCGGATAAACTTGGAGAATATACACAAGAACACAATATCATTGATGTTGATGCAGAGACACAGTATTATTTACAAGAACTATCATCGGTGGATGCACTTTATGAACAAACAAAAAGTGATTTAACGACCACTGAGCTTCAGCTAAAAAACGTTGAAGGCATTATGAAGGAGCTTAAAGTCAAGAGAGATGAGGATCGGACATTAGATCAATCTTCTGTTGACCAGACAAACCGTCGCATTGAACAGTTAAAGAAAACGATTGAAGATGATCGTTCTGCTAGAGCAAAAAGTGCAGATTTTGCCCAGGCAGAATTGGATTTTGAAAGAGCTAAGAAATTATGGGACAAAGGATTGATTCCAAAAGCAGAGTATGATAAAGCTAAATTGACATTTGAGAAGCAAAAAGCGTTATTGCAGGACACCGATGAGATGAAAGCATGGAAGGATGAACTAGGAATACTTGAGCAACAGTCAATGGCGTTGCAATACATTGGTAGTGGCAGTGGTGGATCAATGTCTGATGAGATGATGGTACGAGCATTTGATCTTCGTTTACAGCAAACTGCATTTAAGGAAAAAGTTAAGCATTTAGAAGATGCACGAAAGCGCGTTAGAGAGAAACTTGACAGGATGCCAAAATTGGAGCGTGGTTACATCGAGCTGAGCAACTCGGTCGCCAGCATGGAAGCCGAACGCGATAATCTGAAACAGGCACTAAACAAAGCTCGAAGAGTTTTTGAATCTCAATCAACCGACTTCAACCTAATTTCAGAAGCAAAACCACCTACATCATCCCGCTCTTCAAACCGAAAACTGTTGGCTGCAGGAATGGGTATTTTTGGTGTTATGATCGGTTTCTTTCTTATTTTAGGACTCGAATTACTTGACACTTCCATCAAGTCCACAGGTGAACTTAGTGTAAAGGTCACACTACCGATTCTTGGCACATTGCGAAGTGTTCCGCCTGCAGAGCCTCATTTTCCCGGACAGGAAGGTTCCGCTCAGTTTGAGCCGTTTAACATTATAACAAGAAGGATAAGGCAGACGATTCCCAAAGATGGGGCTCGAATCCTCCTCGTTAGCACCAAGCCCGGCGAGGGGAAGACCTGGATTGCGATCAATATGGCTATCAGTATGGGCAGAAGGGACGATATGGTTCTCTTATCCGACGCTCAGGTTCGTTCTGACGAAGAACAGAAAAATGTGTACAGCATGATGCAGCATGAGGGGATTTCCGGGAAAATAAAAGATACAATTTCAATAAAAGATGGACTGGCACCGGTCAAGGGCTGGATTAGTAAATCGAAAAAGGGGGATAAAGATGCTGATATTGAAGACTCTCAGTCAATGATAGGACAGTCAATTCTGCCGATGGACATGCAAACTTCAAGCATGTCGGGAGGTGGAAGTGTCAAGGGAAAGATCGGCGAATCTGTCTTCAGCGTTGCTGCGAGGCTCGCCGAGTGGTTTGACACGCGCTTTGATGATCTGCTTGGCACAGAAACCAGGATTCAGAACACAACCGCAGACCGTCACGACATTCGCGACTTAATCTTGTATGACGGTAAATCTTTGATGGGTATCGGTGAATATTTGACGTATGAAGCTGAATCAGTTGACGAAGTGCTTTGGCCCACTATGCTGCGAGGCGTGGAAATATTGCCGCGGTTCAGCTCTGCAATCGTACCTGATCTTATCTCATCTTCACGAATGAAAGAATTTCTTGACGACGTTTCAGAGCGGTTTAATGTTGTGCTTCTGGACGGTCCGGCAGTGTTTCCGTTTGTTGATGCAGACTTGCTGGCGCAGCTTTCCGATGCTATTGTATTTGTGATCAGAAGCCGCTATAGCAGCACACCTTTGATCCAAAAGGCTCTTGAGCAGATACAAGAATCCGGAGTCCCGGTGATCGGTGTGATCCTTAATGATGTTGATCCTATTTATCAGGATAAGGAATAGTTGGAAGCACTTGTTTATTCGACATCTCCGCTGTCAGGACGCCGCACCTGACAGCCATCTAATTGATATAACGTAAGTTAACCTGTCAGCCACGGCGGGCTGACAGCGGGATTCGCTACAAAGTGACAGCCACATAAAAAAATACAGGTTAAATAATTACTTCTAAGCTCAAAGTTCACACACGTTTGAACCGGTGAAGATTCTGATAATATCAAATCTATACCCTCCCTTTGTACTGGGAGGATATGAAATCCTTTGCAGTCAGGTCAGCAAAGACCTCTCCGCCCGGGGACACGATGTAGTGATACTGACGAGCACGCACGGGCTGGATGAAGCGGACTCTTCGTACATTGAGCATCAATCCAATGTGTACCGTCGGCTGCAACTGTATCTTCCTTTCAGCAAAACACCGCATCTCTTTCGCAGAAAGCGGTATTTTACAGGAAAGAAGAATTACCATATTACCAAATCATTTATTAGAAAAGAGAAACCTGATCTGATCTTTGTATGGAGCCAATTAAGGCTCACCGTCGGTTCTGCCCGGGCTGCCCTGGATTCTGGTATTCCGACAGCGTTCACTTTCAATGATGAGCATGTCGGTGAATTCATGCCCAATAAGTTCAGTTTCAAGGTAAAGGGTCTTTTTCGTTACTTTATTGATAACTGGCTGCTCCCTTCGATAACGCTGAAGAGAATGGAGCTGAGCAATACAACCTGTATCAGTCGCCAGTTGAAGACCAACTTGCTGAAGAAAATGATGCCGATTGAAAACTCTAATGTTATCTATCAAGGAATACCAATTGAGAAATTTCCTATAAAAGAGAATCCCGGTGAGATGCACGCTCCTGCACGAGTTCTTTATGTGGGTCAATTACATTCTTACAAGGGGGTGCACAACGTAATCAATGCTGTTCATATCATAGCAAGAAAAAAAAGCGCACATTATTTGTCCTTATCAATTGTTGGCACCGGAACCGAGAAATATCAATTGGAGCTGATCAAACTCGCCAATCGCGGGGATGCATTGGTCAATTTTGTCGGTCAGGTGGATCATAGTCACCTCCCGCGCCTATATCGGGAGCATGACATATTCGTTTTCTCTTCAATCTGGCAGGAGCCGTTCGGGTTAACTCATCTTGAAGCGATGGCATCGGGTACTCCGGTCATCAGCACTGCCGACGGAGGTCATGGTGAGTTCTTGGTGCACGATCACAATGCTCTGATATTTGAGAAAGAGAATGAAGAGGAATTAGCAAGACATATCATCACAATGGCAGAAGAAAGCGCGTTGCGTCAACGATTGATCACAACTGCAAGAGAGATTGTGGAGAAACAGTTCACACTAAAGGGGTACGTGGATCGTCTGGAAGGATTTCTGATAGACGTCAAGGAGAACGGTCAAGCATGAATATAATTCAGATTCCGAGACGATTTGTACGTAGCGACTGGGGTGGAACCGAAACTGTGATCCTGGAGACGTGTAAGATATTGCTCAAGGATCACTACACAGAGATACTTTGTCCGAATGCCCTGTCGGACACGGATCATGAGGTTATTCAGGGTGTGGAGATAAATAGAAAACCATACTTCTATCCATACTTTGGGCTTAAGCAAGGTGCAAAACATCAGCTCGATAAAAAAGGCGGCAATCTTTTTTCGTTCGCATTAATGCGGGAACTGAAGAAGATGAAGAATCTTGACATAATTCATCTTCATACCCAAAAAAGACTCGGTGGGATCGGGCGATATGTAGCAAAACAGCGAAAGATCCCGTATGTAGTGACTCTGCATGGTGGAATCTTTGACGTCCCGACTGAGGAGGCAGCAAGCTGGACAGCTCCGACTGAGGGTGCGTTTGAGTGGGGGAAGTTGTTGGGGGCATGGGTCGGATCGCGACGCGTGATGGATGATGCCGCTGCGATTATTTGCGTCGGTCAGAAAGAGCAGGAGGAAACTCAAGCTCGCCTCCCTCACAAAAAAGTAGTTCATTTACCAAACGGAGTGGATACGGAGCGATTTGCAAACGGTGAAGGCAGCTCATTCCGAGAGCAACACAATATCTCGCAGGATGCTTATGTAATACTGGTGATGGGACGCATTGATCCGCAGAAGAACCAGTTGTTTCCTATCCAGATGATGCCGGAACTGCTCAAGGTCAAACCGAACGCTCACCTCCTGCTGATCGGTCATGTGACGAACCACTCGTATCATCAGAAACTACTCGATAATATTGACGAATATCAGGTTGTAGATAAAGTCACACTGATTCCGGGAGTGGATGGTCAAAGTGATGAACTTGTCAATGCCTATCATGCAGCAGATCTGTTTTGCCTCCCTTCAATTCATGAACCTTTTGGTATCGTAGTACTTGAGGCATGGGCTGCCGGGCTGCCGGTGTTAGCAAGTAGAGTAGGCGGCATCCCCTCATTCGTGGATAACGACATAGATGGTGTGTTGTTTGAAACAAATGACAACGAGAGCTTTGTGACCGCATTTTCATCAATCACAAACAATGATAGAGGAAGTAAAATCGCAAGAGCAGGCAGACAAAAAGCAAACGAAAAATATAGCTGGCAGCAGATAACAATTCAATTGTTGGATATTTATGAGGAAGCGATCCGTGAAAATCCTCTTCGTTAATGAAAAATGCGGTTACTTTGGAGGGGTTGAGCAGAACATTGCGGACTGCGCTGAGGGACTGACTACGAGGGGGCATGAATGCTTTCTGTCGTACGGAGAACTTACAGATCGCAGGATTGATGAGTACACAGGACTATTCAACAAAATCTATCCTACAACAGGGTTGGGCGGGACAAGCTCAAAACAACAGGAATTTGCCAAAATCGTTGCCGACATAAGACCGGATGTGATCTATCTCCACAAATCACCGAACTTGACGTTTGGGGACACTCTGAAGAATGCTCCCCGTACTGTTCGGATGGTGCACGATCATGATCTCTGCTGTCCAAGAAGGCACAAATACTACGCACTGAACGGAAGAATCTGCCACAGCCCGGCAGGTTGGAAATGCTGGCTCGATTTGGCATTCCTGGCACGGGGGAACGGGAAACTTCCCGTTCGGTTTGTTGATCTGTCTGCAGTAATCCGTGAGATGCGCCGCAATTTTCAGTTTGACGCACTGCTGGTTGGCAGCAGGTTTATGCGTGAAGAGTTGCTGATGAACGGGTTCCCCTCAGAAAAGATCAGTGTCGTTCATCCGGTAGTGAGGATGGAAGAATCAGACCCGACTCCTGTACCGGACGACAAGCATATACTCTATGTAGGACAGTTGATCCGTGGTAAGGGCGTTGATCTGCTGCTTCATGCACTCAAAGCACTGGAAAGAAAATCAGAATACGACTACAGCGCAACCATTGTCGGCACAGGAAATGCAGAGGATAAACTGAAGAAGCTTGCGCAGGAGTTACAACTCGGTGAACGGGTTTATTTCAAAGGCTGGGTTCCCAACCGTGAGCTTGGATTTCACTATAAATCCGCCACTGTGTTGGCTGTGCCTTCACGTTGGCCCGAGCCGTTCGGAATGATCGGTCTGGAGGCTATGCGGTACGGTCGTCCGGTAGTGGGATTTGATGTGGGTGGTATCCCCGATTGGTTGGAGCACGATGTCACCGGCTTGCTTGCACCCGAACAGGATACAAATGCGCTGTCACGGGCAATAGCCTCCATCATCAAAAACAATAAACTGGCAAACAAATATGGTCAAAACGGGTATAAAGCACTCCATGAGAAGTTTGCCTTTGACACATATCTCGACAACCTTGAAACCATTCTGAAGGGTGATGGATGAAAATCGGAATAACGACATTCGGAGGAGACGGCGGCAAATCAGGAATCAGTCAATACATAATCAATTTGCTGAGACAGTTTCCTGCGTTGGCAAACGGCGATGAGTTTGAAGTTATCAGCTACGACGATGAGCGTGATATATTCGTTTCCGATCCTGCTCAGATGAGAGTGCGTGGCTATGGAGATGACATCCGCAGTCCGATCAAGAATATCATCTGGCACCAGACCAAACTGCCCAAGCTCTGCAAGGAATATGATGTTCTGTTCCTACCGGCAGGAAACAGGAGGTTGCCGCTGTCGGTCCCGTGCCCAAGCGTCGGCACCGTTCATGACTTCTCCAGTCTACATGTTAAGGGTAAGTATGACCGCGCTCGAATGTTTTACATTACGAAGGTGCTCCCGTTCCTGATCAAGAAGCTGACAATGGTATTGACCGTTAGCGAGAGTAGTAAACGTGACATTGTTGAGTATGCAAAGGTTCCCGAAGAGAAAGTAATAGTCACACCGCTGGCAGCTAATAATAAACTCTATCATCCTCGTGACAAAGAAGAGTGTATCAATAACCTCCAGGATAGTATCAAGGTTCGGGATCCATTCATTCTGTACATCTCCCGTATCGAGCATCCGGGTAAGAATCATGCCCGATTGATTAAAGCTTTTGCCCTTCTAAAACGAGAGGATAAGATTCCACATCAACTTGTATTGGCGGGTAGTGACTGGGGGAGAGCGGAAGAGGTGCACAAAGTTGCAGAAGAGAGCGGATTTAGTGATGATATCCTGTTTACCGGTTTTGTCAATAGCGATGACTTACCGGATCTGTACTGTGGATGTGACTTGTTTGTTTTCCCGTCACTCTATGAAGGATTCGGTCTTCCGGTTCTGGAAGCCATGTCCTGCGGTGTGCCGGTTGCTTGTTCGAATATCTCGTCACTGCCGGAAGTTGCAGCAGATACCGGATTGCAGTTCGACCCGTATGATGAGGAATCAATCGCAAATGAGATGAGAACGATTGTAACTGACGAAAAAACCGCTAAAAAATATGCGGATGCCGGACTGAAGCGGAGCAAACAGTTCACGTGGGAAGCCACTGCCAGACGTACATTGGAAGTGCTCCGGAAAGCTGCTGAACTCGGATGACTCCGTTTTTGATCGGAATAGCCGGTCCGTCATGCTCAGGAAAATCCGAGCTTGCGAACCATCTGCTTACATTGTGCAGTGAACGAGGTGCTGTCATCATCTCGCTCGACTCATACTATCGTGACCTGTCAATGCTTGATGAGGATGAACGGAGGCAGTGGAACTTTGATGTTCCGGCAGCATTGGATTATGAGCTGTTGCTTGATAACCTGACACAGCTCTCGAAAGGCAAAAGTGTCGAAAAACCTGTTTATCTGTTTCCGTCACATACCCGAGCTGAAACCGGAGAGACGGTCAAACCGGCTGAAGTTATTATTATTGAGGGGTTGTTCACACTATATTGGGAAGATATCAGAAATTTATTGGACCTGAAGATATTTGTAGAAACGGGTGACGATATTTGTCTTGAACGCCGCAAACAGCGGGATACGGCACAACGAAAGCGAAGTGTCGAGTCAATTATCCAGCAGTACGAGTTAACGGTACGACCGATGTTCCAAAGATACATCCATCCAACAAGCGAGTTTGCCGATCTGATTCTAAATGGTGAACAGCCGATTGATTCTTCTGGTGAAATAGTAAGACAACAATTGAAAGATAGATATGAATAAAAACAGTGCAAGAGTGACCGACCAAACCACCATTGCAGATACAGATCATCGGGTTGAACTACTCGAGGAGCTTTACAAACAATACGGTGTGGAAAAGAGCGGTTTTTCACGCAAACTGCACTTCTGGCGAAAGAAATATGCATGGATCATCATCGTCGGTGGGGCAAAGCTGCTTAAGAGAATGATTGACATTATTGCTTCAATCTGCGGGTTCATCTTTCTGTCACCTGTCTTCTTGTTTGTAATTGCGGCAATCAAGCTAACCGACCGCGGTCCGGTTTTCTTCTGGCAAACGCGTGTAGGTCAGTGGGGACTTGAGTTTCCATTCCCTAAATTCCGATCAATGGTCACCAACGCTGAAGAGCTTAAAGACACAATTCTTGAGCAGAGCGACCATGAGGACAGCATCACATTTAAGATGAAGAAAGACCCCCGTGTGACATGGATTGGTCGTATTATCCGCAAGCTTAGTATTGATGAGCTTCCGCAATTGTGGTGCGTGCTCAAGGGTGACATGTCTCTCGTCGGACCGCGACCACCCGTACCGAGAGAGGTTGAGCAGTACACGCTGGCAGACAGACGGCGACTCGATGCCATACCGGGGTTGACATGCATCTGGCAGGTGAGTGGACGTGGTGACATTCCATTCGATCAGCAGGTCGAACTTGATGTGCAGTACATTGAGAGTCAGAGCGTTTGGTTTGATGTGGTGCTGCTGCTAAAGACCGTGCCTGCTGTCCTGATAGGAAAAGGAGCATACTGATGTGAAACTGCGTGACTTCATTGAGATGCTGACAAAGCCACTCGCGATTACTTTGCTGATACTGATCGCAGGAACATTTTTGTCATATCTCATCGGCATACCTACCGGAGACTGGTCATGGCGGCTGAACAAGCTAAATCTGGCGCGTGAAGAGAACTTTGCAACCTGGTTTGAGAGTTTAACATTTTTAATATGTGCACTTTCTTTTGCAATGGTAGGATGGAGTCGAAACGTGCCTGCTGAATCTCGTTGGATACAGAGACTGTTTCAGGTGATTGCACTGATCAGTTGTTTCTTTGCAGCCGATGAAATTATGGAGATTCATGAGAAGATCGGTGTCAAACTGGAGAGAGTGAGTGGAATCTTCCGGGATACCGCTATTTCGGAAGTTGGGTTTTCATGGATACTTGTCTATGCACCAATTTTGTTGGTAGGGGGAGTTGTTTTTCTCTATGTGCTAAAGAGATATAATGCGACTCGCTCGACATTGCGAATTGTTCCAAAGGCTAAAGTATATCTGATAGTTGCTATATGTTGTGTCCCAATGGTGTTGCTATTTGAAGCTACTGAAGGTTACTTATGGTCACTCGGTAATTATGTCACCTTGGTTCCGTGTTTTGAAGAGAGCTTTGAAGTTATTGCGCTGTTCAGCTTCATCCGATTCAACACAATCATTGCGATGAGTTATGATCTATGAAGCTGCTGCTGATTGTCATCATCGCACTTCTTGTTCTGTACAGCCTTGGGCTTGGTGTTATCGAGTACAAATTCGGTCAGCCTGTAGTTCGCCACTTTTTCACCGACATCACCGGACCGTCACACAAACCGGTAATGTTTTACGGTATTAATACTACATTAACCGTATTCCTGCTCTGGGCGACTTCGCTGCTCTTTTTTGTCAGCTACGTCATTACCGGAAAAAGCGAATACGAAAATGATAAACGGTTCTATCTTTCTCAGACCATAGTCTTTGCTTTTCTTGGATTCGATGACAGGTTTCTGATCCATGAAAAAATTGGCGAAACAACAGGAATTAATGACGCTT
Organism: uncultured bacterium; assembly: GCA_964627035.1. Taxonomy (GTDB): domain Bacteria; phylum Electryoneota; class AABM5-125-24; order Hatepunaeales; family Hatepunaeaceae; genus CAZVKN01. The sequence continues at coordinate 21,329 of CAZVKN010000010.1, read as the reverse complement.
TACTGCTTCTAATAATTGGAGTTGCTGAAGTTGTACTCATTCTATGGATCGGGAGGATAATGGCTCGATCAAGAGAAATACAGCTTTGTCTGCTATTGAGCAGTCTGCTGTTTGGATTGATGATTTTTATTGACGGCTTCCTCCCACCCGGTATGTTGTTCAGGTTGTCGGCAGAGGATCTGTCTAAAACATGGGCTTGCTTTTTCCTGTTCCTTTATAGTTGGAATATTCTGATGAGTCAAATACTAAAGCCGCTGTCAGCCCGCCGCGGCTGACAGCAAACCCATTTATTATCAATATAATGACTGTCAGGTACGGCGACCTGACAGCGGATAGTTCACAAACCCGACTACTTAAGAGTAACGGAGCAAAAATAAGCTTCAAAGATCACATATCAATCCTCGGATGTCCGGTTACTAACGTAACAATGGACCAAGCCATATCAATGATCGTTGAGCGAATGGATGGTGACACTGCTGCTCAGGTCTGCTTTGTCAATGCCGATTGTGCCAACATTGCCTATCGCAATCAGAATTATAAGCAAGTTCTGAATGAATCTGATATGGTTTTCGCTGATGGCATCGGGATGAAGATCGCAGGGAAGATGCTTAAGCGGGAAATTCGTGATAATGTTAACGGCACTGACATGTTCCCCTTACTAATTAAAGCTCTTAGCGGAACAGGAAAAGGCATCTATCTGCTCGGAGCGCGTCCCGGAGTTGTCAATGATGTGAAGGAATGGGTCATGCGTAACAGCCCTCATACCCTCATAAGTGGTCAGCATCACGGATATTTCTCCGATGATGAGCAGTCTGAAGTTATCAATTCGATCAAGGAGTCCGGTGCATCTCTGCTGCTGGTTGCGTTTGGAGCACCGAGACAGGATATGTGGATTAGTGAGTATCTTGAGCAGACCGGTGTGAAGGTAGCTGTTGGAGTGGGAGGTCTGTTTGATTTCTTCTCAGGAAGGATGCCGCGAGCTCCGTTGTGGATGCGGAAAATCGGGATGGAGTGGGTTTACCGATTACTTCAGGAGCCGGGCAGGATGTGGAAGCGATACATTATCGGCAATGTGCTGTTCTTGTGGCGGGTGATGGGCGAAAAACTTAGATCTAAAACAGGTTAGCGTCAGATGCGAGCAATCGTAATAGCGACAGGTTATGAGCCGGAAATGGAACCGCTGAATCAACAGTTCCCATCAGTGATGACACCGTTCATAGACCGTCCTTTCATCCAGCATGCGATCGAGTTTCTTGCAGCCAATGACATTACACAGATGAACTTTGTGCTCAGTCATCTACCACAAAAGATAGAAAATCTGTTGGGAGATGGCACCCGCTGGGGCTGCTCCTTTCAGTACCATCTCGTGAAAGATCCGGCAACTCCTTACGGACAATTGCGCACCATCAGCCTACCGGATAAAGATGAAGCATTCCTGCTCGTTCATGCAGACAGAATGATCTGCAGCAGACCGTCACCACCGGATGCAGCGACTGACATACCTTTTATGTACATCTATCGGGATGATTCAAAGGATGAGCCTGTCTGGTCGGGTTGGGCTTGGATAACTCAGAATCAGGTAAGTGAACTCCCTATGTCCGCCGATTATGAAAATTTAAACTCATTCTTATCTCAGAAATCAACATTAGAATCTTCCTCAATAGTTGACAGCCCACTATTCGTCAATACTTTTGAATCTGTCCTCGAATCTCACAATGCAATTCTGACTAAAGATAAAACCGATCTGATGCTGACCGGACGGGAGGTGCAGGACGGCATCTGGCTGTCCAGAAATGTCATGCTAAATCCTACGGCAACACTAACTCAACCTGTATATATCGGTGCCAACTGCAGGATAGGAGCCGGTGTGCGGCTAGGTCCGAATGCGACAATTGGTGATGACTGCGTTCTTGACGGCAGGTGCATTGTTGAGAACTCCATTGTTCTGCCGGAGAGTTATGTCGGTGAAGCTCTTGAGCTGAGCGATGTAATCATTGATCGCAATTCACTAATCAACGTAAGATTGGGCGTGTCACTGCCTATCGGAGAGGACTTTATCCTCGGCAGCATGGCGGGCAAGAAGGTTATACCATTTGCAATTAGTTTGATTTCACGAATTCTCGCTTTGCTCATGTTCCTGCTGTTCAGTCCGGTTTTGCTGTTGACTGTGGTGCTATTGAAAACAACAAGAAAAGGTACGATCTCATACAAAACTAAAGTTGTTCTACTACCTGCCGGATCGAGCCCTATGGTATGGAAAACATTTTTTCAACATCGTTTCAGTTCAAGAAAAAAATGGGATGGGTCTCCCGGACTGGTAATGGATTCGAGAGCAGATAATAACGGCATGAAGGATTTTTGCCTGAGATTTCTGCCGGGACTTGTGAATGTCATAAAGGGGGAGATGGACTTCGTCGGTGTACCGCCAAGGACACGCAGCGAGATCGATGATATGCCTGAAGATTGGAAGGAATTGTACTTAACTGCCAAAGCAGGTCTGATAACAGAGGCATATATTCAGGTCGGCAGCAACCCCTCGGATGACGATCTGTTCTCTTCAGAAGCGTTCTTTGCTGTTGCTTCAAATGTCCGCCACAATCTCAAGCTTCTGTTTCGCTATTTCGGCAGGGTTCTCGGATTGATTAAACAGAAATGACTCGCGTTACATTTATGTCCGGTATTGGTGCACACATAATACTCGCAGCATCAATACTGTTACTGCTAAACCAGCCTGCCAACGGCGAGGAACTGTCTCTGCGGTGGATGAATAATCCATCACAGCGTGAGTCTGTCGAAACAAGAGTGCGAGACGGTCAGATATACATTGACCTTGCGGACTTCGCAGGTAAAATGGAGTTGCCCTACAGTGTTGGAAGCATTGGTACTCGAATAGCCTTAGACCTTCCCGTCCATAGCCTGATCTTCACCGTTGGTAATCCGTTCTACCTACAGGATGGTCTTATTCTTCAGATGCCTCACAGCCTGTTACCAAGTGATGAAGGGATATTTATACACATTCAGTCCCTGCTGACGGTTGTTGCAGACAATTATCCGGGTGACATCCTCTACAATCCGGACACTCCGGAGCTAATGGTCACTCCACCACGAAACGATCTGTTCGGGGTTAAATATGTGGTTAACGATGAGACAACTGAGTTAATAATTCCGGCTCGAAGAAAAATCGAATGCAAGGTCACACTTAACACTGAGCAAAATCTTGTCGAGCTTCTCTTTCCGGCTGCCAAGCATGATATTGCTGATTTCCCGAGGCTATCTGTCAGAAAAGGTTATGTTGCAGGAGCCACAGCACGGAAGGCGGACAAGGGACTGCGCTATACTATCGAGATGGACAGCGGTTCAGTTTTTAACGGGCTCGAGTTTTATGACGACCCGCCTCTGTTCGTATCAACATTCTCAGGTAGCGAACTCATCTCATCTGAGTACAACGACAGCGACGCGCTTCAAGAAGACCGAAGACAGTGGGCAATGGATGTCGTTGTTATTGATCCCGGTCACGGTGGTAAAGATCCCGGTGCGGTTGGTGCAACCAAACTATATGAGAAAAACGTTACACTTGATGTCGGATTGCGATTGCGTGATGCACTTAAGAAAAAAGGCATCCAGACGGTGATGACGCGTGAGTCGGACAAGTTTGTCCCGCTTGGTGCCAGAACAAAGCTTGCCAACAGGGTAGGCGGCAAGCTGTTTATTTCACTTCATTGCAATGCTGCCAGAGACCGGAGAGCCCGCGGGATTGAAACCTATTTCCTCTCCCAGACCAAGACCGAGCGCGCAATCAAGGTTGCAGAGATGGAGAACTCGGTAATAAAGTACGAAGAAGATCAGTACGACTATCACGATCTTGATGACCCAAATTTTATTTTGATAGCGATGGCGCAGGCACAATTTGTGCAGGAGTCGCAGGAGCTGGCTGGAGGTTTGCAAGCAATCGTACCAAGGAATACGGGGCTCAAGGATCGTGGTGTTGATCAAGCCGGTTTTTACGTGCTTGTCGGTGCATCCATGCCGGCAATCCTATTTGAGATGGGCTTTATCTCTAATCGCAAGGAAGAGGAAAAGCTTAGAAGACCGAAATTCAGGCAGAAGATGGCGGACAATATCTGCAATGCAGTGGTGGCGTTTCTATCAGAGAACTCCGCAAAAGAGAATTAGAGTTATTATTGTTAAGGATACAGAGGCGAACATCGTTCGCCTTTTTGTGGTTTTGTACCGTTAGGTGATCAGACACGATAAAGCAGCAGATTCTTTGATTCCGTTCTAAGCTTGGGAACTTTAGAACGTTGTTGAGCGTCTATGAATGAAGAAGCAACAGAGAATTATACGTTGTTTCAAAACCAAATCAAGGAGTAAAAATGAATCGTTGTACAAATTACCGTTTTTTAATATTGCTGCTGTTTGTAGTGTTCATGGGTAGTCTGGGAACTCAGCCTGCTTATGCCGGAGAGGAAGCAGCGGAAAAAAAGCAAAAAGGCTCTTTCATCGGAGTCTATCCCACCGATCTTACTAAAGATCACCGCGAAGCCCTGAACTACAAGGGGAAAGACGGGGTGATGCTTGATGGTATTGTTGAAGGTGGTCCGGCCGAAGCCGCCGGATTGGAAGCAGGTGATATCCTGATCGCTATTGACAAGGATAAGATCGGCTCGATGGAAGATCTTCGCAAAGCACTCAAAAGTCACAAGCCTGGTGATAAGGTAAAAGTCACAGTTGTAAGAGACGGAAAAGAGAAGAGCAATAAGCTGACTCTTGGCGAGAAACCTGACAGGGACACGATCAGCAAGACTTATGAATACTATTCCCAAATGAAATCTAAAAAGGTCGGTTTTCTCGGAGTGGAGACCATGACATTAGAGGATGAGCTTGCGGATTACTTTGAGGTCAAGCACGGCGTAATGATCAAGCGGGTTGTCGAGGATTCTCCGGCAGAAAAAGCGAAGATGCAGGCTGGTGATATTATAGTCGAGATCGCTGACGAAAAAATCAAGACAAACGAGGATGTTTTTGATGTAGTTCGCAGTCATAAACCTGACGAAACGGTTGAAGTTAAGTTTGTTCGAAGAGGCAGAGCCAAAAGCGTAAAAGCCACGCTGTCGGGAACGACGGATCATTCAGTCCGTATGCCGTCATTGCGGGCTATACCGGGACTGTCTGAACGAATTATGCTCTATGACAGCGAAGATTTCGAAGACATCACCGATAAGGTTAAGGAGGCTTTAGAGGATCTAAATCTTGATGAGCTTGACTTCCATGAGGAATCTGAGGATCTGAAGCTTGAGATGATGGAGTTGAAGAAAGAGATGGAACTGCTTAAGGAAGAGATGAAAAAGGTTAAAGAGATGAGGGAAAAGAACGAACACAAATAGATCGGTTCCTTGCTGTTTTGTGTGGGTAGTATTTCATATTTATATGGATCATATAGGATTATGTCCAAATTAATGAGTCCGTCATTTTGTGTAATATGAGTTCAGAGTTCAGGCTTCAGCCTGTGTCAGTACGAGGAAGACTCTGAAGCTTGAACTATGAACTGTCGCTTGACAGATTGCATGACGGGAATGTTAAATGTGTCCTGAGTGCTCACCCACACGAAACAGCGAAGAACCCTTTATCCTAACTTCCGTCTGAATCTTCAGGCTTTTGCAGCGTTACCCACACCACCTCCGGGGCTGCACCGATCCGCATGGGCGGTCCCCAGGTTCCAATACCGGCGGTTAGATAAAAATCCATATTCCCCATTTTAGTCAAACCGGTTTTGACACCGAATATTCTCTGTGTGATCCAGTTTGCGGGAAACAGTTGACCACCGTGAGTGTGTCCTGAGAATGCGAGATCAACTCCCGCTTCAACTGCTTCATCCAATTTGACAGGAGTGTGTTGCAACAAGATTTTGAATCTATCATGATCACTGTCCGCAACTACCTCTTTAACAGATATTCTCTCTTTATCAAACTGTTGACTGCCTGTGACGTCATCGAGTCCAATCAATGTAAGGACATCTCCAACCTGACAGGTTGAATCCCGCAGGAGCGTTATATTCGATCTTTTCATCAGGTCTGCCGATGCTTTGACTCCGGCATAATACTCGTGATTGCCGAGAACTGAATAGACGCCGTCCGGAGCATCCAGACTCTGAAGCGGTTCAATCGCCCACTCCAGACGGGATGGCGATTCATCTACAATATCTCCCACAATCAATACCGCATCCACTCCCAACGAATTTACCTGTTCGATTATCCTGTTTATCCTTTTTATTCCCACAAGATTGCCGAGATGAACATCGGAAAAAACAGCGATGCTGTAGTAATCGCGATCTTCGGGCAGCTTATCCGTCTCGATTACCACCTCACTCACAACAGGATACAGAGACCGGATGTGACCGCCAACCACCAACATCAATATCAGCATTGCTGAGCCTGCTAGAATGATCCGTCCGGTCATAATCCTGTTCCAAGTGTAGCCTGTCGGGAACCAGCCAAGCAGCAGATCGGAAAGTCTGATGATGTCCACAAGGATGACGATGATTATTCCGTACATCATCACACCGAGCCAAAACGCTCCGACCCATGTCAGGAATGTACCGATAGCAGCCTCACTACCCTGCATAAACCTGCTTGCAGGATATGCCAGAATCAGAAAGAGAAGTATTGAGCGTAGGATAATGGCGTTAGATCCTGTAAGACCTGAACTCTGCATGACTCTTTTATACAGCAGAACATTAATAGTACCGTAAATTGCCAGTGCGATAGTGATGAAAATAATGAAGGCTTTCAGGTTTCCCATTAGAGCAGTACCGTTTATTTATGGTTCTTCGCTGTTTCGTGTGGGTAGTATTTCATATTTATAGGACCATTTAGGATTATGTCCAAATTAAGATCCGTCATTTTTACAATATGAGTTCAGAGTTCAGGCTTTAGCCTGTGTGCGGGGAAGACATCCCAAATTATCGGGATGTACTCTGAACTGTTTCTTCGCGATCTTCGTGGTGGTCAAATGTAGTCATAAACCGTCAAATCTGCAATTCTATCAAACTATTTTAATCACATCGCAGAATAATGATTAGACTGCTTGCATTGTGAGAAAATAGAGATTATACTGTGCTTAACTACTATGTAGATTGCTACACAGTAGCGTTAAACAGAATAGCAAGGTACATAAATATGCACGATCCTCCCAAAGATCATCTCGGCTACTGGGTACACCGAATTATTATTTCGTTTAAGGGACATCTGGATTCAAGGGTACAAACGCTCGGGATTCGCGGTCCTGATGCTATGATTATGTTGCGACTAGGGTTTCATGGTTCGAGTTCACTGGCTGAACTGTCAAAGCTTATCGGACACGCTCACACTTCAATTTTACGAAACATTGATAATCTTGAAGAGCAAGGATACTTGATACGCACTCCACATCCGCAGGATAGAAGAGTGAAAATAGTCAGCTTAACCGATAAAGGACAAGCGATAGTCCCCCAGATTTATGAGATTATCACTAAGCTACATAATCAAGCATTACAACAATTCTCCGATAATGAGAAGGAACAGTTGTTCACCTTCTTTCGCAAGATTCATGAGAATTTAACCGGTATGGAAACAAACCTTAGCGAGGATGGCTCTGAATTATGAAGAAAAAAATGCTTCACATCTTCGCATATCTGATAGTGGTGTTAATGGTGTCAGGGTGCGCAGGTTGGCGCAACATCCAAACTATAGAAACCGTTGAGCCAGCATCAACTTATACTAACAGCCGGCATATCGGAACATTCAACGATTCGCCGTGGTGGACAGATTTTCAGGATAGCACACTGAATCGTTTGATGAGTGAATTGTTTGATTCCAACCTATCGTTGGAACAATCGGTTGCGCGACTGGATCAATTCCGAGCTATCTATGCGACATCACAATCATCGTGGTTCCCGTCGGTCTCAGGTCAACTGAAGATACAGGATAATGGCACAATTGATCCCGATGCGCCGATGAATCCGATGATACAAGTCAACCGTTACGAGGCGTCATTAGCGGCGATGTATGAGTTGGATCTATGGGGTAAATTAGACGCTAACAGACAAGCAACATATCAAGATTTGCTCGCAAATGAAGAAAACCTTGATGCGTTCAAATTGTCAATATCGGCGCAATTGGCTAAGGTTTATTACGGAATCGTTTCGTTGCAACTTCAGTTGGATCTGGCAGATAAAACGGTCGAATCGTATAAGGCTTATGTCAAACTTGTTGAAGGTCGATACAATCGAGGAGTTACATCTTCTCTGGATGTTTATCAAGCTCAGATTAACCTCGCCGGAGCGGAAAGTCGTAAAGCACAATTAGAATCTGCATTAGCATCGGCTGAACATGGATTATCACTGTTATTGGGACGCTATCCGCAAAGTGGGACTTTTGTGAATAATATTAGTCTTCCAACCAATCTGAATCCAATATCTGAAGGGCTTCCGAGCGAATTGATTCAACGTCGTCCCGATGTCAGATCCGCTTATCACCGAATGATTGCTTCCGACAGAAGATGGGCGGAAGGGGTCGCTAACCGATTTCCAAGTTTCAGCTTGACGGCAGCATTGGGTGGAAGTAGTGATGATCTGTCCGACGCACTGGATCCAAATGCGATGATATGGAATGCTATCGGAAATATCGCAATGCCGATATTCCAGGGTGGAAGACTAAAATCGAACGCTGACCGAACCGAAGCCGCACATGCTGAGCAAGTAGCAGGTTATAGATTAGCGATATTGAATGCTTTCAAAGAGGTTGAAGATGCACTCGTCAAAGGTGAGAAACAGACAATAACCGTTTTCCAATTAGAAAAACAAGTCAACGCGGCAAAGAACTCACTTGAAATAGCTACAGATCGTTATCTGCGAGGATTAGCGACATACATCCAAGTGGTCAATGCACAAACAGCATACTTCAACGCAAGTAGTAACTTGATTACAGCACGTCAAAATCTGATTGATGCACGGATTAGTTTGGTTACGGCGTTGGGTGGGAACTGGGAATAGCTCACGCAAAGACGCAAAGTTTTATTTTGTTTATATTTATTCACAGCAGACGAAGCAGATAAAGAAATCTGCGTAATCTGTGCAATCTGCGGTTCTACACAGGATTTACAATGGAAGAGAAAAAATCAAAATTAAGATACATCATTCCGCCGTTAGTATTGATATTGGGAATAGCGATAATGGTCGGTTTGACGGCAAGCAAAAAGAAGCCACCAAAGGTTGAGCACACATTCTCAGGTGTGTTAGTCCAAACAACCGAGGCAAACATTGAAACCAGAACCGCCACTATCAAAGGTCATGGGACGGTTAAGCCTCGTTATGAGGTTACGTTATCACCGCAGGTTTCCGGTAAGGTTGAGTGGGTTGATCCTCGTTTCGTAGCTGGTGGACGGTTCAATAAAGGTGATGAACTGATCCGTATTGAACAGGAAGATTACAAACTTGCTGTCAAACAAGCTCAAGCATCGGTTGCAGGTATGAAGGTTGCACTCGCAGTAGCTGAAGCTGATGTTGAGATTGCTCGTAATGAATGGGAAACTATGCAATCAGCACGTGATATTCTCGGATCAGGTTCAACCGATTTCAAACCGGATGCGCTGGTATTGAAAGGGCCTCAACTCCGTCAAGCAGGAGCCAATTTGGCTTCTGCTGAAGCGGCATTGGGACTTGCTGAATTGCGTTTAAGTCGGACAGTAATTCATGCGCCGTTCAATTGCCAGGTTCGGAATAAATTAGTGGATCCGGGACAAAACATCAATTTGGGTTCACCAATCGGAATGATCTATTCAACGGATCTGGCTGAAATTGAAGTAGGTGTACCGATTAGTGAGATGTTATGGATGGAGATTCCGGGCGCATCGGCAACTGTTAAGCTCAATCTTAACGGAACGACTCAATTCTCATGGGAAGGTCATGTGGATCGTAATGTTGGTGTGATTGACGAACGAGAACGGTTAGCTCGTATTGTAGTTCAAGTGAAGAATCCATATCGCAAGCATGGTGATAACACTCCGACGTTGAGTATCGGTACATTTGTGGAGGTTGAAATTGAGGGGCGTGAGATAACCGACATCATTCCGATGCCGCGCAAGGTGATCCGTGAAGGTTCAAACGTATGGATTGTGACATCGAATAACACTCTCGATATTCGTAAGGTTGTCGTTCAACGATTAACTTCCACAGAAGCGTTAATCTCCGATGGGCTGCGTTCCGGTGAAAGAGTGATAACGTCTCAGGTTTCAGGCGCGGCACCGGGACTGAAAGTCAGAACGTTGGGAGGTTAGTATGCAAGGTGCGATTAAATGGATGGCGGGTAATCATACAGATTTTCCCCCCTTACGAAGTAGGGGGGGAATTAAAGGGGGGGTTGCCTTATCAATCCACCCCTGCTTCATAAGAGGGGAAACAACTAAGCCAACGTGCAGTAGGAGGTTAGCATGAATGGAGCGATAAAATGGATGGCAAGCAATCACGTTGCATCCAATATCCTAATGCTGATACTGATTGTGGGTGGCATCGTCATCGGTAGTTCCGTCAAACAGGAAGTATTTCCAGAGTTTGAGCTGGACATGGTGAATATAACGGTGCCATATCCGGGCGCCAGTCCTGCTGAAGTGGAAGACGGTATCCTCCAACCGTTGGAACGTGCTATCAGTGGTGTGGATAACGTCAAGCGGATGATTGCCAATGCAGGTGAAGGAGTTGGCAACTTAGTCGCTGAAGTGATGGACGGCGCGAACATAGATGAAGTACTAAGCGACATCAAATCTGAAGTTGACAGGATAACCACATTCCCCCAGGATGCAGAAGAACCGATTGTCGCTAAAGCTACTAACAAAAAGGAGGTTATCACTCTAATAATCTACGGTGATGTTTCCGAACGTGCTCTTTACGAACAAGCGGAACGAGTCCGTGATGATCTGCTCGCCAAACCGAATATATCGCAAGCATCACTAAAAGCAGTGCGACCGCTTGAAATATCGGTTGAGATAAGTGAAGAGAACCTCCGCCGTTACAATCTCACCTTAAATGTGGTAGCCGGAATTATCAGACGTTCATCATTGGATATGCCGGGAGGATCTATCAAAACCGAAGGTGGTGAAGTCCTAATTCGTACCAATGAAAAGCGTTATACCGGCGCAGAGTTTGATTCGGTGGTTGTTTTCACGAGTCCTCGTGGTGAACGGGTATTGTTGGGTGATATTGCTACTGTAACTGACGGATTTGCTGAGTATGATCTGGAAGCTCTGTTTGACGGTCATCGTGCGGCGATGGTGCGAGTGTTTAGAGTAGGTGCTCAGACTCCAAAAGATGTATCCACAACCGTCAAGGAATATATTGAGTACATTAAACCACAATTGCCATCCAGCATTGATGTTGAGATTTGGACAGATTCATCCGTTATCCTTCAGCAACGCATTGATCTGTTACTTCGGAACGGACGGTTAGGGTTTATCCTTGTTCTTATTACGTTGGCGCTATTTTTAGAGATACGTTTAGCTTTATGGGTAGCTATTGGAGCGGGGATATCGTTTCTCGGTGCGATGGCATTTTTGCCTATGATGGGCGTTTCTATCAATATGCTGTCACTGTTTGCATTTTTGATAGTGTTGGGTGTTGTAGTTGATGATGCAATCATTGTCGGTGAGAATATCCACGTCCATCGTAAGAATGGAAAGTCATACTACAAAGCGGCATACGAAGGCACTTATGAAGTAACCCGACCGGTAGTATTTGCGATATTGACGACGATTGCGGCGTTCAGTCCGTTGTTGTTTGTATCGGGGATGATGGGGAAGTTCATGGGAGTAATTCCGCGGATTGTCATCATAGTTTTGGTTCTATCATTGATTGAATCTTTGTTCATACTCCCGGCGCATCTGTCCGGTAAAATGATAAAAAGTCAATCTAACTTTTGGTTAGCGATTGAGAATCAGAGACAGAAGTTTGACAGATTCGTAAGGTGGATGATTGATTACACTTATGAAGGTACATTGAAATGGGTGGTTGTTAATCGTTACACAACGATTGCTATTAGTACTGCGGTACTGTTGGGAGCGATTGGATTGGTAACGGGTGGATATGTCAAGTTTGTCTTTTTCCCTCGTGTTGATGCGGATTTTATCAATGTCAGCTTGACTATGGCTCCGGGTACAGCTTTTGATCAGACCAAAGAGATTGCAGAACATATCCAGAAGGAGGGAATGGAACTCGTTGCTGAATATGATGAGCAGCGTGATGACGGCGAAAGTGAACTGTTACATACGTTTGCATCGGTAGGAACTCAAGCCTCGGCTGGGATGAGCACACCGATGGACAGGGGGAGCCCTTCCGCTTCCAATCTCGCGATTGTCAGTATGTTGTTTGTCGGCTCGGATGTCAGGACGATTAGGCTGCAACAGTTCACGAATGAATGGAGGAAGCGAATCGGTCCTATTCCGGGCATGGAAAAGCTGAATTTCAAATCGGTATTGATGCATCCGGGTGATGATATTGACATTCAGCTCGCACATGAGGATTACGCTGTATTGGTGAAAGCAGTAGATCGGGTTAAGGAAGCGCTTGCCGGATACGGTGGTGTAGAAGAGATCAATGACAGCTATACCGAAGGCAAGCGAGAACTGAAACTGCGCCTGAAACCTGAAGCATCAAGTCTCGGAATTACCGAGACGGATCTCGCAATGCAAGTTCGTGGAGCGTTTTACGGTGCGGAAGCGTTACGGTTGCAGCGTGGTCGCAATGAAGTTAAGGTTATGGTTCGTTATCCGGAAAATGCTCGGCGGATGATGGCATCCATTGAGGATATGCGGATACGAACTCCGATGGGGGGTGAGGTTCCCTTCTCACAAGCGGCGTATGTTGACGATTCACAGGGGTATAGTGGTATCAAGCGCGTTGATCGGAAGAGAGTTATCAATGTTACTGCCAGCGTTGATAACAAAACTACCAATAACAACGATGTGTTAAGCGAAGTAACCCAATCTGTCCTACCGCAGTTGATGCTTGACTATCCAGGACTATCGTACGATCTTGAAGGTGATAGTCGTAATCGGCACGAATCATTGGGTAGTCTTAAGAAAGGTTTCATTATTGCTCTGTTTATGATCTATGCACTGCTCGCGATACCGTTCCGGAGTTTTTCGCAGCCGTTTGTAGTTATGAGTGCGATACCGTTTGGAATGGTCGGTGCGGTTTTGGGGCATCTACTGTTGGGATATAATCTGAGCTTCATATCCACGCTTGGAATTGTAGCATTGTCGGGTGTTGTAGTGAACGATTCACTTGTAATGATTGATTTCATAAATCGCGCCCGTGATAGTGGACTATCATTGCGTGAAGCGGTGTTGACGTCCGGCAAGAGACGTTTCAGACCGATTATATTGACATCGTTGACTACATTCTTTGGACTGACACCGATGATATTGGAAACGTCAATGCAAGCCAGATTTATGATTCCGATGGCTATCAGTCTCGGTTTTGGAGTACTGTTTGCGACAGGTATTACATTGGTTCTAATACCTGCAATGTATTTGGTGTTAGAGGACATTCAAGCGTTTTTTGGTGTTGAACGTGAAGTTGAACCGACTGCATCTTTGGAATAATAGATTTTATAACTATCTTTATACAACTTATATACTGAAACTACCACGAAGCTCACGAAGAACACGAAGGAAAAACTAATAAAAGTATTACTTCGTGATCTTCGTGTACTTCGTGGTGTAATAAAACTAACTTCATCGCATCACAATGCTTGAAATAACTCGCGCACAAAAAGTCAGATTAGGTCTATTCCTGATGATTTCGGGAGGAGTGCTGATTTCTCTCTTGATTGTCATTACAGGCACTCGCATGTTCGAACAACGAGATGAGTACTTCATCCGTTACCGCGATATGTCTGTCAGCGGTGTGGAGATCGGTGCGCAGGTCAAGTATCATGGAGTCCGTGTCGGTCGAGTGGATGAGATATATATTGATCCGGATGAAGTGGAAACTGTCGTTATTACACTCTCGCTTCAAGAGGGAACGCCGGTCAAAGATGATGTGAAGGCGGTTATTGTCTCCCTTTCGCTGACTGGATTGAAGATTATTGAGCTTGAAGGAGGATCAGGTCAAGCTGATCTGTTGTCTGCCGGTTCGGAGATCCCGGCAGGGGTATCTCCCCTCCAAATGATTTCCGGTAGGGCGGAGGCGGTATCCGAGAAACTGGAATTAGTACTTACCAATCTGATCGGCTTAACAGGCGGTGAGAATCGCGATAAATTCATCGCTCTTGTTGAAACCACAACCACAGTACTCGGCGACATCCACGGGATACTATCTGAGAATCGTCTGCCGATTGCCAACACAATTGCCAACCTTGACACTGCCGCTTACGGTATCCGTGAATTAGCAACATCGCAAGAGTTACGGCGTGCCTTTGCCAATTTGGACAGTACCACTGAGAACATCAGACTGGCTCACATCGGCGAAACTGTTACCGGACTGCAGGAGACTTTAGAACAAATTGAGACTACCTTTACCCACTTTGACTTGACACTGATCAAAGGACGGCAGGACCTGCTGACTTCATTGGAGGTGATGCGGGAAAGCTTAGAGTTTTTTAACGAGTTCACCCGAATTATTGCTGAGGATCCATCTCTGCTGCTCAGGGGGACGGCTGTGCCTGAAATTGGACGGGAGGAATAGTATGAAACAAAGTAATCTGAAAAGATATGGTCAATTGATTGGATTTAGCACACTGCTGTCGTTGCTGTTTCTGATGAGTTGTGCTCCCACTCGCGTTGAGACAAAGTACTATCTAATAGATTATTCACCCGATACCGGTGATCGTAATTTTAAGATAGATAAACCGTTTCCATATCGTACTCTGGTCTCCACTTTCAAAATACCTCGTTCATTTGATAAAATCCGCATAGTCGCCCGTTATTCATCGCATCAGATAAATTATTATCGTTACAGCTTATGGGCGGTCAAACCACAAATAGCTATTGCTGATCTACTTTCTCATCACATTAACAGCTATAAGATATTTGAAAAATGCCAACGAGAATTCCTTGACACAAAACCGGATTACGAAATATCCGGTAAGATCATTCAGATTGAGCGATATGACAGCGAGGATTATACCGCCGCACATCTGAAGATGGCTTATGAGCTGTTAGATTCCGATAATGGTGCGCTTCTGTTACGTCATGAGTTTGATCGCGAACTACCGATACATGCTGAGAAGGGTCAGAAGATGCCCATCTTTGCCAAAGCTATCAGCGATATAGTCCAGAGTGAAGTTGACAAATTTCTCGGTGATGTTGTGGATTATTTCCATAAGATGGAACAGGAAAAGATTGAAGCATCGGATGAGTGAGCGGGCAAAAATATCACTGTTGTTCCTGTTGTTGGTATGCCTTGTGGATCCGATATGGGCAAACGGTTCATCGCAAGAGTCTGATCAGTATAAAACCTGGCTCACACCGTCGCCATCCGAGCAGCTATATCTCGAAGGTCGCGATGACCAGAAAGGGATGGGACGGATATTTGTTCCAACCATTACTGACGGCGCAAACGAACCGCAATATGCTGTGTTCAAAGATGGCAAGCAGATTGATGAGCAGAATACAGGTACGAGTATTTTCCTGCTACCGGGGCGTTATACGGTCAGCCTCGGTACAGGTTCAATTGAGCAGCGTATCAGCAGAATAGTTGATCTTAAACGTGATCAGACCGTCATAATTGAACCGGATTGGTGTGCAGTTACGGTTGAGGTGATTGATGAACTTCGTAATTACATGAAGCAAGACCTCCAGATATATAAGGTTGAAACATTTGAAAGTTACGGTGTAATTCCTGCAATCAACCCCGAACTCGGTGAGAAGCTCCAGACCATAATTATTCCGGCAGGTCTATACAAAATTGTGGAGCGTGGAAGAGACATAAATACTTTAGAGAACTTCACAACCTTACTGCTTGTATCAGGTACATACACTCCATACACCATTGTCATCAACTCGGAAACACTTGACTTCACCGGCGCAGGTATCTTAACCTCGACCGCACAGCTGCGTCAACGACGGAACTTACGACTGTTCGGCGCATTTCACGGCAGCATTATCCTTAATTCTGCAAATGACGGTTCAAGTGAAGAAGTTGAGACTAACTTTTCAGTACTGAGTCAGATTGAGAATCGTGTGCTGTATGATAATTTGCCTCATTACTACTTTTCCAACAATCTGCTTGAGATCGGAGCATTGCGTCAACAAAGTGAGAATTTTCAAATCTCTCAAGATCGCCTTCAGATGAAGAATACCTATGTGTATTATTTGCTTCCATGGATAGGAGGCTATGGTCGGTTTGAAGTTACCACACACTTGTTTCCAACCAGAAAACGGTTCGGTGAACCTCGCGACATTACATTGAGGCGGCTGTCAGGTATTGACAGGAACGAATATGATGTGAATGAAGTAAAGCTCGAACCGTCATTTTTCCCACTCGGTTTGAAAGAGGGACTCGGAGTAAATGTAACCTTACTACGGACTTTCAAATCAAGATTAAACATCCGTTCCGGTTTCGGTTATCGTCAGACCTACAACAACAGCGTTTATCAACAGTCCTCGGATTATGATTCTCTATATACTCGCAAATCGGATGAATTTGTACGTGGTGTGGAATTATCAGTAGTCTCAAATCTGGCACTCCTACGCAATCTGACAGTTACATCAGAACTCGACATACTGTTTCCGATTGGAGATGAAACCAAACCTTTAGCTGACTTTGAGAATATCGCCAGCATTGCAGTTACTCGCAACATTTCTGTTGAATATATCCTTCGCCTGAATGAAACCATAGACACAGACTGGACGGTGCAGGAGCAGTTCGTCTCGGTTCGCATCAGCTACTTCATATTCTAATCATGGCAGAAGCTCGAGACAGCGTTGAGTTGACAGCAACCGAGTCAGGATTTCAACTCACAGGATCGCTTCTTCATGGCGATGCAAGCTGGCTGAGTGATCTTACACGTAGGATTGGAGCATCTGACCTGACATCTATTGAGCTTGACCTTGCCGAAGTCACCGCCATTGACAGCATCGGTGCTGCACTGCTTAAAGAGTTGGCTTCAAGGGCAAAATCTCAGTCCAAAGAGATAGCTCTGATCAATGCTTCTGAAGAGGTGGAAACCGCACTTGCGCACTATGCATATAAAAAGGTGAGACAGGGATCGGAAGGGAAGAGTACCGACGGAATCACAGCAATTGAGGAATGGTTCAGTAAACTGTGGATTTCAGGCGGTCACATGTTGATACTGATCTCTGAATCGGTCTATTGGTCAATTGTCGGGATATGGAATCGTAAAGGACACCGCCCGGGTGCAGCTCAGGCTCAAGCGCTGAAGATTGGTGTGGGAGCGTTGCCGGTAGTTTTGACCGTTGCATTTCTTATCGGTGTGGTGCTCGCCCTTCAGGCTGCGGTTCAGCTTCGTCAGTTTGGTGCGAACATATACGTAGCTGATCTGGTCTGCATCTCGATGGCACGTGAGATGGGACCGTTGATGACGGCGATCATCCTGGCAGGACGGAGTGGCGCTGCAATCGCTGCTGAAATCTCCACTATGAACGTCACGGAAGAAACCGATGCACTGGTCGTCATGGGGATTCGACCGATCCGGTATATCGTGGTTCCCAAGATATTGGGTATAACTCTCACCATTCCTTTACTCTCTATACTGGCGACAGTTGTCGGTATATCTGGTGGATTGGTTGCATCTATCGGCGCTCTCGACATAACACCACAGTCATTCATCCTTGAAGCGAAAACCGCACTGTTTCTAAAGGACATCATCACCGGACAGATTAAAAGTCTGATCTTTGCCTGGTTGATTGTCATCTGCGCTGCATTCTTCGGGTTTAGAGCTTCCGGCGGTCCCGAAGGTGTTGGCAGAGCAACTACTTCAGCGGTGGTAGCTTCGATATTTGCAGTAATAGTCGCCGATGCATTGTTGGGATTGCTGTTCTATGCATGATGACAATGAACATGAAGTCCGGGTGTTAGCGAGTGTTAGCGATCTCACTGCAGCCTACGGTGAATTGGTAGTCATTGATGGAGTGTCACTTGAGGTGCATCCACGAGAGATACTTGCAATAATCGGGGGGAGCGGATCCGGCAAAACCACTCTGCTCAAGCATTTCATCGGTCTGCTCAAACCCGCTAACGGAACCGTGGAACTGTTTGAACAAAACTGGTGGGAGCTTGATGAGATTGAGCGTGAGAAACTGTTGAAAAAGATTGGTGTCATGTTCCAGAACGGGGCTCTTCTCGGATCGAAGACTCTTGCCACCAATATCGCAATCCCAATCGAGCAGCATACTAGCCTCCCTCAATCGGTTATAGACCGGGTTGTCAGCCTAAAGCTGCATCAGGTGGGGCTCGAAGGTGCTGATGACAGGATGCCGTCAGAGCTGTCAGGTGGCATGAGAAAACGAGCCTCACTGGCACGTGCACTTGCGCTCGATCCGCAGCTTTTGTTCTGCGATGAGCCGTCAGCCGGGCTTGATCCGGTCACATCATCCCTTCTGGATCAATTGCTTCTGAGGCTTCGGAAGGAGTTAGGGCTCTCGATTGTGGTAGTGACGCATGAAATTGCCTCGATCAAACGAATAGCTGACAGAATTGCATATCTCGAAAACGGCAAGATGGTATTCAGCGGTACATTGGAAGAAGCATTGAAGTGTGAGATTGAATCAGTGGAACAGTTTTTCCGAACCGGAGGTCTTTAAAAACATCATGGATGGCGGACTTTCAGTCCGCTCTTCTATGAAGCAGTCTGTCCGAAATAGGATTATCCGCTGTCAACCCGCCGCGGTTGACAGCCTAACTTGCAGAATATCAATCAGGTGGCTGTCAGGTACGGCGACCTGACAGCAATTTATATTCTCGGAAAGACTGTAAAATGGAAAAGCCCCAAAGTCTTGTGGAATGCAAAATGATGTTAAATTTGAACTTAAATTACAATGTGTCGAGGGCGTCCCTACTCATCGGGACGCCCTCCAGGTAACTTTGGTATAATCCACACGAAACTGCGAAGAACCAGATTTTTTTATCGTTCACTTTCTATCCCGATTCTTCCGTTACCTACATCTATTAGCTTTTGCCTGAGCAGATCCGCTGATTCACTCGGCACCGATACGGTCAGTTCAACGCTCCGCTCGTACTTCCCCGACTTGACCTCGCCGCTGAACGCTGAAACCGCATGCTCTACAATGCCGATAGCATCATATTCACATTGCACCACAAATTGACTTTTCGGGATTCGTGACTTCATATATATTTGCCGGAGTGTCTCAGCAGCACATCCGCCATACGCACGTATCAATCCTCCCCTCCCCAGCTTGGTTCCGCCAAACCAACGTGTCACTATCACGATAATTCCAATTGGTTCCAGCTTCTTAATCTGCTCAAGGATGGGTTTGCCTGCCGTGAAGTGCGGTTCACCGTCATCGCTGTATCTCTCGAGCGGATCACTTGGATCACCCACACGGAAAGCCCAGCAGTTATGTGTTGCGTTATAGTATTTCTTTCGTCTTTGACTGAGGATTTCCAATGCGGCTGCTTCGTCCGAAGCCGGAGCTGCATAACCGAGGAAGCGTGAGCCTTTTTCGGTAAGCTTTGATTCGGCACTGTTAACAGGATAGTAGTAGCTGCTGCTACTCATGGAAGCGGTTGTCGGCTATCCGTGTGTCAACTCCCTTGTCAAACCACCCTGTTCGGATATCAGAGTGACAATCTGTCGGGATATATGGTTTGATATCCAGCAGAGGCGTGTTGTTCAGAAAATCCACTCCACTCACGATCAGAATTCCATCACTCACATCAACTGAGATTAGTTTAACTGAAGAGAGCGCAATCGGATTAGGACGATTTGGTGAGCGTGTAGCAAACAGACCCCGATGAACAGTGTCACGATAGGGTATTACTTTCATCTTGTAAGGCTTGCTTCGATCCATCCAGGTTATCAGCCATATATGCGAGAATCCGATGAGATCCTCAAGACCATCTCGAAACTGTTCATGAATGTGGACTTCCGCCTGCTCATCGCTGGAGAAGGAAGTCTGGATCGGAGTCCCTTTGGGAGTTTCATAAGAGGTCAGAATGCGACCTATTTCAACGGGAGTAAACATTTATCCGACCTTGCGAATTTGTCCGCTGTCAGGTCGCCGTGCCTGACAGACGCGATTTGGGGTAGGACGGACATTCTTGTCCGTCCTACAGTGACAGAAATGCAACTGCTCCCCTTTTAGCCGTCAGCCTTGGAGGCTGACAGCAGGATTCAATATCATTAAACGGTTAGCCGTTAAACTCCAGTCCTCGCTGCTGATGCCACTGCTCCGGATCTTTCAGGTAGCTATAAACCGTTTCAAGATCTTGAGCAGTAAGGATATTATTCTCCCCGGCAACTTTGAGCGCTGTGGCAAGATCAGTCACCGAAATCAGGTTTACACCTGTCTTCTTCAAGGTCTCATCTCCCCCTTGATTGCGGTCAAACAGCACGAGTGCATCCGTAACAGTACCACCACCTGCTCGCAATGCTTCGATGAATCCTATCTTGCTGCCACCATCAGTAATCAAATCCTCAATCAGCATAACATGCTTACCGTCCGGGCTTCCACCTTCAACTTTGGATGCGATACCATAGCTCTTGGCTTTCTTGCGGACATAGAGCATCGGTAGGTTTTTAGAATGTGCGAGGTATGCTGCGTATGGAATTCCTGCTGTTTCACCACCCGCAAACATATCAACTTTAATCTGATTCCGGTCTATGATGATTGCAGCAAAGGAATTAAACAGATTCATAAAGAGAGGATCAGAAAAGACCTGCCTGCAATTGATATATAATGGGCTGCGATTACCGGAAGCAAGCTTAAACGGTTCTTCCGCATTGATCTTCACCGCTCCATTCTCCCACAGCAGCAGCGATGTCATCTCGGCAATCTGAGTAGTCAGCTTTGCGTCAACTGCTTCTGTCATATTTCTTTACCGTGCTTTTTCAGAATCTGTTCCCACTCTTCCTGAGACAATTGTTCGGATTCATCAATCAACATAACGGGGATGTTATCCTCAATGCGGTAACGTCTGCGTGTTTCAGGATCAACGCTGACCAATGTCTCCCCATCCAACACCAAATCTGCCTTGGTCTCAGGACAGACAAGTATTTCTAAAAGTTTTTGATCAATCGGCATTTTATACTCACAAATTTAATTTATGGTGATTGCTTAAGTTCTTGCACTAAATTATATTTAGTGTTATGGACTTATAT